>DBEZXW010000078.1:0-118112 GCA_048291725.1 Collinsella sp. | reverse complement strand
ACGATCGTGGGCACGCTTGTCGAGATTGGCATGCATCGCCGTGAACCCGAGTGGATGCGCGAGGTTATCGATGCTTGCGACCGTACCGCTGCGGGCCCCACGGCTCCTGCCTGCGGCCTTACGTTTATGGGCGTGGATTACGATCCCACCGAGCTTGTCGTGCTCGACTAGGGGAGGGCTCGACGTGTCGTGCGTCGACACCTGTCATCTGTGGGCTGCGCGTGTGCAACATCTGTTCTTGGCGTGCAATGCAACCGGTGTCTCATTGCTTTTATTGCCGGGGTGTACCATGAACCACGGTTTGATTCATTGCTGTCGAGAGGACGGATAATTTGGTTCGACGTGGCTCGCATCCGCGACTTTCGGTGATCCTTGTGGTAGAAGGTTCGCCCAGCTATGCGATGCGTGCGCTCGAGAGTATCCAGAACCAAGACCTCTACGATTTGCAGATTGTCGTTGTCTGTCGCGATACTGCGCCCGGTGTGCGCCATTCGCTTCAAGTTGCTGCCGACAGGGACATCCATATTGATTTGATTGACGTCGAGGACGCGACGCGCGGCGCGTGTCTTCGTGCCGGTTTTGTTGCCTCGCGCGGCTCTCAAATCATCGCCATGAACGCCGATGAGTGGTTTGCTCCGCAATCCCTTTCCAAGATGGTCGATATCGCGTGCGATACTGCGGCAGACATAGTGTTCCCCGCGGTGTCGCTCGACCGCTATGATGCACATCGAGAGCGCCATTCGCGCGTCTTGGATGCTACTCATATTTCCATTGATAGCAAATCTTCGATGGTGGCCGGGCTGCCTCAGTTGATTTTAGGCGGCTTGGTTGCTCAAGTCTCTGGCGTGATGTATAGCCGTCAGCTGTTTGAGGCATGCCTCTTGTGCGACAAGGCGTTTCGCACAGTTGGGTTTATGGCATGCGCGCTCTCGCAGGCGCAGCGCGTCTCCGGATGCGGCGACGCTTGTTTCCACGTGGTGGCGCCTAAGCTTACAGATGCCTTTGATCCCACCATGTATGCCAGGATATCCGATGACACTCGAGCGCTCGACGAGCTTGCGGACTCACTCTCGGAAGCAGATAGCGGTGGTCGGCTCAAGCTGGCAAGCCAAAAGTTCTACTTTGCCGGACTGGTCGCCTGCATCGAGAATTTGTGTCTGAGCCCGCATGGGGTGTCGTCAATCGAGCGTTCCGCCCGCATGCGTGATATGCTCGAGGCGCCTCGGACCCGTCAGATGGTCGCCGCGCTCAAGGATAACCATCGGGGACTCGGTCTGTTGTTTGGGCCGATCGCCAGCGCCAAGCCCGCGCGCTGCGTGATGTGTACGCATCTGGCAGCTTTTCTTAATCGGACGGGCGCAAAACCCGCCTAAACGGCTCATTGCGAAACAAACTTGCATAGAATTGTTTCGAAATGCGTTCTTATACACAAAAGCCTTCAAATAGCGTTAAACTATTCAATCACTGATTGATTGTCTCCGCCATCTTTTGGAGAGAGGGTTTGTATGGCTAAAAAACGCAATGGGCGCCAGGATGCCATTAGAGATATTGTGCGCAATAAGGATGTCCGCACGCAGCGCGTGCTGGTCGATGAGCTCCGCGCTATGGGCTTTGATTGCACGCAGGCGACTGTCTCTCGCGATATTGCCGACATGGGGCTGCGTAAGCTCCCTGAGGGCATCTATGTTCTGGCAGAGGACTTGCACCTGCAGCGTATGGTTTCCGAGCTCGTAACGGGCGTTCTGCGTACCGATAATCTGGTTATGATCAAGGCTCAGCCTGGCACGGCTTCCGGCATCGCCGCCGCCGTTGATGCGGCAGAGTTGCCCGATGTGCTTGGCTCGCTTGCCGGCAACGATACGATTTTGGTTATTGCCCAGACGGCCGAGGACGGCGAGCGTCTCGAGGCGCTGATCAATAAGTTGAGCAATTCTCGTAAGTAGGCGTGTGGGTCGTGCGCTCGGCATTGTGTGCGCTGACATAGTGGCTTGTAAGGGGTATCGACGTTGGTCGGTACCCCTTTTTGTTTGCCGGTATAAAGACCGCCCGCCAGGTCGCTTCAAACTAAAAGGCCCCGAGCAGTTCAATAAGCTGCTCGGGGCCTTGTTGGCTTTAGTCGCGTACTTCTTAGCCGACCGTATCGTCAGGCGTGGGCGAGGGGTCGGGAGTGGGCGTAGGCGTAGGCGTGCCGCCATCGCCGCCGGTCGAACCACCAGTGGAGCCGCCCGTCGAGCCACCGGTCGTACCGGTGCCGCCGGTGGTGTCGCCGCCCGTGGTCTCGGTGGTCGTGGTCGTCGTGGTAGTCGTTGTGGTGGTTTCCTCTTCCTCTTCGTCCTTGTCCTTGTCGTCGTTCTCCGACTTCTTGGTGTTGTTGGTGCCGTAGAACTTCCAGACGCTGTTGTTCTTGTAGGTGGGCGCCGTTCCGGTCGCAAACTCCTCGCGCTCGGTACCGGTCAGAACGGTGTTCATAAACCGCTTAAAGACAGGCAGGTTGGTGCTGTCGCCCAGCAGGTCCGTGCCGTACTTTTGGATGGGGATCTCGCCCGCGGAATAGCCGGTCCACAGGGCGCACGCCAGCTGCGGGGTATAGCCGCAGAACCACAGGTTGGTGGTGTTGTCGGTGGTGCCCGTCTTGCCGGCATAGGGTTGGTTGACACTCAGGGCGCCGGCAGCACCCGTACCGCTGCCCTTCATGACGCCGGACAGAACATCGGTGACCGCGGCGGCCTCGCCCTCGGTAAGCACCTGTGAGGGATTGTCGGTGTGCTGGTACAGCACCGAACCGGTACGAGAGTCAATCTCGGTGATGGCGATCGGCTGGCGATAGTAGCCGCCGTTGGCAAACGTCGCGTAAGCGGCGGCCATCTCGAGCGGCGAGATCGAGCCGGTGCCGAGGGTCATGACGGGAACGTCCTCGATGTTGTCCTTGGCGGGGTCGATGCCGAGCTTTTTGACGAGCGAGATGATCTTGCTGTTGCCGACGGCTTCCGCCACCTGGATGTAGCCGGTGTTGGAGGAGTATGCCGTCGCCTGCTTAAGCGTGATGTTGCCATAGCTCTGGTTGGCGTAATTTTGGACCTCGGTCGTGGTGCCCTTGGCCTTGAGCGGCGAGTTGCAGTTGAGGGTGACGTTGGGGTTCATGCCGTTTTGGATGGCAGTTGCCAGCGTAAAGGCCTTAAAGGTGGAGCCGACGGGACGCTTGGCCGTGGCATGGTTTACGTGGTTCTCGTCGGCGTTGTAGTCGTAGCCGCCCACCATGCACTTGATGTAGCCGGTCTTGGGGTCGACGACGACCATGCCCATGTCCAGGCCGTCAAGCGAGAGCGTGTCGAGCTGCTCGCGGACGGCATTCTCTGCCACCTGCTGCATCGTGGGGTCGATGGTGGTCTTGACGGTCAGGCCGCCCTTAAAGAGCACGTCGGTCGAGAACTCCTGCTCCAGCAGCTGCTTGACGTAGGAGACAAAGTAGGGCTGCGAGTATACGTCGACGCCGCTGCCCGAGATTTCGGTCACATTGAGGGTGATGGGCTCGGCCTGTGCGGCATCGTGCTCCTCCTGGGTGATGTGGCCCAGGCGCAACATGTTGTCGAGGACCTTGTTGCGACGGGACAGCGCCAGGTCGGGGTTGACCGTGGGGTCGTACTGCGAGGGCGAGTTGGGAAGGCCGATCAGCAGTGCGGCTTCGCTCAGGGTGAGGTCGGCGGCGCTCTTGGACAGATAGGTCTCGGCCGCGGCCTCAATACCGTAGGCGCCGTGGCCGTAATAGATGGTGTTGAGGTACATCATGAGGATCTCGTCTTTGGAGTACATGTCCTCCATCTTGATGGCGATGTAGGCCTCGCGCACCTTACGCTCAATGGTCGAGTCGAACTGCTCCTCCTGCAGGATGGTGTTGCGCACAAGCTGCTGGGTGATGGTCGAGGCGCCTTCGTGCCCGCCGCCGAGGGTTGCCACCGCAGCACGCGCGATACCCCACAGGTCGATACCGCCGTGCTCGTAGAAGCGCTCGTCCTCGACGTCAACGGTGCCCTGCAGCACGTAGGGGGAGACCTCGTCCTTGGTGATGGACTTGCGGTTTTGCGTGTAGAAGCTCGCGATCTTGTTGCCGTTGCAGTCGACGATCTCGGTGGGCTCGCTCACCAGATACGCGTTGGCGTCGGTGTAGTCGGGCAGATCGGACAGCCAGCGGTTGACGTTGCCGACCATGCCGATGCCAAACGCCACGCCCGCAATCAGCAGAAAGCCCAAAAAAGAGAGCAGGATTATGGGCAGGGCGTGCGTCTTTGAACGGCTGTGTCCCTGTCGTTGGCGAGGACCCATATATTGACCTCCAGGTATGTCGTGCCGGACGGTGGATGTGCCGTCGGGGCAGGATGGACATAAGTTATTACACGATAAACCAAACGGGGCGCGCGAGGCCTCGTGTATGCTGGAAGACGGCATTTTTCAGAGTGAATGCATACCTTGGTAAGGAGTTTGTCGATGGCGATTCGGGCGATGGGGCCGAGCGGACAATACGAGACTGGATTGGATGCTGCCGGTGCGGCGCTGCCCGAGTTGCTGGCGCCGGCGGGCGGACTCGACCAGATGCTTGCGGCCATCGCCGCGGGTACCGATGCCATCTATGCGGGGTTGGGCGGCTTTAACGCCCGTGTGAGCGCCCATGGCTTTACGGATGACGAGTTTGCGCGCGGCTGCGCCGTGGCGCATGCCCATGGCGTGCGTGTGTACGTGACGCTCAACGTGTTCGTGTTTGACGATGAGTTGTCCGACGCGGTGGCGTTGGGAGCTCATGCACTGGAGCTGGGCGCCGATGCTCTGATTGTGGCCGATGCCGGGTTGGCCTGCGCGCTGAGCGCGGCGATTCCCGGGGTTGAGATTCACCTGTCTACGCAGGCGGGCGTTCATAGCGAAGGCGCCGTGCGGCTTGCCGCCGATGAGTTGGGGGTCGAGCGCGTGACGACGGCGCGCGAGCTGACGGTCGACGAGATTGTGGCGCTCTGTGCCACGGGCGTGCCCATCGAGGTATTCTGCCACGGTGCGATTTGCATCGGCTATTCGGGGGCGTGCGAGTTCTCGGCCCTGCGGCGTGGACGATCGGCGATGCGCGGCGACTGCACACAGCCGTGCCGTCTGGCGTACGACCTAGTGGACGAGGCGGGACAGAGCGTTGTCGCCGTTGAGGGGGATCGTCTGCTGTGTCCGCATGACTATCTGGGTATTGCGCATCTGCCCGAGCTTGTAGATGCCGGCGTGGCGTCGCTCAAGATCGAGGGGCGCATGAAGAACCCCGATTACGTATTCAACGTGGTGCGGGTTTGGCGTCGGGCGCTCGATATGCTGCGCGACGGCGCGTGGGACCCCGGTGCCGTGGAAGAGCTTGAGCGCGAGCTGGGAAGGTCGTTTAACCGTGGGTTTACCGATGCGTACCTGCGAGGGCGTTCGGGTGCCGAGCTGATGAGCTTTGAGCGTGCAATTAACCAGGGCGTGCGCGTGGGGCGCTTGGTCGCTGTGGGCCACGAAGAGGTGACCGTTGAGCTCGATGCCGCCGTGGCGGCGGGTGACACGCTCGAGATTCGGTTCTATCCGGGCGTCGACGCGCGCCCCGATGTGCCCAAGCGCTGGCCGCAGGTGCCCTGCCCGGTGGATGCCGCAGCGGGGAAGCGCGTCGTCGTGCATTGCAAGCGTAAGGTGGACGCGGGCTGCGAGGTATACCTGATTCGCAGCGCCGGCGTGTTGGATCAGACAGCGGCGGTGTTGGAGCGCATGCGGGCCGAGGCGGATGCGATTGCGCCCGTTGCGCGCGCCGTTGAGGTGCTGCTCTTTGAGGACGTTGCGGTGGATGGCGGTGCGTCGACGGAGTTGGTGGAGCGCGCGGTTCCCGCTCACATGGTTTTTGCTTGGCAGCTGATGGATGCCGATCCGCGCGGAGAACGCGATTTGTCCGACGCCGTTGTGGTGCTGGACGAGGTGTGCCGCACGGGTGACGTTGATCGGACCCGCTCACTTATGCAGCGTGCCGGGCGCGTCGTCTGCCGCAACCTGGGACAGGTGGTGATCGCTCGCGAGCTGGGCATGACGTTTGACGTGGCGGCGCCGGTGTTCTGCGCGAATCGGGTCACGCTTACCTGGCTGCGCGGACTCGGGGCGGGGCGGGTGTACTTGTCGGCCGAGTTGCTCGGCAATGATGCGGAGCGTGTTGCCGAGCTTGCCGCTTGTCCCGGTGTCTTGGGGCCTGTCGATGCCGACCGTTCCGAGCTCATGGTATGCGAGCACTGCTTGCTGACTGCCGAGGGCGCCTGCGCCACGGATGCAACGGGGCAGATCCGTTGCCGTGACTGCTCGCGCCGTCAGCGGGCGCGCTTTTTGGTCGAACGTGACGGCACGCGTTTGCCGGTCGTTATCGACGCGTGCGGCAGGACGAGGATTTTCCTGTCGTAGGTGTTCGGCCGCGCCGTTTTGGTTATCATAAGAGAGTTTATGAACTTCCAGCACCGCCGTATCCGGTGAGGGTGCTATAGCAAAAGGAGGATACCCAATGCTGTCTGTTGACGAGCAAATGCGTATCATCACCTCGGGTGCAGCGCAGATCGTCCCCGAGGCCGACCTTCGCAAGAAGCTTGAGAAGGGTGAGCCCCTCAACATCAAGCTCGGCGTCGATCCCACCAGCCCCGACCTGCACCTGGGCCATGCCGTGCCCCTGCGCAAGATGCGTCAGTTCCAGGACCTGGGCCACAACGTCACCCTCATCATCGGCAACGGCACCGCGCTGATCGGCGACCCCTCGGGCAAGAACTCCACGCGTCCGCAGCTTTCGCAGGAGCAGATCGAGGCCAACGCCGAGACTTACGTGAGCCAGGCCATGAAGATTCTGGACCCCGAGAAGACCACCATCGTGCACAACGGCGACTGGATCCTTTCGATGGACCTGGCCGGCCTGCTGCAGGTGTGCTCCAAGTTCACTGTCGCTCGCATCCTTGAGCGCGACGACTTTACCAAGCGCTACCAGTCCCAGACGCCGATTGCCCTGCACGAGTTTCTGTACCCCGTAATGCAGGCCTTCGACTCCGTTCAGATCAAGGCCGACGTCGAGATGGGCGGCACCGACCAGCTCTTCAACCTGCTCGCCGGCCGCGAGCTCATGGAGAAGATGGGCATGGAGCCGCAGATTGCGCTCACCATGCCGCTGCTCGAGGGCACCGACGGCGTCCGTAAGATGTCCAAGTCCTACGGTAACTACATCGGCCTGACCGATGCTCCTAAGGATATGTTCGGCAAGACCATGTCCATCCCCGACGAGATGATCGGCAAGTACTATCGTCTGGCGAGCTCGCTCGCCCCGGCCGAGGTCGATAAGATCGACGCCGCCCTGGCCGACGGTTCCGCCGACCCCTACGAGCTCAAGCGCGCTCTGGGCCGCGACCTGTGCGATACCTACCACGGCGCCGGCGCCGGCGACGAGGCCCAGGCCGAGTTCGACCGTGTGTTCAAGGAGGGCCAGCTTGCCGACTTCCCCGAGAAGCATGTCGAGCTGACCGTCAACGACGAGGGCCAGATTTACCTCGCCGGCCTGCTCAAGGACCTGGGCCTTTCGGCCAGCGCCGGTCAGGCCCGCCGCGACATCGACGGCGGCGGCGTCAAGATCAACGGCAAGGCTGTGGCTCCCAAGAGCTACAACATCGATCCGAGCGCCCTCAAACTGGGCGACACCCTCTCCGTGGGCAAGCGCAAGGGCTTTAAGTTGGTCTAACGAGCGAGTTGACCTCACAAGTGCAATAAGGCCGCAGCCGGGAATCCCGACTGCGGCCTTTTTGGTTACGACGATCCCTTGGGGACGGAGGGATCATTTGGCGGTGCCGTTAAGCGGAAGGGGTGTTAGCGGGACTTTCTTTTGGGCATACAATGGCTATTGGCTTGCTGCGGTGAAGGCCCGTCCGCCCCGCAGTTATTTCTACGGTTAAAGGAGTATGTATGTCCGTTGAGGTCATGAGGTCTGTGATCGACGCTGCCGAGGGCCGCGTGCCCGTCGACACGCTGTTTACCAATGCGCAGATCGTCGACGTGTATGGCCAGCGTGTGGCGCCCGGTAGCGTTGCCGTCAAGGACGGTCTGATCGTCGGCGTGCTCTACGATGGTCGCGACGATGCCGCTGGCACCTACGAGGCAACTGAGGTCGTCGACTGCCAGGGCCACTATCTTGCCCCCGGTTTTATTGACGGACACTTGCATATCGAGTCCTCGAACATCCGCCCCGCCGAGTATGCTCGCATGGCCGCGACGCGCGGTACTACCACCGCCATTGCCGACAGTCACGAGATCGCCAATGTTGCCGGTCTCGACGGCCTGCGCTTTATGATTGAGGACGGTCGTCGTGCGCCCATCTCCATCAAGTACATGATGCCTTCGTGCGTGCCCGCACTGCCCGATGAGCAGGCCGGTGCCGTCATCACCGCTGCCGATATGCAGGCGTTTTTTGCCGAGCATCCGGGCGACGTTTTTGGTCTGGGCGAAATGATGAACCTGCCGGGCGTCTTTATGGCCGATCCCGAGACCTGCGCCCGCATCGATGCTGCCAACCAGACGCCGTCCAAGCAGGTTGACGGCCACGCGCCGCTCGTTGCCGGTAAGGACCTCAACGCCTATGCCGCAGCGGGCATTATCGCCGACCACGAGTCGACGATTCCCGAGGAGGCGCTCGACAAGCTGTCCCGCGGCATGTATGTGATGCTGCGTGAGGGTACGTGCAGCCACGACCTGGCCAATTTGTCTCCGATGCTGCTGGAGAACCCTGCCCGCGCCCGCCGCTGCTGCTTTGCGACCGACGACTGCGCTCCCTCCGATGCTCTTTCGACCGGCATGATCGACAATGCCTGCCGCGTGGCCATCGAGGCCGGCATCGACCCGGTGGTCGCTATCTCTATGGCGTCCCTCTCCACGGCCGAGGCGTTTGGCCTGGATCACGGCTGCCGCGACCCGCACGAGCTGCGTGGTGCGATTGCCCCGGGCAAGCGTGCCGACCTGCTGGTGCTCAATGACCTGACGTTTGCTACGGCTCCGCATCGAGTATATGCCGCCGGTGCTCTGGTGGCGCAGGACGGCACTTTTGTGGGCGAGGTCGCACCCGAGATGGCCGAGGTTGCGGCCCTTGCCGATGAGCTGCGCGCCTCCGTTAAGCTGCCGAAGCTTTCGCTCGACGTGTTTGACTATGCCTTTAAGCCGGGCGAGGCCGTGATTGACGTGGTACCGGGTAAGGCCATCACGGGTATGGTCCGTCCCGAGACTGACGAGGACTTGCGCCGCATTATGCTGATCGAGCGCCATGGCCGCGGCGTGTCGCTGCAGACCGAGGGTACCGATGGCGACGGTCCCGCTGGCTTGGGCCTGGTCGGCAAACACATCGGTCGCGGCTGGGTGCGCGGTTTCACCATCACCGGTGGTGCCATTGCCTCCACGATCGGCCATGACTCGCACAACGTGTGCGTGGTGGGCGACAACGCCGCCGATATGATGGCTGCTGTCGAGGCCGTGGGCCAGGGCGGCCACGTGCTGGTGCGTAGCGGCGAGGTCGTGGCGCGCATTCCGCTGGCGCTCGGTGGCCTGATGAGCGAAGGCACGGCCGAGGACGTTGCCGCGCAGCACGACGACTTTATGGTCAAGGCGCGCGCCATGGGTATTGAGCCGCCGCTCGACCCCATCATGGGCATCATCTTCCTGCCCCTGCCGGTTATCCCGACGCTCCGCATCCGCCCCGAGGGCATGTTCGACGTTACAACCTTCACCTACGCCGACTAGTCATCGGGGTCGTTCTTAAACGACTAGTCGTCGGGGACACTCTTCCGTGTGTCGCCTGCCGCCGCGGTCGTGGGCTCTCTGGCACGCGTGAGCTATTTGCCAGGTCTATGTAACGTTTATGACTGCGGGGTCTTATTTGAGCTCCCTTTGGGTACGTTGGAATCGGATACACGTTCGATTCCAACAAGCCCGAAGGGAGCTTTTCTATGTTTAAACTGATTGCATCCGATATGGACGGCACGTTGCTTGACGAAAACGGTCAGGTGCCTCCCGAGACCTACGAACTGATTTTGGTGCTACGCGAGCATGGCGTGCATTTTGCCGCATCGTCAGGCCGCCGCTACGATCGCCTGTGCGAGTTCTTTGCGCCCGTTCGCGACAAGATGGACTTTGTCGCCGCTAACGGTGCCCAGGTCTTCGCCGACGGCAAAATGGTAGACCGCGAGGTGTATTCGCACCTGGCGATTCGAAAGCTCGCCCAGGCCGTCGCGACGTTTCCCAATTTGCATCTTGCACTTTTTGACCGAACCAAGTCCTTCCTGCTCGATGACGAGTGCAAGTTCGTGCGTGAGGTCGATAAGGACCTTCCCAATGCCGAGCGTATTTGGGAGCTGCCCGATCCCAGCGTAAATATCATCAAAGCGAGTATCTTTTGCGACGACAGTGCGGTTATGGACAGTGCGTACGTGCTACAGCGCGAACTTGGTCAGCTCTTTACTTTTGCGCCTTCGGGCAACGCGTGGATCGATGCCATGCAGCCTGGTGTGTCGAAGGCCTCGGGTATCGCGCAGCTCGCGGAGCATTACGGCATTGGTCGCGACGAGGTCATGGCGTTTGGCGACTCGATGAACGACTACGAGATCATTCGCTTTGTCGGCACGGGTTGCGCGATGGAAAACGCGCGCCCAGCGCTCAAGGCGGTGGCCGATCGCGTCGTAGGCTGCAACCGCGACCACGCCGTTCAGCATGAGCTCCGTCGCGTGCTGGAGAGTCTCGCTTAATCCGGCAGATGGGGACGTTCCTTTTCTGCCGACAGTGGGGGACAGTCCTTGCAGCTTTTTCGCGAAGGCTGTCCCCAACGACTAGTCGTTTAAGAACGTCCCCAACGACTAGGCGAGGGCGGCCATGATGGTGCGGGCGACGCCGTCGTGGTCGTTGTCGTATTCGGTGACGGCGTCGGCGGCCTCGCGGTCTTCGGGCTCGGCGTTGATCATGGCCATGCCGTGGCCCGCTGCCTGCAGCATGGGGATGTCGTTGATGTTGTCGCCGAACGCCCAAGCGTCGGCGAGACGCTCGCCCAGGTGCTCGCATAGCCACGTGAGGGCCGTTCCCTTGGTGGCGCCCTCACCCATGACCTCGATATTCATGGCGTAAGAACGCGTGACCTCAATGCCTCCGAGCGTGTCGAGCTCAGCCGCGATGACGTCGCGATCGGCCGGGTCGTGCCAGTACATGGCGATGCGTTCGAGCGTCTCGACCTCGTCGATCTTGCTGTCGATATCCATGTCGATCGGTGTTCGTGTGCGCTTGAGCGAAGCCGCGATGTGGGGGTCGCCGCCGCAGAATTCGTCCAGGCGCGTGTAGAGCGAGCGGGGGAGGAAGCACTGCCCATCCGCGAAGATATCGAAGGTCACATCGTGGCCGGCGGCGATGCGACGGACGCGATGGGCAATGCCGCGATCGAGCGGACGGCTCAAAATGCGCGTGGCGCGCGAGGCATCGTTGGGCACATCGTCGTCGAGCTGCCAGACGCTGGCGCCATTGGCGCAGACGGCATAGTGCACGGCGGGATGGGCGAGGATGGGCTCAAAGATGCCCGATAGCGGACGTCCCGTGCAGGGCACAAATTCAATTCCGCGTCGAGCGAGTTCGTCGAGCATCGACCAGGTGGCATCGCTCATTTGCTTATCGCTCGTCAGCAGCGTTCCGTCCATATCGGAAAACACAATCATTTGATGCAGCCCTTTCTGCTGGCATAAAAAGCGTGGCCGAGGGCGGCGATGCCCTGGCCACGCTCGAGTTCTATAACGGTCCGCGTCCTAGCGGTCGGCGAGCGGCTTGTACTCCAGCGGCTCGATCACCGGACGATAGGCGGGGCGGATGATACGGTGCGCGCAGAAGAGCTCTTCCATGCGGTGTGCCGACCAGCCGGCCATGCGGGCGACGGCGAATAGCGGCGTAAAAAGCGTCTCGGGTACGCCGAGCATCTTGTAGATAAAGCCCGTGTACAGGTCGATGTTGGCGCAGATGGGCTTGGTCATGCCGTGGTCGCGCATGACCTGGGGTGCCAGGCGCTCGATGCGCTCGATGAGCGCGAACTCATCGCCCAGGTTCTTCTTGGCGGCAAGTGTGCGCGCGTAACGGCGGCAGACCTCGGCGCGCGGGTCGCTGAGCGTATAGACGGCGTGGCCCATGCCGTAGATGAGACCCGTGCCGTCGAAGGCCTGCTTGTCGAGGATCTTGCCCAGATAGGCTGCGACCTCGTCCTCGTCCTCCCAGTTGGAGACATGCGCGCGGATGTCCTCGTGCATAGACACGACCTTGGCATTGGCACCGCCGTGGCGCGGGCCCTTGAGCGAGCCGATAGCCGCGGCGTAGGCGGAATACGGGTCGGTGGCCGAAGACGACAGCACGCGGCAAGCGAAGGTGGAGTTGTTGCCGCCGCCGTGCTCGGCATGCAGCATGAGCATAACGTCGAGCAGCATCGCCTCATCGCGGGTGAACGCCATACCGCCGCGCAGGACCTGTAGGATGGTCTCGGCGGTGGAGAGACCGGGCGTGGGGTGCGGCACGTGAACCTCGGAGCCGCGAAGCTTGGCGACCGAGGCCATGTGTGCGAAGGCGGCGATGCGCGGGAGACGTGCGAGCATGGAAATGGCGACGTCGATTTCGTGCTCGGGCGTGATCACGTCTGGTTCGGCATCGAAGGCGTAGAGCAACAGTACGGCGCGCTGGAGCACGTTCATGATGCTCGACGACACCGTGGTCATAGGGAACTCTTTAACGTACTCGTCGCTCAGATGTCTAAAGGCGCCCAGGCGCTCACAAAAGCCGTCGAGCTCTTCCTTGTTGGGCAGCGAACCCGTGATAAGCAGATAGGCGACTTCTTCGTAGCCGTAGCGATTCTCGGCCTGGGCATTGTTGACCAGATCCTCGATGCTGTAGCCGCGAAGCGTGAGCTTGCCCTGATCGGGCACGACCTTTCCGTCGACCTTGTTGTAGCCGTGCACATCCGAGATGCGAGTGAGACCCGCAACCACGCCCGAGCCGTCGGCATTGCGTAGGCCGCGCTTGACATTGTGCTCGACAAACAGGCCCTCGTCATAAGGGTCGGTCGGCAGGCCGTGGTAGAGGCTTTCGCTCTCAGACGAAATCTGGCGGCTTGCTTCGTAATCCAGGACTAGTCGGCTCAAGTGGTCATCGAAGCGGTAATAGATTTTCTTGGCGTCGTAGGCCATGTGCGCTCCTCTCCGGGCCGTGTGGGGCGGCGTGCTTGAGTGCAGATGCGCCGGCCTGTTCCTGCACGGCCTGTTCGCTACAGGCGGTACATAAAGTTAAAGACGTCCTCGCGCTGGATGGACACGTTGACGCCCGAAAGCTCGCCGGCCTCGGCCAGGGCCTTCTGCAGCTCAGCGAAGTCGAGCTTGGACTCGGCGGTATCGGCCAGCATGGTCATGGTGAAGATGTCCTCGATAATGGACTGCGTGATGTCGCGGATGTCGACGTTGGCCTCGCCCAGGACACGGGTGACGCCGGCGACGATGCCGGGGCGGTTCTTGCCAAGGACGGTGATGACGATACGGGAGGACGAGATCTCGGCCATGGGAAACCCTTTCGCGTGGTTGCGGCGCGCGGGGCGCTCCGCTACGGTACAGTGTTCATCATTGTACCTGTCTGGCGCCAAAAGAGGTGCGCTTACAGCGGCGTTACACGTCTGCAACATGGGCGAAGGGGTGACAGGGTGCGTGTCCGCTGCGGTTGGCCACGCCGCGTTGCACAAAGACCGTGAACCTTTTGTGGGACGCGCGGCGCCGTGGTACCATAGCCGAGTTTGTTGTCTTGGTCGGAAACCAAGACGCCTTATGCGCTGATCGGTAACCAGCGCCTGACCAATAAGGAGTCCTACCATGAAGCAGGGTATCCATCCCCAGTATGTCGAGTGCACGGTGACGTGCTCCTGCGGCAACACCTTCAAGACGCACGCTACCGTGTCCGAGATGAAGGTCGAGCTTTGCAACGAGTGCCACCCGTTCTACACCGGCCAGCAGAAGTTCGTCGACACCGGTGGACGCGTCCAGCGCTTCGCCGACAAGTTCGGTGGCGCCGCTGCCGCCCAGCTCAAGAAGGCTGAGGAGGCCAAGGCTGCCAAGGCCGCCAAGGCTGCTGAGGCCGAGGCCGCTCGTAAGGCCGCCGCTGAGGCTAAGGCTGCCGAGAAGGCTAAGCGTGCCGCTAAGTTCGCCGAGGAGGCTGCCAAGCAGGCCGCCGAGGCTCCCGCAGAGGCTCCCGTCGAGGAGGCCGCTGCCGAGGCCGAGACCACCGAGGCTGCTGAGTAAATAGCTCGCCGCGGAATCACTCGCATTCATGGCATGAGGGCCGTGCATCCATTTGGGTGCGCGGCCCTTTTCTTTTTATTGGTGCAAGCTAACCTGTCCCCGTGGCACCAAATGGCAGAGAGACGGCGTTTGCTCAGATAAAACTTGCCAAAATAAACCTGTCCCATTGTGGCAGGTTGGTCATAGTTATTACGTGGCGGTCGAGGTCGACCGTATAGGCCGCGCCTTGTTTGGCTAAAGTACAATCATCTGTGTTTAACTCGCCCGCAGCTGCACGGCGTGGGCGATGGCCAAAAAGGAAAACCACATGGGATTCATGTCAAAGCTGCTGTCCTTTGGATCCGATAAGGACCTTAAGCGCTACTACAAGATCGTCGACCAGATCAACGGTCTTGAGCCCCAGTTTGAGAAGATGACCGAGGAGGAACTCCGCGGCCAGACCGATAAGTTCCGCGAGCGTTACGCCAACGGCGAGTCGCTTGACGACATGCTCCCCGAGGCCTTTGCCACCGTGCGTGAGGCTTCCAAGCGCACCATGGGTATGCGCCACTTTGACGTGCAGCTCATTGGCGCCATGGCACTGCACGAGGGCCACATCGCCGAGATGAAGACCGGCGAAGGTAAGACCCTCGTCTCCACGTTGGCTGGCTATCTCAACGCTATTGCCGGCAAGGGCGTGCACGTCGTTACTGTCAATGATTACCTTGCCAAGCGCGACTCCGAGTGGATGGGCCGCATCTATAAGTACCTGGGCATGACCGTCGGTCTGCTCCAGAACAACATGCCGCTCGAGCTCAAGCGCCCGGCCTACCAGGCCGACGTCACCTACGGCACCAACTCCGAGTTCGGCTTTGATTACCTGCGCGACAACATGGTTACCCGTCCCGAGCAGCGCGTGCAGCGCGGCCACAACTACGCCATCGTCGACGAGGTTGACTCCATCCTGATCGATGAGGCCCGCACCCCGCTGATCATCTCGGGCGCTGGTACCAAGTCCGCCAGTACCTACAAGGACTTTGCGCGTGCCGTGCGTGGCCTTGAGCGCGGCGAGGACGTGTCGCACGACATGCTTACCGCCACCGAGGATGTTGAACCCACGGGCGACTACGTCATGGACGAGGCCAAGCACACCATCGCCGCCACCGAGCGCGGTCTTAAGAAGATCGAGCGCCGCCTGGGTATCGATGACATCTATGCCGATCTCTCCGGCCAGCTGGTCAACCACCTGCAGCAGGCGCTGAAGGCCCAGTACATGTTCCACCGCGACAAGCAGTATGTGGTCACCAACGGCGAGGTCAAGATCGTCGACGAGTTCACCGGCCGCATTATGGAAGGCCGCCGTTACTCCGAGGGCCTGCACCAGGCCATCGAGGCCAAAGAGGGCGTGCTCGTACGCGAGGAGAACCAGACGCTGGCCACTATCACCTTGCAGAACTACTTCCGTCTGTATGACAAGCTCTCCGGCATGACCGGCACGGCACTCACCGAGGATGCCGAGTTCCGCGAGATCTACAAGCTGCCCGTCGAGGTCATCCCCTCCAACAAACCCGTTCAGCGTGTTGATCACGAGGACCTGGTGTACCGTACCATTCAGGCCAAGTACAACGCCGTCGCCGACGATGTCGAGCAGCGTCACGCCAAGGGTCAGCCGGTCCTGGTGGGCACCGTTTCCATCGAGAGCTCCGAGAAGCTGTCTGCCGCCCTTACCAAGCGCGGCATCGCGCACGAGGTCCTCAACGCTAAACATCACGAGCGCGAGGCTCATATCGTTGCCCAGGCCGGACGCTACGGCGCCGTGACCATCGCTACTAACATGGCCGGTCGTGGTACCGACATCCTGCTGGGCGGCAACCCCGACGAGCTGGTGCGCGAGCGCCTTGAGTACGAGGGCCTGACCATGGAGGACGTGACGCCCGAGCAGCTCGAGCAGTTTAACGCCGAGGCCAAGGAGACCTGCAAGGCCGAGCGCGAGCGCGTGCTTGCCGCCGGCGGCCTGACCGTCATCGGCACCGAGCGCCATGAGTCCCGTCGTATCGACAACCAGCTGCGCGGCCGCTCCGGTCGTCAGGGCGATCCGGGCGAGACTCAGTTCTACCTGTCGCTCGAGGACGACCTCATGCGCCTGTTCGGCGGCGACAAGATGGACCGCGTCTCCAAGATGATGGTCACCGCCGACATGGGCGACGACATGCCCATCCAGCACAAGATCATCTCCAAGGCCGTCGAGAGCGCCCAGCACAAGGTCGAGAGCATCAACTTCTCCATGCGTAAGAGCGTCCTTGAGTACGACGACGTCATGAACAAGCAGCGCCAGGTCATTTACGCCGAGCGTAACAAGATTCTGGATGGCAAGGACCTGACCGACCACATCACCGAGGTTATGCACGACACCGTGTACCGCTGCGTGCAGGAGTTCTGCACCAAGGACAGCCACGATGGCGAGCGCGATCTTGAGGGCCTGCGCAAGTGGGTCGTGGAGCTGACCGGCCATATCGATACGCCGAAGTTCCCCGACGAGGATTACGAGGCCCTTGCCGCCGATGTCCTGGCATACGTTGAGAAGTGCTACAACATGAAGGCCGAGCGCTTGGGCGAGGACCTCATGCGTGAGCTCAACACCCAGGTCATGCTGCGCGTCATCGATACCCGTTGGATGAACTACCTGCAGGAGATGGACTACCTCAAGACCGGCATTGGCCTGCGCGGCTTTGGCCAGCGCGACCCGTTGGTCGAGTACAAGACTGAGGCCTACGGCGCGTTCCAGATGCTCGTCGACACCATGTACGAGGACTATCTGCGCACCGTTCTGCGCATCGAGATCAAGGCTGCCCCGCAGGCCGTGGAGCACAAGGAAGGCCCCGCACTCGAGGGCGCGCGCTTCTCCGGTCCCGCCGATGTCGATGGCGACAACGGCAACTCGGTGCTGCGCAAGCAGGCTCAGGTGCAGGCTCGCACGGCCGTCCAGGGCGGCCCGGCTGCCGTCAACAACGGCGGCAAGGTGACCACCTACCGTAAGGACGAGAGCGACGACCCGTACGTCAACGTGGGCCGCAACGATCCTTGCCCCTGCGGTAGCGGCAAGAAGTTTAAGTATTGCCACGGCAGGAATCGTTAATGGCCGAGGCTTTAGAGGTGACGCCCGCCGAGCTGGACGCGTTTGCGGACCGGCTCGGCGAGGTCGAGTCGTATCTCCATTTGGACGAGAAGCGCACGCGCGTGACCGAGCTCGAGGCCAAAAGCGTGGCCCCCGGCTTTTGGGATGACGCCGACGCCGCTCGCGCCACCATGGAAGAGATTGCCCGCGCCAAGGAGGATATCGCTGCCGTGGATACCGCGCGCGGTGAGCTATCTGACGCCCGCACGGCGCTGGAGCTTGCCGACGAGATGGGCGATGACCCCGATGCCGCCGCGCTGCGCGAGGAGGCTGCCGCGACGGCGGAGCGCCTGGCCCGCGCCATCGACGAGCTCGAGCTCTCGAGCTGGTTTACCGGCGAGTTCGATCACGGCGACGCGATTGTGACCATCAAGCCCGGACAGGGGGGGCTAGAGGCGCAGGACTGGACTTTCATGCTCTTTAAGATGTACATGAAGTACTGCCAGCGCCGCGGCTGGAAGGTCACGATTAACGACTGCCCCGCCGCCGAGGTCATCGGCATTGATCGCGCGACTTTTACCGTCGAGGGCAAGGATGCCTTTGGCATGCTTCGCGCCGAGGCCGGTGTGCACCGCCTGGTGCGCATCAGCCCCACCGATGATAAGAAGCGCCGTCAGACTACGTTTGCCGGCGTCGAGGTCATTCCCGTACTGCCCGATGATATCGACATCGAGATCAACCCCGACGACATCCGCGTGGACGTGTACCACGCGAGCGGCCCGGGCGGTCAGGGCGTCAACACCACCGACTCCGCTGTGCGCGTGACGCATTTTCCCAGCGGCATTGTGGTTACCTGCCAAAACGAGCGCAGCCAGATTCAGAACAAGGCCGCGTGCATGCAGATCCTCAAGGCCCGTCTGTACGAGATCGAGCTCGAGAAGCGTGCCGAGGCGCTCGACGAGATCCGCGGGCCAAAGACCACGATCGGGTTTGGCAACCAGATTCGCAGCTACGTGCTCTACCCATACCAGATGGTCAAGGACCTGCGTACGGGCGTGGAGACCAGCAACGTCGAGGCCGTCCTCGATGATGGCGACCTGGACCCGTTTGTGATCGGCTACCATCGCTGGGCGACTGGCAACGCCGATGCGGAAAGCCAGAGCGCCTAAACCCATAGGGTTGGCCTTGGGCAGATGTGGCCAATACGGACCCTGTGCGGGGTGGTATTTGGTCGGCGAATCGGTAAAATCGAATATAGCAAGAAGTTCAAAGCGCATCCGACGGGGTGCGCTTTTTTGAGGGAGGCAGCATGGCATATCGTCTGGACATCAAGCGCATTCTTTCGATGAACTTCTTTCACGATCTGCCCAAGATCATGTTTGGCTGCGCTCTGGCCGCTATCGCGACGGACCTGTTTTTGATCCCCAACGGCCTTGCTGCCGGCGGTGTTACGGGTCTCGCCACGATTATCCAGGCAGTCGGTGCGTCTCATGGCATTTCGCTTCCCGTCGGTATCCAGACCATTGTGATGAACGCCTTGCTGCTGTTGGTGGTTATGCGCACGGGCGGCATGTTTTACGTGGTGCAGACCGCGACGGGCTTTGTGCTGCTGGGCTTTTTCACCGACCTGTTCGCTCCGTTCGTGGCGCCGCTGGCGCATTCCGATCTGATGCTTCCCGCCATGTGGGGCGGCATTATCACGGGCATCGGTTATGGCATGGTGCTGCGCGCCGGTGCCAACACCGGCGGCTCCGACACCATCGGTCAGATTATCTCGCGCAACACATCGCTACCGGTTGGCTCGACCGTCATGGCGATCGATGTTGCCGTGTGCGCGCTGTCGGCCCCGGTCTTTTCGGTCGAAAACGCGCTGTATGCAGGCCTTTCGATGGTCATTAGCGGTTATGTGATCGATGCTGTGGTCGACGGCGGCAACAGGCGCCGTATGGTACTCATTATCTCGGAGAATTTCCCCGATATCGCGGCCGACATCATGTATGGTCTGGGACGCGGCTGCACCAAGTTTAGGGCGACCGGTATGTACTCGGGTGCCGAGAAGCCGGTGATCATGGTCATTGTGAACCGCCGCGAGCTCAATACGCTCAAGACGATCGTGCGCGAGCGCGATCCTCATGCCATTGTGACGGTCGCCGACGTTACGGAAACCTTCGGCGAGGGATTCAAGGATATTAACGCGTAGGGCCGACTGCGTTCCATCCAAAAGACGTTCACATTGATAAACCGTTTCATCTGCGGGACTGCCTGCTAAATTGCTCAAATAATGATAAAAAGTCTGGTAAAGCCATCAGTTTCCAGCATAATGAATGACGTACGTGCATCGCGGCTGTGTTGGGACTACCTTTCCGTGCCGTGCGCATCTTGTCTTAAGAGGATGAAAGGAAGGCACAATGAGCGACGAAGAGCTCAAAAAGGTTGCCAACGAGGTAAGGAAGGGCATCGTCACCGGCGTGCACGCTGCCAAGTCCGGCCATCCGGGCGGTTCGCTCGGCGCTGCCGACATCATGACCTATCTGTACTTTGAGGAAATGAACGTCGACCCGGCCGACCCCCGCAAGGCCGACCGCGATCGCTTCGTGCTTTCCAAGGGTCACTGCGCGCCTGGTCTGTACGCCGTGCTCGCCGAGCGCGGATTCTTCCCCAAGGAGGATCTCGAGACGCTGCGCCACATCGGCAGCCACCTGCAGGGCCACCCCAACATGAACGACACCCCGGGCGTCGATATGTCCACCGGTTCGCTCGGCCAGGGCATCTCCGCCGCCGTCGGGATGGCGCTCGCCGCCAAGCACTGGGGCGATACTTATCGCACGTACGCCCTGCTGGGCGATGGCGAGAGCGAGGAGGGCCAGGTCTGGGAGGCCGCCATGTTTGCCGGCAACCAGCAGCTCGACAACCTCTGTGTGATCGTCGACCACAACGGCCTGCAGATCGACGGTCCCGTCGAGGAGGTCAACGACCCCATGCCGCTCGCCGACAAGTTCCGCGCCTTTAAGTTCCATGTGGTGGAGCTTGCCGACGGCAACGATTTCGATCAGATCCGCGCCGCCTTTGCCGAGGCTCGCGCTACCAAGGGCCAGCCGACCGCCATTATCGCCGAGACCCTGAAGGGCAAGGGCGTGTCCTTTATGGAGAACCAGGTTGGTTGGCACGGCAAGGCCCCCAATGATGAACAGTTTGAGCAGGCCATGGCAGAGCTCACGGCCGCCGGAGAGGAGCTCTAGGATGGCAGACGTCAAGAAAATCGCCACGCGCGTAAGCTACGGCGAGGCCCTCGTCGAGCTCGCCAACGAGCACGATGACTTTGTGGTCCTCGACGCCGACCTGGCCGCCGCCACGCAGACCGGTAAGTTCAAGGCGGCCTGCCCCGACCGCTTCTTCGATGTGGGTATCGCCGAGAGCAACCTGATGGGCGTCGCCGCCGGTATCGCGACCACCGGTCGTGTTGCCTTCGCGAGTACCTTTGCCATGTTCGCTGCCGGTCGCGCCTTTGAGCAGGTTCGTAACTCCATCGGCTACCCGCACCTCAACGTTAAGATCGGTGCCACGCACGCCGGTATCTCGGTGGGCGAGGATGGTGCCACGCACCAGTGCTGCGAGGATATCGCCCTGATGCGCGTCATCCCCGGCATGACTGTGATCGTTCCTGCCGACGACGTCGAGGCCCGTGCCGTGACGCGCGCCGCCTACGAGTGCGACGGTCCGGTGTACATGCGCTTTGCCCGTTTGGCCTCGCCGGTTATCAACGACCCCGAGACCTATAAGTTCGAGTTGGGTAAGGGCATTATCATGCGCGAGGGCGCCGATGTGACCATCATCGCCTGCGGCCTGATGGTCGGCGAGGCTCTCGAGGCCGCCGAGCAGCTCGCTGCCGAGGGCATCGACGCCGAGGTCATCAACATGCACACCATCAAGCCCATCGATGCCGACCTGATCGTCAAGAGCGCCACCAAGACCGGCCACGTCGTGACCGTCGAGGAGCACTCTGTGATCGGTGGCCTGGGCAGCGCCGTTGCCGATGTCCTGTGCGAGCAGTGCCCGACGCCGCTCAAGAAGATCGGCGTCAACGATACCTTTGGCGAGTCCGGCCCGGGCGCCGAGCTCCTGCACAAGTACGGCCTGGACGCCGCCAACATCGTGGCGACCACCAAGGAGTTCTTGGCATAAGGCAAGACGAGGCAAAGTATCGTCTCAACAACCACATCCAAGCCAGAACAGGGGCATCCCCAAAGAGGGCGCCCCTGTTTTTGTTGAATTTAAATTAGAGTCCTGCCAAGCAAAGTTCCCATGGGGAAACGGGCCCATCCCAACAAAGTGCAATTCAGACCCTTCCAACTTTGTATGCGCAGCATCTCAAGTTGGTGCGTCGGCCCCATAGTAGCCGCAGGCCGGGCGCAGGGTTACCTCCCAAATCTTTCCGCAGCGCAGGCCGGCGTTTGTCCGCAGCTCCGCAGGAGCAGGACAAATGCCGGCCATGCGCGAGGACGATTTGGGAGGTAACCCTGCGCCCGGCCGGTGGGATCCCAAAGCCCGCCATGCTTCTTATGTGCAGCAAAGCCAATGCTGCTAAAATGTAAAGCGCTCATGTAGTTTAAACGCACGACGATAAGGAGCACCAGTGGGTAACCACTTCCGTACCTCCGGTGCGGGCGATGACACCCCCAAGACGCAGCCGAGCGTCGCGGGCAACCGTTTCGCCACTCCGGATTCAGAGGGTCAGCTGTTTAGCCCGATCCCCCCGCAGCCGGCAGATCAGGCACAGCCGGCATCAGATCCCTTTGCCTACAACCCCACCAATGATGTCGCGCTTTCCGCTGCGGCGGGCTTTGAGTCCGTCCAGACGGTGACTGCCCGCGTGGCTCAGCCCCAGACGAGCGCTGTCGCGCCGCAGCCTACCGTAGCCGGCATTCCCGACCCCATGGCTCCTGCGACCCCCGCGCCGCAGCCCGCGCAGTCCGGTCTTTTTGCCGGCATCCCCGATCCCACGCAGCCCGCTGCTCCGGTGGTTGAGCGCGACCAGGCTGCCGAGGTCGCAAGCCTCGATAACGCGCTCAACAACCCCGACTTCACGTCGGTGTTTGCGCCCATCGACCCGCAGGCCAGCCGCAAGAAGATGGCCAAGCAGGCCGGTGTCGAGCCCGTCATCCTCATGGAGCACGTCACCAAGATCTATCCGGCACAGCCCAACAAGCCCGCGCTCGATGACATCAACATCGAGATCTATCCGGGCGAGTTCGTCTTTTTGGTCGGCCACTCCGGTTCGGGTAAGACCACGCTGCTGTCGACGCTCAACCGCGACGTCAGGCCCACGAGCGGTCGCATTTTGGTCGCCGGCCAGGACCTCATGAAGATCAAGAACCGCAAGGTTCCGTTCCTACGCCGTCAGATTGGCGCCGTGTTCCAGGACTTTAAGCTTCTGCCTCAAAAGTCCGCCTACGAAAACGTGGCGTTTGCCCTGCAGTGCATCGGCAAGCCCAAGGGCGTTATTCGCAGCCAGGTTCCCGAGGTGCTGCGCCTGGTCGGCCTGGCCGATCAGATGGATTCGCTGCCCGATCAGCTTTCCGGTGGCGAACAGCAGCGCGTTGCCGTTGCCCGCGCCATGGTCAACCGCCCGCCGCTGTTGATCTGCGACGAGCCCACGGGCAACCTCGACCCGGCGATTTCGCTGGGCATCATGAAGCTGCTCGAGCGCATTAACCGCACCGGCACCACCGTGATCGTCGCTACGCACGACCGCGAGATGGTCGATAGCATGCACCGTCGCGTGATCGCCCTCGAGGGCGGCCACGTAATCCGCGACCAGGAGAGGGGAGGTTACGGCAACTATGGCACCAACTAACGTGGGCTACTCGCTCAAAGAGGCAATGAGCCACTTCTTCCGTAACTGGACCACCTCGCTCGGCGCCGTCATCACGATCTTCCTTTCGCTGTTTATCATCGGCCTGTTCATCATGGGTTCCGCGATGCTGAACTCCGTGATCGGCACCGTCGAGGATCAGGTTGTCATCAACGCCTTTATTAGCGATGACGCCGATCAGGCAGACGTCCAGGCCTTTGAGGCCGAGCTCAAGACGTGGAGCAATGTGAAGTCCGTGACCTATAAGGACAAGGACGACGCGCTGGCCGAGTACACGAGCAAGATGTCGGGTAACGCCGATGCCACCATGAGCGCGCTCGACGGCCAGAACCCGCTTCCGGCCTCGTTCGCGATCGAGATGGATGACCCGTCTCAGGTCGAGAGCACGGCAAAGAAGCTCAAGAAGAACGCCGACTTCCAGAAGATCGCGGACGACGGTGACGTCAACGCGAGCGTGCTGTACGGCCAGGAGGAAGTGAGCCGCCTGTTCCAGGTGACCAACTACATCCGCATCGCCGCCGTGGTGCTCGTTGGCCTGCTGACCTTTATCGCGTTCATCTTTATCAACAACACGATCCGCCTGTCCATTACGGCGCGTCGCCGCGAGATCGCAATCATGCGACTGGTGGGCGCCAGCAACGGCTTTATTCGCGGGCCGTTCATAACCGAGGGCGTGCTGCAGGCCATCTTGGGCTCGCTGCTTTCCATCGGCGCGCTGGAGCTGCTGCGCAACCTGATGGTTCCGCGTCTGCAGGAGAGCATCGGCTGGATGTCGTTTGCCCTGCCGATGCAGTACTACCTGGTGACCTACGCCGCGCTGATTCTGGTCGGCGTCATTATCGGTCTCTTTGGTTCCGCCATCGCCATGCGCCGCTACCTGCGCGTGTAGGCATGTTTGGAATTCGTTCCTTCCAACGGGTCGTTCCTTTTGGGACGGCCCGTTTTTTGATCCCCTGGGGATCATTTGGGTAGACTCTTGGGATGTAAACGGCAATCGATAGCAAGGAGGCGCTATGGGGCGCAATAACAAGCATAAGCGTGGAGCTCGCAATAAGCGCGGGCCGGTGCGCAGCGAGCGTCGTCCGAGCCTGACTGGCCGCGTGCGGCTCCATGAGCACGGTGCCTATGTCATAACCGAAAACGGCGACTACAAGGTCATGGGCCGCGGCAAGCGCGAAATCATGGATGGCGATACCGTTGCCGTGAGCATTAAGAACAGCCCGCATGGTGAGCGTCGCGCCGTGATTGAAGGCGTCGTCGAACGTGCGGCTATAAGCGTGGTGGGTACCTACCAGATCGCCGGCCCGCTCGGGGTGATCGAGCCGCTCGATTCGCGCCTGAAGGCCGACTTCTTTATTTTGCCCGAGGACACCTCTGCCGAACGCTTGGACGTGCATCCTGGCGATGTCGTCGTCGCGCGCATCCTAACGTATCCGACGCGTCTGGAATCGGGCACGGTGACGATCGATCGCCGCATTGGCGGCGAAGACGCGCCCGATTTGGGCGTTCAGTATGTGATGGCGCGTTATGGCTATACCGACAGCTATCCCGAGGCCGCACTTGCCGAGGCCGAGGCGCTTTCGCTTGACGTGGCCGCGGCACTCAATGATCCGCTTCGCCGCGACCTACGCGACCGCTTTGTCATCACGATTGACCCGGTCGACGCGCGCGACTTTGACGATGCCATTTCACTGGAGCGTACGCCCGAGGGTGGCTACAAGCTGGGCGTCCATATCGCCGACGTCTCGCACTATGTGGCGTGGGACGGGCATATCGATCTTGAGGCTCGTCATCGCACGACGTCGGTGTATCTTGCCGATCGTGTACTCCCCATGCTGCCCGAGCGTCTGTCTAATGACCTGTGCTCGCTTCGTCCCGACGAGGACCGCTTGGCGTTTACCGTCGACATTGAGCTCGACGCGCAGGGTCGCGTGCGCCAGTACGACCCTTATCCCAGCGTGATTCGCTCGCGCGTGCGCATGGACTATGATGGCGCCGAGGCGCTGCTGGTGCGTGCTGGCGCGGTGGAGTATTCGGTGCTGGAGGGTGCCGCCGAGGATGTTGCGGCTGTCGAGGCCTCGCGCGAGGAGGCGCTTGAGCGTGGGCTTGCATGCGAAGAGACAGCCCGCGGCTATAACGTCGACCTCGGTGATTTTTTGGTTGCCGCCAACGAGCTTGCGGAGCTCCGCCGCCGCATTCGTCGCGCGCGCGGTTCGGTCGACTTTGATACGGCCGAGATCCGCGCGCTCTTGGACGAGGACGGTGTGCCCGTGCAGATCGTGGCCCGCGAGCGCTCGTGCGCCACGTCACTGATCGAGGAGGCCATGCTGCTCGCCAACGAGTGCGTGGCCGAGTGGCTGGCCGACCGCGACATTGAGGCTTGCTATCGCGTGCACGATGATCCCAGTCCCGATAGCCTGCACGGCGCCGCCGTGGCGCTGGCGCAGCTGGGCATCATCGATGATCGCCGTGCGGCTGGTATTGCCCTGGGAAGTCCCGATGAGCTGCAGGCTGCGGTCGACGCCGCGGCTGGCACGGCCAACGCGCCGCTTGTCAACACACTGCTGTTGCGCAGCATGCAGCGCGCACTGTACAAGCCGCGCAACGAGGGGCACTTTGCGCTTGCCGCGCCGTGCTACTGCCACTTTACGAGTCCTATCCGCCGCTATCCCGATTTGGTGGTGCATCGCGTGCTCAAGCTGCAGCTGGCCTATGAGCAGCTGGGCGGCAAGGACGCCTTGGTACGCACGCCCCGGCTCATCGGTAAAGGTCGCGAGTCCCTGCCACGCATTCTGCCGCAGATTTGCCGTGCGTGCAGCGATGCGGAGCGTGCGGCCGATGCCGCCAGCCATGCGACGCAAAAGATCAAGATTGCCCAGTACTACGAGGATCGCCTGGGCGAGCGCTATGCCGGAACGGTCTCATGGGTCAGCAGCATGGGCCTCTTTGTGCGCTTGGACCTGACGCAGGTCGAAGGCTTGGTTTCGATCAAGAGCCTGGGCAACGAGTGGTTCGAGTTTGACGAGGACGCGCTCGCGCTCACAGGTGCCGACACGGGGACCCGCTATGAACTGGGGCAGCGTGTGATCATCGAGGTCTCGCGCGTCAATACCACGCGCGGACACTTGGACTTTAAGCTTATCCATTAGCCAAATCCCGACTCATGGTGTGGGGGCGGAGGGCGCCTTTCAGGACCGCCCTCCGCATTTGGATCGCGGCTATCTTGCCGTCTGCTCGGCCGCCCGCTTACCTGCTATTTGAGAGGTAAAACCTACCAAAATAAACCTGTCCCTTTTTGGCAGGTTTACAAGAAAGCGGGGATGAGATGGCGACGGTGTACGGTTATGCGCGGGTGAGTTCGCGCGATCAGAATCTGAATCGGCAGCTGGATGCGCTGGGCGCCTATGGCGTGGGCTCGGCGAATATTTATGCCGACCATGCGAGCGGCAAGGACTTCGATCGCCCGCGGTATCGCGAGCTGCTGCACGTCCTGGGAGACGGGGACGTGCTGGTGGTGCTTTCTATCGACCGACTTGGCCGTAATTACTCCGAGATTCTTGAGGAATGGCGACGCATTACCAAGGAGCTCGGGGTTGCCATTGTGGTGTTGGACATGCCATTGCTTGACACGCGCGCCAAGGCCAGCGGCACGCCGGATGTGACCAACACCCTGATTGCCGATATTGTGCTGCAACTGCTGAGCTACGTGGCGCAGGTGGAGCGCGAGAATATCCATCGGCGCCAAGCGGAGGGAATTGCAGCGGCGCGGGCGCGAGGGGTCCGTTTCGGTCGACCTCGCAAGCCGTGCCCTCCTCAGTTTGAGCTGGTACGCGATAGCTATGAGGCAGGCGATATTACCCGCAGCCAGGCAGCAAAGTGCCTGGGCGTGTGCGTGGGGACGTTCGATCGCTGGATGCGCGAGGCGGGGTAGGGGTTTGCGTTGCTTTGGCGCTTCCTGTTGCGATTCAAATTTTGATACGGTGACGATGTCATTTGGGGCTACACTCGCTGATATTCAAAAAAGGAGGTAGGCCCTTGGCACGCGTAAAACAAATAATCGGATGGACCGCGATCGCTCTGTTCGCTGCAACGCTGGCGGGCATCTGGGTGCTGACGGAGCAAAACGCGGTGCAGACGTCGTTGCTGAGCGAGTCCACCGCGCGTGTGGTGGAGGGTCAGGCTACGGGCGTACAGGCTGCCGATGCCACGGGTGAAGCTCAGACCGAGAACGGGATGACCGGGGGCACCGATTCGGCTGCTTCGAATGTCCGGTCTGGCCGACTTGCTTCCATTCGCATGTGGGTGGGCGCGAACGTCCGTCGCGTTGCCCATACCGTAGAGTTTTTCTTCGTCGGATTGTTCGCCTCGGTGGTCGTGGTTTGCTTTTCCGGGCGTCCGTGGAGCGTATGCTCCCGTTGCGTGCCCGTGTTGCTCTTTTGCGCCGTCTGCTCCGTTGGCGATCAGGTACATAAGATCTTTGTTCCCGGCAGGCATTTCGACGTTATCGATTTAGGATTCGATGCTGCGGGCTATGTCACCGCGATGCTGTTGGTATTGCTGGCAGCGGCGTTGGTGCGCCATGCGACTCGGCCGATCGGCGCCCATGCGAGGCGCTAGCCGGTAACAAACCCGTTTCTGATAATGCGACCTTGTTGAATTATTTTGTGTCGCGCGTATTTCCGAGCGGTCGGATTTGAGGGGCGAGCGGTAGAACGCTCGCCCTTTGTGCGCCACGATGCGGCACAATGTACCGTAAAAGCTGCTTCTATCTGGTACGAATCGTTCGTTGGTCTTTAATTCTTCTCAACGGAGGTGTTTGAGATGGCAAACGGATTGCTTTTGCGGCTTCGCGAGCGTGAGCTCAGCGCGAGCCCGGCGGAACGCAATGTCATCGCATATGTAAGCGCTCATCCGCACGAGGTGGTCGGGCTGTCCGTCCGCGGTCTTGCCGATGCCACGTTCTCCTCGCCCTCGAGCATTTTGCGCTTTTGCAAGCGCTTGGGTTTTGCGGGCTACAAGGAGTTCCAGCGCGAACTGATTGCCGAGCTGGCGCTCTTGGGTGACAAGAAAGACGTTGCCCTCGAGGACATCTCCATGGATGACAGCGTTGAACGTATCGTGGGGAAGGTGATGAAAAGCAACGTGCGCACGATTGAAGCGACGGCGCGAACGCTCGATTACACCGTCTTGGAGCGATGTGCGGCCTATCTTAAGCGGGCACGCGCAGTCAATCTGTTCGGTATCGGTGCCTCTCGTTTGGTCGCGCACGATCTGGCGCAAAAGCTCATGCGTGTCGACAAAGAGTGCCATCTGTACGACGACTGGCATGATCAGCTCTTATGTGCCAAGAACATGCATGAGGGCGATATGGCAATCGCCTTTAGCTACTCGGGCTTGACGCAAGAGGTGCTGGACTGCACCGCCGAGGCCCAACGTCACAACTGTCCCGTTGTGGCCGTGACCAAAGTAGATGGATCATCCAAGCTTGCCACCATGGCCGATGCCGTGCTCGGCGTCGCTGCGAGTGAGCCCTTGGTCCGCAGCGGTGCCATGGCTTCGCGTATGGCCCAGCTTATGGTTGTCGATGCCCTGTACGCTGCTTACGTTGCCAGCGACTACGAGCGGGCGACGCATGTCATTAAGCAAAACTACATCGAGAAACAGGAAAGATGAGGTGAATGAAATGCTCGATTTAACAAAATTCACGACCGAACAGCGCAATCAAAGGTCTATGGACCTCGATACGATGACGTCGCTGCAGATCGTCACGACGATGAACGATGAGGATCTTCGTGCCGTCCAGTCGGTCACAAAAGTGCTGCCCCAGGTTGCCACAGCAATCGACTGGGCTGCTGAGGCACTCGAGCGCGGCGGGCGCGTCTTTTACATGGGCGCAGGCACCAGCGGTCGTCTGGGCGTACTCGACGCTTCGGAGTGTCCGCCCACGTTTGGCGTGTCACCCGATCTGATTGTCGGGCTCATTGCTGGAGGCGAGACGGCGTTTATCAAGGCTGTCGAAGGTGCCGAAGACAGCGAGGAGCTTGGCGCGAGCGACCTGCGGGAGCGTGGACTCTCGGACAAGGATCTTGTCGTTGGCCTGGCGGCAAGCGGTCGTACTCCCTATGTGGTGGGCGGCCTTGTGTACGCCAAGGCAACTGGGTGCAAGACGATCGCAATTGCCTGCAACCAAGGGTCGAAGATCGGGGAGAGCGCAGATCTTGCCATTGAACCCGTGCCCGGTCCCGAGGTACTGACCGGCTCAACGAGGCTCAAGGCGGGAACGGTTCAAAAGCTCATTCTCAACATGATTTCGACCGGTGCCATGGTCAAGATCGGCAAGGTATACCAAAACCTGATGGTCGATGTGCAGCAGACGAACGAGAAGTTGGTGGTGCGCGGCCAGAACATCGTGATGGAGGCGACCGGCTGCACGCGCGAGCGCGCTATTCAGGCGCTTGCAGATGCCGGCGGCCACGTAAAAACCGCTATTGTCTCGGTACTGCTGGACTGCGATGCCGAGCAGGCTGCGGTAGCTCTTGAGCGAGCGCGAGGCCATGTCCGTGCTGCGGTGAGTGGCCATGAGAAGAGCGATGCCGATGCCCAATAGGTGTACGGCGTGAGCTGATATGACATCCAGACGAGATACCCACTACAAGGAGGAGTTATGACGAACAAAGAGCTGGCTCAAAAGCTGCTGGACCTTTTGGGCGGTAAAGACAACGTGCTGGCAAACGCGGCGTGCATGACGCGCCTGCGCGTGACCGTCAAAGACGCGGGCAACGTCGACACGGAGGGCATTAAGGCACTCGACGGCGTGATGGGCCTAGTCGAGGACGACACGATGCAGATCGTGCTGGGGCCGGGCAAGGTGAATAAGGTGCTCGAAGAGTTCTCCAAGCTCACCGGCCTTGCGAAAGGCGTTGCTGACGAGAGCGTGGTCGACGCTGCGGCCACAAACAAGGCCGCGCAGAAGGCAAAGTACGAGTCCAAGCCGGTTCAGGCCTTCCTCAAGAAGATTTCCAATGTCTTCGTCGCCCTGCTTCCCGGCATCATTGCGGCTGGCCTCATCAACGGTATGTGCAACGTCATTAACGTCTCGACGGCAGGCGCGCTTGCGGGCGAGTGGTGGTACCAGGGCATTCGTTCCATGGGCTGGGCCCTGTTTGCCTATCTGCCCATCTTGGTGGGCTATAACGCGGCACGTGAGTTTGGTGGCTCCGCTGCGCTGGGCGGCATCGCCGGCATGATGTGTATCGCCAACAGTGCCATGCCCCTGCTTGCGCCTGGCGCGGCCGATCCTACCACTGCCATTCTGCTGCCGCTCACCAATGCGCAGTACAACCCCGCAGCGGGCGGCATGATCGCGGCTCTTATCGCTGGCGCATTTTTTGCCTGGATGGAGCGTCAGATTCGCAAGGTTATGCCCAACGCACTCGACACGTTCTTGTCCCCGCTGCTGGTGCTCATCATCGGCGCCTTTGCTCTGATGCTCGTCATCCAGCCGGTTGGCGCATGGCTGACGACTGCCATCTTTAGCGTTTTGACCTTTATCTTCGAGAAGCTGGGCGTCCTGGGCGGCTATATCCTGTCGGCAGGCTTCTTGCCGCTGGTTTCCGTCGGCCTGCATCAGGCGCTCACGCCGATCCACGCTATGCTCAACGATCCCGACGGCGCTACCAAGGGCATCAATTACCTGCTCCCCATCCTTATGATGGCTGGCGGCGGCCAGGTCGGTGCCGGTCTGGCGCTGTACTTTAAGACCAAGAACGCCAAGCTCAAGAAGTACGTCGCAGAGTCCATTCCCGTTGGAATCCTCGGTGTGGGCGAGCCTCTGATGTATGCCGTTACGCTGCCGCTCGTTCGTCCGTTTGTGACGGCCTGCCTGGGTGCCGGATTTGGCGGCGCGCTCGCGGCGCTGCTTCACATCGGCACGGTTTCTCAGGGCGTTTCCGGTCTGTTTGGCCTGCTGATCGTCGTTCCTGGTCAGCAGCTCGGCTACGTTGCCGCTATGCTGCTTGCCTATGCCGCCGGCTTTGTCCTGACGTGGTTCTTTGGCGTCGACGAGCAGAAGATCAACGAGTTCTTTGGCGAGTAGTTTGATATCGCGAGCCGTGTTGCTCAGGGCTCGCGGCGCGCGGCAGATTTCTTGATGCTATGGTTGTGCCGGCGGGGCTAACTGCTCCGCCGGCCTTTTTTAAAGGAGCGTTGAAGCGTGAAAACGGGTATTTCGATTTATCTTTCCAGCCCTCTGCAGGATATTGAGCGGACAATTGAGCGTGGTGCCGCGGCGGGTGCGCGCTATGCGTTCACCTCGCTGCATATTCCCGAGGATGGGGGAGCGGCGTATGCCGATAAGGTCCGTCATGTGCTGTCGCTGCTTTCCGCCCGCGGCATTGCGCTCATTGCCGATGTGGGGCCTCGCACGTGCGATTTGCTCGGGCTTGAGCGCATTGAGGACCTGCGCGATCTGGGGTTGGAATACCTTCGTTTGGACTATGGCTTTAGCGCCCAGCGGGTCGCGGAGCTGTCCGGTGTATTTCGCATTGTGGTCAATGCATCGACGGTGAGTTCTGATGAAATCGCATCGTGGCGTGAGGCCGGTGCCGATGTGACTCGTTTTGCCGCCTGCCACAATTTTTACCCCAAGCCTTATACCGGTTTAGCTCTGGAGGACATTGCTCGGGTGAATCTTCGTCTTGCGGCGCTTGGATTCGAAATCATGGCTTTTGTGCCGGGTGATGCTAACGTTCGCGGGCCGGTATTCGAGGGACTGCCGACGGTCGAGGCGCAGCGCGGTCGCGCGTCAAAGGTTGCCCTCAACATGCTTGAGCTTGCACATGGCGCCGATTGCGACATTGTGTTGGTCGGCGACCCCGATCTTTCCGATGCGGGCTGGGCGCAGTTTGCTCAAGTTTCCGCCGGATACGTGGACTTGCAATGCGAGCTTGAGCCCGGTTATACCTATGTACGTGGGCAGATTCATCACGACCGGCCCGATTCGAGCACCCTCATCTTTAGGTCTCAGGAGTCGCGTACGACGCTTAAGCCGGATTCCGTGCCGACGGATGCCGGTGCCGGCCTGTTTCGAAAGGCGGGGTCGATCGCTGTGAGCAATAGCGGCTATGGGCGCTACGAAGGCGAGCTTGAGATTGCGCGGGTCGATCTTCCCGGTGACGAGCGCATGAACGTTGCGGGTCATATCACGCCCGAGGCAATGGAGCTGCTGCCGTTCATCAAACGCGGATTCGGGGTACGGTTCGTTTAGTGTGTGACCCGTGGGCTACAATTGGCCCATCATGCGAAGGCGCCTCGTGTGGCGTGTGCCTGCGTTGGCCGATCTATATTCGGAGGATTCCCATGACCGTACTGTTTGTTGAATATCCCAAGTGCTCGACCTGTAAGAAGGCCAAGGCATGGCTGGACGAACACGGGGTAGAGTATATCGACCGCGATATCGTTTGGGACAATCCCACGGCTGATGAGCTTGCGACCTGGATTGCTCGTTCGGGACTGCCGGTGCGGCGCTTCTTTAATTCGTCGGGCATGAAATATCGAGAGCTGGGCCTGAAGGCGCGTCTAGATGCGGGCATGACGGATCGGGAGTGCTACGAGCTGCTGGCGACCGACGGCATGCTGGTCAAGCGTCCGCTGTTGGTGGGCGACGACTTTGCGATTCCTGGCTTTAAGGAAGCGGCCTGGACTGAGGCACTGCTGTAGCGGCTGCGGAAAGTGCGTCCCGTTTTGAGCTTCGATTACGGGATACGGTTTCCGGTTGAGGGCTCGATGGGAAAGTGGGGACCGGTTTGAGCTTGAGATCTGGGACGCACTTTCCGCCGGCAGGCTTGCCCCAGTCAGTCCTCCAACTGCGCCCATTCGTGCGGATCGTAGACCTTTACGTGCTTGTTGGGCTTGCCGCTCCAGTACTCCTCGTCCATAAAGGGCAGATATGCCTGAACACCGGGGCAGATAAAGGGAATCCGCTGCTGTTGCAGTCGCTCGCGCTGGCGCTGCTCCAGGTGCGCCTCGGATATGACGGTCGGCATACCGGACAGCTCGACGAGGCTTGCCTGGATTCGCTTAAGGTCGGGGAGTCCCGCGTGCCATGACATCCGCATGATCAAAAAGGATGCACGGCGGTATTTTGCCTGCATCACCGTGATGGCGGGGCGCAGAGTGGGATGGATTTTGTCCCGTTCGGGCCAAAGGTCAGCAGTGATCTCGAGGCCCAGGGTCTCCCATAGGTAATCAAGCTCTTCGTCCATGGCGCCTCGATATCTACGTGATCATTGATACTTCGATTGTGTTGCCTGGTGCTATCGTTTTCGCGGTAGAATCTGCCAACGGTTGACGGCTACCGCTCGCGGCGTTTTGCCCTTCGTGTGCAGCGGTCGACTTCACAGGTCCTTCACGTGTTGGCCGTATTTGACTGAATTTCAAAAAAGTCAAAATTGGGGCTTGCGTCACGGCCGGACTTCCCGTATATTTCTTTCTTGCGCAAAGGCACAGCCGAGCGCAGCGATGCAGTCATTGGGATGTCGTCTAATGGCAGGACAGCGGATTCTGGTTCCGTCAATGGGGGTTCGACTCCCTCCATCCCAGCCATTGCATTTGCTACATATGGCCCGTTCGTCTAGCGGTTTAGGACGCCGCCCTCTCAAGGCGGAGATCACCAGTTCGAATCTGGTACGGGCTACCAAAATTGAACGCCCGGGCCTCGTAAGAGACCCGGGTTTTGTGTATTGACCGATATTTAAGGCGCGCGTTGAGTCTGCCGCCCGGACCGAGGAGTTGTCATGGACCTGCCTATCAGCTTGGAAGACATCACGTATGCCGAGAACTATCTGGCGCAGGGCGACCTGGCTACGGCGACGCCGCTGCTTGAGCGTCTGGTGGAGCTCGCCGAGGAGTATATCGACGCTGAGTGCAAGACGGAGGAGAAGCGCCAGTACTTTAGCTTCGACAGCAAGTTTGAGCGCCTGGCCTATCGCCGCGTGGAGAAGGATCCGCGCGAGCTGGTGCAGGTCGAGGTTCCCTTTGACCGCCTGTACTCCGACATGGCGTTTGCCTACATTCGCCAGCAGGATTATGTGAGCGCTCGGAATGCCCTGATGCAGGCCGTGCGTTGGGATCCCATGAACTGCAACTATCGCTTGGACTTGGCCGAGCTGTTCCGCGCGCTCGAGGACAAGCAGGAGTGGGCATCGCTCTCGTTCTCGGTGCTGGAGCGCGCGAGCGACGGTAAGTGCGCCGCACGCGCCTACACCAACTTGGGTCAGTACTTCTTGGAGCCCGAGACCGAGAACATTTCGGCTGCCGTGGGCTGCGCGCGTCTGGCGCTGCGCCTGGCGCCCAATGATGCGCATACGACGCGCCTGCTCAACAAGATCCATACCACCTATCCGGATGCCGCGGACGAGAGTGACGACCATGTGATGGGTGAGCTCGCCCTGCAGGGCGTGCCGACCTCGCCTTCGGCCGAGATCGCCATCTGCCTGATCATGTGCGCGACCGACGCTGCGAGCGACGGCGACAAGCAGGAGGCTACGCGCCTGACGGTCCGTGCCCGCGACTTGGTGGGCGAAGAGGCGTGCGCGGCGATTATCAAGCTGGTGCGCGAGAGTGATGCCGAGCTTAACGCCGAGCGCAAGGCAAAGCGCGAGGCTGCGGGCTCAAACGCCGATGGCGCCAAGGAGGCCGGCGATGCCCAGTAAGCGCGAGCGCAAGCTCATTTCCAAGAATCGCTCGGCACATCACGAGTACTTTATCGATGAGACGTTTGAGTGCGGTATTGAGCTGAGCGGTACCGAGGTCAAGTCGATTCGCGAGCGCGCGTGCCAGATTACCGATACCTTCGCACTGATTCGTGGTGGGGAGTGCTGGCTCGTCGGCCTGCATATCCACCCTTATAGCCATGGTGGCGTGTGGAATCGCGATCCCGACCGTCGGCGCCGTCTGCTGCTGCACCGCAAGGAGATCGACTTTCTTGACGGCAAACTTCGCAACCGTGGTTATGCGCTGGTTCCGTTGGAGCTCTACTTTAATACCGACGGTCGCGTAAAACTGCTGCTGGGCTTGGGTCGCGGCAAGAAGCTCTACGACAAGCGCGAGGACATGGCCAAGCGTGATGTCCAACGCGAGATCGACCGCGCCCTCAAGGAACGCAACCGCTGACCGTCCTTCATAAGTTGCGGTGGAATACGGACTGGTTTGCCTGTTTGAGGGGCTATTCAGTCCCTATTTCACCGCAGCTGCGGGTGTCTCATCTTTCTTACTGTTCTGACACATATGTTTCAAAGGTGGCGTCCGTTATGGGCGCTGCCTTTTTTGTGGGTACATACATCCATGAGGTTCCAACCCGAGCTAGGGGAGTGATCGTTATGGACAAAACTGCGTTCTTTACCATGCCGAGCGGCCTGTACGTGGTGAGCGCCGCGGCAGACGGGCTGCGTGCCGGCTGCGTTATCAACACAGCGGTGCAGGTGACGTCCATGCCGCCGCGCATTTCGGTTGCAGTGAACAAGGACAACGTTACCTCGGGCTTCATCGCATCGGCCAAAGCGTTCGCACTGACCGTGATCGATCAGACCGCCGACATGCTCTACATCGGTAACTTTGGGTTCCGCACCAGCGGCGATTATGACAAGTTTGCCAAATACGAGACCCGCGAGACGGCTCTGGGCATGCCCTATGTGCCCGAGCACGCGACGGCCCTGTTTAGCTGCCGTTTGATCGACACTGTGGATGTGGGTACGCATCTACTGTTTATCGGCGAGGTCGAGGATGCCGAGCGCCTGAGCGACGAGACGCCGCTCACCTACGATTACTACCATAAGGTCCTGAAGGGCAAGACTCCTCCGAAGGCGTCTTCGTATCAAGGCTAGAAATGTTCTAAAAATACTTGCATTATATTATTGATAACATATACTAATAAGCGAAGTACATCACCAGTCGCGTTCGAGAGGAGAACATCATGGCTGAGGAGAAGAAGACGTATAAGTTCGTGTGCATCGTTTGTGGCTACGAGGTTGAGGTCGACACGCCCGAGCTGCCCGAGGACTACGTGTGCCCGGTCTGCGGCGTCGGTCCCGATCAGTTTGAGCTCGTCGAGGAGTAGCTCGTCGGCACGCGGCTCACGGCAACATATAGCTCTGTCCAAGGGTCCCGGTCGGATATCCCGGCCGGGACCCTTTTTCTCCGCCCCCAAGGGATCACGGCTGCTGTTAGCCGATCCAGTCTGTCGTGAGTCCGGCCGACCTTTGGTCTCAATCTGTAACATCTAGCAGTGAAAACGGGGTCTACGTGTTACAGATTGAGACAAACGGAGCTGTCCCTCGGAATGATCTCGATCTGTAACATCTAGACATCAAAAGCGGGTCTAGATGTTACAGATCGAGACGTTTGCCTGGGTAGGTGCCCCGCCCCATTACATCCCTGTCAACAACACGACATCGAGAATCGTCACGATGGCGCCGATCCCTATGAGCAGCGCGTTGAGCGGGCGCGAGTTGGCGTATTTGCCCATGACGCGGGACGAACTGGTGAGTCGTATGAGCACAAAGACCGTAATCGGCAGCTGAAGCGACAGCAGCGCCTGATTCCAAATGAGACCCTCAAAAGGATTCGGGACGACCAGGCACGCCGCCACTGCGCCGACGAAACAGGCCACCACCCCGATCGAGGAATGTCGGTCGTGGATGTCGTATTCCTCGTCGAACATGCCCGCGGTGATGGTGCCCGCCGCCATGCCCGCCGTTACACTGCTCGATATGCCCGCAAACAGCAGCGCCACCGCAAAGATGGTCGAGCTTGCCGGGCCCAAGATGGGGGAGAGCGTGGCCGCTGCGACGGCGAGGTCGTCTACGACAATGCCGTGCGCAAAGAAGGTCGTTGCGGCCAGGATGACCATGGCCGAGTTGATTGCCCAGCCCACACCCATCGAAAAGAGCGTGTCGAAGAGCTCGTAGCGCAGGCGTTCTTCGATAACCTGCTCGCCTTGGCCTTCAAAGTGCATGGATTGGATGACTTCGGAGTGCAGGAAGAGGTTGTGGGGCATAACGACCGCGCCTAGGACACTTACGATAATCGCGGCCGAGCCGGTGGGCATACTGGGTGTGATCCAGCTTGTGGCGGCTTGCGGCCAGTCGACCTTGACCAGCGCAAGCTCGACTAAAAACGAAAGTCCCACCACGCCCACGAAGGCGATGATCCAGCGTTCGGCGCGTTTGTAGGAGCTTGTCATGAGCATGGCAATCGATGCCGCCGCCACGATGATGCAGCCGGCGCGTACGGGCAGCCCAAAGAGCATTTGAAGGGCAATCGCACCGCCCAGCACTTCGGCCATGGCGGTGGCGACCGTGGCTAGATACGCGCTGCCGAGTATCGCACGTCCGACGAGGCGGGGCAGGTGGCGCGTCGTGGCCTCGGCAAGACACATGCCCGTGGCGATGCCCAAGTGCGCCGCGTTGTGCTGCAGCACGATGAGCATGATCGTGGACAGCGTGACGATCCACAGCAGCGCGTAGCCAAACTGCGAGCCGGCGGCCATATTGGAGGCCCAATTGCCCGGGTCGATAAAGCCGACGGTCACGAGCAATCCGGGGCCGATATGCCGTGCGATGTCGAGTCCTCCGTGACCGCCGGTGCGTCGGGAGCCAAAGTGTTGTTTGAGATGGTTGAGCATGGTGCGCTCCTGTGTGCCGTTTGCTTGACGCCGCAAAGGATACCCGTTTTAAGCTTAAAAGTTAACCAAGACTAACAAAATTGTTGTATTTGAATAGGATGATGAAGGGGGCTGCGAACTGTCTTGATCTGTAACAACTAGGGATGGAAATTGGGTCTTACTGTTACAGATTGAGATGTTTGAAGCGGTGAGCTTACAGGTCGAACTTGGGGCCCTTGTTGCCGTCCTTGAGGTCGGCGGTGTCCACTCGTAGGGTGTGCGTTACGCGATTGTTTCGAAACGGGCGGGAAACACAACGGGCCGGCGATGCACCTAGTATGCCTAGTCAACTGACTGTCTAACACCTAGGGGAGGATCGCGATGCAGGCAGATTCCGCTCAGCAGCAGGGCCTTTATCGCCCCGAATTCGACCACGATGCATGTGGCATCGGCGCGCTTGCCGATATCAACGGCGAGCGTCATCACCAGATTCTGGACGACGCACTGTCCATTCTGGTCAACTTGGAGCACCGCGGCGGCACCGGACTCGAGAAGAACACCGGCGACGGCGCCGGAATCCTGTTTCAGGTTCCGCATCACTTTTTCCGTAAAGAGGCTCAAAAGTGCGGTCAGATTCTGCCGGCAGAGGGCGACTATGGCGTGGCCATGCTGTTCTTCCCGCAGGACGACAAGGGTGTAGAGGATGCCCGCCGCGTGTTTGAGGAGGGCTGCGCCGAAGCCGGCGTGCCGCTGCTCTTCTGGCGCGAGGTGCCGGTCGACCCGCACGACCTGGGCGAGACGGCCCGCGCCTGCATGCCTACTATCCTGCAGGCTTTCCTGGGCCGTCCGGACGACACGCCCGCCGGCGATGCCTTTGAGCGTCGCCTGTACGTGTGCCGCCGCACCATCGAAAAGAAGGCCGACGCCGAGTTTGCCCTGCGCGACAAGATCTTCTATGTGTGCTCCATGAGCTCGCGCACCATCGTGTACAAAGGTATGCTGGTCGCCACGCAGATGCGCCGTTTCTTCATCGACCTCAACGACGCCGCTGTCAAAACGGCCGTGGCGCTCGTCCACTCGCGCTACTCCACCAACACCACGCCCAGCTGGGAGCGCGCACATCCCAACCGCTTTATCATCCACAACGGCGAGATCAACACCCTCAAGGGCAACGTCAACTGGATTCGCGCCCGCGAACCCAACCTGTACAGCCCCGTGCTGCAGCACGATCTTGAGCGCGTGATGCCCATCATCAACCGCGAGGGCTCCGACTCCGCGATTCTGGACAATGTGCTTGAGTTTTTGGTCATGAACGGTCGCCCGCTTACACGTGCCGCGTCCATGCTGCTGCCCGAGCCGTGGGACCACAACGACAATCTGAGCGAGGAACGCCGCGCCTACGACGCCTACCAGTCCATGCTCATGGAGCCGTGGGATGGCCCGGCGGCCATCGCCTTTACCGACGGTCGCACGCTGGGTGCCGCCCTCGACCGTAACGGCCTGCGTCCCGCCCGCTACTATGTGACGCGCGACGGTCGCTTTATGCTGGCAAGCGAGGTGGGCACCATCGAGGTGAGCCCCGAGAACATCCTGACGAGCGGCTGCCTGGGACCGGGCCAGATGCTCGAGGTCGATTTTGCCCGCGGCCGCGTCATCTACAACGACGAGCTGCGCGCACGTTACGCCAAGGAAAAGCCCTATCGCGACTGGATCGCCGAGGAGACGCTGACCGTCGACGCGCTCGACAAGCCCGTCGCGCTCACGCCCGCCGAGGATACCGAGGTGCCCGCCGCCGTGCGCATGGCCAAGCTCGGCTACCACTGGGATGACGTCGACGAGGTCGTGCGTCCCATGGCCCAGCAGGGCAAGGCGCCGCTCGCCTCGATGGGCATCGACGCGCCGCTGGCCTGCCTGTCCAAGAAGACGCGCTCGTTCTTCGACTACTTCTACCAGCTGTTTGCCCAGGTCACGAACCCGCCGATCGACGCCCTGCGCGAGCATATGGTCACCTCGACCACGCTCTACCTGGGCAACCACGGCAACCTGCTCGAGGACTCCCGTACGGCCTGCCAGCTGGTTCGCTTGGAGCGTCCGCTGCTGAGCGAGGAGGAGTTCGACCGCATCTGCGCCATCGACCGCGTGGGCTTTAAGACCCGCCGTTTCCGTGCCGTGTACCGCCGCGACGCGGGTGAGGGCGCGCTGCAGGCTGCGCTCAAGCAGCTTGCCGAAGACGTCGAGGCCGCGGTTCGCGACGGCGTGAACATCGTGGTGCTGAGCGACCGTGCTGCGGCGGGCGAGGTCCCTGTGCCGTCACTGCTCGCTGTGGGCTGCGTGCACAACCACCTGATCCGCGCCGGCGTGCGTACCTTTGCCGACATCGTGGTGGAGTGTGGCGACGCCGTGTCTCCGCACGACTTTGCGGCACTGGTGGGCTACTCCGCGAGCGGCATCTATCCGTACAACGCGCATTCGTGCATTCGCGACTTGGCGGCGCACGGCGATCTGGACGTGACAGCCGAGCAAGGCATCGCCAACTACAACAAGGCTGCGACTGCCGGCATCGTTTCCATCATGTCCAAGATGGGCATCTCCACGGTGCAGAGCTACCATTCGGCGCAGATCTTCGAGGCCGTGGGCTTTACGCCGGAGTTCGTCAACGCGTACTTCGCCGGCACGGTGAGCCGTGTGGGCGGTATGGGTGTCGAGGACGTCGAGCGCGAGCAAAACGAGCGCTACGACGCCGCGCTCGCTATCCTTAAGAGCCCGGCTCCCGATCAACTGCCCACGCTGGGTCTGACCAAGTGGCGCCCGCTCGGCGGCGAGGATCACCTTATCGACCCGCAGACCGTCTACCTGCTGCAGACCGCCTGCCGCGAGGACAGCTACGACACCTTTAAGGAGTACAGCGCCCGCCTGCACCGCACCGGCCGTGCCGTGCGCCTGCGTGACCTGCTGGACTTTAATGCCAACGGTCGCACGCCGGTTTCGCTCGACGAGGTGGAGCCCGCGCTCAACATCGTCCGCCGCTTTAACACCGGCGCCATGTCGTACGGCTCCATCAGCAAGGAAGCACACGAGTGCATGGCCATCGCCATGAACCGCCTGTACGGCCGTTCCAACTCGGGCGAGGGCGGCGAGGACCCGCGTCGCGAGACCCCGCTGGCTAACGGTGACTCCAAGAATTCCGCCATCAAGCAGGTGGCAAGCGCGCGCTTTGGCGTGACGAGCCGCTACCTGTGCAGCGCCTTCGAGATTCAGATCAAGATGGCCCAGGGCGCCAAGCCCGGCGAGGGCGGCCACCTGCCCGGCAAGAAGGTCTACCCCTGGATTGCCGAGGTCCGTCAGTCCACGCCCGGCATCGGCCTGATCTCGCCTCCGCCGCACCACGATATTTACTCTATCGAGGACCTGGCAGAGCTGATCTTTGACCTTAAGAACGCCAACCCCGGCGCACGCGTGTCGGTCAAGCTGGTCAGCGAGGCCGGCGTCGGCACCATCGCCACCGGCGTGGCCAAGGGCGCTGCCGACAAGATCTTGATCAGCGGCCACAATGGCGGCTCGGGTGCCGCTGCGCGCGACTCTATCTGGCACGCGGGTCTGCCGCTGGAGCTTGGCCTTGCCGAGGCCCAGCAGACGCTGCTGCAAAACGGCCTGCGCTCTCGCGTGGTGCTCGAGGCCGACGGCAAGCTCATGGACGGTACCGATGTCGCCGTCGCCTGCCTGCTGGGTGCCGAGGAGTTTGGCTTTGCGACCATGCCGCTCATCTCCATGGGCTGCCTCATGCAGCGCGACTGCCAGCAGGATACCTGCCCGGCCGGCATTGCCACGCAAAACTGTCGCTTGCGTCGCGGCTTCCGCGGCAAGCCCGAGCACGTCGAGCACTTTATGCTCTTTGTTGCCGAGCAGCTGCGTGAGGTCATGGCGAGCCTGGGCTTCCGCACCGTCGACGAGATGGTCGGCCATCCCGAGTGCTTGCGCCAGATTGAGGTCCCGGGCAACCGCAAGGCCAACCTGCTCGATCTGTCGCCCGTGCTGGCGAGCGCGACCTGCGAGTTCGGTGCCCATATCCCGGGTGCCGACGGCCGTCACTTCCTGCCGCAGATGGCTGCCGACAGCGAGCTCGACAAGACGCTCGACTCCACGTTGTTTGTGCCCTATACGGCCGATGCCCGTGCGCACCTGCGTCCGATTCGCTTCCGCGCCGATATCGCCAACGTCAACCGCTGCGTGGGCACCATCTTGGGTAACGCGGTGACCAAGGCGCATCCCGAGGGCCTGCCCGCCGGCTCCATCACCATCGATTGCGATGGTTCGGCTGGTCAGAGCTTTGGCGCCTTCCTGCCGCGCGGCACTACGCTCAACGTGTGCGGCGACGCCAACGACTACTTTGGCAAGGGCCTTTCGGGCGGCGAGGTGTCGGTGCGCCCCAACCCGCATGCGACCTACAAGTTCGACGAGAACATCATCGTGGGCAATGTTGCGTTCTTTGGCGCCACGAGCGGTCGCGGTTTCATTAACGGCTTGGCCGGCCAGCGCTTTGGCGTACGCAACTCCGGTGCCACGGTGGTGGTCGAGGGCTGCGGCAACCATGGCTGCGAGTACATGACGGGAGGTCTGGCGCTCATCCTGGGCGAGGTCGGGCAGAACTTCGCCGCCGGCATGACGGGCGGCGTGGCTTACGTCTTTGACCAGTACGGCACGCTCGATGCCCGTGTGAACCACGAGAGCGTTGAGCTCAAGGCCCCGACGGCCGGCGAGCTGGCGCAGATTCGTGCGCTCATCCAGGAGCACGTGGACGCGACGCAGAGCCCGCGCGGCATTAAGCTGCTCTACAGCTTTGAGACGATGAGCAAGCACTTTGTGAAGGTCATTCCGACCGAGTACGAGCGCGTGCTGGCGATTGTCGCCGCCGCCGAGGCCGTCGGCAAGACGCATGAGCAGGCCGAGGAGCTGGCGTTTGACATCGTGACCGGTCGCGCCGACGCCGCCGATGTCGCTCGCTTTGATGTGGCGGGTGGTGTCGCTGGCGCTGTGCCCGCCGCCAGCTCTGTTGCTTCAACCAAGAAGGAGGCGTAAGTGCCATGGGTAAGCCCGGTGCTTTTCTTGATATCGATCGCGTGACCCACGGGCTGCGCCCCGTGGAGGAGCGCAGCCGCGATTTCGATCCGCTGTACGTGGAGCTCGACGATGATGCGCGCCGTGCCCAGGCGAGCCGCTGCATGATGTGCGGTGTGGCGTTTTGTCAGATGGGTGCGAGCTTTGGCAAGGCGCGTCCGAGTGGCTGCCCGCTGCACAATCTGATTCCCGAGTGGAACGAGCTAGTGTATCGCGGCTGCTGGGACGAGGCTGCCGAGCGTCTGTCACTCACCTCGCCTATGCCCGAGTTCTCGAGCCGCGTGTGCCCGGCGCTGTGCGAGGCCGCGTGCAACCTGGGCTCGGTCGACGGCCAGCCCACGACGATTCACGACAACGAGCGCGCGATCAGCGACCATGAGTGGGCAAATGGCGGTCCGCGCCGCTTTGAGCCGGCAGGGGAGGATGCTCCCACGGTCGCTGTGATTGGCTCTGGCCCGGCTGGCCTGGTGGCTGCATGGGAACTTGCGCGTCGCGGTGCCCGCGTGACGGTGTTTGAGCGTGACGACCGCCCGGGCGGCCTGCTCATGTACGGCATTCCCAACATGAAGCTCGAGAAGTCCGTGGTCGAGCGTCGCGTGACACTTATGCGCGAGCTGGGCATTGTGTTCGAGCTGGGTGCTGACGTTACGAACCCTGCGGTGGCGGCCAAGCTCAATGGCTTTGACGCTGTCGTGGTGGCTGCCGGTGCTCGCGCCCCGCGTGGACTGGCTGCTGAGAATATTGACGCGCCCGGCGTGGTGTATGCCGTGGACTACCTGACGGCCTCGACCGTCTCGGTGCTCGATGGCGGCGAGCCTGTCGTCGATGCATGCGGCCTGGACGTCGTGGTCATTGGCGGCGGCGATACCGGTAACGACTGCGTGGGCACCGCGGTACGTCAGGGTGCGCGCAGCGTGCGCCAGTTTGAGTTCTTGCCGGCGGCGCCTGATGCGCGCGCGGCGAGCAACCCCTGGCCGCAGTGGCCCAACGTGAAGAAGACCGATTACGGCCAGCAGGAGGCCATCGCTGCCATGGGCGGCGAGATGCGCGCTTGGGGCGTGGATACGCTCGAGGTGCTGCTGGACAAGAAGGGTGCGGCTGCGGGTCTGCGCGTGGTCGATCTGGACTGGTCGGCGGGAAAGCCCGAGCGCATCGCGGGCTCCGAGCACGAGGTGCCAGCGCAGCTGGTGCTCATCGCCTGCGGCTTTACGGGTCCGGAGTACGGTGTGTTCGATGCGGTGAGCGTACCTGTTGCCACCGCTGGTCGTCCGCTGCCGGTGATGGCTGCCGAGGGCTCGCATCTCGCGGCTCGCACGGAGGGCGTCGCCGCGGATGCCGCGCCGGTGTATGTGGCGGGTGATGCTCGCAACGGCAGCTCGCTCGTGGTGAGTGCCATGGCCGATGCCCTGGCCTGCGCAGCCGAAGTCGCCGAGGCGCTGGAGCTGTAAAGTAGTCATTTAAGAACGTCCCCAATGACTAGCCATTTTTTTGTCTAGTCGTTGGGGACACTCTTTGCGAGTAATTTGCTCGTTTGTCGACGTGCGGGTGTTCATTTGTCGACTTCTTGGGCTGTGGTCACCTGTTGTTTCTGTGGTGGCTGCGGGCATCTGGCTCAAAAGGGCGGGTTGGCCGTCGATGTTTACCTGCGGTTTTGTTGCGGCACGCATTTTCGGTCAAGCTTTTCGTCAAGTGTTTGGTCAGCATCTGGTTTGCAGCCGGAGGCCTATTTTGCCCGCGCTGGTCGTGGCTGCCCACCCTCCTCGTAAGCTCAAATTGAGGTCCATCAGTTTGAGGAGGATGCCGTGACTGACCAAGTTTTTGACCGAGCAGAGCTGGCTGAAGCCGTCGGCAACGATATTGCCGACATGGCTCACTTTTGGATGCTGCGGAAGTTTCAATTCCTGGAGTCGGCGCGCGAACAGTTCGAGATTATCGTCGATCCGTGGCTCAGCTATCGCACCGAGCCTTCCCAAAACGAAATCATGGCCTACAACATGGCATTTACCGATTGGCTGCTCTTCGAGCGCCCCTATCGCCATGGTAAGACGCTGCTCGAGCTGTATGTTGACGAGCCACCGGCATCGCTTTCGCCTGCCTCGCTCAAGCGGCTCGAGCAGGTGCGCGACACACAGTATTTCTCGCGCTTTGGCATTTTGGGCAAGGATCCTGCGAACGGCACGGTTGCGCTGAAGGATACGCGCACCGACCGTCGCTTTGATGTCTACGACCCGCATATCGTGCAAAAGGAGCATTGGAGCGACGGTGCGATTGCGGTGCGCCTCGCCTGCGTCGACGATGTCTGGCTGACGGCGGGGCAGCTCTACCTCTACGACATAGCGCGCCTGAGCGATACGGCGATCGACGGGCCCGGCGCCGTCCATCCGGAAGACCTAGAAGATGGCTTCGACACCTCGCGTATCAGCTTCTTTTTGCGCCTGGTCCGCGACATCATGGGCGCCCAGGGGCGCTACGTAAAGTCCCTCAACATCTACGAGCAGGAGTGGGAGTAGGGGATGGGTAGTTGTCGCCTGCCTTGCCTTTTGCCTTTTTGTCTCGATCTGTAACGTTTGGGGGCAAAAAACCGGTCTACCTGTTACAGAACGAGACGAATGCTTGGGCGCCGCTGGTTTGTCTAAATCTGTAACGTTTAGGGGCCTGAAGAACGTCTTACTGTTACGGATCGAGACGTTTGTCACCTGGCTGGGGGAATGTCTCAATCTGTAACATCTACAGTCCAAAAATCGGTCTTCTTGTTACAGATCAAGACGTTTGTCGGCGGAGGCAACGGTGACGATGGTCCATTTGTCCGATGTGGTGGTGATGGAAGTGCCTAATACCGTTCTCAAACACAAACATACGACTCGTAACACGTTGGCGCGGAATAGGATGCTCGCGCGACTCACGGAGGCGACCGAGCAAGGTGCGCTGCTCGCAACGCATGACAATGCGGAGCTCATGTGGCTGCGGCGTCATGTTGGAACCGACGATATCGCGGAACCCGAGCCGTATTTGTTCTGCTTTCAACATGATTGGGGTGTGCTGACGCCGGCGGAGCGAACGCTGCGTACCATCAAAGGGCTTGCAGAGTTTCATCCCGATTGGGCGTTTTGGGGCTATGACGCGGCGCTTTTGTGGGGTCTGGAGGTGCCGAATGATCTGCTTGGGTCGCGTTTTCTTGTTAAGACGGGTTGTTCGGTGACGTTGAGCGGCGGGTGCAGGTTGTTGCGTCCGCAGATGGCGGGCGCACTCGAGCATGTTGATGGCGTGCGGGTGACGTCGTTTTGGCGCACGGTGGAGGATTGCCTACTGCGTGCGCCGTTCTCCTACGGGTTGGCGATTGCCGATTCTGCACTGCGGGCGAAAGGCGTATCACGTGGGGATTTGTGCGAGCGCCTCCGCGCCGATTGCGAGGGCAGGCGAGGGTATCGCAGGGCACAGGTGATTGCGTTGTATGCGGACGGGCTGTCTGAAAACGGCGGCGAGTCTCGGTTCCGAGCATTCTTTATTGCGTACGGCTTTCCGGTTCCGGAGCTGCAGGTGGAGTTTCGCGACCCGCTCGATCCGAGTCAGGTGTTTCGCGTCGACTATTTTTGGCGGCTCGAGGACGGAACGTGCGTGATTGGCGAGCTCGACGGAAAGGGGAAGTATACCTTGCAGAACGGCGAGGGTCGGGAGTCGGTCGACCCATTCGTGGCAGAGCGTCAGCGGGAATCTCATCTGACAATGCTCGGGCATAAGGTGCTTCGGTTTACGTTTAACGAACTCAAAGACCCGGGGAAGCTGGTCGAGAAAATGAGGCTGGCGGGTATTCCTCGGCAGGTTGAATTGGCTGAGGAGTGGAGATGCCAGTGGTATGGGCGCTGAGAGGTTTTGTCTCGATCTGTAACGTTTAGAGGCTGTTTGAGCTCGTAATTGTTACAGATTGAGACAAGCCGGTGAAACGTCGACCGAATGTCTCGATCTGTAACATCAAGGGGCCTAATAACCCTGTACCTGTTACAGATCGAGACATTTCCCTGGTGTCGCTGGGGTGGGACTGCAACGTGTTCCGTCTCCCCACATCCCCTCTTCCTTCCGTTAACCGATGCGTCTGCAGCAATCCAGCGGGACTAGGTGATAATGGACAAATGTTCATGTTAATCGTGAGGGAGGAGCTCGATATGGCATCTGCCGATCGTTCCACGTTGTTTATCAATGCGACCATTCTGGATGGTTCGGAACATATGGAGCCGCAGCCCGACATGGCCGTGGCCGTCGAGCGTGGCATCATCACCTGGATGGGGCCGAGTGCTGTGGCGCAGGCGCCTGCAGGTGCCGAGGTCATCGATCTGGCAGGGGCGTATCTCATGCCAGGCCTCATCAATATGCATGTGCATTTGTGCGGCTCGGGCAAGCCGGTTTCGGCGGGCGATGCGGGCGCGCTGATGAAGAAGCTCGATAATCCGGTGGGCCGCGCCATCGTTCGCCACATCCTCAAGGGTTGCGCCCAGCAGCAGTTGGCAAGTGGCGTGACCACGGTGCGCGGTGCGGGTGACCCGCTGTTTGCCGATCTGGCCGTGCGCAACGCTATCGACGCCGGCAAGTATCAGGGTCCGCGTCTGGTGGCGCCGGGAACGGGCGTCACGGTGCCGGGCGGCCATGGTGCGGGGCTGTTCGCGCAGGTGGCTAACAGTCCCGCCGAGGCAGCCGAACAGGTGCGTGACCTGTATGCGCGCGGTGCCGACGTCATTAAACTGTTCGTGACGGGCGGCGTGTTCGATGCGACTGAGGTGGGCGAGCCGGGCGTGCTGCGCATGCCGCTCGATGTCGCCGCGGCGGCGTGCAAGGCGGCGCACGAGGTTGGCCTTCCAGTCATGGCCCATGTCGAGAGTACCGAGGGCGTGAAGGCCGCGCTTCAGGCCGGAGTCGACACAATCGAGCACGGCGCTCCGCTGACCTCCGAGATTCTGGAGCTGTACCGCGGCGCCGCGGGAACACAGCTCGAGGGACGCGCGCCGAGCGTGACCTGCACCATCAGCCCGGCGCTGCCGTTTGTGTTGCTCGACCCGGAAAAGACCCATTCGACCGACACACAAAAGAAGAACGGCGACATCGTGTGCTCGGGCATTATCGAGAGCGCTCGTGCAGCGCTGGAAGCCGGTATCAAAGTAGGCCTGGGCACGGACTCCAGCTGCCCGTTCGTGACCCAGTACGACATGTGGCGCGAGGTGGCCTATTTTGCCAAGTACGTGGGCGTGAGCAATGCGTTTGCGCTACATACGGCCACGCAGGTCAATGCCGAGTTGCTGGGCCTGGGTGACGAGACCGGTACGATCGAGTGCGGCAAGGCGGCCGACATTTTGGTGACGCGCGAGAACCCGCTCGATGACCTGTGCGCTCTGCGTGAGCCGATGCACGTGATGTGCCGTGGCGATTTGGTGCGCAAACTCAAGGTGAAGCGTATTCCCGAGGTGGACGCCGAGCTCGACGCGATTATGGCCATGCCGGCAGAAGCCCTGCGCGAGGAGCTGGCCCGCGACGGCGTGGCGTAGGTGTGACAAAGGGACGGTCCCTATGCCGCGTTCAAAAAAGCCGAGGTCTCAACGCGAGGCCTCGGCTTTTATTTTTCCTATGGTGTAGCTGCTAGGAGCGTGTCTCCATCTTGGCGTGGCACTTGGGGCAGGTGACGCGGATCTTGCCCTTGCCCTTGGGGACGGAGAGCATCTGGCCGCAGTTGGGGCACTTGAGGTATGCCGTGGTCTTGCGACCCTTCCACATCTTCTTGGCCGTGCGCTTGGCGCGCTCAAAGTCTTCCTTGCTGGTGCCGGCCGCACGCGAGGCATTTGCCGCTGCGGTGCCGCCGCCCAAGCTGGCGACGAACTTGCCCAAGCCGGGGACGTTCGCGGTCGCGGCGACAAAGGCCGTGTTCTCCTTACGACGCGCGTCGATGTTTTTGGACAGGCCGCGCAGCACGCCGAGCACGATCACAGCGATGGCGATCCAGCTGAGCCACTGGATGCGGGCCATCGATCCGATCATCGCGATGACAATGCCGACAAAACCCATCACGATGGTGAGCTCGTCAGCGCCATTGCGACCCTTCATAAAGTCATTCATGCAAATTGCCTTTCGTCCGATATGCTGCACGCCTTTATACCCGATTTAGAGCAAAGGGGACAGGTTAATCAGCACCAACGTGGTGCAAACATGCCTGTCCCTGGAACACCAAGACGGTGCAAAGTGGTCTGCCCCCAATGCTCCAATTACTTTGAGAGCTTGTCGACGACGCGTTCGATCTCGGCGAGCTTGGCAGCTTTGAGGTCTTCGTCGCCCGATTCGATTGCCGAAGTCACGCAGCCCTCGATATGCGCCTTGAGCACGTCGGCATTAATGCGTGCGAGGAGCGCCTGTGTTGCCATGAGCTGCGTGGAGATATCGACGCAATAACGGTCCTCCTCGACCATCCGCAGGATGCCGTCGATCTGACCGCGTGCTGTCTTGAGCATGCGGGTCACCGATTTGTGGTCTGCCATCATGGCGGGTCCTCGTTTCTGGTCGGAGGTACGTGCAGGTCGTTACGCGGCGGTTACCGAAAGGGCGTGGAACTTCTCGCCCGCGGCCTCGACGGCGGCGGCGAGCTGCTCGGCGGTCACGGTGTCGGCGCACTCCACCTGGACGGTCTGGGTCTCGTGATCGGCGTCGGCGTCGGTCACGCCGGCAACGTTGAGCAGTGCCGTCTCGACGGTAGCATCGCAGTGGCCGCACATGAGGCCGGAAGTCTTGATTGTGTAACGCATGGGTGTACTCCTTATCGATTGAGATTATCTGACAGTTTAGTCGTGAACAGCGTCATCTTAAAGGTGCGCTGAAGTGCCCGAGATTGCCCCGAAAGAGGAGCGAAGCGTACTTGGGTACGCGAGCGACGGTTTGAGGGGCAAGGTCGGGTGCATCAGTGCGCCGTCTTAGGCTTAAAGGATTTTAGGCGCAGAGCGTTGGTCACGACGCACACGCTCGACAGGCTCATGGCCGCGGCGCCAAACATCGGCGAGAGCTGCCATCCGGTGAGCGGGAAGAACACGCCCGCCGCCAGCGGAATGCCGATGCCGTTGTAGAACAGTGCCCAGAACAGGTCCTGCTTGATGTTGCGGATCGTGGCGCGCGACAGCTCGATGGCGCGGGCGACGTCCATGAGGTCGCTGCGCATGAGTACCACGTCGGCGCCCTCCTTGGCGATGTCGGCGCCGGTGCCGATCGCAAGGCCCACGTCGGCGCGCGCCAGGGCGGGGGAGTCGTTGATGCCGTCGCCCACCATGGCGACCTTGCTGCCCGCATCCTGCAGCTCGCGCACGTGACGCTCCTTGTCGGCGGGAAGGACGTCGGCGATGACCTGCTTGCTGTTCAGGCCCACGCGGCGGGCAATAGCTTCGGCCGTCACGCGGTTGTCGCCGGTGAGCATGCACACATCGACGCCGAGCTTGCGGAGCGCGGCAATGGCCCCGGCGCTCGTCTCCTTGACCTCGTCAGCCACGGCAATGGTGCCGGCAAGCTCGCCGTTCTTGGCAAAGAACAGCGGCGTCTTGCCCTCGGCGGCAAACTGTTCGGCAAGGCCGGCGGGCACGGTGATACCCAGCTCGCTCATCAGGCGAACGTTGCCGGCAGCGATGACGTTTTGTCCCTCGCGCGCCGTAACGCCTCGTCCAGGCACGGCGGCAAAGTCCTCGACCATGCGCGCGACGATTCCGCGCGACTCGCACTCGGCCATAATCGCCTCGGCCAGCGGGTGCTCGCTCGAGCGCTCCAACGCGGCGGCCAGCTTGAGCAGCGCCTTTTCGCTCATGGCGGGCGAGCCGTCAACGCGCGTGGCCACCACAATGTCGGTCACGGCCGGCTTGCCGCGGGTGACCGTGCCCGTCTTATCGAGCACCACGGTGCCCACGCTGCGCAGATTCTCCAGCGCCTCGGCGCTCTTAAACAGAATGCCCATCTCGGCGCCCTTGCCGGTGCCCACCATAATGGCGACGGGCGTGGCCAGACCCAGTGCGCACGGACAGCTGATCACCAGCACGGCCACGGCGGAGGTGAGCGCCTCGTTGATGCTGCCGGTCAGTGCCATCCACGTCGCAAAGGTCACGGCCGAAATCACGAACACCACGGGCACAAACACGCCGGCGACCTTATCGGCCATGCGGGCGATGGGCGCCTTGGTGGCGTTGGCGTCCTCGACGAGCTGGATGATTTTGGCGAGCGACGTGTCGGCGCCCACGCGCGTGGCACGGAAGGTAAACGATCCGGTGCGGTTGACCGTGGCGGCGTTGACGGTGTCGCCGGCGACCTTTTCCACGGGGATGGACTCGCCGGTGAGCGCGCTCTCGTCCACGGCCGAGCTGCCTTCGAGCACCACGCCATCGACAGGGATAGACTCGCCGGGGCGCACGCGCAGGACCTGGCCGGGAAGGATGGCGTCGACGTCGACGGTGGTTTCGGTGCCGTCATCGGCAACGACGGTCGCGGTCTTGGGTGCCAAGTCGATGAGCGCCTCGATAGCGCCGCCGGTTTTGGACTTGCTGCGCGTCTCGAGGTATTTGCCCACGGTGACCAGCGACAGGATCGTGCCGGCGCTCTCAAAATACAGATTGTCCATGCCTGTCATCATGGCCTTGTGGATTTGCCCGGCGGCCAGCTGGTCGGCCATGATAAACATGGCGTAGAGCGACCAGGCAATGGACGCGGTGGCGCCGACGGCGATGAGGGCGTCCATGGTGGGCGCGCCGTGGACCAGCGACTTGAAGCCATTGATAAAGTAGGCGTCGTTGACGTAGACGATGGGGATGAGCAGGACGAACTCGGTGAGTGCGAGCGTCATGCTGTGGGTGTGGTCGGTGAAGATGCCGGGCAGCGGCCAACCGAGCATGTGCCCCATGCCTATGTAGAACAGCGGGATGAGGAATACGATCGAGATGATGAGGCGGATGCGCATGGCGGAGGCGGCGGCCTCCAGCTTTTTGGTCGGCGACTCCATATGGGCGGCGCCGGACCTGACTTGCGTGCTGCCGTTTGAGCCGGCGGCACCGGTGCCCACATCGACGGGCGAGGCCGAGTAGCCCGCGCGGTCGACGGCGGTGCAGATATCGTCGGGGGAGACCTGCGCGGGGTCGTAGTCCACCAGCATAGAGCCGGCGAGCAGATTGACCGCGACGCTCTCGACGCCGTCGAGTTTGCTCACGGCGCGGTCCACGTGCGCCTGGCAGGCGGCGCATGTCATGCCACCCACATCGAATTTATCTTGAGCCATGGCTTCTCCTTTCTGTGACGTAGTGTCGGAAATGTTAACCAACCGATACTATACACCCATACCCCCTGGGGGTATCTAGTACAGAAATATTATATGAGGTTTCGTTACAGATGAGGATGGATGGTTGGCCGATGGACCGTCCCAACCAATCATCTCAATCTGTAACATCTAGCAGGGAAAATGACCTCTAACTGTTACAGATCGAGACAATTGACGGGGAGGGGTCCCGTCACGGCAAGACGCCCGCCGCCTAGATACAGAACCCGGGGATCACACAGGTTCGCTTGTTTGGCTTTTCCGCAGGCGTTGCGTACGTAAAGACGTCGCCGTCGTGTCCCACGCGATTCAAATAGAGTGTGCCTCCACTCTCCGATGTGTCAGGGCTCACCGTGCGCTCCCACCAGCAGGTGTCCTTGCCCTTCCACTGGCGGACCATCGTCTCGTTCGTGGAATACGGGCTCACCTTGAGCTCGCGGAAGAGCTGATACTCCTTGCCCTCGCCGTTGTAGATGTCTGCTAGGTAGTGATAGTCCTCGGCAAACGAATCGGGCGGTTGCGTACCGCACAGCTCGACCATGGCGGGCAGCCAAAGGGTTGCGGGCAACTCGCTCAGACACGATGCACTGTTGGCGGCGCCAACGTTATTCGAGACCTTTTTGACGGATTTGATGAGTGCGCGCAACTCGTTGGGCAGCAGCTTAAGGCCGTCGCCGTTGAGCCATTCCCGCAGCTCGCAATCTGCCCAGCCGGCGCTCGGCGGTTCAGCCGCAGCGTTGCGCTCGGCAATACCCGCATCGAACATAAACGTCAGCCCGGCCTTGCCCGTCCCGTCCAGAAGCTCATCGTGACGGATGCCCACAAGCTGAGCGCCGACCTCCAGCCCGTTGGCGAGCTTCACGCGCTTGGTGCATGGATAGGGGATATGACCGTCATCGTCGAGCAGATGATAGCGCTTGGCAATCTCGCGTGCCTCGCTACGGGTCTCGGCGGCCTTAATCTTGAGCGAAATCTCCTGCAGCTGATCCCAAGTGTAGTCGTCAAGCGAACCGCGGATGCCGTCCAGGTAGTCGGGGATGCCAAAGCCATGGGTTGCTGCCCCGATAACGCCGAGCCCCGCAACGGCTGCAACGACGCCGCCGATGACAAAGCGGCGGCGGGTCATGGCATCGTGACGGGCCTGCTCCAGGATCTCTCGCGCGCGCTCGCCGGCGACGTCGACCTTAAGGTGCGTGCCAGAATCGATATCAATTGCGGCCTCGTCTCCTGCGCCCTCGCGGTCCTCAGATTCTGCAGCGGGGAGGTACGTCGAGAGCACCTCGAGCATCTGCTGCTCGGTAGGGCGATCGCCCTGTTCGACCGAGATGCCTTTCATGATGATCTGGACAAGCGCTTTGTCGCCCTCGCAGCGCGGCTCGAGCGGCGTCGGCTTGGTCTTGGTCTTTATGAGGTAGAACGAGCCGGTTGCCGCGGCGCCCGTCGACTCCACATCGAACGGCTTGCGACCGCTGTAGAGCTGGTACAGAATGCTCGAAAGCGCATAGACGTCGATTGCCGGCGAACGGCGAAGGGCCGCGATGCCTTCGATATCCTGCGTGAGCATCTCGGGCGCGGCGTATGCGGGCGTGGCAAAGCGCCAGATGTCGGCGCGCCGGGTGATCGTGTCGTCGCCGAGAGCCATGGTCGCGGAGCCCATGTCGATGAGGCAGGGGTCAAAGGAGCAATCGGCAATCTGCTGCTCGAGCGTTCGGCTGGTGGTGCGGAACATAATATTGGCAGGCGACAGGTCGCGATGGACGACCGGATTCACGGGGCCTTGGGTCATCAAGAGCGCACGAAGCACGGCGTTTCCGACGGCGGCGACCATCTGGGTGGTCAGCCCGCCCGAGGCGTCGTGAGGAAGCAGGGGCAGCGCCTGCTTGAGTGAGGTGCCCTCGACCCATTCCATGAGGATGAGCGGGTCATCCTCGCACGATCCATAGCCATAGACGCGCGGAAATCCGCGCAGGTGCGAGACGGTACACAGATGACGGTACTCCTCAAACAGCGCAGCGGTGTTGGCCAGGTGCGCTGCCGATTGCTCGGCGGAGCGGTCGGGGGCTTGGCCAGAGAGAATGACGTTGTCCTTGAGCAGCTTGACGGCAAAGACCTCGCCGCTCGTGTTGGTCGCGCGCAGCACGTGCCCGATGTTGCCGTTGTTGCGGTGGGCCGTCTGGAGAATAAGTGTCATAAACCGGCGTTTGGCGTCGTCCTCGGCGCTGGGGTCGACCGCCACGGCGGTATCGAACGTATCGAGACGGACGAGTTTGTCGCCATAGGCGCTATCGGTAGTATCCATGGCGTTCCTTTGTCTGGCATGGGTTGCCGCACGTATACGCGAGCAGTGCGGATATCGGTAAAGTACCATGATAGTCGCACTGCCCACGTATACCGCTGAGCATTGTCGTTTACGACGCAGAAGGCAGAAGACGTAAGACGGACGGCGACCGTCTTCCGATCGCTGTCCGTGCTAGTCCACAATGACAAGGAATGTCGTGTAGAGACCCAGATGGAGCCTGTCGCTGTTTTCGATTTCCACTGGGGGATAGATCTTGCCGGGCTCGCGTTGGTCGCGCGGCGGCTCAATCACAATATCGCCGTCGCCTGCACCCGATTCGAGTACCGTGCCGTTGGTCGATCCAAGGCCCTGGGCGTACCAGTGCTCACCCTCAAGCCAAATGCGAAGATGCTCGCGCGATGCGTCGGCGCCCACATCGGTGATGCTGGGCGAGGTTTTGGGCAAAGAACCAATTACGGTGCCGCGCGGATCGCGTGTGAGGGGATGGATTTGCATGTCGGCGCAGTTGTCGGCATGGGTTCTGAGCAGACCGAGGTTGGGGGCGACGGTGCGCGGCTGCTCCAGGCTGCTCATAAAGCCACGTCCGACGGTAGTTTCGGTGGTGCCAAAGTGCCCGCCCGTCTTGCTGTCGCAAAAGCGCTCGACGGTGGCCACGCCCTGAACGGGATCGGCGAGCGCCCCCGTTGCCACAAAGAGCATAAGGTAAAGCGTGCTTTTCTCGCGCACGGCATTGCCGTCAAAGTTGTCGATGCGATTGAGGGCATTTGCATATAGGCGGCTGTCCAGCTTGTAGCTGGCGAGAGCCGACATCATTTCGTTGGCGGCCGGACCGCGATAGTGCTCGGCGATTGCCCGATAGGCGGACTCGCCGCCGCCGAGCTTGCTGTAGATTACCGAGGAAAGGTTGAGCGTGGTGACGGTAAAGTCGCTGTAGATGGAGGGCGCGCACTGGTCAGGCTTGCGATGGACGATGTAACGGGTGAGATACGAGCGGTTGGAAGAGCATTTCTCGAGCAGGGTACTGCCGAGATAAGAGTTTCCATTGATGAGCATTCGGGCGATCTCGAGATGTTTAAGACCGCCGAACGAGCGAATATCGTTATAGAGGACCGAGCAAGGCGTCTCTGCTGCCACGGATACCTCCTTTGATTGCTTCCTAGCCAATATGGCGATAGGAATTAATGGCCCCCGGTGGGCGACGTATTAAATGGCTGCGCAATATATAGCGTAACCAAAGCAACATTATAGGCCACATGTTCGAAATTGCAGGAAGCCTGAGAGATTTGGTTTGGACTGGACGGAAATCCCCCTCTGTCTTGATCTATAACAATTAGGACCCGGTTTTGTCCCGCAGCTGTTACAGATTGAGACAATCGGCCAGGCCCACCTCGTCCGCCTCGTCATCTGTGGTTTACGTGGGGGCATGCGAAGCACGGGTATACTAACCGGCGGCGAATCTGCTCCATCGCTTAGAGCTGCTGCGTCTGGACGGCGCGTGATAGGGCTGCCAAAGCGATCGCCAGCGTGCTGAGCAACGTCCTCTCTGTGCGCACCTGTTTTTGTATGTATTAGCGCACTACCAAGCACGCCCGCGCGGCCGCATGCCGTGCCCATTGCGCGTGCAGATAAGGAACAACAACATATGCGTAATTCTGTATCCGACGTCACCGACGCCGAGATCCTGGACGAGGCCCGCGAGGCCATGACCCAGGCTGCCTTCGATGCCGCCGATGAGGCCAATGCTGCCCAGGCCGTCGAGTCCGCTACCGAGAGCCTGCCCGCCTTTGACGAGCTGGGACTTTCCGACGAGATGCTTCGTGCTATCGAGAGCCTGGGCTACACGGCGCCGACGCCCGTGCAGGCTGGTTCGATCCCCGTGGTGCTTGAGGGCCGCGACTTGCTTGCCGCCGCTCAGACCGGCACCGGCAAGACGGCCGCCTTCTTGCTGCCGACCATGAACAATCTGGAGCACATCGCTCCTCCCAAGCCCGTGCGCGAGCGCGGCGGCCGCAACCGCCGTCGCGGTGCTAAAAAGCCCGAGGGCAACGGCCGCGGCCCCGTGATGCTCGTCATCACCCCCACGCGCGAGCTTGCCCAGCAAATCGATGAGGTCGCCGGCAAGATTGCCGACGTCACTGGCCATGTCGCCGTGACCGTCGTGGGCGGCGTGAGCTACAAGCCGCAGACCGCGGCACTCAAGTACGGCTGCGACATTCTGGTCGCCACTCCGGGCCGTCTGGTTGATCTGATCGAGCAGGGTGCCTGCCACCTGGACGAGGTTAAGGTCCTGGTGCTCGACGAGGCCGATCGCATGCTCGACATGGGCTTTTTGCCCGCCGTCCGCCGCATTGTGCGCGAGACGCCGGCTGAGCGCCAGACGCTGCTGTTCTCGGCGACCCTCGACGAGGAGGCCGTGGGCGAGATCACCGACCTGGTGAGCGACCCGGCCCGCGTGGAGATCGCGCCCGCTACGTCGACCGCTGACACCGTCGATCAGTTTGTGTTCCCGGTGTCCATCGAGGCCAAGAACAACCTGCTGCCCGAGTTCCTCAAGAAGGAGGGCCCGGAGCGCACTATCGTCTTTATGCGCACCAAGCACCGCGCCGACAGCTGCTGCCGTCGTCTGGAGCGTAAGGGCATCAAGGCCGCCGCGATTCACGGCAACCGCAGCCAGGCCCAGCGCGAGCGTGCCCTTTCGGCCTTCCGCGACGGTACCGTCGACGTGTTGGTGGCGACCGACGTGCTCGCCCGCGGCATCGACATCAGCGACGTGCGCTACGTCGTGAACTTTGACGTGCCGGCCGAGCCGACCGACTACATCCACCGTATTGGCCGTACGGGTCGTGCCGGCGAGCTGGGCTGGGCCATCACGTTTGTGACCGAGCAGGATGTCGATGAGTTCTACGAGATCGAGAAGCTCATGGACAAGACCGCCGACATCTACGAGGCCGGCGACCTGCATGTGGGCCCCAATCCGCCCGCGGTTGACCCCGAGCGCGATCCTGCGGCCTTTAAGGTGAAGAAGAAGACCAAGCGCGGCAAGTCCAAGAGCAAGAAGAAGCTTGAGCAGGCGCGTCGCGACGGCAAACGCAACGGCGATGACTACGGCGATGTGGCCGGTCGTTCCAACCGCGGTCGCGACGAGCGTCGCGGCGATGGCGAGCGTCCGAGCCGTCCCAAGCGCGGCGGCAAGACCCGCGTGCGCGAAGGCGTTCAGGCTCGCGTGGACGAGGCTGTTGAGAGCGTGGCCCGCGAGGTGGCTGCCGAGGAGCGCGGCGGTGCTGTCGAGCAGGCCCCGCGTGGCAACCGTGCCGAGCGTCGTGCCAAGCAGTTCCAGGGCGAGGCACATCGCCACCGCCGCGAGGACGAGGATCGCGGTGGCCGTCGCCGTGTTGAGCGCGAGGACGAGGGCCGTGGCTCGCGTGGCGGCAAGCGTGGCTCGGGCGATCGTCGTCGTTCCGGTCGCAATGACGAGCGCGGTGGCCGTGACGAGCGTCGCGGCGGTGAGCGTCGAGAGGGCGCTCGTGGCAACGGTGGCCGCAGCGGTGTCGGTCGTTCGAATGAGTCGCGCGATCGTCGCGACCCGCGTGCCAGCCGCGATCGTCGCGATGACTGGCGCAACTACGACGATACCCGCGAGGAGCGCCGTGGCGGCTATCGCGGCGGGCGTGGCGGCAACCAGGCCGGTTCCCGTGGCGGTCGTGCCGGCGGTCGCGATAACCGTGGCAGCTATGGCAACAGCCGTGGCGGCAAGCGCGGCGGCAGCTCCCGTCGCCCCGGTGACGGCGGCGGCAAGCGCAAGTAACATACGCATCGCACGCTAGAGCGAGGCGAACTAAGGGCCCCGAGCAACTACGCTCGGGGCCCTTTTTGGTGCAAGGGGGACAGGTTAGTTTGCACCAACGTCTTGAAGTTGCGGTGGAATACGGACTGTTTTGGCCTTTTGAGCGGCTTTTCAGTCCCTATTTCACCGCAACTCATGATTGGTGCAAAGTAACCTGTCACCAATGCACCAGAAAAGGAACGTCCCTAAGTGCCGCTTAAATACCGTTTATCGAAGAAAAAATACCGCCCACCGGTCATAATGATTGTTCTGGCTTTGGGCTTGTCTACAATAGCTTCCGTAAAAAGAAATGCGGAAGGTTACCGAGTCCCTCGGACGTGGGCCTAACCAAAGTCTTTGAACGGATGTGTCTCTATGGACGCATTCGCTTGATTTTGGTTGGGCTATATTTATGAAGGGACATGCCACCATGGGTTTCTTTTCTCGCCTGATGGGCGGTTCGGATGAGCAGAAGACTGCATCTTCCGAGTTCGAAATCCTCGCTCCCGTTTCCGGCGAGCTTGTTCATCTGGAAAAAACCAATGACCCCGCTTTTAGCAGCCGCGCCGTGGGCGATGGCGTTGCCGTGGTTCCCCAAGAGGGAACGGTGTGCGCTCCTGTTTCCGGCACCGTCGCGGCGTTGTTTCCGACTGAGCACGCGCTGGGCATCATGTCCGACGACAGCTCTGCTCAGGTGATGCTGCATATCGGAATCGACACTGTTAAACTTGAGGGCAAGGGCTTCCATGCGCTTGTTGCTCAGGGTGACCATGTCGACGCGGGCCAGCCCCTCGTCGAGGTCGATTTCGACGCGGTCCGCGCCGCCGGCTTCGATCCCACGGTCTTCGTTATCGTGTGCGAGCGTTCGGAGAACTCGACTCTTCGTGAGCACGCTTCCGGCCCTGTTGCTGTTAAAGAGCCTGTCGTCTGGCTTTCCGAGTAAATTCTTTTGGTGGGTACCGTGGTTATCAAGCGAGTTTTCAACAATAACGTCGCAATGGTCACTTCGGACGATGGCTCCGAGCTCATTGTCATCGGTCGAGGCCTCTGCTTTGGCCGTCATGCCGGCGACGCTATCGATGAAGCATCGGTCGAAAAGACCCATGCGCTGCAGGAGGGCACTTCTCAGGATTCGCGTACGATTGACCGCTTGGCACATCTTTTGGAGTCCATTCCCACCGTCAACCTCGTGATTTCCGAGGACATTGTTCAGATGCTCCGTCGAGAGCTCAATGTTGATGTCAACGACAAGATTCTCATTGCTCTTGCAGACCATATCAGCCTTGCTTTGGAGCGCGAGCGCAAGGGCGTCCCCTGCGAGAATCCGTTGCTGCTCGAGATCCAGCAGTTCTATCGCAAGGAGTATGCGCTTGCGGGCCGTGCGCTGCAGATTGTCAAGGAGTATATGGGCATCCAGATGAGCGAAGAAGAGCAGGGTTTTATTACGCTGCATATCGTCAACGCCACCATGCCGCAACGCTCCGACCGTCTCATCATCTCGGTCCAGCTTGTTCGCGACGTACTCGCGATTGTTTCCGAGCGCTATGCTACGACCCTCGATGACACCTCGCTGCCCTATGAGCGTTTCGTCCGCCACCTGCAGTTTTTCGCACAGCGGGCGCTTGACCCCGCGGCCGGGCAGATCAATGACGATGCACTGTTCCGAATCGATGAAACTAAGTATCCGTGCGCGTTCTCGTGCGCGGACGCTATAGCCGCCCACTTGTCGTCTACCTATAACGTTGTCGTTACCGATGCCGAGAAGAGTTATCTCGCATATCACATTGTTAACCTGCTTGGAGAACCTGGTCTCTAGGCATAACGTGTCCATACATCGATTGATATAAGGCAAGGCTCACGGTCTTGTCCAGGGCACATCTGTCTCAATTTGCGGAAAAGGAAGGGGAGTACCGCTATGACCGCAAAAAAGAAGTTCAATTTCAAAGCGCCGTTGGAGGTGTTCGCGAAGTCAATCGTTCAGCCGATGATGTATCTCTCGGTTGCCGGCATTCTGCTCATCGTGGGCATCATTCTGACCAACAAGACCATTTGCGCCATGATTCCCGTGCTGGGCTCCGGTCCGTTCCAGCTTGTGGGCGCCGTTGTCTATCAGTCGCTGATGTTTATCATCAACAACCTCTCGATTCTGTTCTGCGTGGGCATCGCCGGCGCCATGGCAAAGAAGAACAAGGGCCATGCTTCGCTGATCGCCCTGATGTCGTTCTTCCTGTTCCTGCAGGCTAACAACATCGTGCTCAACGCCACCGGCTCTCTTGCCGAAGCGAGCGGCATGCTCGGCCTTACCGGAACCGGCCAGGCCACCGTTATGGGCATTCAGGTGCTCGATACCGGCGTGTTCGGCGGCATCATTCTTGGTTGCATCACTGGTGTTGTGTTCAACAAGTACTCGAACAAGCAGTTCCCCATTGCCCTTTCGATGTTCTCGGGCGTTCGCTTCCCGTTCCTGATCATGATCATCATCTCCTGGATCATGGGCGCTGGCTTCTGCATCGTTTGGCCTCCGGTTCAGGGCGCCATCTCCTCCGTTGCCGGCATCATTAAGGAGTCGGGCAACATCGGTCTGTTTATCTACGGCATGCTCAACAAGCTGCTCGTTCCCACCGGTCTGCACCACCTCATCTACACTCCGTTCCAGTTCTCCGATGTGGGTGGCACCCTGACGCTGGGTGATCAGGTTATCGCCGGCGCCTATCCCATCCGTGTCGCCGAGATGGCAATGACGGGCCAGCCCTTCTCCGATAGCACCTACTTCAACAGCTACACCTTCAACAACCTGTGGCCCTACATCGGTATCGGTCTCGCCTTTATCTTCACCGCTTACAAGGGGAACAAGGATAAGACCAAGGCCGTTATCATCCCGCTGATCATCACCGCCGTGCTCTCCTGTGTCACCGAGCCCATGGACTTCCTCTTTGTCTTTGCCGCTCCCGTGCTCTTTGTCGTTCACTCGGTTCTTTCCGGTATCTTCCTGGTTCTGCTCAAGGTCCTCTCCGTGCCCGCTTCGACTGCAGGCGGCATCATCAATATCGTGGTTTCCAACCTGGTCCTCGGTGTCGACAAGACCAACTGGCCGATGATGCTGGTGCTTGGAGTCGTCAACGCCGCTCTGTACTTCTTCCTCTTCACCTTCCTTATTAAGAAGCTCAACCTCCACACGCCTGGCCGCGAGGAGGAGTCCGAGCTCGCCGAGTCCGTTGCCGAGGGCGAGGCCGCCGCGTCTGTCGCGGTGAAGCAGGGCGCTGTTGCCGCGGCTCCCGCAGAGGGCGTCGATGCAGGTATTGCCGACCTGGTCGCAGGTCTTGGCGGCAAGGACAACATCGAGGAGCTCGAGAACTGCTTTACGCGTCTTCGCGTGAACGTTAAGAACCCGGACCTCATCGATGAGAACCTCATCAACCACGTGCCCAACAGCGGCATCAACCGCAACGGCAATAATATCCAGATCATCTTTGGCATGAAGGTCGCCGAGATGCGCGACAAGGTCGAAAACGCAATTGAGAAGGAGCAGTAAACAATGATCATTACTCTGTGTGGTGGCGGATCCACCTTTACCCCCGGCATCGTCAAGTCCATCGCCCTGCGCAAGGACGAGCTCGACGTTGACGAGATTCGTCTGTACGACATTAACGAGGAGCGTCAGCGCAAGATCGGCGTGCTCGTGGACTGGATTTTGCACGAGGACCTTGGCCTGGACATCAAGCTTACGGTGACCACCGACAAAAAGACGGCTTTTACCGACGCGAGCTTCGTGTTTGCCCAGATGCGCGTGGGCGGCTACGCCATGCGCGAGCAGGACGAGAAGATTCCGCTGCGCCACGGTTGCGTGGGCCAGGAGACCTGCGGCTGCGGCGGCCTTGCCTACGGCATGCGCACCATCTTCCCCATGGTCGAGCTGATCGATGACGTTGAGAAGTACGCCAAGAAGGACTACTGGATTCTCAACTACTCCAACCCTGCTGCCATCGTGTCCGAGGGCTGCCGCGTGCTGCGTCCCAACGCTCGCATCATCAACATCTGCGACATGCCGATCGCGATCATCGACGTGGTTTGCGCCGCACTCGATATCGACAAGAAGGATGTCGAGTACGATTACTTTGGCCTCAACCACTTTGGTTGGTTCACCTCGATCCGCCACAAGGGCGAGGAGGTGCTCCCGCAGCTGCGCGAGTACATCAAGGAGCATGAGATTCTGCTGCCCGACTCCTACCTCAAGGGCATGGGCTCGCTCATGGCAAAGAAGCCCGAGGAGGCCACTGACGAGCACCCCGAGCAGAACCGCCACACCAAGGGCAGCTGGTACTACGTCTGGAAGGGCGAGTACGAGATCATGGAGTGCTTCCCGGAGTACCTGCCCAACACGTATCTGAACTACTACCTGCAGCAGAAGGAGTTCGTCGAGCATTCCAACCCCGAGCGCACCCGTGCTAACGAGGTTGAGGAGACGCGTGAGAAGAACCTCTTCGACGGCATCGACCACTACGAGAAGACGGGCGAGATCGACGAGAGCACGTTCTATGCGGGCAGCCACGGCGACTGGATTGCCGATCTGGCTATCGCTCTGAAGAACGACACCAAGCAGCGCTTCCTGGTCATTTGCGAGAACAAGGGCGCTATCCCCAACATGCCCTACGACGCTATGGTCGAGCTGCCTGCCTACATTGGCAAGAATGGCCCCGAGGTCATCAGCCGCGACAACATTCCTCTGTTCCAACAGGGCCTCATGATGCAGCAGCTGAACTCCGAGAAGCTCGTGGTCGAGGCTACGATCGAGGGTTCTTACGAGAAGGCGCTCAAGGCCTTTACGCTGAACAAGACCGTGCCTTCGATGAAGGTCGCCAAGGAGGTTCTCGACGACATGATCGAGGCCAACAAGGGTTACTGGCCCGAGCTTAAGTAAAAGCAACAGGGTCGCTGGCCGCATACCTGGAGCAATGCCCCGTCCACGTGATTGCGTGGGCGGGGCATTGTCATTTGGTAACGCGTTTTACCAAATATGGCATTTATCTGCGGTAATGTTCTATTTCACCGCCGAGGGTGACATTTCATACCGCCTGCCGAACTGCGTGGAGACCTAACAACTTTTTAGGTCAGTGTTGTGCGTGTAGCAACTTCGCCCGGTCTCGCCTCCGGGCTGCCATGTGAGAGGGGATCTTATGGCTCGACTGCACGTAATGGAACGCAGCCACGCTCAGGCCGTCATGGACGACCTGCACGATGCGCTCGGACGCCGTCTGGCGGTGAGTTCGCTCGCCCCGTGTCCCGTTGAGTTTACGGCAGCGCTCGTTAACCTGTGCTCCACCCAGAGCTGCGGCAAGTGCACACCCTGCCGTGTGGGCCTGAGCGCGCTGAGCGACCTGCTCGCCGATGTGCTCGAAGGGCGCGCCGATGAGTCCACGCTCAACCTGATTGAGCGCACGGCCCGCACCATCTACCTTTCGAGCGACTGCGCCATCGGCTACGAAGCCGGCGCCATGGCACTCACGGCCATTCGCGGCTTCCGTGACGATTTTGAGCATCACATCCGCGAGCACTCCTGCGGCTTTGACCGCGAGGCCCGCGTCCCGTGCGTCTCGGGCTGCCCGGCGCACGTCGACATTCCCGGTTACATCTCGCTCGTCGAGGCAGGCCGGTATGCCGACGCCGTCAAGGTCATCCGCAAGAACAACCCACTGCCGCTCGTCTGCGGCTTGGTGTGCGAGCATCCCTGCGAGATGCATTGCCGCCGCGGCATGGTCGACGACCCCATGAACATTCTCGCCCTCAAGCGTTTTGCCGTTGAGCACAGCGACCTCAACGACCACAAGCCGCATGTAGTGGACGACACCGGTAAGCGCGTCGCCGTGATCGGCGGCGGCCCGGCCGGCCTTTCCTGTGCCTACTACCTGGCCGTGATGGGTCATAAGGTGACCATCTTTGAGCAGCGCCACCACATGGGCGGCATGCTGCGCTACGGCATTCCCAGCTACCGTCTGCCGCGCGAGCGCCTGCAGGCCGAGATCGACTGGATCTTGAGCGCCGGCATTGACGTTGAGCTCGATCACTCCGTCAACGGTGAGGAACTTGCCCGCCTGCGCGACGAGTTCGATGCCGTCTACCTGGCCATTGGCACCCACAGCGATAAGAAGCTCGGCCTTCCGGGCGAGGAAGCGCTCGGCGTGGAGTCGGCCGTCAAGATGCTGCGCGCCATCGGCGACGACGAGCTGCCCGACCTGAGCGGCCAGCGCGTGTGCGTCATCGGCGGCGGCAACGTGGCCATGGACGTGGCGCGCTCCGCCGTGCGCTGCGGTGCCGAAAAGGTGAGCATCGTCTACCGCCGTCGCATCTGCGACATGACGGCCCAGGACGCCGAGATCGCCGGCGCCCAGGCCGAGGGCTGCGAGGTACTGGAGTTGACCGCCCCGCTCGCTATCGAGACGGGCGAGGAAGGTCGCGTGAGTGGCCTGCGCGTGCAGCCGCAGATCATCGGCGAGCCCCGTCGTGGGCGTCCGGCCCCGCGTGCCGCCGCCACGCCCGAGCGCGTCATTCCCTGCGAGCGCGTGTTTGTGGCCATTGGCCAGGACATCGATTCCAAGCCGTTTGAGGAGATGGGCATCGCCTGCAAGTGGGGTCGCGTCGTCACCGATTCGGACGGTGCCGTGCCCAACTTCGATGGCCTCTTTAGCGGCGGCGACTGCCAGACCGGCCCCGCCACTGTCATCCGTGCCATCAACGCCGGCCGCGTGGCTTCGGCAAATATCGACCGCTACCTGGGCTTCGACCACAAGATCAAGCTCGAGGTTGAGCTGCCGACCGTTCAGTTTAAGGGCAAGCACGAGTGCGGCCGCTACGAGCTGGGCGAGCGCGAGGCCGGCGAGCGCATTCACGATTGGAATCTGGTTGAGCAGGGCCTTACCGAGGAGGAGGCGCGCCAGGAGGCGAGCCGCTGCCTGCGTTGCGACCACTTTGGCTTTGGCGCGTTCCGCGGAGGGAGGAACCTGGAATGGTAGAGCCCAACAAAACCACTGTCAGCGACAACACCGAAAGCGGAGCACTCAACATGGTCAAGCTCACGATCGATAATTGCGAGGTCGTGGTGCCCGAGCACACCACGATCCTGGATGCGGCCAAGTCCGTCGGCATCCAGATTCCCACCCTGTGCTACCTGCGCGATCTGAACGAGATCGGCGGTTGCCGCGTGTGCGTGGTCGAGGTCGAGGGCTGCGACCAGCTGGTTGCCGCCTGCAACAACTACGTGCTCGACGGCATGGTGGTCCACACCAACAGCCCCAAGGCCCGCGAGGCCCGTCGCACCAACGTGCAGCTGCTGCTGTCCCAGCACGACTCGCAGTGCACGAGCTGCGTGCGCAGTGGCAACTGCAACTTGCAGACCATCGCCAACGACCTGGGTATCTTCTATCTGCCGTACGAGCAGCACCTGGCGCGCGAGGGCTGGGACTTCGATTTCCCCATCATCCGCGAAAACGATAAGTGCATTAAATGCATGCGCTGCATCAAGGTGTGCGAGAGCGTGCAGGGCTTAGGGATTTGGGACCTGACCAACCGCGCCACGCATACCGCCGTGGGCACCCGCGGGCGTGCGCCGATCGGCAAGACCGATTGCGTCGCGTGCGGTCAGTGCATCACGCATTGCCCGACGGGCGCCCTGCGCGAGCGTGACGATACCGAGACCGTGTTCGACGCTCTCGCCGACCCTGACAAGATCGTACTGGTGCAGATTGCGCCGGCCGTGCGTAGTGCCTGGGGCGAGGAGCTCGGCATTCCGCGCGAGGAGGCTACCGTCGAGCGCCTGGCTTGTGCGCTGCGCCGCGTGGGCTTTGAGTACGTGTTCGACACCGACTTCTCGGCCGATCTCACCATTATGGAGGAGGGCTCCGAGCTGCTCGAGCGCCTGGGTAAGGCCGCCAAGGGCGAGGGCGACAGCCGCGGCTGGCCCATGTTCACAAGCTGCTGCCCGGGCTGGGTACGCTTTGTGAAGGCGCGCCACCCGGAGTTTGTCGACAGCCTGTCCACGTCAAAGTCGCCGCAGCAGATGTTTGGCGCCATCGCCAAGACCTACTACGCCAAGGTGCTGGGCGTGGAGCCCGAGCGCCTGTTTGTGGTGTCCGTGATGCCGTGCACGGCCAAGAAGGCCGAGTGCGCGCTGCCGAGCATGGTGGGCGAGGACGGCACGCCCGACGTGGACGTTGCGCTGACGGTGCGCGAGATGGTGCGCATGATCCGCGCGAACCACGTGAGTGTCGACACGCTGGTCGAAGAGCCGCTCGATACGCCGCTGGGCTTTGGCACGGGCGCGGGTGTGATCTTTGGCGCCACGGGCGGCGTGATGGAGGCCGCCGTGCGCTCGGCCTATTACCTGGTGACGGGCAAGAACCCCGACGCCGACTTCTTTACCGACGTGCGCGGCCTGGACGGCTGGAAGGAGGCCGTGGCCGATATCGATGGCACCAAGGTGTGCGTCGCCGTGGCGCACGGGCTGGGCAACGCCGCCCGCCTGCTCGACGCGATTCGCGACGGCCGCGTGAGCTATGACTTCGTTGAGGTCATGGCGTGCCCGGGCGGCTGCGTCGGTGGCGGCGGTCAGCCTATCCATGACGGCTGCGAGCTTGCGGCAGAGCGCGGCCAGGTGCTCTGGGGCCTCGATGCGGCGGCGGACATTCGCTTCTCGCACGAGAATCCCGATGTCCGGGCGTGCTATAGCGAGTTTTTGGGCGAGCCGCTCTCGCCACTGGCCGAGGAGTTGCTGCATACCGACCATCACGCCTGGTCGATGCCTAACGAAGGGACGTGCTAACGATGCGTGCATTTGATGTTGAGATGACGCGCCGGGGGTTTGCCTCGGCGCTCGCCGCGGGCGCTCTGTCGCTTGCACTCGCGGGCTGCGGCGGCGGAGCTGCGGGGGCGGGGTCTGCTGCGGGCTCGGCTGCCGGTGGGGCGGCGGCCGCCGCGGAGCCCGTCGAGGTGCACGTCGCCTCGCTCAAGGGCCCGACGTCGATCGGCCTGGTGCAGTTTATGGACCAGGCAGCCGACGGTGCCACGGACAACGAGTTCGACTTTGCGATCAGCGCCGCAGCTGACGAGATCGTGCCCAAGGTGATTCAGGGCGATATCGACATTGCCCTGGTGCCGGCCAACGTGGCGAGCGTGCTCTACAACAAGACCGAGGGCGCGGTGCAAGTCATCGACATTAACACGCTGGGCGTGCTGAGTGTGGTGACGGGCGACGCGGCCGTGACCTCGTTTGGCGACCTGGCGGGTCGCACCGTCTATATGACGGGCAAGGGCACCACGCCGGAGTACGTCATGAACTACCTGCTGGAGCGCGCGGGCCTGACCGGCCAGGTGACGCTCGAGTTTAAGAGTGAGCCCACCGAGGTGCTGTCGGCCCTGCTTGCCGATCCGTCTGCTGTGGGCGTGCTGCCCGAGCCGTTCAAGACCGCCGCCATCGCCAAGAGCGAGGGCAAGCTGTCGGCACCGGTGAGCCTGACCGATGTGTGGGACGAGCTGGCAGGAGACACGGGCTCGCGCTTGCTGACGGGTGTGACCGTGGTGCGCCGCGCGTTTGCCGAGGAACATCCCGATGCCGTGGCGGAGTTCTTGAGCTGCCATGCGGCGAGCGTTAAGGCTGTCAATGCGGCACCGGCAGACTGGGCGCAGGCCGTGGTCGATGCCGGCATTGTGGACAACGCCAAGATCGCCGAAAAAGCGATTCCCGGGTGCATGCTCGTGTGCCAGACGGGGAAGGATATGAAGGCGGCGCTCGGTGGGTACCTGCAGGTGCTGGCCGATGCGGATGCGAGCGCCGTGGGCGGCAAGCTCCCGGCTGACGATTTCTACTACTTGGAGTAGCCCGTGCGTGCGTTTGCTCGACAAATGACAGAGCGTATGAAGGCGGTGGCGGCAGCAGGTGCCGTTGCCGCCTTTTGGCTTGCCGTGTGGGTCTTCGCGGCGGCGCTGGTGGCGCAGCCGCTGATTTTGCCGGGGCCGGGTGCTGTTGCCTTGGCGCTACTGCGCCTAGTGTGCGATGGCGGTACCTGGGCGATTTTGGCGGGCTCGGGCGTGCGGATTCTGGGCGGGCTGGCGCTTGCCGCGGTGTGTGGTGGCGTACTTGCCGGGATTTCGTCACGTTCGCGTGCGTTTGCGCACCTAGTGGCTCCGGCGCTGTCGTTTGTAAAGGCGACGCCGGTCGCCTGCGTGGTGGTCCTGTTGCTTATCTGGCTGGGGTCGGCGCGCGTGAGCATCGCGGCAGTCTTTTTGATGGCGCTGCCGGGCGTGTATTTTTCGCTGGCCGAGGGCTTGGCACAGGTGAATAAACCGCTGGAGCAGATGTTCCGCCTACATGGCGTGCGGGGCTGGCGACTGTTTTGCGCCCATACCTGGCGCGAAGTCCTACCGTTCGTGCTCTCCTGCGCGCGGGCGGTGATCGGCATGAGCTGGAAGGCCGGTGTGGCGGCGGAGCTCATCGGCATGGCGGTGGGCACCGTGGGCGAACGCATCTATCAGGCGAAGTTGCTCATCGAGACGGCCGATCTGTTGGCCTGGACCGTGTTGGTCGTGGCGGCATCGTGGGCATGCGAGCGTGTGCTGGTGTGGCTGCTGCGGGCTTCGGGGCCTGCGGCGTGGCGCGCTGCCGTGCGGGCGCATGGGCGCGGTGCCCGCGGGCGTGCGGGGGCTGCCGGGGATGGCGCTGCGGCGGAGCTTGCGCTCGCCGTGGGCGACCGGGCGCCCTGGGCTCCGGCGCTCGACGGTTTGGAGCTCAACGTGCCCGCGGGTGGGCGTATCTGTGTGATGGGCGCTTCGGGCATGGGCAAGTCGACGCTGCTTTCGTTGGCGGCGGGGGAGTGCGCGCCGTGCTCGATGGTGTTTCAGGATGCACGCTTGGTCGAGTCCGCCTCGGCGCTGGATAACGTGCTGGTGTGCGCCGATGCGCGCATGGATGCCTCGAGCGCATCGGCCCTGTTGCGCCTGCTGGTGCCGGGGGTCGATGTTCATGCTCGCGTGACCGAGCTCTCGGGTGGACAACGCCGTCGCGTCGAGATTGCCCGAGCCCTGCTGTGCCCGGGCGGCGCGGTGATTCTGGACGAGCCCTTTACCGGCCTGGATGTCGTCGCGCGCGATGCGACGGCCGAGGTCGTGCTCGATCTGCTCGACGGTCGCACGCTCCTACTCGCCACACACGATGCCGCTGACGCTCGGGCCCTCAATATCTCGGACATCATCACGCTCTAAATACTTACTCAGCAACATAATAATCCGTTTTTCTCCGTCCCCATGGGGCGGGTGTGGTATTCTATCTGCGGGGTAATACTTAGGAATACCAAGTAATACCAATGCCGTAGAAACAAACTCAGGATGCGGGCCAATCGGGTTGCCTTCACAGCCCGTCGCCCAGCCGCGTGGCCCGCATCTATCCGCACCACCGTCGTTTCAAAAAGGAAGCGCCATGGCAGAACACATGACCCCGGTTGTCGCGAAGGTCTTGCCCGAGGAAAAGGCGGCCTTCGCGGCGGCAACTCAGCTCGTGGGCACCACGCCGTCCAACGCCATCCGCATGTTTATCGCTGCGTTCAATCGCTGCGGCACCTTCCCGTTCGACATCTCGCCGAGCGGGGCTTTTGGCACTGCGCCCGATTCTCATCAACAATGACTGTCCCAAGTGCCGGGTTTTGAGGAGGTTGGCATGCTCAATGCGCTGGTTTGGGCGCTTGCTTGTTTTGGCGTCGTCGCTGCCGATATTGCCCTGAGCATCGTTTTGTTCTCCGCGCTGGACATCGTGTCGGCACTGACGGGTTTCCCGATCGACAACCTCGATATTCAATGGTTTCAGGCCGCCGCTCAGACGGCGTCGTTTTTGATGGCGCTGCTGTGGTGGCGCTATCTGTGGCCCCGCTCCTTCATGGCGCGCCGGCAAGGTGAGCGCCCGCTCGGCGGGGGAGCAAATGCTGCATGGAAGCGCATCGCATGCGTTGTCGTGATCGGCCTATCCATGCAGGTGGTCATTAGTTACCTATGCGACGGCGTGCTGTCGCTGCTGCCCGAGGTTGCGGCAGACTATAGCGAGCTCGTCGAGGAAACAGGCATGGGCGATACCAACCTTCTTGCCGTCCTGACCACGGTGCTTGGTGCGCCGTTTTGTGAGGAGTTGCTGGTGCGCGGCATTGTTTTTGAGTTTTCGCTCCGAGCGTTTAATCCGCAGTGCCGTCCACTTTGGAAGCGCCGGCGTCGTGCGAGCGCGCAAGACAGCGCCATAGTGCCTTGGGCGGCACCAAGCACGTGGGGTATCGCCGCGGCGATTGTGCTGCAGGCGGCGATCTTCGGTTTTATGCACATGAACTGGGTGCAGGGCTGCTATGCAGGTGCCGCCGGCCTCATCTTTGGTTGGGTGCTCGTTACCACCGGAAAGCTCCGCTACACGATCCTGCTGCACTTTGCCTTTAACGCCGGGTCGTACCTGATGGGCCTGTTGTGGTTTGTGAACACACCGCTCGACGTGATAATCACGGTCACCATAGCCGGCATAATCCTCGTGGAGACGATGCGCTCACTGCGCCACGCATGCGAGACGGGCATAGCGACAGCACCGCTGCCCTAGTTGTGGCGTCCGCCTCCGTTGGCACCCTGACGCCCCTGAGCTGCACGGTTGCGCCCGGCAGTGTTTTGCGCGCGCGACATGCCGCCGTGCCCCTTGCTGCCCTTGGGCCCCTTGCTGCCAGCACCACCGTGGGCCTTGCCGCCCTTCTTACCGGTGCCATGCCCACCGCCAGCAGACGTCTCACCCGGGCGCGGCGGCACGGGGCGGATTAGACAGTGTTTGGTGTAGCCGATCAGGTCACGACGCCCGGCTTTTTCCAGCGCCTCGCGCACCAGCTTGTAGTTCTCGGGCTTGCGATACTGGATGAGCGCGCGTTGCATGGCCTTCTCGTGCGGGTCGCGTGCCACGTAGATCGGCTGCATGGTGCGTGGGTCCACGCCGGTGTAGTACATGCAGGTCGACATGGTGGACGGGGTGGGGTAGAAGTCCTGCACCTGCTCGGGCATGTAGCCCATGTCGCGCACGGCCTCGGCAAGGTCCACAGCTTCCTTCATGGTCGAGCCGGGGTGGCTCGAGATCAGATACGGCACCACGTACTGCTTGAGGCCGTATTCGCGGTTCAGGCGTTCAAATTTACGGCAGAACGCGTCGTAGACGGCGCGGCTCGGCTTGCCCATCACGGAGAGCACCGCGTCGCTCACATGCTCGGGCGCTACGCGCAGCTGGCCCGAGACATGGTGCTCCAGCAGCTCGCGCAAAAACTCGTCCGAGGCGTCGGCCATGGTGTAGTCAAAGCGGATGCCGCTGCGGACGAAGACCTTCTTGACGCCCGGCAGCTGGCGCAGATCGCGCAGCAACTGTGTGTAGCCGCTCTCGTCGACCACCATGTTCTTGCACACACTCGGCCACAGGCAGCGCTTGTTCTTGCACACGCCATGCTTGAGCTGTTTGTCGCAGGCAGGGCGGCTAAAGTTAGCCGTCGGTCCGCCCACGTCGTTGATGTAGCCCTTAAACTCGGGATCGCGCGTGAGCAGCTCGGCCTCGCGCATGATCGAATCGTGGCTGCGCATCTGCAGCACGCGGCCCTGGTGGAAGGTGAGCGCGCAAAACGAGCACTCGCCAAAGCACCCGCGGTTGGAGCTGATCGAAAACTTGATCTCGGCAAAGGCCGGTACGCCGCCCGCCGCGTCGTAGTCGGGATGCCAATCGCGGGCGTAGGGGAGCTCGGCGACCTCGTCCATCTCGTCGGTGGTGAGTGTTGCCGATGGCGGGTTCTGCACCACATAGACGCTGTTGGGATAGGGCTCTACCAGGCGATGACCGGTGATGGGGTCCATATTCTGCTGCTGCACGTTAAAGCTGCGCGCGTAGTTGAGCTTGTCGGCGGTAAGGTCGTCCCAGCTGGGCAGCAGGTCGTAGTCGTAGACCTCGTCGAGCGAACCCGTGCGGTAGACGGTGCCGTTGATATAGGTGATCTGGTCGACGGGCAGTCCCGCGTCGAGCGCGTCGGCGATCTCGACAATCGCGTGCTCGCCCATGCCGTAGATGAGGATGTCGGCGCCCGAGTCGAGCAGTACCGAGCGCTTGAGCTTGTCCTGCCAGTAGTCGTAGTGGGCCAGACGGCGCAGGCTCGCCTCGATGCCGCCGATGATGATGGGAGCGTCCTTGAACGTCTGGCGGATGAGGTTGCCATAGACCGTGACGGCTCGGTTGGGACGGCGCCCCTCTTCGCCGCCGGGGGTGTAGGCGTCGGAGTGGCGGCGGTGCTTGGTCACCGAATAGTGGTTGACCATGGAGTCCATGTTGCCGGCGCTGACGAGAAAGCCCAGGCGAGGCTCGCCGAGCATCGTGATGCTGGCGGGATCGGTCCAGTCGGGCTGGCAGATGATACCCACCTTGTAGCCGTGCGCGTCAAGGACGCGGCTGATGATAGCCATGCCAAAGCTGGGATGGTCCACGTAGGCGTCACCGCAGATGTAGACAAAGTCGCACTGGTCCCAGCCGCGCGCATCCATGTCGGCGCGACTGACGGGGAGGAACTTATCGCGGCCCGGACGCCAGGGGCGGGCGGGCGTCGCTTGGGAATGCTTGGTGCGGGCGACCGTGGCCTGCGCCTTACCGCCGCGCTTTTGCTGCTGGCCCTGTTTGCCCTGCTGACTGCGCTGGTTGTTCTGAGCGTGCTGAGGCTTTTTTGCCACGATCCCTCCCGGTGTTTGTATGCTGCACGTAATTGTAACCAGTCTTTTTGGGACGGGGCTAAAAAGACTGGTGGAGTACATGGGTTGGCGGATCGGCGTATCGATGCGGGTGCCGTTTGTTTCCAGACTGTGTATCCGCGCGTTGGGGAGCCCGTCTCGCGCGCATGCCATGTTGTCAATGGGTTACAGTATGAACGGCGGCTATGTTTCCGCCAACGCACGAGAGAGTCGTCAACAAGGAGGATGCACGACGATGCAGCGTGCCAAACAGATATCGGAGTCTATTGAGCTGGGCATCATCTTGGCGCTCGCCGGTGGCTTTATGGATGTGTATTCGTACATTGGGCGCGATCATGTTTTCGCCAACGCGCAGACGGGCAACATCCTGCTCGTGGGCGTGAGCATCTCGGAAGGCAACTGGGCACTGGCGGGGCGCTACTTCTTCCCCGTGGTGTCGTTTGCTGTGGGCATTATGCTTGCCGACCTGGTGCACGAGCGGTTTGGCAGCGTGATTCACTGGCGTCAGGTGACGGTGTTCTTTGAAGCCGTCATCTTGCTGGGCGTGAGTTTTATCCCCGGTGGCGGTTACAACCTGCTCGCCAACTGCCTCACTTCGTTTGCCTGCGGTATGCAGGTCGAGAGCTTCCGCAAGATTCACGGTCACGGTATCGCTACGACCATGTGCATCGGCAACTTGCGCAACGCGCTGCAAAACGTGGACGATTACATCATCACCCACAGGCGCGGCTTTTTGGAAAACGGCCTGCTGTACTTTGGCGTGATCTTTACCTTTGTGTTTGGCGCCGTGTTGGGCAACTGGTGTATTGAGCGCATGGGCCTGCACGCCATCGTCGTGGCGAGCTTGCTGCTGTTTGTCGCGTTTGCCATCATGTTCATCGACCGCGAGCGCGACTTGCGCTTACGCTGGAAGGTTGCGGCCGAGGCTTGGAAAGAGGGCTGCCGAAAGTAACCGAATGCGGCAAAGGGGCTGTCCCTTTGCCGCAATATTTTTCATCATCTGTTGAAACGCTTTAACACTTTTGACGTTCTCACGCGTTTTTTGTTTCAAAAGCGTTAGGGTGGGACTTATAGCGCGGGGCGTAATGGATGCCCCGCACACGATGGGAGGCTATCAATGGCTAATCGTTTCGTTCTCAATACCATCTCTTATCATGGTTCCGGCGCCATCAAGGAGATCCCCGGCGAGCTCCAGCGTCGCGGCTACAAGAAGATCTTCGTCTGCTCCGACCCCGATCTGGTCAAGTTTGGCGTTACCGCTAAGGTGACCGACGAGCTCGACGCCGCCGGCATCGCTTGGAGCCTCTACTCCGAGATCAAGCCCAACCCCACTATCCAGAACGTCAAGGACGGCGTCGAGGCCTTCAAGGCCGCCGAGGCTGACGCTATCGTGACCATCGGTGGCGGCTCCTCCATGGACACTGCCAAGGCCATCGGCATCATCATCAACAACCCCGAGTTCGCTGATGTCCGTAGCCTCGAGGGCGTTGCTCCCACTAAGAACCACGCCGTGTTCACCATCGCCGTGCCGACGACCGCCGGTACCGCCGCCGAGGTGACCATCAACTACGTCATCACCGACCCCGAGAAGGTCCGCAAGTTCGTGTGCGTCGACACCAACGACGCCCCCGAGGTCGCCGTCGTCGACCCCGACATGATGGCCTCCATGCCCGCCGGCCTGACCGCTTCCACTGGTATGGACGCTCTGACCCACGCCATCGAGGGCTACACCACCAAGGGTGCCTGGGAGCTCTCCGACATGTTCCACTTTGAGGCTATTAAGCTGATCAGCGAGAACCTGCGTGACTCCGTCGCCGAGGTCAAGTCCGGCCAGCCCGGCTCCGGCCGCGAGGGCATGGCCCTTGGCCAGTATGTCGCCGGCATGGGCTTCTCCAACGTTGGCCTGGGCATCGACCACGCCATGGCTCACACCCTGTCCGCTCACTACGACACCCCGCACGGCGTCGCTTGCGCCATGCTGCTGCCGATTGCCATGGAGTTCAACAAGCCGGTTTGCGCTGAGCGCCTGGCCAAGGTTGCCGTTGCCATGGGTGTTGACACCACGGGCATGAGCACCGACGAGGCTGCCGACGCCGCTATCGCCGCCGTCAAGCAGCTTTCCGCCGACGTGAACATCCCGCACGTCTGCGAGGCCATGAAGGCTGACGAGATCGAGGTCCTGGCCAAGGACGCCATGGCCGACGCCTGCTTCCCGGGTAACCCGCGCGAGGCCACGCTCGACGACGTCATCGAGCTCTTCAAGAAGATCTGCCCGGCTGCCTAACTTAGTTCGGCGGGCCCCTGCCCGTTAGCCCCACAATCGTCCTCGGACATGTCGGAGGTCCCGCTGCGCACTACGTGCGGCGGGGCCTCCTTTTGTCCTGCGGAAAGATTGTGGGGCTAACGGGCAGGGGCCCGCCGGCTCGTTATCGTGGCGGGCGCTGTCCTGGCGAGCTCGACGGGTCATCTCGCTAGGTAAAAAGATGGCTCGCGGTGGTATTGTTGCTGTGGGTTTAATTCGATATGAAAGGGTGACTTTGGTGTCCAAGATGGATTCTACGCTCTCCTATATTACTGACCAGCTGAAGGCGCTTACCTCGATTGCTTCGCCTACCGGCTATACCCGTGCGGCGACTGATTATCTAATGGAGACCCTGCGCGATATGGGCTTTGGCCCCGAGCGCTCCAATAAGGGCAACGTGTTGGTTGAGCTTGGTGGCGAGGGTGAGCCGCTCGTACTGGCGAGCCATGTCGATACCCTGGGCGCCATGGTACGCTCCATTAAGGACAATGGTCGCCTGCGCCCCACGACGCTCGGCGGGCACCAGTGGTCTACGGCCGATGGCGAGAACTGCACCGTCTACACGCGCGACGGCAATGTCTACACGGGTGTGGTCCTCAATACCGAGCCTTCGGCGCACGTGGCCGACGAGCCGGTCAAGACCATCGAGAAGAACATGGAAATCCTGCTCGACGAGAATGTCGACAGCAAGGACGACGTGCTTGAGCTGGGCATTCAGACGGGCGATATCATCGCTATGGATCCGCGTACCACGGTGACGGAGAGCGGATACATTAAGAGTCGCTTCCTGGATGACAAGCTGTCGGCCTCCATTTTGCTGGGCTTGGCGCGTGCCGTCGCCGCTGGCGAGGTGACGCTCTCGCGCAAGGTGTCACTGCTCTTTACCGTGTACGAGGAGGTCGGTCACGGCGGCGCTTTTGTGCCGGCCGACACGCGCGAGATGATCAGCGTGGACATGGGTTGCGTGGGCGACGACCTGGGCTGCACCGAGCGCATGGTGTCGATCTGCGCCAAGGATTCGGGCGGCCCGTACAACTACGACCTGGTGACCACGCTGTCCAACATCGCGCGCGAGCTGGAGCTCGATTACGCCATCGATGTTTACCCGCATTACGGTTCGGACGTTGAGGCCACGCTCTCGGCCGGCTACGACATTCGCCACGGCCTGATCGGTCCCGGCGTGTACGCGAGCCACAACTACGAGCGCAGCCACATCGACGGCGTGCGCAATACCTACGAGCTCGTTCGCGCCTACGTGCAGCGCTAACGACGCAGCGGCCTCGGCTGACCAATCGCTAAGGCCCGATTTCTCGGGCCTTTTTTCGCTTTTGGGCGTTTAGTATTATTATGTCTATAATCTATTAACTAAACGTGTAAATTACTTAACGAGGTGATGCGGTGTATGGATACGTCTGAGTACTTATCTATGGGTGATGCCGCCCGCCTGTTGGGCGTTACGAAAGCTCGCATATCGCAACTTGCCGCATCGGGAACGCTCGCGTGCGATATTGTGGGCGGACGGAAGATGGTTGAGTATGATTCTGCGCTCGCTTATCAAAAGGTCCGCAAACGTGGACGCCGTCCTGCGGCCGATGTGGGACGCAAGTTTACGCTGATGTCGGCCGACCATGAGGTCGCGCATGTCTCATTTGATCCGACGCGCGAGTTTCCCTTCGAAATCGCCAAGGTCCTCGATGCGCAACGAATGCCGTTTGGCACATGCTCGAGCTCTTCTCCAACGGTGAATAAGCGGGAGCTCAATGTGTGGTGGAGCCATCGGTCGGTGCCTGACGTCCGCCCCGGACTCGTTTCGCGCTATCGTGAACTGGGAATTGCCAGTGGCATCGAGGTTCCGGTTCGGTGCCTGGGTCTATCGCTTTCGGATTGCTATTGGCTGCGGCCGGCAGAATGCGACGGGCTCGAATGGCAAAACATCAATTACTTCGAGAATGATTTTGAGCGATCGGCGCCCGAAGAGCGTTCGGGTTGGCTGGAGGGCATCGGTCTTAAAAATCCTGATAACACGTCCGAGGGCGAGCTCCCTAAATCGTGGATGATCCGAAACGGCATTCGCGTTTTGGCTAAAGGGTGCGGGATGGACGATCAGCGTCCCTTTAACGAGGCGGTTGCAACGGCTCTACATCGTCGCTTGCTGTCGGAGGGCGAGTTTGTTCCTTACACGGTTGAGCGCATGTTCGATGGCCCTGTGTGCCTGTGCGAGGATTTTCTTGACGGCCGCGAGGAATACGTTCCGGCTGTTTACGTTAAGGGCGCACTTGGTGGCCAGCGGGGAAACTCGACATACGATCGATACTGTCGCTGCCTTGGCAAGCATGGTGCCGATGAGGCCGCTGTGAGAAGGTCTATGTCGCAGATGATTGTCTGCGATGCCCTTTTGGCCAACAGCGACCGCCATTGGCGAAACATCGGCATCATCCGCAATGTCGACACCCTGGAGATAAAACCTGCTCCGCTGTTCGATAGCGGCAACTGCCTGTGGTACAACGTGCCAACTGCCGTGCTCGCAGCTGGGGAGTTTGGGTTTTCCGCTAAGCCGTTTGGGCCCGACCCTTCCGTCCAGCTGGCGCTTGCGGATTTGCTCGATTGGTTCGATTCATCGCGGCTCAACGGATTTGTTGATGAGGCGATCGAGATTCTTTCGCAGAGCAAATGGGCCACGGCGGAGGGTCGACTCGAGGCCATCCGCCGCGGCCTCGAGCGTCGCGTAATCGAGGTTGGTGCCGCTGTTGAGGCACTTCGACACGTGCAGCGATAAACCCGCGGCTACTTAAGTGCGCCGGTCACGGTGCCGCCGCCCAGGACGATGTCGCCGCGATAGGCTACAACGGCTTGGCCGGGGGCGATGGCGCACTGCGGCTCGTCAAAGGTCAGCAACATTTGCCCGTCTTCGCCGCACGTAAGGATCGCTGCCTGGTCTTTCTGTCGGTAGCGGTACTTGGCGCCCACGCTGATGCCGCCGGCATCCAGCTCGGCCTCCATGCGGTCGGCAGGGGCGCTCCAGATCCAGTCGTTGGCCGTGAGCGCCGTGGCCGTCAGGTCCTCGGCCTCGCCCAGATGCACGGTGTTGTTGACGGCGTCGACACCCGTTACGTACACGGGATGCGCCATCGCGACGCCCAGGCCCTTGCGCTGGCCGATGGTGTAGCGCAGCGCGCCGTTGTGGCGCCCGACCACGCTGCCGTCGCGCCACACAATGTCGCCCGGTGCAGCGGGATGTCCGCAACGGCGCTCGATATAGCCCGCGTAGTCACCGTCTGGAATAAAGCAGATGTCCTCGCTTTCGGCCTTCTGGGCGTTGGTAAAGCCCTGCTCGGCGGCTATGTGGCGCACGTCGCGCTCTTTGTCTAGGCCTGCCAGCGGAAAGATCGTGTGCGCCAGGCGCTCCTGCGTGAGCGAATACAAAAAGTAACTCTGGTCCTTTTTGGGGTCCTCGCCGCGATGCAGCTGCCAGGTGCCGTCGGGCGCCTGGCTCGTTTTGGCATAGTGGCCTGTGGCGATGTAGTCGCAGCCCATATCCAGCGCCGCATCCAGCAACGCGCCAAACTTAATATGGCGGTTGCAGATGATACACGGATTGGGCGTCAGCCCCTCCTGGTAGGCGTTCATAAAACGCTCGACAACGTTGCGGTCGAAGGTTTGCTGCAAGTCGAGCACGTGATGGGGTATCCCCAGGCGCTCGGCGACGGCCTTTGCATCGGCGATGTCGCGGTCGACCTTACTCATGCCCGTGGTGGGATCGGGCGCGGGGCAGGTGAGGCGCATGGTGGCACCGACACATTCGTAACCCTGACTTTTGAGCAGATACGCGGTCACGCTGGAATCGACGCCGCCGCTCATGGCGACGAGCACGCGCTTGTTGTGCATGGGGAGGTTCTCCTTGGTGGCATGTGGCCAAAAAAGAAAAGCGGCGCGGGAGGCTGGTTCCGCGCCGCAGACATTGTAGCAAGTTCGGGCGTCCTGTGGGACACCCTGTTGGGATGAGCTCAGGCTGCCAGAAGAGAGGGGAGACCGGCGTGCCTTGGACTCGTTCTAAGAACGAGAGCTCTAGTCCTGGAAGAGTGCCGTGGACAGGTAGCGCTCGCCGGTGTCGGCGAGCAGCGCCACGATGGTCTTGCCCTCGTTCTCGGGGCGCTTGGCCAGCTGCAGGGCGGCCCACACGGCGGCGCCGGACGAAATGCCCACGAGCACGCCCTCCTTGTGGCCCACGGCGCGGCCGGTGGCAAAGGCGTCGTCGTTCTCGACGGGGATGATCTCGTCGTAGACCTGGGTGTCGAGGACGTCGGGCACAAAGCCGGCACCGATACCCTGGATCTTATGCGGGCCGGCCTGGCCCTTGGAGAGCACCGGGGAGGTGGCGGGCTCGACGGCGACGACCTGAATCTCGGGGTTCTGCTCCTTGAGGAACTCGCCCACGCCGGTCACGGTGCCGCCGGTGCCAACGCCGGCGACGAAGATGTCGACCTTGCCGTCGGTGTCGTCCCAGATCTCGGGGCCGGTCGTGGCCTTATGGATGGCGGGGTTGGCGGGGTTCACAAACTGGCCGGCGATGATGCTGTTGGGGGTCTCCTTCTGCAGCTCCTCGGCCTTGGCGATGGCGCCCTTCATGCCTTTGGAGCCGTCGGTGAGCACGAGCTGTGCGCCGTATGCCTGCATGAGCTTGCGGCGCTCGACGGACATGGTCTCGGGCATGGTGATGATCACCTTGTAGCCGCGGGCCGCCGCCACCGAGGCGATGCCGACGCCGGTGTTGCCGCTCGTGGGCTCGATGATGGTGTAGTCGCCACCGCGCACGAGCTTGCCGGCCTTCTCGGCCTCGTCAATCATGTTCTTGGCGACGCGGTCTTTGACGGACCCGGCGGGGTTGAAGTATTCCAATTTGACGAGCACACGGGCCTTGAGGTCCTCGTCGGCCTCGAAGTGGGTGAGCTCCAGAAGCGGGGTGTGGCCGATAAGCTGATCGATGGACGTGTAAACATTGCTCATGGTGAACCTCCAAAGTGTTCAAATGACTGGATACCGTGTGGTTTTACGGTGTGTGTGGCAGCGAAACCCACAAACCTTATAGGTTGTTCGTTTTGCTGTTGGCAAGCATAGTAGACAGTAAAGCCTAGTAACGCAATAGGAAATAGAAGATTATTACGAGTCGATTAACCATCTTGACGGGAATAGGTATTTTCAAAACCAATTTTTCGGCTAGAATTTCTACGAATTAAAAGACCGAAAGGCAGCTATATATATGTTGGTTTCCACAAAGGGCAGATATGCCCTGCGCGTTATGGTCGACCTGGCCGAGCACCAGGCGACAGGCCGTATCCCGCTTAAAGAGATTGCGGCGCGTCAGGGTATTTCGGAGAAGTACCTCGAGAATATTCTGGCTACGCTCGTGCGCGCCAACATGCTCTCGGGCATGCGCGGCAAGGGCGGCGGCTATGTGCTCACGCGCCCGCCCGAGCAGTACACGGTGGGCGAGATCTTGCGCCTGACCGAGGGCAGCCTGGCGCCGGTCGCCTGCCTGGATGGCGACTGCAAGGGTTGTTCGCGCTCTGACGAGTGCCCCACGCTCGACGTGTGGAAGAACCTGGACAAGCTTATCAACGACTACCTCGACGGTGTGACGCTCGATCAACTTGTCGCTCCCAACGAAGGCTACGACTACGTGATCTAGCCCACCTGCCATTTGGGGACGGGGTGGAAATGGCAGATTCTCTCGCCCTTTGAGACTTGGCAAATAAGAAGGCCGCCCATTTTTGTGATGGGCGGCCTTCGTTTTGGGCTGTTGAGACGGGCGCGGCCGGAATGGCCGTTTTAGCCCTCGGCGATGCTGTCGAGGATGCTGCGCATGATGGACACCAGGATGCTGCCCATAAAGGCCGATCCAAAGCTGGCGATGGAGATACCCGCGCCCAGCAGATTGACCGACAGATAGCTGGCCAGCTCGAGCATAAAGCTGTTGACTACGAGCTGAAAAATACCCAGCGTAATGATCGTGAGCGGCAGCGAGATAACCGTCAGAAACGGCTTGACGAGCGAATCGACGATGTTCAGGAACAGTCCCACGAAGGCGAAACAGACCCAGGCCTCGGCAAAACCGAAGGGCTGGATGCCGGGGACGAGGAACGTGGCAATCGCGATGGCGATCGAGGTAAAGAGCCAGTTAAGCATAAAGCGCATGGTGTGAATCCTTTCTTGCGCATGGCGTGGTGAGGGAGCGTGAGGGGCACATGCCTTTGCAACTTGGATGGGCGCGGGGCACGGCTCTGTTTGGGCGCCCATTGTCTCAGATATTCGTGGAGCTTGCGTGCGCATTCGGTTTCAAAACGGCGTTCGTCCTGAAAAACGCGCCGCTGGCAGAGAGTCTTGTCGCTTTAGTTTGGTGGTGTGCTACACTGCTACGGGCAAAAGCCACAGGCGTTGCCCTATTGCATAGAACGGGCGAACGATGCCCGATGTCAGTATCAACTTCGATGCCTTTTGGCGGGTTTGGCGGTGATCGATGAATATCGAGAACATGTTTGACAAGCCTGATGTCAAGCAGCTGGTCCACGCATTTAGCCTTTTGGACGACGAGAAGGATATCCAGGCGTTTTTGACCGATATCTGCACGCCGCGCGAGATTTGCGACCTTTCTCAGCGTTTGCAGGTTGCGCGCTATTTGGACGAGGGCGAGCCTTATGTTGAGGTTCAGGCCCGTACCGGCGCTTCGTCCACCACGGTGAGCCGTGTTTCCAAGGCGCTCAACGGCGAGTACGGTGGCTACCGCAAGATCCTCATTAAGCTGGAGGACGGCGAGTAGGCCGCGCAAAAAACGAATTGTACAAAACCGCTCCTCCGGGGGCGGTTTTTATATGCCCGCAATCTGCTGGTGCGTTGGGGTCAGGTTGCTTTGTACCAAAAGATGGAGCTGCGGTGGCAATGTGTCCGCTTGGGCGGGTAGGATGGATGCATTGATTATTGCGAACAGTTTGAGCGGAGGACCATGCCTGTTCGAATCTATACCACCAATGCCGGCACGGATTTGAGTGATGCTGAGTCGGCGCTGCTTGCCGACCTTGTTGGCTGCCACGGACGTGCCGTGCTGCTGGCACCTACGTTTGCCGAGCTCGACCTGTGCCGTCATGATGCGGCGGAAGCCGGGATTTCGCTGGGTATTGACTACAAGACGCCTACATCGTGGATTCGCTCGCTTTGGGAGCTTTTGGGCGACGGGCGCGGTTTCGTCGACAGCCTGCAGCGCCAGATGCTGTTCTCGGACATGGTCACGCGTCTCGACGATGTCGATCTGCAGCCGCTTTCGCGCAGCCAGGGCACAGTGCGCATGCTCGCGCGCATGGCCCGCGATGTGTTGCCGGGCGTTGCGGGGACGGGTGCCGAACGATGCCGTGGCGACAACTGCCAGCCTGAGCCAAAAAGCGATGCCGAGGCTCGTGTGTTCGAGCTTTTGCGTGTCTATGCGGGCGGTTTGGACCGTCGAGATATGGTCGACCCCTGCGAGGCAGCTGACATTATGACCAGTGTCCTGGCCGATAGCCTGCCGGCGTGCACTCGCGCCGTATGCGTGCGCGGTATCACGTCGTTTACGCACGGTCTGCTCGAGCTGCTGTCTGCCGTGGCGAACAATGGGGGAGAGGTCGTCGTGCTGCTTGCCCGCGAGCAGGCGGCGATGCGCGAGGAGCTTGCCGCGGCATTTGATGCCCGCGATGTGTTGTTTGAGATCGCGCCGCTAGGGGAGGGTGTCGGCGCGTCTGATGTCGCTTGCGGGACCGCCGCTCAGCCTACCTTTATTGAGGTCGCTGGCCCCCATGCCCGTGCTCATGCTTATGCGGACGCGATTGATGATCTGGTAAAAACGTGCCGGGGTTCCGAGGTCGACGGCGCCTCTGCCGACCCCGTGCGTGTGCTTGCCGTTTCTGCCCGGGCACCCCAGCTGTTCGGTGAGCTCGCCTCTCGTCTGGCGGCTCGTCATATCGCTGCCGAGACAACTGAGTTCACGGCGTTTTCCCAATCCATTGCGGGCAGGCAGTTTGCGGCGCTTGCCGGCCTGATCGAGCGCATGAAGGCCGCCGATGAGGGCATGGCGTCAAAGACCGAGTGGTGGCCCGCGCCGGAGCTTACCGACTGGATCTACAGTCCGCTTTCGGGTGCCGACGCCGCGAGCGCCCGCGGCTTCGACAAGAACATGCGCCTGTCGCGCAGCAAGACCGCTGCGGGCGTCAAGAGCTTGCTGCAGAGCGTGCAGGGCCAGGTGAGGGGCGCCCGCAAGGCCGCCAGCGACGATAACTGGTTTAAGAATGTGCCGTGCGTGGTCTCGGACGTGTTTCAGGCGCTGTGGCGCGACAAACCCGTGACGGCGCTCAAGGCCATGCTCGCCGTTGCCGAGGCGCTGCCCGATCGCGCTCTAGGCGGTCTTGACGGCCAGGCCCGTCGCCAGGCAGAGACGGCTTTGCTGCGCCATGCCATCGACATCCTTATGAACGATGCTCGCGCGCTCGACGTGTCGCAGGCCGCGACCGTGCCGGTTCTCGACGGCGTTCGAACTAAGGTGGATAAGCGCAGTACCGCATACGATTACGAGACCTACGAGGTCGATCGCACGCCACGGGCGCAAGTGCGCTTCGTGTCGCTTGCCGATGCGTCGGTTTTGCGTCCTGGCGGCTACGATGCCGTGCTGTTTGCCGATGTCGACCTGGACAGCTATCCGCTTTCGCACGAAGAGGGCCCGCTTGCCACGTTGACGGCCGAGCTGCGCCGCGACGGCGTGTCTTTGGAGCCCGCTGCCCTGTTGCGCGTGCGCTTTGGCCGTGCAATGCAGGCAGCGAGCGGTCCGGTCGCGCTCGCCCGCGTGACACACGATCGCCAGGCGCGCGAGTGCTACCCGGCAGCCGTATGGACCGAGCTGCGGGCACATGCCGAGGCCGCTGGCGCTGCCAAGCCCACGTGCGTAGGCGAGGGCGATATCATCGCCGACTTCGATCCCGCGGCAGGCGAAGGTCTCAAGCGCGAGCGCGTGACCTGTGAAGCCCCTCAGCATCTGAGTGCCGAGGCCGTGCCGTATTTGGTCCTGCGTCGCCGCGATGGCGAGGGCGAGAACGCGCCGCTCGTGCCGCGTCTGACGTCCGCCTCGCAGATTGAGGCGTACTCGACGTGCCCGCTGTGCTGGTTCGTGTCGTATCGCGTCAAGCCCCAGTCGATCGACGCGGGCTTTGGCAACATGGAGAAGGGCAACTTTGTCCACGACGTGCTGGAGCATCTGCATGCCCGTCTGCCCCAAGAGGGCATGAAGCGCGTGACGCCCGAGAATCTGCCGCGTGCACAGGAGCTGCTGCACGAGGTCTTTGACGAGACCTTGGCCGAGCACGCCGGCAAGCGCGGTGCCGAGGGCCCGCTGGTGCCGCTCTCCCCGGTGGAGGAGCGTCAGGTGGCCGAGATCTTGCCGCAGTTGGAGGGCGTGCTTGCCTACGAGTCCGAGGCACTTGCCCCCCTTGCCCCGCGCTACCTGGAGTTTGCGTTCAACGAGCTCCAGGTCGAGTATGCCGGTTGGCCGCTCGGCGGGCGCATCGACCGCGTAGATGTGGATGCCGAGAATCGCGCCGTGGTAATCGACTACAAGCATCGTTCGGGTGTCGAGGAGTTTAAGCTTGCCGACCCCACGGTGCGTGACGAGGAGACGGGCGAGGCTCCCATCGACGACCCGCGCTGGCTGCCGCCCCATACCCAGACACTCATCTACGCGCAGGCCATGCGTCGGGCGCTGGGCCTAGATACCCGTGCTGCGCTCTATTTCTCGACCAAGGGCGGCAAGCCCGCGCTGCGCGGCGCGGCGAGTGCCGAGTTGCTCGAGGAAGAGCGTGGTGACGGTCGCATCCCGGGCCTCAAGAAGGGCTTCCCGGGCGAGGACGGCAGCATGGACTTCGATGCCCTGCTCGACCGCGTGGAGACCGGCATTGCCGAGCGCCTGCGCGAGCTCGAGGCAGGTGACGTCGCCGCTATCGACCCGACATCGGCGCAAGCCGCGCATGCGCGCTGTTCGTATAACCACCAAGGAACGTTTGTAAGGAGGGGCGTGTAGACCATGGATCTTTCGACTTTGATGCCGCAACAGCTGCAGATCGTCAAGACGCTCGACCGTCCGCTGTTTGTCTCGGCGGGCGCCGGTTCGGGCAAGACCTTTACCCTCACGCGCCGCATCGTCTACGCGCTCTCGCCCGAATCCGGTCCGTTCGTCGAGCATCTGGACCAGGTGCTCGCCATCACCTTTACCAAAGATGCCGCGGCCGAGATTCGCGACCGCGTGCGCCGTGCGCTTATCGACGAGGGCATGGACGAGGAAGCACTGACCGTCGACGACGCGTGGATTTCGACCATTCACGGCATGTGCTCGCGTATCCTGCGCGCGCATGCGCTGGAGCTGGGCATCGACCCCGAGTTCACGGTGCTCACCGATACCGACGAGCTTATGGACCAGGCTGTCGAGCATGTGCTGGGCCGCGCGACGGCGCCCGATGCCGCGCCCGAGCTCGCCGCTTCGCTTAAGGCCCTCTACGCTTGGTATCCCATGGCGGGCGAGGGCGGGACGTTTGGCGCCGGTACCACCATCAAAGGCCTGGTGCGCGACCTGCTGGAGCTATCGAGCCAGCTTCCGGGCGGCATGGACGATGTGTGCGTGGCGCGCGGCCAGGCCGACACCTTGGCGCTTGCCGATGCCTATCGTGCGGCGCTGGGCGCAAGCAAGGCCACGACCGAGAAAGCGCAGGTGGCACTCGACGCCATCGACGCGTTTGAGGCGAGCGGCAAAACCATGGAGGATGCGGCGCGACTCATGATGTCGTGCAGCATGCCGCGCGCGAGCAAGGCGTTTCCTAAGGAGCAGGTGGAGCTGCTCAAGGCCGAGGCAGCCGATGCGTTTATCAATATCGTGCTTGCCTGCGGCGGCCCGGCGCTCGATGCGCTGGTGGGGCTTGCCCGTGCCGTAGAGGCGGAGTACCGTGCGCTCAAGGCCGACCAGTCCGCGCTCGACAATAACGACCTGTTGCGTATGGCCTACGAGGCGCTGCGCGATTATCCCGCCATCCGAGCCGCCTACGAGGGCCGCTTTAAGATGGTCATGATCGATGAGTTCCAGGATACCGACCAGATGCAGGTCGATTTGATCCGTTACCTGACGGGCGCGGGGGAGCGCGCGCTGTGCACCGTAGGCGATGCGCAGCAGTCGATCTACCGCTTCCGTGGTGCCGAGGTCGAGGTGTTTCGCCGCCAGGAGCGCAAGGTGGGCTCCTCTGCTGCGCCCGAGGCGACTGCCGTGGCCGATGTCCCCGCCGGCGAGCTCGTCAAACTCGTGCGCAACTTCCGCAGCCACGACGAGGTGCTGCGCTATGTGGCGCGCGTCTTTGACGGCGATACTGGTGGTTTGATGCAGGGGTTCTTGGATCTTGAGCCGAGTGACGATCGCGAGGACAAGCTCAAAGCAAAGGCTTCGCGCCGCCAGGCGCTGTTCGTTGCCGGTGGCAGCACGCAGGAGCGAACGCAGGCGAAAGCTCGTGCGATTGCGGAGCGGTTCCAAGCGCTCGTTAAAGCGGGCCAGCCCCAGGGCAGTATGGTGCTGCTGCTGGGGCGCATGACCAATGCCGACGTCTACGCACAGGCCTTCCGCGATCAGGGGCTCGACTGCGTCATCGCGGGCGGCTCGGTCTTTGCCCAGGCAGCCGAAGTACAGACGGTGCGCGCCCTGGTGTGCGCGCTTGCCAATCCGGCCGATACGGCGCAGGGTCTTATGCCGCTGCTGGCCTCGCCGATGTTTGCACTTGGCGCCCAGGAGTTCCTGGCGCTGGCGACCAAGCTCGACGAGCAGACGGGCGAGACGTCGCGCCGCAACATCGATGCGGGCATCATGAGCGATTCCGATGTGCCGGGTTTGCAGGGATTGCCGCTCGTAACGCGCGCCCGCGAGGTGCTGCGCTACGCGCTTCGTCGCGTGGGACGCGATTCGTTCGCCGCCATCGCGCGCGACGCGGTCAATGCCTCCGGCTGGTTCGTGCGTCTGGCGCAGCGCGGCCCCGAGGGCAAGGCCATTGCCGCCAACGTGCTCAAGGCGCTCGATGCCGTGGCCGAGGCAGAGGCCGAGCACGGCAATTCTCCGCGCTCCATCGCGCTCGCCTTCGACCGCTTCTTGGCGGGCAAGGAAGCCCCGGGTGCCCTCAACGAGGAGGGTGACGGCGCGGTACGCATCATGACCGTGCATGCGTCCAAGGGTCTGGAATATCCGGTCGTAGCGGTTGCCGAGTGTTTTGGCGTGCGCAAATCGTCCGGTGCGGCACAGATGGGTCGCGTCGAGGGCGGAGCGCAGGTCGTGGCACTGCCGGCACGCTTCGACGGCGTTAAGCTTGCCGACGGTACCTTTGTGAAGGGCGACGACGTCAAAAAGCAGTTTGAGCATGCGTTTAAGGGCAAGGGCACGTCGCTGTGGTTGCCGCCAGAGCTTATGGAGGACGTATGCGCGACGGGCTCTCCCGCCGAGGCATTTGCCCGCCTGCGCAACGACGACCTGCAGCTTTCGCTTGAGGAGCGGGCTCGTCTGCTCTATGTCGCCATGACGCGAGCGCGTGAGCTGGTCATTTTGGCGATGGACGCCGGCGTGAGCCGCGGCAAGGTGACGGCGCCGACCTTCGACGTCGAGACCGATCTGACCTACGATGTCCTGCGCCGCATTCTGCCGACGGATGCTCTGGGTATGCCGCAGCTCGATGCCGACCGCCTGGTGTTCGACAACTCCCGGCCGGGCGACTACGAGCTCATTTCGCTCGCGAACTTTATCTTTGGCGAGCAGGCGTTTGAGGCCAACGCTTCGCTGGATGCCGAGGGCAGGCTCGTTCGTGGCGAAACCGATGTCGCCGATAATGCTGCGCACTCAACCGTGCCCGGTCCTGCCGACCCCAAGCCCGATTCGTTTGAGCTTGTGTATCCCCAGGCGGCGGGCGTGCGCATGGGCGTGTGTCCGTTCCCGGCGCGTGATTCGTACAGCTATTCGTCGATCGCCGCGGCGCTCCATGCCGAGACGGAAGACCGTGCCGCCGAGGCTCATGTTCCCATGGACGAGTCCGGCGATGATGCGGAGTCGGATGGTTCCGAGATGACGGATGCAGACGTGGCCGCCGTTGAGTCCGCCGGCAACCCCATGGCGCTGGGCTCGGCGTTCCATGCCGCCTGCCAGTGGCTCATCGAGATGGGTGCCGATGCGCTGCCCGCTGAGCGTGCCGACGCCCTGGCTCGCTTGTGGCGCTTGACGCCGGAACAGCGCGACCGCTTCGATGTCGCTCTGGATCGCTGGCTCAAGTCGTCGGTTCGTGCCGAGCTGCTCGCGTGGCCGTGCATCCGTGCCGAGGTGCCGTTCTTCTCGCTGGGCTGCGAGGACGAGGATATCGCCCGCTACGGCGCCTATGCCGAGGGCGCCATCGATGTCTTGGCAACCGACCCGGCCGATCCGTCGCGCGCACTGGTCATCGATTACAAGACGGGTGGCACGCCGGATGAGACGCCGGACCAGCTGCTCGAGAAGCACGCCCTGCAGGCGCGCGTCTACGCTGATGTTCTGCACAAGGCGGGCTTTGAGGCCGTGACCGTCAAGTTCGTTCGCGTGGAGCAAGCGAACCCCGCCATCTTCGTCGGACCCGCCGAACCCCAAGTAGTCACCTACAATCTCTAGCCCTCAGATAACTTGCGGTGGAATACGGACTGTTTTGGCCAAAAAAGCCGCCAAACAGTCCGCATTTCACCGCAACGCATGGGAGAGCCTGGGGCGGTACAATGACTCGAACGGTTCAAACGAATAAGGAGCCATCATGCAGCTCACCAAAATGCTTAAGGTGACGCCGGAGGAGCTTTTTGACGCTCTGGCGGGGTTCATCATGCAGGATATCGAGAACGCCACGGGCAAGCGTCCCAGCCGCAACAAGCTCAACGGTTATAAGTACGAGAAGCGCGCCCAGTCCGCAAAAGGCAAGGCCAAGGGCACGGCGATCAAGGTTAAGATCAAGCACTTCGACTACCCGTGCCTCTATGAGGTCCGTTTTCAGTATGCGGCGGGCATCAATACCATGCGCTATGAGGCTGCACCTGCTGGCGATGGTGCCTGCGAGCTCACCTATACCGAGGATTTTCAGGGTGTGGGTGGCAACACGTCTGGCACGCGCGGCAAGCTTGGCCTCTTCTTCTATGAGCGAAAGCTCAAGAGCCACGCCAACCAGACGATTGATCAAATCGTCAAATACATCGAGGGTGAGCGCCGCGTAAAGGCTAATCCCGCCTTCGCCGATGATACTGCCGAAAACGCTTCGGATGTATTCCATTGATACCCTGTGCAAAAGCTTTACCACTCTTCACATCAGCTGTGAACACTTCAGGCTTCGAGCCAGTAGCGAGCGGCCCGACAAAATTAGTTGATGGAAGTACCAAATGAATAAGAATGCCACTACGCAACTGCACATCTATTCCGCCTTTTTCGTTCTCGCGGGATTTGTTTTAAATCGGGGAGTGTTTCTACTTTTCCTTGCGGAGAAAGGAATGTCTGTCACGGAAATTGCGCTTTATCAAGCCCTGTTTAACATTGCAACGGTCGTCCTCGAGCTGCCAACAGGGTTGATAGGCGATTTCTTTGGAAAGAAGTTTTCGATTCAAGTGGGCGTGCTGCTGCTTTTCTTCCATACGGCTGGCATGCTGTTGCTCTCAGGTCCCTTTCTTGTCGTGCTTTCCCTTGTTGAGGCACTCGCCTACTCCCTTCAATCGGGATCCGAACAAGCGCTTTTATATGAAATTGCCCGGAATGCCGGTCAAGGAGAGCGCTTCCTCACCATCAATGCTCGGTTGCTTGCCGCGCAATCAATCGCTACGGGAATGGCAATTGTGCTCGGATCTTTCATTGCTCAAGTATCTTGGAGCGTCCTCTACGTATGTGTCTCCATTTTCTATCTCCTGCAGCTTTTCCTTCTGTATCCCATTGAGAGGACGGAAGCGACCCGTTCTGAAAGCTCTGAAAAGGGAAGGTTTGACACAGCCAAGATGTTCAGACGCGAAACCTGGCGTGTTGGAGAATCCGCTTTTGCGGTATTGCTTCTTCTATTCGGCACAAGCATGCTCGATGGATTCTATGGGAGTTATTACAACTTGAATCAGTTGGTATTCGACGCATTTGATGCTCCCGTCTCCATAATAGGAATCTTTTTCGGTGCATCCTATGCAGTAAATGCGACGGCCTACATTGCAGCAGATTTCTTCTCGTCGCGTTTCGGGAAAAGAAATACCATGCTCGGCTCGATGCTAATCGAGGCTGGCCTTTTCATGATTCTTCCGTGGTTCGCTTCAAATCCGCTGTGTTTGTTTGGCCTTAGCATGGTGCTTTGTTTTCTCCCAGAAGTGGTGTACATCACTTCGGAAAACTTAATCCAAGACGCGATAGCGGACGATCTCCGCGCGACGATCCTTTCCGTCGCGTCTCTGGTAAGGGCTCTCTTTTCCGCAATGTTTTTCTCCATATTTGGACATGTGTTGGGGTTATATCCCATTCAGATAGCGCTCGGTATTATTGGTACAATCGCGATAGCAATTACCGCCGTTGTTTCATTGAAAATGGTAGGAATGCAGGTCTCCAAGAATTGATATATCGATTGACGAGCTATCCGAAGCGTCGAGCCTTCTTGATGGACATGACTATTCGTCACAAATCATTTCGCGCATCGCCGGGGTTCCAGTAATACTCGATGTATCTGGATGCCCTCATTCCCCTTTTTGAAGGTACCAAATTAGCTACCCGTGTGGGTTTGGCTAGGTTCGGGTGCTGTCCGTGCCGTGGGGTAAAATCGTTCAGTCAGAACACGAACCCGCATCGGAGCTCATCACATGGCATTCGTCCATCTGCACAACCACACTGTCTTCTCCATGCTCGACGGCGCAACCCGTATCCAGGATATGGTCAACCGTGCCGTTGAGCTTGGCATGCCCGCCGTGGCCATTACCGACCACGGCTACATGTATGGCGTGCCCGACCTGGCGCTGGCCTGCGACGCCGTCAATCACAACACGCCCGAGTATAAAACCTGGAGCCACGACAAGGCCTTCTTGGAAAAGGACCGCCGCGACGAGCTGGTGGAGCCCGATCCCGAGGCAAACCCGCGCGAGCATGCCCAGTATGTGAAAGACATGGCCATGTGGGACGAGAAGGGCAACATCGACGAGCTCAAGCCGCCCCTGGTCATCAAACCCATCTTTGGCTGCGAGGTCTACTTTACGCCGGACGAGACGCTCGCCCGCGACCATAAGCCCGAGCTTTACCACATGATCCTCCTGGCCAAAGACCAGGAGGGCTACGTCAACCTGATGCAGACGGTTTCCGAGGCCGCCGTGCAGGGCTTTTACTACAAGCCGCGCGTGACGCTCGACAACCTGCGCCGCCACGCCAAGGGCATGATCTGCACCAGCGCCTGCATCGCGGGCATCATCCCCAAGTACATCGACCGCGGTGACATGGAGGGCGCCATCAAGTGGGCCGAGACCTTCCGCGATACCTTCGACCCCGGCGACTTTTATATCGAGATCCAGGAACACGGCATTACCACCGATAACGGCCTGACCGACGAGCAGATGGACCGCACGCTCATCGATATTGCCAAGCAGGTGGGCGTCAAGGTCATCGCCACCAACGATTTCCACTACCTGCGTCGCGAGGACGCGCCGGTGCAGGACGTCATCATGTGCATCGGCATGAACGCCAAGGTCGACGACCCCAACCGCATGCGCATGACCGGCTCGGAGTTTTACATGAAGACCGAGGAGGAGATGCGGGCGATGTTCCCGTATTGCCCCGAGGCCTGCGACAACACACTCGAGATCGCCGACAAGTGCTACGTGGAGCTGGACTGGGATTCCATCATCCTGCCACGCTTCCCGCTGCTCGATCCCGGCGAGACGCACGAGAGCCAGTTCCGCCGCGAGTGTGAGAAGGGCCTGCGCCAGCACTACGGCGACGACTGGGCCACGCGCGAGATCGGCGGCGTCAACATCAAAGAGCGCTTTGAGTACGAATACAAGGTCATCTGCGACAAGGGCTTTGCCGCCTACTTTTTGATCGTCGCCGAGTACGTGCAATGGGCCAAGGACAACGGCATCGGCGTCGGCCCCGGCCGTGGCTCGGCCGCCGGTGCTATCGTCGCCTACGCCATGAACATCACCGCGTTCGACCCGCTCGAGAACGGCCTGATGTTCGAGAGGTTCCTGTCCCCGCAGCGTACCGAGATGCCCGATATCGATATGGACTTCGACGATGAGCGGCGCCTCGAGGTCGTGGAGCACGTTCGCCAGCTCTATGGCCCCGAGAAGGTCACCCACGTCATCACCTACTCGACCATCAAGGCCAAGCAGGCCATCAACGACGCCGCGCGCGTTCTGGATTACCCGGTCTACATGGGCCAGCGCCTGTCCAAGATGGTCTCGAGCGACCCCAAGGTCAAGCTCAAGCAGGTGCTCGAGAAGCAACCCGGCAAAGAGGATCTGTTTAACCCCGACTTTGCCGAGGCCTATAAAAAGGATGACGACGCCCGCCGCATCATCGACACGGCGCTCTCGATCGAGGGCCTCACCCGTGGCGAGGGCGTGCATGCGTGCGCCGTTCTGATCTGCCGCGATCCCGTCAACGAGCACGTACCCACCAAGCTCGATACCAAGGGCGGCGTCGAGATTACCCAGTACGAGGGTCATACCGTTGCCGACATGGGCCTGCTCAAGATGGACTTCCTGGGCCTGCGCACGCTGACGGTTATCTCTAAGGCCAAAGCCAACATCAAAAAGAATTTCGGCATCGACATCAAAGAGGAAGAGATTCCCTTTGACGATCCCGAGATCTTTAAGCTCATGGGCTCCGGCCACACCGCCGGCGTCTTCCAGGTCGAGTCCGCCGGCATGACGGCCACGATCAAGAACATGAAGCCCACCGAGTACAAGCACGTCGTGGCATTGATCGCCCTGTACCGCCCGGGCCCGCTGGGCGCCGGCATGGTTTCGTCCTACATCAACCGTATGAACGGCAAAGAGCCGGCCGTCTCCTATGACGACCGTCTGGACGACATCCTGGGCGAAACCTACGGCACCATGGTCTACCAGGAGCAGGTTATGCTCATCTCCGTCGAGATGTGCGGCTTCTCCAAGGGCGAATCGGACTCGCGTATCCGTAAACCCGTGGCTAAGAAAAAGATCAAGCTGCTCACGTCGACGGTGCTCCACTGGGAGGATGGCTCGGACGAGACCACCTACGACCACTGGATGAACGGCGCCATCAAGAACAACTACACGCGCGAGGTCGCCCAGAAGATTTGGGACGATGTTCTCGAGTTCGCATCTTACGCCTTTAACAAGTCGCACTCCGCCGGCTACGCCATCTTGGTTATGCAGACAGCGTGGCTCAAGGCGCACTATCCGCACGAGTACATGGCGGCCGTTCTGACGTCCTACACGGGCAAGACCGACAAGATCGTTCACTACGTCTCGGCATGCCGTCACGACGGCATCCCCGTGCTGTCGCCAGATGTCAACGAGTCCGGTACCGAGTTCACGGCTACCAAGGAAGGCGTGCGCTTTGGTTTGGCCGGCATCCGCGGCGTGGGCACCGGCGTGGCGCAGGCGATTATCGCCGAGCGCGAGGCGGGCGGTCCGTTTAAGACACTGCACGACTTTGTCGAGCGTGTGGACTCGAGCCAGGCAAACCGCCGCGTGATCGAATCGCTCATCAAGGCAGGCGCCTTCGACTCCACGGGGTATCCGCGCCGCCAGATGATGCACTTTGTGGACAAGAACAACCCCGAGAACATCATCGATGCCGCTGTGAAGCGCCAAAAGGATCGCGCGAGCGGTCAGACGTCGTTCTTCGACATGTTCGGCGACGTTGAGGGCTCGGGCTTTGAGGTGAGCGTGCCCGATCCGGACGGCCAGGAGTGGGACCGCCACCTTAAGCTGAGCCAGGAGAAGGAGGTTCTGGGCATCTACGTCTCGGACCACCCGCTGCGTCCGTTTGAGTATGCACTTAGCAAAGCGCGTGACTTCTCGTTCTCGCAGATCGACACCGGCTACGAGGTGCAAAACCCCACGGGCGGTACCATCAACCAGGAGATTCCCGAGGGCAAGGCGCTGTGGTGGGCCGGTATGGTCTCGAGCGTGTCCAAGCGCGTGACCAAAAACGGCGATCCCATGGGTATCGTGCAGCTCGAGGACATGGAAGGCGAGGCCACGGTCGTGGTGTTCCCCAAGACCTACAAGGAGGCCGAGGGGTATCTGTACGGCGAGGTCGATCCCGAGACCGGCGCGCAGCTGTCCGACGCGTTTGTGCGCATTAAGGGCAAGCTCGAGCGCTCGGACCGCGGCGACCAGATCATCGCGCAGGAGATTGTACCGCTGGAGCTTAGCGAGGAGAAAAACAAGCCCAAGGTCTTTGAGGTCATGGTGCCCAACAGCCGATTTAGCCAGGGCAATATGGCGCGCCTGGCCACGGTGCTCACCACCAACCCGGGCGGCGACCGCGTGGAGATCTTTATTGAGCAAGTCGACGGGCGCGTGCTGCGTGCCGAGGTGCCGGCCAAGGTCAACGCGCGCTCGATTCCGTTGCTGGCCGAGGCCAAGGCCATCGTGGGTAACCAAGGCAGAGTGACGGTGATCTAAGGGCGACCTTGCTGGTCCGCGCGAGATTGGAGGAAGTGATGGCGCAGGGGACGTTTGCGCAGGCGCTTCGTAAGGAGGCGGCGCTCAGCAGTACCTTTATGAAGGGGCGCTCGCTCATGCTCAACGGCGCCGTGCTGTCGTTTGAGGACTCCGGCTCGCGCTTCTCCAAAAACGTGAACATCGAGGGCTCGGTGCGTGGCTCGCGCGGCGACCTGTACAAGACACACGTAGCGCTCGATATGGACGAGCACGAGGTTATCGACTACGACTGCGATTGCCCGGCCGCCTTCCGCTATTCCGGCATGTGCAAGCACGCCGTCGCCACGGCGTTGGCGTATCTGGATGCCAGCGGCGCCGAGCCCGTCGAGGGCCTGCGCACGCCGGTCCGCACGTTTACGGTACCGCCCGCACAATCCAAACAGTCCGCACGCCCCGCGCCTAGCGCATCTTCGGTCAACCCCAACTTTCCCTTCCCTGCGCCCGTCCCCACGAGCCCGAGCCTTGTGGCGGCGCTTTCCGATCTTTCGGACGCGCGCATGGACGAGCTCGCGGCCATGCGTCGCAAGCTCGCCGGCACCATTGACCCCGATGCGCCCAAAGCGGTGCTGGAGCCCTCGCTGGTGCCGTACTACAATCCGCTGTTTGCCGATCGCTTTAACTGGGCGCTCGAGTTTCGCATTCGCTGCGGTTCGGTGTCCTACGTGGTTAAGGATATCGACGGCATGGCCGATGCTTATGTGCGCGGTGGTACGTTCTCCTATGGCAAGAAGCTTACGTTTGTCCATGTGCCCGAGGCTTTCGATGACGTGTCGACAAAGCTGCTCGACTTTGTCGCAATGACGGTCGCCTACCTGAGCGACATCACGAGTTCGCGCTCGGTATCGTACGACTTTGCCCGCAGCGGCTTTGTCGCCGAGCGTCAGTTGCCGGTATCCGAGCATTCCATCGTGTCCGTGCTGGACCTGCTGCGCGGCAGGACCATGTCCTTTGAGCCTGCTTGGTCGCGGGGGACGACGGCGCATCGCGCCTACGAGGTGGTGGTCGAGCCGTCGCCGCAGGGGGAGGGCGAAGTCCCGGCCAAGCGCCCGCCGCTCCTTGCCGCCAAGATTGCACCGGCGGCGGGTGGCAGCTACGACTTGCGCCTGCCGGCCGATACGTACTGCTTTGTCGCTGGTGACGCAGCCTATCTGGTCGATACGCGCCGCGCGCGCCGTACCGACATGGCGTTTGCCCAACATGCGGCGCCGTTCCTGTCGCACTTGTTGCCCTGCCGCACGCCGGTCCATATCGCCGCCGACCAGGTGGGCGAGTTCTGCCGCATGGCGCTGCCTATCTTGCGCGACTACACCGACCTGACCGCGCCCGCTGCGCTCGATGCCGTGGCGCCCGAGCCGAGCTTTGCCATGGCGATTGGCGTCGACGATGGACTCGTGACCTGCAAGATTACGGTGACCTACGGCGATTGGTCGGCGGATCTCTTTAGTCTTGGTGCTCCGGGCAGTCCTTTCGAAGAGCAGCGCCCCGGTGTTCCGCCTCGCGATGCGGTGGCGGAATTTCGCGCCATGGACACGGCGGCCCTGTACTTCGATTTCCACGAAGGCGGCCTAGCGTTTGAGGAACGCGATGACGAGAGCCTGTTCCACTTGCTGACCGAGGGCCTGTCTGCCCTGTCCGAGCTTGGCGATGTCATGCTCAGCGATCGCCTGCGCCAGATCTCGGTGCGCCCTGCGCCCAAGCTCTCGGTGCGTGCCACCGTCAAGAGTAACCTGCTCGACGTCGAGTTGGGTGCGAGCGGGCTTTCGGCGGCCGACCTTGCCATCTACCTCGACTCCTACAAGCGTCACCAGACGTTTGCGCGTCTCACGTCGGGCGACATCATTCGCCTGGACGAGGGCGCTCGTGCCGCGTTTGGCCTTGCCGACGACCTGGGCGTCGATGCCGTCGACCTGCTCGACGGCGTGTCGCTTCCCGCGTCGAGCACCCTGTTTGTTGATAGCATGCTCGCGTGCACGCCGGCGCTCGAGGCTGATCGCGACGCCGCGTTCCGCCGCACCGTCGAGCGTCTGGACACGCTCGGCAAGATGGACTTTACGGTGCCCGCCTCGCTCAAGGCCACACTGCGTGGCTACCAGGTCGACGGCTATCAGTGGCTCGGCTCGCTCGAGCACCCGGGCCTTGGCGGCATCTTGGCCGACGATATGGGCCTGGGCAAAACGCTGCAGATGATCGCGCACATTCTGGCGCGCGTGGAGGCGGGGGATACCAAGCCCACGCTTGTGGTATGTCCTGCGTCGCTTGTGTACAACTGGACTGCCGAGCTGGAGCGCTTCGCCCCCTCGATTGATGTGTGCGCTATCGTGGGCGCCAAGGCACAGCGCCGCGTGCAAATTGCCGGCGCAGCCGAGCACAACGTGGTCGTGACGTCGTATGACCTCATGCGCCGCGACATCGACGAATACATCGAGCAGGACTTTGCCCGCGTGGTGCTGGACGAAGCCCAGTACATTAAAAACCCGCTCACGCAGGTGGCGCGCGCCGCCAAGCGCCTGCCTGCCGGCGTGCGCTTTGCCCTGACGGGCACGCCCATCGAAAATCGCCTGTCCGAGCTCTGGAGCATCTTCGACTTTTTGATGCCGGGCCTTCTGGGTACGCGCGAGTCGTTTGCCAAGCGTTTTGAGAGTCCGGTCGAGCACACCGAGGGCGATAGCGCCGCTCGTCTGCAGGCGCTCGTGTCGCCGTTTGTGCTGCGTCGCGTTAAGGAGGACGTGGTGGCCGATCTGCCTGAGAAGATCGAGGATACGGTGATGGCGCAACTTACCGGCGAGCAGCGCAAGCTCTACCTAGCCAACCAGGACCGCATTGCCCAACAAGTGCAGCACCGCGAGGCCGGGGAGTTTAAGAAAGACAAGCTCAAGGTGCTTGCCGAGCTCACCAAGCTGCGTCAGATCTGCTGCGACCCGCATCTGCACTATGCGGACTACAAGGCAGGAAGCGCCAAGCTCGATACATGCATGGAGCTCGTCCACGGCGCGCTCGACGGCGGTCACCGCATCTTGCTGTTCAGCCAGTTTACGGGCATGCTCGATATCATCGGCAAGCGCCTGGCCAAGGAGGACATCGCCTTTCTTAAGCTCACGGGCGCTTCGTCTAAGGAGAGCCGCGCCAAGATGGTCGCGCAGTTCCAAGCGGGCGAGGTTCCGGTCTTTTTGATTTCGCTCAAGGCGGGCGGCGTGGGCCTTAACTTGACGGCTGCCGACGTGGTCATCCACTACGACCCGTGGTGGAACGTGGCGGCGCAGGACCAAGCAACTGATCGTGCACACCGTATTGGCCAGCAGCATACCGTGACCGTGTACAAGCTCATCGCCAAGGACACGATCGAGGAACGCATTATGCAGATGCAGGAGTCCAAGCGCGACCTGGTCAACAGCGTACTCGGCGGCGACGGCATCTCGTCGGCACTGTTCACGCGCGAGGATGTTCTGGCGCTGCTCGGCGGCGACGGGCGTTAACCCGCTCGGGTGAGGCCGCCAGGGCGGATAGCCCGCGCTGTCCCATCGTCCCCGCTCGTTATGTGTTCATTTGCAATGCCGTGGATGGTTTGTCTGCCTTTGGGCATAAGAACCATCAAGAACATTGGCACATCAGCAAAGGAGAACATCATGGCGAAATTCTTTAAGGACCCCGACGGCAAGCTCATCGCCGCCCTTGGCGACGACGTTGCGACCCCTGCCGGTTGCACGGAACTGACTGCAAACACTGAGGACGCAGCGCACGAGAAGCACGTGCCTGTTGTCGAGACCGAGCGTGACGGTCACGTGATTCGCGCACGCGTTGGCTCGGTCGAGCACCCCAGCCTGCCCGAGCACTACATTGAGTGGATCGCCCTTGAGGCCGAGGGCCGCTTAGAGGTCCATTACCTTGAGCCCGGCATGAAACCCGCGACGTTTTTCGCGGGCGGCTCCAAGACCGGTACCGTCTATGCCTACTGCAACCTGCACGGGCTGTGGTCCGCGACATTCTAGGAGCGCGCCCCCGCTCGGGGTATCATAGCTAGCATATGCACATGCAAGCGCCGGCTGCATTATGCGGCCGGCGCTTTTACTACGATTTCGATGGTTTACGACGGAAAGGGCTGGGCCATGAAACTCGCGCTTGCACAAATCGATATGCGCCTGGGTGATATTGAGGGCATTTGCGGCCGCATCGAGGACCAGGCTCGTCTGGCCCACGAGCGCGGGGCGCGCGTGCTGTGCGTTCCGGCTCCGCTCTTTATGGGCGCTATGCCCGGTGGCCTGGTGGGCGCTGCCGACTTTGAGCACGACGTGCTTGCCGGTTTGACTGGTGTCGCCGAGCGTATCCAGGAGCTTGACATGATCTGCATCGTGCCCGCGGCGGTTTCGTTTGAGGGCCAGCCGCTGCTCGACTACATGATGCTCAAGGACGGTCATGTGGTGCCGGCGCGTTCGAGCATTGCCCTGCAGCGTGGCGAGAACAACGACACACGTTGGGCGCCGCCGGTGTTCGACGTGGACGGCGTGCGCATCGCCGTGATTTTTGACTTGGACCGCGAACTCGAGATGTTGCCGACCGGTGTTGACCTCATTGCGTATTTCCAATTCAACGCGTTTGACATGACCGACCGCGAGACTGCCGCCATTGCCGCCGTTCGCAGCGGCGCCTACCGCAAGATCGCATCCAAGCGCAGCGTGTGGTTTGCCTGCATGGCGCCGGTCGGTGCCTATGACGAGTCGGTGTATACCGGCGGTTCGTTTGTGCTCGACGACTGCGGTCGCGTGGTGGCCCAGGCGCCGTGTTTTGAGGAGAGCCTGCTGGTTCAGGAGATTCAGCGCGGCGTGATGCTCGATGCTTTGGAGGACCACGAGCTGCCCGAGTTTCGTTCCGAGGAGTGGTTGTGGCAGGCGCTGGTGCTCGCCGTGCGCGACAACGCCCGAGCCCACGGTGCGTCGCGTGCTGTGGTGGCACTCGAGGGTGACTTGCCGTCGTCCCTGCTGGCGGCGCTGGCCGTCGACGCTCTGGGCCCGCGCAATGTGATTGGCCTGGTGCTGGGGCGCAACCGTATCTTTACGCCGGCGCAGGAAGAGGCCGAGGCTGCCCGCTGCGCCGCCGTCCGCGCCATCGCCGAGCGTTTGCACATTCGCACCGTCGAGCGCGATGCGCCGGATGCGGCGCGTGTGCTCGATCGCGACGTGTCGGCGGGCGATGCCGAGCGTCTGCGCTCGCGCACGTTGGGCCTCATGCTGGAGGACACGGCGCTCGAGCTGGGTGCGATGGCGCTGAGCTCGCTGTCCAAAACCGAGTACGCGCTGGCGGCGCCGGCGCTTTGCGGCGGCTACCAGGGCGATTACGCGCCCTTTGGCGATGTGTATCTGTCGACGCTTGAGTTTGTGGCGCGCGTGCGCAACCGCACGTCTGCCGTGGTGCCCCAAGAGCTCGTGACGCTCAACGCGGTGGAAGATTGTATGGAGCGCGTGCTGGCGCAAGCGCTCTCGACGCTCGACGGTCCGGTCGATATGCTCGACCGCGCGGCACAGCTGCTCGGCGGGCTTGAGCCGGGTGAGGTCGATGGCGCGCTCGAGGCGCACGTGGACCGCAATCGATCTTTCGACGACATCCCGATGGCCGCTGGCAAGCCTGAGGCCTGCTCGCTGCTGCTGATGCTCGTTCGACAGGGTGAGGCTGCCCGTCGCATGCTACCGACGGCGCCGATCGTCTCGGCCCGTTCGTTTGCCGAGCGTGCCTGGCCGTATATGCTCGCGTGGTCCGACCTGGGGCTTAACGGCAAGGAGCGTATGACGGTCGATTCGCTGGCGCGCGCCGAGGTGCGCCGTTTTGCTGACGAGGATACGAGCGAGCGCGTGCGAAACGAGATGATGGGCGTGCTGGGCGAGCTACTGGGTATTTCGCCCGAGCAAATGGAGGAGCTGCGCTCTGAGGACGGTCAGCGTCGTTTGCACGAGGGAATGAAAAAGTTCGAGGGCGAAGTTCAGGACGCCATCGATAAGATGATGGGCGGTCAGGGCGGCTCGCAAGGTAGTCCCCAGGGTGGCCCGATGCCGCATCCGCCGGTTGATCCCCGACAGTTCCCATTCTTCTCGCAGAACTAAACTGGGGATGGGATTCGCTCCCAACCCCGATACTTCAACTAAGCATCTTGACCCCGTTGTGTTATTCTAGAACAGACGTTCGTGAATGATGCGCGGGGCCTTGCCTTGTGCTGTGCTGGTGACGAGGGGAGGCCGGCTTGATTATCTTGGGCATCGACCCCGGTTTGGCTCATACGGGTTGGGGGATTATCGAGGAGCGGCGTGGCGAGGTTCGCTGCCGTGCCTATGGCTGCATCGAGACCAGTGCCGGAAGTCCGCTCGCGGTGCGCCTGTCGCATATCGCCCATGACCTTAAGGATGTCGTCGAGCGTTATCGACCCGACACGGCTGCTGTCGAGAGCATCTACTTTGGCGCCAACGTTCGTTCCGCCATCCCCACGGCGCATGCCCGTGGTGCTGCACTCGTCGCGCTTTCGGAATGCGCGCTCGAGATTGGCGAGTACACGCCCATGCAGATCAAACAGGCTGTGGTGGGCACCGGCGCCGCTGACAAGCGGCAGGTCGCCTACATGGTACGCACGCTAACACAGCTCGACCACGACCCGCATCCCGACCATGCCGCCGATGCCCTGGCCTGCGCCATCTGCCACGTAAACCTCAGCCGTACCCGCGCCCTCACCGGTGGCGAGTTCTATCAACAGAGAGGAACCGGATACTGATGATTTCCCAGCTCCACGGAACGCTTGTCGAGGCCACGATGAGCTCTGCTGTCGTCGATGTGTCGGGCGTTGGCTTTGAGCTCGGCATCTCGGGCAGCACTGCGGCCACGTTGCCGACGCCCGGCGGCGAGGTCCGCCTCTACACGCGTATGCAGGTGCGCGAGGACGCCATGACACTTTTCGGTTTTTCCTCTAAGGATGAGCGCACGATGTTCGATCGGCTCGTGTCCGTCTCGGGCGTTGGCCCGCGCTTGGCGCTCGCCGTGCTTTCCACCTATACCGTGGGGCAATTGTATTCGCTGGTGATGGCCGAGGACGACAAGGGCATGGCCAAGGTGCCCGGTGTGGGCAAAAAGACAGCTCAGCGTCTGATCCTGGAGCTCAAGAGCACCTTTGCCAAGGACAAGGGCTTTGTGCCGGTCGATGTGATTCCCGGCCAGGTTGCGATGCCCGTGCCCGCTGCTGCTCCCTCGGCCATCGATGATGCCCGTGCGGCGCTCCTTTCCATGGGCTTTAGCCCGCAGGAGACCGATGTTGCCCTGAGCGGGTATGATGGGCAGAATATGCGTGTCGAGGATCTGCTCGGCGCGGCGCTTAAGCGACTCGGAATGGATGCGTGATGTGGGAAGCCGATGACTCTCAGGACCTGTGGGCGACGTCCGGTAACTCACCGGCGGCATCCATGGCGCACGGCGAGCGCATGGTGGGCTCGGAGCTAACGCCCGAAGACCTCGATGTCGACCGTACCCTGCGCCCTCAGCGCCTGGACGACTACTGCGGTCAGGAACATATCAAGCAGAGCCTGCGCGTGTTGATCGAAGCGGCGCAGAGCCGTGGCGAGACGCTCGACCACGTGATCTTCTCGGGTCCTCCGGGCCTGGGCAAGACCACGCTGGCCACCGTTATCGCCAACGAGCTGGGCGCTCAGATCAAGACCACGAGTGGCCCTGCCATCGCGCGCACGGGCGACCTAGCGGCCATCCTTACTAACTTGCAGCCGGGTGATGTGCTGTTTATCGACGAGATCCACCGCCTCAACCGTTCGGTCGAGGAGGTCCTGTACCCCGCGATGGAGGACTTTGCCCTCGATATCGTGATTGGCAAGGGTCCGGCGGCGCGCTCGATTCGCCTGGATATTCCCAAGTTTACGCTGGTGGCGGCAACGACCCGCTCAGGCATGTTGACCGGCCCGTTGCGCGACCGCTTTGGCATTTCATATCGCCTGGATTACTACACGGTCGAGGAGCTCGCGCAGATTGTGACGCGCTCGGCGACTATCCTGGGCGTGACGATCGACCATCCCAGTGCACTCGAGATCGGCTCGCGTTCGCGCGGCACGCCACGTCTTGCCAACCGCCTTCTCAAACGCGTGCGCGATTACGCACAGGTGCGCGGCAGCGGCCCCATCGAGCTCGATATCTGCCGCCAGGCGCTCGAGTTCTTCGAGATCGACGAGCTCGGTCTGGACTGGATGGATATTCGCATTTTGGAGACGCTCGCCAAGACGTTCTCCGGTCGTGCCGTGGGACTTACGACCCTTGCCAGCGCGGTGGGCGAGGACCCGGGCACGCTCGAGGATGTCTATGAGCCCTATTTGCTGCAGTGCGGGTTGATGATTCGTACGCCGCAGGGCCGCCAGGCAACCCTTCGCACCTTTGAGCACCTGGGGATTGAACCTACCGTTTAGGGCGCTTTGTTTTGGCGGGCTGTTGGGCTATCGCTGGGCATCGGGTAAACATATCGCCGTTCATCGGTTATGGGCGTTTTACTATTGCGCGCCCGTGCTATGCTGAATTGGTCTTTTTCTCATTCGGTAACGAAAGGACCGCCCATGCCTACTGACATCGAAATCGCACGTTCTGTCACGCCGCTGCCTATTACCGAGGTGGCCAAGAACGCCGGCGTCGACGTTAAGCACCTTATTCCGTACGGCTTCGACAAGGCTAAGGTCGACTATTCACTGCTCAACGAGCCGACTGATCACCAGGCCAAGCTCGTCCTCGTGACCGCTATCAACCCAACGCCCGCGGGCGAGGGCAAGACCACCACGACCATCGGTCTGGCCGATGGCCTGCGTCGTCGCGGTATCAAGAGCGCCGTGGCCCTGCGTGAGCCTTCGCTCGGTCCCGTCTTTGGCGTCAAGGGCGGTGCCGCTGGCGGCGGTTGGGCCCAGGTCATTCCCATGGAGGACATCAACCTGCACCTTACCGGCGACTTCCATGCCATCGGTGCTGCCAACAACCTGCTGGCCGCCATGCTCGATAACCACATCCAGCAGGGCAATCAGCTCGGTATTGACGTTAAGCGCATCACCTGGAAGCGCGTCGTCGACATGAACGACCGTCAGCTGCGCCATGTTATCGATGGCATTGGCGGTAAGGCCCAAGGTGTGCCGCGCGAGGACGGCTTCGACATCACCGTTGCCTCCGAGGTCATGGCAATCCTGTGCCTGTCTACGAGCATCAACGACCTCAAGGAACGCTTGGGTGAGATTGTCGTCGGCTATAGCTTTGCCGGCGAGCCCGTCCGTGCCCGCGACCTCAAGGCCCAGGGTGCCATGGCCGCGTTGCTTAAGGACGCGCTTAAGCCCAACCTGGTGCAAACGCTCGAGGGCACGCCCGCGTTTGTCCACGGCGGTCCCTTCGCCAACATTGCCCACGGCTGCAACTCTATTATGGCCACGCGTATGGCGATGCGCTTTGGCGATGTTGCCATTACCGAGGCCGGCTTCGGTGCCGATCTGGGTGCCGAGAAGTTCCTCGACATCAAGTGCCGCATGACGGGCGTTCGCCCCAGCGCCGTCGTGGTCGTCGCGACCGCTCGTGCGCTTAAGTACAACGGTGGTGTTGCCAAGGCCGACCTCAACGAGGAGAACCTCGAGGCACTCAAGGCCGGTATGCCCAACCTGCTGCGTCACGTCGACAACATCCAGAATGTCTACGGTCTGCCCTGCGTGGTCGCCATTAACCGCTTCCCGACCGATACCGAGGCTGAACTCGCCCTCATCGAGTCCGAGTGCCAGAAGCTCGGTGTCAATGTGAAGCTGTCCGAGGTCTGGGCCAAGGGCGGCGAGGGTGCGCTCGACCTGGCCGATGAGGTCATGCGCCTGATTGAGCAGCCGAGTGAGCTCAAGTTTGCCTACGAGGACGGTGCCGATGTGGCCGACGCCCTGGAGGCTGTTGCCACCAAGGTCTACCGCGCCGACGGTGTCGACTTTACGCCGGCCGCCAAGCGCCAGCTCGCCGAGCTGCGCGAGAACGGCTTTGGCAACCTGCCGGTGTGCGTGGCCAAGACGCAGTACAGCTTTAGCGACAACGCCAAGGCGCTGGGTGCTCCCGAGGGCTTCCGCATCACCGTGCGTGAGCTCAAGGTTTCCGCCGGTGCCCACTTTGTGGTCGCGCTGACCGGCAGCGTTCTGACCATGCCTGGCCTGCCCAAGGTTCCCGCGGCCGAGAACATCGACGTCGACAACGACGGCAACATCACCGGTCTGTTCTAAGTCTGCTGCTCATAGCCGCTTGCCCGCCCCGTCGTGCCCACAAGGCCCGGCGGGGCTTTTTGATCCTTAGGCCCGCGCATGTCTTGTAGATACCGATGGACTCTGCCCATCATAGGCTTTTGCGCGGGTAGAATGCATGGATAACTTGAGGCTCACGCGCGACGGAAAGGAATCGTTGCATGGATCAGGACAAGACAACCGTGATGGGCGGCTACGGTTCCGCGCAGGCTGGCGATAGCGCCGATGCGACCCGCGTTGTTCCCAACCCCGGTTATACCGACCCCGCGGCGACGCAGCCTTCTGCCGAGCCCACCCGGGTTATGGGCTATGGCGACACGGCGCAGGATTCTTACGCTGCATCTTCGCAAGGCCCCTATGGCAACGCAGCTCCGGATCCGTTTGATTACACGCCGCAGGATTCTTATGTTGCCTCGACACCGAATCCCTATGATGACCTGCCGCAGAATCCCATTCCGCAGCCTCAGCAGACGACGTATATGCCTCGCACGGCGCAGCCTCGCTACGAGTCGCGCGAGCCGTATCGCGAGTACCCCAAGTCGATTTCGCAATATGGCGAGGACGAGGAGAAGAAGCCGTCGCGTTCGTCGAGCGTGATCAAGAAGATCCTCATCGTACTGGCGATCTTCTTTGCGCTGTCGATTGTGTTTGCCATCGTGTCGGGCATGCTCAACAAGCGGGGGAGTTCAACGGCCGATGCCACTGCCGAGCAAACCGAGTCCGCCTCGTCTAGCACCGTCGATCTGAGCGATATCCCGGGGCAGTACTGGTCCAACGCCAAGAAGATCCTCAAGTCGCGCGGCGCTGATCTTTCGAATGCCGTGGTCCTGACTGATGATGGCTCAACGCCCGTCGTCGATGCCAACTGGGTCGTTACTTCTGCCTACTATAACGACAGCGGCAACCTCGAAATTCAACTCACGCACAAGAACAGCTCGGGCAACTCGTCCGACGGACAAAGCGGTACCGACAGCTCGAGCTCCAATACGCTGGAGGACTTGAGCAACAAGGCACAGGAGTTGGGAGACAAGGCGCAAGAGCTGGGCGACACGGCACAAAACCTGGGCGATACCGCGCAGAACTTGGGCGGCATGGCGACGGATGCCTGGAACGCCCTGCAAAACGGCATCTCGGGCGCGCAGGGAAACTAGCTGTTAAGCAGGCTACAGCTGCTCGGCCGGACGGTCGGGCGAGCTAAAGCCCGAGTCAAACGTAACGACGCATGAGGCATCGGGTCGGCGCTCGTGCACGATGCGCGTGACGAGCTCCAGCAGCTCCTCGTCGGATATGTCAAAGCCGTCGGGACGCACCAGGTCAAACGAAACGAACCCGTCGTGCTCGTGCAGGTCGTGGATGGAGAGCGCGGGATCGATCTGCATGACGCCGCGCTTGACCCAGCCGCGCAAGTCATCGCCGGTTGTCGCGATGGGGTCGCAGTGCAGCGTGATACCAATGCCCATCTGGCGCTTGATGTCGTGCTCGATGGTGTCTAGAATCTCGTGGTGCTCAAATGCGTCGCCCTCGCCGGGCATCTCCACGTGGGCGCTGGCAAACTGACGACCGGGGCCGTAGTCGTGCACCATCAGGTCGTGTGTGCCCAAGACCTGCGGATAGGACATGATCTTATCGCGGATTGCCTGGACGAGCTTGGGGTCGGGCGCTTGCCCCAGCAATGGGCTGATGGCGTCGCGCACTAGGCCCATGCCGCTGATGCAGATGAAGATGCCCACACCCAGGCCTGCCCAGCCATCGAGGTCAAAGCCGGTCGTCTGCGAAATAAGCGCCGCCACCAAGACCGAGCCCGAGGTGATGACGTCGATTTTGGAGTCCTGCGCCGTGGCGATGAGCGTTTCGGAATCGATGCGGTTGCCCAGCGTGCGGTTGAACGCGGCCATCCAGAGCTTTACGAGCATGGACGTAGCCAGTGCCGCAAGGGAAATAAACGTGTAAGCGGTGGGCGAGGGCTTGATGATCTTGGTGACCGACTCGAGAATCAGGTTGATGCCGACGGCGCAAACCAGGACGGCGACGAACAGGCCGGCTAGGTACTCATAGCGACCGTGGCCATAGGGGTGGCCTTCGTCTGCCGGGCGGCTGGCAAGGCGGAACCCGAGCAGACTCACGATGTTGCTCGAGGCATCGGAGAGGTTGTTGAAAGCGTCGGCGATGAGGGAGACGGAGCCGGCGAGCAGGCCCGCGATGCCCTTGGCCAGGCACAGGGTGATGTTGAGGCCAATGCAGACGAGGCTTGCGGAAAAGCCCGCGTTGGTGCGGCAAGATGCATCGACCGGCTCGCTCTCGCTGCCGGGAACAAGCGTATGTACCAGCCGATTTACAAATAGCATAGCGGTCGTCCTCACAATCATGTTTAAGGGGATAGTGTAGCTCGCGCGGGGGCGCCGTGCACCGATGCTCAGAAAATGCAGCAATAGTCTGCCGGTGCTAACGAGCGAGCCTTCTCGTCTGCATGGGTGGTTCATTTTGGGCCACATGGGTATGGGCATGTGCCTGCTTGCTCGACATACTTAATGTCGACAGCCCCTGTGCAAAGGAGGACGTTTCCATGGACGAGATGTTTGCCATTAAATGTCAAAACTGCGGCGGCCCTATGTACTCGCACCAGGCTAAGCGCAGCTTTGAGTGCGCCTATTGCGGCACGGTCGTTCCGTGGCAGGCTGATGCGGGGGAGCCCAAGAGCGCTCTGGGCATTCGCCATACGCCGCTGACGGTGGTGGATGGACTGCTCAAGCTCACGCATGTGTCGCAACTCGAGCGCCCGGAGGACCCGGACTGGTATTTCTTCAATTCGCACTGGCGCAATCAGTCGGTCCTGGAACATCTGCTGTGGGAGGATCGCGGCACGGCGCAGGAGTTCCAAGAGGCCACGCATGTGAGTATTCCTTGCCCCTTCTGTGGTGCGTCCTTTGAGGGCGAGTCGACCCAGCGCGTGTTTGAGTGCCCGTCCTGCGGCAACAAGATCGGCATTGCCGACCTGCTCAAGCCGGGGACATTTAGCAAGCGTCTGACCATGGGCGTGGGTGCGGAGTATGTGCCGGATCAGGGTATTCCCTGCGAAATCTCGCCGCAGCAGGCACGTGCCAACGCGCTGCAGCTGGTGCGCCAGTACCCGGATGCCTTTGCCGGGCACGACGTGGAAGATGCGATCCAAAACGACATGATGCTCTTCTATTTCCCCATGGCGCTGGCGGACCTGCGCATGATGGCGAGCTTCCCGGGCAAGGGCCTGAGCAAGGAAACCCTGGTGTACTACGAGGTGCTCGACTGGGCATACCCCAGGGCAAACTACCTGGACGTTCGCCTCATGGGCATTTTGGAGCCGTGGGACTTTGCCAAGGTCGGTCCGTTCGATCCCGCCATGCAGGAAGGCGACTTCCGCGTCGTCTCCGTCGATGCATCTACCAAGGACCAGGTTGTCATTGATAAGTTGGCGCTCGACGTTGCGGGCAACGATGCCGAGGCCGTACTGGGGCTCAATAAAAAGAGCATCCGAACCTGGGCGCGCAAGGCCCGCAAGCATAAGGATGGCCTGGTGATGGTGCCGGTCTACTTTGTCGATCGTCCGGCGACGGACGGCCGCGATGACGAGCAGGTGCGCATTGCCGTAAACGGACAGACGGGCCGCGCGGCCGCGGTGGTGTTTAGTGACAAGCGCGAAACGCACGTCGTGGCGCCGCTCAATCCGAGCCTGCATCTGTCCGGTGAGAGCACCGTGCATGCCACGCCCATCGAGGTCAAATACGTTAAGTCGCCGTTTCTGTACCAGATCGTGCGCCGTGGAGGCGGCGAGCAACCGCGTCAGGTTGCAGCGGTTGCCGAGGGTTCCTACCGAGAAGAAAAGCCCAAACGCAAGGGCTTGCTCGCTGCGATCTTTGGGAAGTAGGGGAGTAGTGCCGGTTGTTGCCGTAAGGTGATGGCCGGGGGTGCGGGGCAGCTCTCAGGAGTGCGGGCTGCCGTCTGATTGTTTGAGGGTGCCAGATGTAAATAAACAGTGGGGCGGCTGCAAAAGAGCCGCCCCACCGGATAAAATCAAGGTGTGCCGCGGAACCCGCTCCTCAGTCGGTCAACTTTGGAAGCGCGGACAACGCAGGTGCTATCGTCTAAAGGGCCGGCTGCAACCGGCCCTTTTCTGTGGCAACCAATGGATCCACGTCAGACGAAGGCCGCGTCTTTGCCTGTCAGGTCACGCTCGCCAGCCACGGTTGGAATGTCGTTGCCGGCGTCCATGACCGGTATTGTTTCGTAGCGTGCGTCGCAACCGCGAGTGCGCCTGCGACGGCTGCGGTGGTTTCGGTCGCAATGTGCTGCTACCCTTGCGTTTCGCCATTAGTCGCTTCGTTGATGGCGCGGTACTCGGCACTCAGCTCGCGCGCCAGCTCTTCCTTGCTTGGAAGATATGGCAGGTATTTGGCGGCAAACACTTGGTCGTTGTCTTCGGGCAGCGTGTACTCGACGATCGAATCGCTTTTGTCCGCGCAGAGCACGATGCCTATGGGCGGATTGTCGCCTTCGTTCATGAGCTCGCGCGTGTAGTAGTTCACATACATTTGCATCTGGCCCAGGTCCTGATGCGTAAGGTCATCGGTCTTAAGGTCGATGAGCACGAAGCAGCGCATCAGATAGTTGTAAAAAACAAGGTCAATATAGAAATGGCGCCCATCAAAGGTGATACGCTTTTGGCGCGCCTCGAAAGCGAAGCCACGGCCAAGCTCCAGCAGGAACTTCTGAAGATGTGTGATGAGCGCCTGCTCTAGATCGCTCTCGCGAAACGCAGTATCGTCCGAGAAACCTAAAAACTCCAGTACATATGGATCGCGGATGATATCCTCGGCGCGACGAGCCGGGGCGCTCTCTTGGATTTCCTGGGTGACGGCCTCCTTGTCCTTGCTGGCAAGCAGGCGCTCGCGGAACATGGTGTTGATCTGACGCTCGAGCTGACGCGTGCTCCAACGAGAATCGGCGCATTCGTTCATGTACCAGGCGCGAGCATCAGGGTCGGGAATGCGCATCAACCTGCGGTAATGAGTCCAGCTCAATTCGCTACGCAGTGCGTCGCGAATTGGAAACGCAAGAAAGAACTGACGCATATTGCGAAGGTTTGCGATGCCAAAGCCTCTTCCGAAATCCGCGGTAAGCCTTCTGGAGAGGCCTGCAATCAATGCCTCTCCATATGCTGCGCGCTCCTCTCCGCCCTGCTCATCAACAATGCTCTTGCCGATCTCCCAATACGCCTCAACCATCGCAAAGTTAACGGCGGTATAGGCCTTGTCGCGAGCGGCGTTGAGAATCGAGGAAACCTGCTTGTAAAAAACTTCTGGCACGATTACCGATTCTCCACGGTTTACCAGTTCGCCCATCACTGTCGCCCCACTTTCCTCTTGTGGAATGCATCTTTATCGCATTTAGTTTAAAGCCTCGCGCGGACACGAATTGCTGTGCTGTCTGGCACCTTCGCATGGGAGCCTTGCGGTGACTAAAATGTGGCCATAGAGGCAGTTTTAGCGAACCCCGCGGGAGTGACACGCATGGATAACAACACTTTGCTGTTCCAGGACAAAGGTTCGGGCGGGTTTAAAGACGTCAGGATTTACCCCAACCGCATCGAGGTGCTCAAGAAGGGCACTTTCGGCGGCAAGCATATCGAGATTGTCTACCTTAAGGACATCACGGGCGTTAACAGGATCAAGGGCCGCAATGTTTTTCTGCGCAACAGGTTGTTGACTGCCTGTGTCTTTAGCCTGAGCAACCGCTCCCAGGCCCAGGAATTTGTGAACGCGCTGAACATGGTGATGTAGCCGACGTCGGCGTTCGGGCCAGACTTACGCCCGCGCATCTGGCGGCATGGTGGCTGGTCGTTCAACCTGCGAGGCGTCCTTTATGCGCTGCCCCTTCATGTCAAAAATAGGGGCACAGAACGGTATTCCGCGCCCCTGATTGAGCCGATGCGTCTGAAAACCGGCTTGCCTATTCGCTAGCGCCTTCGTTGTTTTCGCGGTCACTGGCAAGCATTGCTGCGCCGGCGACCGTCGTCGCCACGGCGGCAGCGGCGAGCCCGGCGGCGATGCCAGAGCCGTCGCCCGTGCCGGCGAGCTTCTCGCCCGAGCCCTTGCTCTTGTTGCCCTTGCCGTTCTTGTCGGCGCTGTCCGTGGCGGCATCGTTGCCGTTGCCGCCGCCGGTACCGTTGCCGGTGCCGCCCGCACTGCCCGAGGCCGCTACGGTAAAGCTTGCGGATCCGTCGCTGGCGAGCGTGTAGTTCTGCGCCGCGTCGCCCAAGAGACCGTTCACGCGCACCCAGTACGTTCCTGCGGCAAATGTTTCGCCCTCGGCCATTGCCGTGCCCGGAGCGCCGTCCGCGTCGTGCACAAACTCGAGCTGGGCCGTGCAGGCATCGGTTTCGAGCTTGCCCTCGAGTGATGCCGCAATCTTGGCGCGCACGTCTTCGCCGGCCTTAAGGCCTTCGAGTCCCTCAAAATGAGGCGTCAGCGCCCGTGGATCGATATCGATGGGCACAGGGCCCTGCAGCCCCGTAACAGTCTCGTTGCCCAGGGCGTCGACATCCACATATTCGATGGCAAACGCATGTCCCGAGGCTGCTACGTTGAGTACGTTGCTGCTGTCGACAAGGCGGAAATGGCCCTCGCCAACGGTCTTGCCATCTTGGAGCGAGGCATCGCTCAGCGAGTCGCCGTACGTCATGCGCATGCGGGTCGGGAGATAGCACGAAACGGTTTGCTTGTGCTGCGCATCGTTGTAATTGCGCTGGTAGATGCTCCGGGCCAGTGCCGCATCAACAAAGTCGGATGCGATGATGCCAATGTGCTTGCGGCAGTCCGCCTTTGTGCTCTCAACTCCGGTATTGTTTATATACGAGCTCTTGTACAGGTGCTCGTTGACCACTCGCGCTGCGGTAAAAGGGTTGTTTTGCGTGCAGCTCGTGTAGTTGATAAACCAGCAGCGCTCCGTTGCCTGCACCGTTGTCCCGTCCGCGGCAGTGATATCTACGGTGCTGCGCTCGAACTCGGACGCTGCCTTCAGGGCCATATCGACCCAGTCGATCTTACTGGATCCCGTGCAGTCGTAATGGTCTTGGGCATATACCTTGGTGCAATAGGGCTCTTTGGCACCCGCATTGCCCGCAGCCTCAAAGCCTCGCGCGTCTTGGACGAGGCACATGGACTTTCCGGAATGCGCCTTGATTTTGTCGTCCCATTCAGTGAGGTCGAGGCCCCACGTGTGGCCGTCTACGCTGTCGCCGGCGAGTTTAAATCGACGCAGCAGGACGATCTTTCCGCGCACCTCGTTCAGTGTGGGGACATGGCTCGACGTATAGAACAGATCGGAGTTATTGCCCATAACATTGGCGAAAGCCGTCGTAACGCTTTCGTCGGTAGCCTCGTCGTTGCCTCGTGACACCAGCATGATGAGCGCTTCTGACGGGTGTTCGTTCAAAAATGTTTTGAAGTAACCGATGACATCGGAGAGTTGCATAAAGTCCCCGTCTTTTTTGTGCAGGTAGCATATTCCATGGTCGATGCCGGGGTCGCCGTTCTTGTCGTTCTTTCCAAGTCGGATATCAAAATAGCGAATGCCTTCGAGCAACTGCGTGGGGATGTAATCCTGCTGGCACTTTGCAAGCGAGGTTTGGGGCTCGGTGTCGTTGTCGACGCTGCAGGTGCCCGAATCGTGAGTTCCCGGGATGCTCAGTTCGTCGAGGTACTTGCTGCCATCGACGTGGCTCATCCAACATGGTCCGTCGACGTAGCTGCTATACGTGGTCCAGTCGATGCTGCTAACTGTGGCATTGGTCTTGTCCATGCTGTAGCCGACAAGCTCGAGCTCCCACGGAATGCTCTTACTCTTATGGCAGATCTTATTGTTGTCCTGGTCTTTGCCGTTCTTTTCTATGGCCAGGTACTTAATGTCTTTTTTCTCGGTTTCTTTCTCGACCGTGCGGTCTCGGATGATATAGGTACCGTTTGATTGACGCTCGAACGCAAAAGAGCGACTGGCCTTGCCGTCATGCTCGCCACTCCATACGTGGATGACCTTTCCATCTTTGTCCGAGTCGCCATCGACCGACCAAATGCTGTAGCCCGTCTTCTTGTGCTCTTCGAAATTGAGCAAGGTGCGGATAGCATACCAGTTTGTATCGTCATTCTTGGTCGTTACGTTCTCAAGGATGAGCTTGCTGGACGTGCCGTCATTAAACAGGTGGCAGACGTTGCCGATGACGTTGCCGTCTTCGTTGACGCTCGCGGTGCGAAAATAGCCCGCGGGGCGAAGACGAATGACGAACTTGTCGAGGTTGGCCGCCGATGTGGGCGTGTCTTCTGCAAATGCCGCGCGCATGGGAAGGCCCAATCCCGCGGTTTCGGGCAGGCTTGCAAGCGGCGACAACGCCGCGAGTCCAAGGCCCAGCGTAAACGCTCGGCGACTGATGGCATGATGTTCGGTCATAACTCCTCCATTCGCAGGGTGCGGTAATGCGCTCATTTTGGTCACTATACTGCCCGGATGTTTAAAGGTGTCGGCTTAAATTGTGTGCGCGGCGCTATAAATCGGCGGGCGGACGTGTTTGGGTGCTTGCCTATTTGTGCTGCTACCGCGCTGGGGGTGGTTTTGCCGCCCGGCACCCTCGCGTTCGCCGGCTATCGGCATAAGAAAGGGAGGGTCGGTTTACCGGCCCTCCCTTAGTACGAAACGCTGGGGCACCGCCGCTTGTTGGCACTGCGCTCGTGTTTTTCGTTACGCTCGCGAGTCGCTTAGCGCTTAATCTCGATATCGTCGAGCTTAACATCCATGGCCTCGGTCTTGGCCTTGGCGATGTCGTCGGCAAATTCCAGAGACTTCATCATGGTCTCGACGGCGTCCTTGTGCTCCTCGACGTTGTCGATGCGCACGTAGACGCTGCCGCCGCCTGCTTCGGTGAAGTACTCAGTCGTCACGCCGCCCGAGTGTGTATAGGAAGCGTTGCGCCAAGTCTTGCCGTTGTACTTGACGGGGTCATTCTCGGTCCACTCAAAGCTGGCATTCCACTTTGCCTCGTAGTCGAACAGCTCGTCAGCGTTCTTGTCAGAGTCGAAGACAGGGACGAAGCGATCGCTGGCGTGCTCGCTCTCGGTGAACTTAAACTGGGCCCTATCGGCCGTGTCGCCGGCGACGTCGGTGATCTCGACGCCCTCGGGGACCTCGACCTTAAACCAAATGAAGTCGGTCCTCATATCCACGGCTGGCTTTTCTGCTCCGCCGCCACCGCCACTGCCGGTAGTGCCGCCGCTTCCGCCACAACCCACCAGGGCAACCGCGGCAAAGAGACTGATGCAGAGGGTGAGAATCGCAAAGGCCTTCTTTTTCATGGTCGTGTCCTCCTCGATCTGTAACCGCCCATGGATTACCTGCCTTTACTGTACGCGCGGACGGCTCGCTAGGGTGGGCCATGTGTCCCATTCTGAGGGCCGGATTTGCGCCTTTAAGTGGCAATATGTCCGGACGCAAAAGAGGGGAGGGCCGGCGCCGTCGGCCCTCCCCGGGGTTGGGTGCTCGTTGTTTTAATGGGGCGCGCGTACGTGGGCGTGTGCGGGGTCCCGTTACTTGATCTCGATGCTTGAAATCTCAACTTCGCGTGCCTCGGCAACTGCCTTCGCCATGTCATCGGGGAACTCGATGGAGTTAAGGAGCGCCTCGGCTTCTTTCTTGTGCTGATCGAAGTTCGGGATGAGGATGTAAACGCTTCCCGGTTCGACGTCGGTAAAGAGCATGGTTGAGGTGCCGCTGTTGTCCTTGTACGTTCCGGTGAGCCATGTCCTGCCGTTGTACTCGACGGACCCGCCATCCTCCCACTGGAACGTATCGCCTTTCTTTTCTGCCTGGTCGGCATGGGACTCCTCAGCCGTCATCGCCTTTTTCCAGACGGGGATGAAGCGGTCGGAGGAACCGTTCTCGTCTTCGGGGAAGGTGAGCTGGATTCTATCTGCGTTCTTGCCAGCGGAGTCGCTAACGCCGACGCCTTCGGGCATCTCGACCTTAAACCAGATAAAGTCGGTCTTTTCGGCGACGGGGGCCTTTTCCTTGCCCTCGCTCTTGGCGGCGCTGCTGCCCCCGCTCGACGCGCTCCCGCCGCAGCCGACAAGGGCAAACGCTGCAAAGAGGGCGATGCACAGGGAAAGGATCGATAGGGTCTTTTTCTTCATGGTGGCGTCCTCCTTGTCTGTTAGTGACATCATGGCGCCGCATGTTGTTGGGGCGTTGTTTCCGTTTGCGGCGGATGTCTTTGTGCGTGGGTTGTATGAATACGTTAATGCCTCCTTTCGTGGTTTGTGGTCGTTGCGCAGCCGTGCCCCAACGGGCTCCTTATTTATAGATATGTCCCAGTTTGTGACGTCCGGAAGTCTCGAAAGGTGGGCCATGTGTCCCATGCTTGCGTTGTCGACGCCTATCGCGTGCCATAGAAATCCGCGATGGCCAGATGCGCTGACGCTCGCGTACTTATGGGCTAGACTTAGCACCATTACGTGATCGATGCGGTCGGCCGGCGTCGGCCGCCCGACCGATATATATGACTTGAAGGTGCGTGTGCGTATGAGCCAAGAGATGATGGATAAAACCTGTCGCGGTTTTGCCGAGGCGCTGGCCGCGCGCGAGCCGGTTCCCGGTGGTGGCAGCGCGAGCGCCTTTGTAGGTGCGCTGGGCGCCTCGCTTTGCGGAATGGTTGCCCGCTATGGGGCGACAAACCCCGCGCTTGCCGATCGCGCAGACGATCTGACGCGCGCGTTTGCCCAGGCGGATGAGTTGGCGCAGGAACTTGTGGGTCTGGTTGCCGAGGACGTTCGTGCCTACGGGCAGGTGTCCGCGGCGTACGGTATTCCGCGTGACGATCCGGCTCGAGCGACCGCGATTCAGGATGCGCTGCATGTGGCCGCCATGCCACCGTATCGCATTATGGATGCCTGCGGGCGCGCGCTGGCGCTGCTCGAGGACATGGCGGACAAGGGCTCCCGACAGCTGCTGTCCGACGTGGCGTGCGGCGCCGTATTCTGCCGCGCCGCCATGCAGGGCGCGAGCCTGACGCTCTTTGCCAACACTACGTCTATGAAAGATCGGGCACGCGCTGAGGAGCTTGAGGCGGCGTGCGATGAGCTGCTGGATACGTGGCTGCCGCGCGCCGATGCGCTGGCGCGCCGTGCCGCCGATGCCGCCAGGAAGAGGGGATAGCCATGGCCGAGCTGCTGAAGGGTGCTCCCGTTGCTCGCGCTTTGACTGAGGAACTTGCTGCTCGCTGCGCAGCCCTGCGCGAGCGGGGCGTTGTTCCGACGTTGGCTATCGTGCGTGTAGGTGAACGCGAGGACGACCTATCCTACGAGCGCGGTGCGCTCAAGCGCTGCGAAAAAGTGGGGATTGAGGCTCGTCGTGTTTTGCTTTCTGCCGATGTTTCGCAGGACGAGCTGTTGACGGCTATCGAGGACATCAATGCCGATTCGGCTGTTCATGGCTGTCTGATGTTCCGCCCGCTGCCCGCCGGCCTTGACGAGAACGCCGTCGCCGCAGCGCTCGATCCCGCCAAGGATGTTGACTCCATGACGCCGGCTTCGCTGCTCACCACGCTTTCGGGGCGCGGCGAGGGTTTTGCCCCCTGCACAGCCGAAGCTGTGCTTGCTTTGCTGGATCATTACGGCGTTGAGCTGGATGGAGCTAAGGTTGCTGTGGTCGGGCGCTCGCTGGTGATCGGGCGTCCCGTTGCCGCCATGCTTACGGCGCGCAATGCCACCGTGACGACGTGCCATACGCATACGCGCGACCTTGCTGCCGAGTGCCGTGCGGCTGATATTGTGGTTGCGGCCGTTGGGCGCGCGCACACGATTGGTGTGGACGCGGTTCGCGAGGGCCAGACAATCATCGATGTTGGCATTAATTGGGATGAGGCCGCTGGCAAGTTGGTCGGGGACGTTGATTTTGATGCTGCAGAGCCGGTTGTTGACACCATCACGCCTGTGCCGGGCGGCGTGGGAGCTGTGACCACCGCGATTCTCGCCAAACACGTGATTGAGGCGGCGGAGCGCGCATCGAAATAGGCGTTTTGGGCTGTTTGAGGGGGTTAGCTATATACCACGTGGTCAAACAATGCCAAATATGAGTACTGTTGCCAAGATAGTCACATATGTCTTACGTCTTTTTGGCTTCCTAACGGTATCCATTATCGTTAGGAAGTCTATTTTATTGAACTTATGGGGAATAACGTTGTCTTGCTTTTGGGCAAATGGGGATTTTCGGCACTCGTTACAGGGAAATTTGCTGCCACTAAATTGGTGACAGTACTCATATTTGGCATTTTTTGACCACGGGGGCTGCCGAGGCCGTGGTTTCGGGTGGCGCGCGCAGACGTGGTGTAAGAGTGTCCTGAGGTCCGTCGCTGCAAGCCCCGATGTTACTCCTTCTTGAGGCCGCGCTTCTCGACTATCTCGTCCACTATCTCCCTGGCGCGCCGCCCGAGCGCGCGGCGCC
>DBEZXW010000077.1:0-67131 GCA_048291725.1 Collinsella sp. | reverse complement strand
CCAGATATGCGCCGTAGCGTACCCCAACCGCATCGACCACTACGTAATCGAGATGCTGCGCCCCGAGGCCTACGGTCGATATATGGACGACTTCTACCTGATACACGAGTCCAAGGACTACCTGCAGGTGTGCCTGCTGCTCATAGAGCGCAAATGCGCCGAGCTGGGCATCGAGCTGAACCCGCGCAAGACCCGCGTGGTGAAGCTCACGCGCGGGTTCACGTGGCTGAAGAAGCGCATCTTCTACACGGACACGGGCCGCATAGTCGTGAAGCCGTGCCGAGACTCCATAACGCGGGAGCGCCGCAAGCTCAAGAAGATGGCCCGCATGGTCGCCGATGGCATCATGACCCCCGAGCAGGTGGAGCAGAGCTACCAGAGCTGGCGCGGAGGCATGAAGCGGCTGGACGCGCACCGCAGCGTGCGGGCCATGGACGCGCTGTACCGCAGCCTGTTCGGAAATCCCGCGGGGGGGGTTGCTCAATGCAATCCAAACCTGGAGGCGACACGGATGGGAACATGCCCCTACCCTAGCAACGGAAGGAGCGACCCATGACGGAACAGGAAATCGCCGGGGAGATCAACGGCTACAAACAGCAGCTTGAGCAGAGCGACTACAAGGTCATGAAGGCGGTGGAGCGCATCTTCTCCGCATCGTCCATCACCGACCTGCTCTCGGCCATCGCCGCAGCTGCCAAGGAGGTGGCCGAGATCATCTCGCAGCGCCAGACGTGGCGCGACCGCATCAACGAGCTGGAAGCCATGGAGCCCGACCAGCCGGAAGCGCCGCAGGAGTAGCGAGCGCCCCTTCGGGGGCGCTTTTCTTTTGCCCGGCGACACCTCGCGGACAATCGCGGCAGCGATTCGAGGAGGTGAGAAAACGAATGACCGACGTGCTGGAAATCTTCGCGCCGTACGGCCCCGGGTCGCTTTTCGGCGCGCTGCTCGTCCTAGTGGTCCTGTACTTCGGCAAGCAGTTCCTCGAAGAGTTCAAGGCCCAGAACGAGCGCAAGGCGAACATCGACCTCAAGCGCGAGGAGCGAAAGCAGGACGAGGTGAACGAGCGGGCGCAGCGCGACCGCGAGCGCAGCCAGATGGAGGGCCGCATCACCGCGCAGATGGAACGCAGCAACGCGCTGATGGAGGCTATGAAGGCGCTCATGGAGTCCGTCGTGACCTCCAACGAGGTGCTGCACGCCGACCTGGCAAACAGCCAGGCGCGCAGCCAGGGCATGGCGGCGAAGGTCGACCACATCGCCGACCGCGTTGACCTGCTCTACAAGGAATCGGCTCGATAGAAAGGAATCCGAAATGACAGAAATGCAAGCAATCGCAGCCATCGTGCTGTCTTTCGCCGTGCCGTTCGCGGTGCAGCTGATCAAGACCGAGGCCATGACCGGCAAGGCCGCGCGCATCCTGGCGCTGGGCTGCTCGCTCCTGGCGGGCGTCGTGACCGGCTTCGTGGGCGGCGTGCCAGCAGACCCGGGCGCATGGGTCACGTGCGCCTTCGCCGTGGTAGGCGGCGTGCAGGCGGCCTACACGCTGTTCAAGTCGGTAGGCATCACATCCAAGTGGCTCGACGCCCTGTTGGGCGTGACCGTAGGCGGGAAGGAGTAGGCAATGGCTAAACTGTTCATCATCTGCGGCCACGGCGCTGGCGACCCCGGCTGCTGCGCAGGCGGCTGCACCGAGGCCGAGCGCGTTCGCGCCCTGGGCCAGCGAATCAAGGAACTGGGCGGTTCCGAGGTCGAGCTGGGCGATACGTCCCGCAACTGGTACGCCGACGGCGGGCTTAACCGCCTGAGCACCGACGCGCCAGTGGTGGAGCTGCACATGGACGCCAGCGGCATCGCCACGGCCCACGGCGCGCACGTCATCATCAAGGAGGGCTTCGAGCCTGACGAGTACGACAATGCGCTGGCCGACAAGCTGGCGGCGTTCATGCCAGGGCGCTCCGAGAAGCTGGTGCGCCGTTCCGACCTCGCGAACCCGAACCGAGCCGCCGCGCGCGGCATCAACTACCGCCTGTGCGAGAACGGCTTCATCGACAACGACGGCGACCGCGAGAAGTTCAACGGCAACCTGGACGAGCTGGCGCGCATCTACCTGGAATGCTTCGGCATCACTGCTGGAAGCGCCCCCGCAGCCGTCCCGCAGCCGCAGCCTGCGCAGCAGGAAACGACCGAGAACTTCGGCGGCACCTACCGCTGCACTGTGGACTACCTGCGCGTGCGCGACGCCCCCGGCCTGGGCGGCACCGAGGTGGCGCACTATTCCAGCGGCGAGACCGTGACGCTGGATAACTGGTACAAGATCGCCGACGGCTACGTGTGGGGCCGATACACGGGCTACAGCGGCGCAACGCGCTACATCGCCGTGGGCAAGGCCACGGGCAAGCCAGAGGCCGACGACTATCTGGTGAAGGTGGGATAGGCCATGCCGTACCCGAGCCCCGCAGACGAGGAGCGCAACGGCGGGTGCGGCCCCATCCTCGCGGCGGTCGTCCTGCTGTTCATCGTCCTGGCCGCCGCCAGCTGCGCGTCGCAGGCCATGGGAGCGCAAGACGTGACCGTGAGGCAAGCCCGCACGGACGGCCCCATATACGACCTGCCCGAGGGCATCGGCCAGGAAATCGTGTGCGACGAGCACAACCGCGAGTACCTGCTGCTGACCACCGAGCAGGGCGGCGTGTTCCTCATGCCGTACCTCGACGAGGACGGCGAGCAGGAGATCATGCCGCAGGCCTAGAACGCAAAGAAGCCGCCCCGTATGGAGCGGCTTCTTTCTATCTGACGAGCAATACGAACGCCCGCCTAACGACGAGCACGCGTATGTGTTCGCCTACTGAACAGTTGGTGGAGGCGCGGAGAATCGAACTCCGGTCCACGAAAGCCCCCTGATTGGCATCTCCAAGCTCAGTCGCTGGTTTAGTCTCGGACGCTTTGCGCGCAGCGACACGCTCGCGGCATCCCAACCGGTTCGATCTTAGCCCACGCCATACCGATTACGTGCGCAGGAGCATTCCCCTAAGATGACGTCGCGCCGGTGTCGGGGAAATCACCGGGTTGACGCGCCGCTATAAACTAAGCAGCGAGAGCCATAGGCTCAAAAGAAGAGTTGTTGTCAATTCAATTTGACGGTACCCCTGTTTAACGAGGCGAGGAGACCTCGGCTTGCTTCCTCTCTCAGAGCTATCGTGTCGAAACCAGTCGCCCCCGAATGTTGGGAAAGTCTGGATGGTATCGGGCCTGCAAACACCCGATAACCGTCGACTTTTCAAAGAACACGCGAGGTGAGCCCCGCTCGTGGTTAGCTATCTTACCACGTTCTAAAGGCAGACAGCTGCTCTATGCACGAGCTGTGAAGACCCTAATGTGCACCATACTTCGCACTTTTGCCACCGAACGCGTCACGTATATTTTCGCCAAGCAAAATTGACCCGTCGAAAGGACCGTTATGGATACCAAGCAGCAGCTCGTCAATGCCCTCGCAGGCCTGGGCTCAACCATTACCGAAGCTATGGATGTCATCGAAGGCTTTGTCCCCTGCGGACATCCCGCTCTCACGGTATCGAACGCACTCGTCACGCTGGACGCTGCCGATGATGCAGCTCTCGCCCAGCAGCTTGAGACCGTCGAGGGCTTTATCGACCACGTGAGCGAGAACCGTGGCGTGACCGCCTACCACGGCATCGAGGTCGAGCTCGCGGGTCCCAAAGCCGATCTGCTCGCAGCAATCCGCGAGGTAGGCGCCCTTATGCAGACCGCAGGCGTCAAGAACACCCAGGTCAACGAGTGGGTCTACCGCAGCCTGGCAGCACTCGACAGCTCCGACGAAAAGGCAGCCGAGCAGCTCGCAGAAAGTCCCGCCATCAAGGCCGAGCTTTTGTAAATAGCAGACGCGGGCCCCTTGGCGCATCGTCGTCCAAGGGGCCCGCAAACAGTTCGCGTCAACCGATAACCGCGCTGCCGCGTTTGGCCAAAGCAAGAATCGGCATCATTTGGCGCGGGGTCTTTGCTGCAAGATCGGCATGTTCGAGCAGCTTGCGATCGTTGGTCACCAAGTAATCGACCTGCGCGCGTTTGCATGCGGTGAGTACCAAGTTGTCCTCGTAATCGCGATGGAGCGCTAAGTATTTGTCGGCCAGCCAAAGGTCCGACGCATCTGCACCCACGGCCGTGGCGTTTTCGGTCATGTTCCGAACAAACGCCAGCGCCGCATCGCCAATCGCGCGGGCAGAAGCCTCGTCGAGCGCTCCCCCACTGGCAAGAACGCTACGCTTCAGCTCGTGTTGGACAACGTACAGCACGTCCTTAGCGATATGCACCGGGAAGAACAACGTTGCGCCCGATTCCGTCGCCCGCCCAATAAACGCACGCGCGGCAAGCGACTCGGCATGGTCGACGCAAAATGAATCAACCCATACGTTGGCGTCCACCATTATTTTGAGGGGAGCCCCGCTCACAGGATCATCCCCTTTTGGCGATAGCGCTCGTCCATGGCCTCGAAATAGATTGTGTCCCAATCGCGGGCATCGGATACGGACGAGGTAGCGATGCCCAGGTCCGCGTAAAGCTGGTCCGCTGCCGCCCATGATGCGGCGAACGGAGTATCGGGCGCGACGGACTGCTGCCGGCCATCAACGGCAGACAGCACTTCCTCACACTGTCCACCACCCTGCGCGACCTTGACCACCACCTTTTTGATGAGTTCGGGCAGTGACCTGCCCGAAAGCTGCAGCGCTTCCTCGGCGCGCTCTTTAACCGAGCGATCTACGCGAACATTCACCTGCGCCATGCTGCCAACAGCACCCACGTTGATCCCGCTCCCTTCAATTGCTAGCCATGCTAGCACCACTATATAAAGAAGCTAGCACATGGTCAAATGCAAAAGGCCTGCGCCCGGACGACACCGATGCCGTCTGGGCGCAGGCCAGATAACGTGGGCGAACACGTCTGCTAACGCAGGTACGCCTTCGCGTTGCCCAGGCTGTAGGCAATCGTCGAGCCGTTATGCAGCAGCGACGACGCCTGCGGGGTAATCGCGCCGGTAATACCCAGTGCCAGGAGCGCCGAGTTGGTGAGCATTACCTTGGAATACGAGCTCGTCAGACGATCAATGAGGCCCTGGCTCATGCGGCGCAGGCGCACGATTGCGGCCAGATCCGTATCGGTCAGGATGATATCGGCGACCTCCTTGGCAATGTCGCTTCCGCCGCCCATGGCCAACCCCACATCGGCCAAACCGAGCGCCGGCGAATCGTTGACGCCGTCGCCCACCATGGCAACGTGGCGCCCCTCGCCCTTAATGCGCTCCACATACGCGTACTTGTCCTCGGGCAGCAGCTCGGCCTTAAACTCGTCGACGCCCGCCTCTCGCGCAATGCGCTCGGCCGTGCGCTCGGAGTCGCCCGTGAGCATAACGACATGCTTGACGCCCAGCGCATGCAGGTCGGCGATTGCCTCGCGGACCCCGGGCTTGAGCGGGTCCTCGATACCGAGCACGCCGACGACCTTTCCATCGACCGCCAGATACAGCGGCGACAGGCCCTGCATCTGGGACTCGATTTGCTCCTTAATGTCGGCCTCAAGCTGCGCGCTCTCGTCCTCAAACACAAAGTGTGCCGAGCCGATAATCGCGCGACGCCCTTCGATGGACGAAGCGATGCCGTGCGCCACGATGTACTCGACCGCAGCGTGACGCTCGCGGTGCTCGAGCTCGCGCTCGCATGCCGCATTGACCACGGCGCGCGCCACCGGATGCGGGAAATGCTCCTCCAGGCAAGCGGAAAGGCGCAGGACCTCATCCTCGCTCCAGCCATCGGTGGTGAGTACGCAGGCAAGACGCGGCTGCGCCTCGGTGAGCGTGCCGGTCTTATCAAAGACAATGGTGTCGGCCTTGGCAAACGACTCAAAGTACTTCGCGCCCTTGACCATGACGCCCATCTTGGCAGCATCGCTCATAGCGGTCATGACGGCAACGGAACCCGTGAGCTTGAGTGCGCACGAGTAGTCGACCATCAGTGCCGCCGAGGTCTTGATGAGGCTGCGGGTAGTAAGCGCAACTAGGCCCGCGAGCAGGAAGTTCCACGGGACGATCTTATTGGCAAGGTCCTCCATATGCGACTGGCCCTCGGACTTGAGCGAGTCGGCCGTCTGCACGAGCGAGACGATTGAGCGCAGTTTGGTTTGCGCCGTATTGGCGCGCACGCGCACCAAGATGCTGCCGTCTTCCACGACGGTGCCGGCGAACACGTCGTCGCCCACGCTGCGCTCGACGGCCAGCGGCTCGCCGGTCAGGGTCGCCTGGTTGACCATAGCGCTCCCCTGCTCGACAACACCGTCGATGCAGATGGACATGCCAGTGCGCACGGCGACCAGATCGCCAGGCTCAAGCTCGGTCGCGGCAACGCTTACCTCGGTGTCGCCGACGACCTTTTGCGCCTTGTCGGGCACATCGAGCAGCGAGTTGATGAGCTCGTTTTCGCTCATGGCGCGGGTGTAGTCCTCGAGCAGCTCGCCCACGTTGAGCAGGAACATCGTCTGGCCCGCGGTGTCGACATCACGCTTGACGAACGAAATGCCGATGGCCGAAGCGTCGAGCACGGGAACGGTCAGGCGCGGCTGCGCGAGCTCACGGAGGGCAGCGCGCAAAAATGCCATGTAACCGGCCACGACAAACACCGCACGCAGGGGCGTGGGCAAAAACCAGCGACGTGCGTAATGGGCACCGATAAGTGTGGCAAGATCCATGACGAGCTTGTGCTTGCGTGGCTCAAGCTGCATCACGTAGCCTGTCTTTGCGTCGGCAATGGCCTGAGCGTCGAGCGCACCGACGGCGGCCAGCACGGCATCGCGGCGCGACTCGTCGTATTCGAGCGCCATCTGGCCAATACGGCCGTAGACGCGCACCTTGCGCACACCATCGATTTCGCCACTGAGCTTTAGAAGTGCATCGAGATCGCTCTCTGGCACAGGACCCGCCAATTGAAGACGGGTCCTGCCGGGGATCTCGCTAATAATCGAGAATCTCATAGTTTGTGCCTGGGAGCGTTACTCGGCTGCCTCGTCAGCAGCGGCCTCGCTCTGGGTGATGTAAGCAGCCTCGGCAACCATGTCGTCGACATTAGCCTTGGCCTGCTCGACCATGTCTTGGTAGCCGTTCTTGATGCGCATACCGCACGCAATACCCTGCACGCAGGCATTCTTGACCGGAGCGCTGGTAAGCAGCTTGATGCCGGCCGTGCCAAGCAGAAAACCGCCACCGACAAGCAGGGTATTGAACGTCGACTTCTTCATGATGTCTCTCCCTTTTGCCGCATTGGACGCGGCATGGTGCCTCAGCACCCGAGTAAACAAGTTTGCTCGAGCACGCTTTTGAAATATCTCAATTTTATCTAACTATCTAGGTCAGCCATGGCTAACCTTTTGAAAATTAACGATGCGGAGTAACCGATTGTCAATGTGAGAAAGGGACTGTCCCTTTGCCCCTTCTTACAACTGCCAGGTAGCTGCTTCCTTTTGCAGCGCCACCATGCGGGCGAATTCTCCACCTGCCGCCTTGAGCTGCGCCGGAGTGCCCTGCTCGGCAACCGCACCATCCTTGAGTACAACGATTTTGTCGGCATTTTCCACCGTGCGCATACGGTGGGCGATCACGATAACTGTCTTGCCTGCGAGCAGGCGGGAGAGCGCCTGCTGCACCACGGTCTCGTTCTCCACATCCAAACTCGCCGTCGCCTCGTCCAGCAACACGATCGGCGCGTCTTTGAGCAGCGCGCGGGCGATGGAGATGCGCTGGCGCTCGCCGCCGGACAGCTTGGAGCCGTTCTCGCCAATCATGGTGTCATAGCCCTGCGGCATGCGGCTCACAAACTCGTCGCAGTTGGCGGCACGCGCGGCAGCAAGCACTTCCTCATCGGTGGCATCGCGACGTCCAAGACGGATGTTTCCCATCACCGTGTCGTCAAAGAGCAGCACGTCTTGGAACACAATGGCGTAGTCGCGCAGCAGCACCTCGGGATCCACGCTCGCAACATCCACGCCGCCCACGGTGACCGTGCCTTCGGTGGCGTCCCAAAAGCGCGCGGCCAGGCGGCTCACCGTGGACTTACCGGAGCCCGAAGGACCGACCAGTGCCGTGACCTCGCCTTCCTTGGCGGTAAAGCTCACATCGGTAAGAACTTTCTCGCCGGCGCGGCCGTCCTCGCCCGCACCATAGCCAAATGCCACGTGATCGAACACCACATCGTGGCCTACGGGCTCAAACTGCTCGCTGCCCCGCGCCACAGGCTCTTCCATGATGGAACGCATGCGCTTGGCAGACGACTCGGCGGCAAACAGCTCGGACATTAACATTAACACCTGGTCAAAAGGTGCATAGATACGGCTCACCATAAGCAGGAAGGCAAACATCACCAAAAAGTCGACCTGCCCGGAGGCGACCATCGCGGCGCCCGTGACCAACGTGGTGGCAATGCCCAGACGCAGGATAGCAAAGGCGGAGTTAACCAAAAGCCCATTGGCGAGCTCGCCCTTGGTGGTCTCGCGCTCCTCGGCATCGATCACGGCGTTGAGTCCCTCAAGATAATGGGCCTCCTGGTTGATGGCGCGGATCTCGCGAACGCAGTCGAGCGTCTCTTGAATCGCCTCGGTAACCTTGACCTTCTCGGCACGCACATGGTCGAACACCGGGGTCATGGGGCCGCGTGTTAGATACAGCACGGCAAAGGCCACGGGAACGCTCCAAAACGCCGCGACCGCCAGCTGCCAGCAAAAGAACAGCGACGCCACGAACATAATGGCGCTTGCGATGATGGCACCCCAAAGCTCTCCCAGCACGTGGCTGTAGGCGTGCTCCATGGCCTGGACGTCACCCATGATGGTTTCGGTTAGATCGGCCAGATCACGACGACCAAAAAACGACAGCGGCAGTTTGCGCAAGCGCTCGGCGATCTCCATACGCTGCTTGCCGCACTCCTCGTAAAAAATGCAGTAGGTGTAGTAATACTGCTGCCAGTTAGAGGCAAAGAGCAACACGAAAAAGACCAGGAGGCCGCCCACAATCGGCAGGGCATCCGGCAGGTCAGCCCCGCTGGCGAGATGTTCGACAAAACCGGCCATGACCAGGAACAATAAGCCCATGCCGGCCATGGTAATGAGATTAGTGAGCGCGGTCCAGAAAATGCCGCGTTTTACGCCGGCGACGCCTTTATCGGATAGGAAATACTTCTTTTGGAATGAGGCGAACATTTAGGCCTCGCCTCCCTTCGTGACGGCGGCATCCGCGGCAGCAGTGATCTTCCAGCTCGCGGCCTGTTCGTATTCGGCCCACATCTTGGCATACAGGCCCTCTTGGGACAGCAACTCGGCATGGGTGCCGGCCTCCTGCACGCTACCTTGATTGAGCACCACGATCTTGTCGGCCCCCACTACAGTCGAGAGTCGGTGCGCAATCATAATGACCGTGCGACCCGCCGCCAGCTTGCTAAAGGCGCGCTGGATGAGCGCCTCGTTCTCGGGGTCGGCAAACGCCGTGGCCTCATCGAGCACCACGATAGGCGCGTCTTTAAGGATCGCGCGGGCGAGTGCCACGCGCTGGACCTCGCCGCCCGAAAGATATGCTCCGCCGGCACCGAGCATGGTATTGATGCCCTGTGGAAGCTTGGCCACAATGTCGTCGCACTGAGCTGCGGAGAGGGCTGCACGTACTTCGTCGTCAGTGGCCGTAGGCTTGGAGGCGCGTACGTTATCGGCAAGTGTTTGCCGGAACAGCTGGTTGGTCTGGAACACGAAGGCGACCTGGTCCATAAGCTCGTGGGGATCCATATCGCGAACGTCCACACCGCCTACGAGCACTCGACCCGAAGAGACATCCCAAAAACGAGGAATCAAGCTTGCGCAAGTTGACTTGCCGCCGCCCGAAGGACCCACCAGCGCGAGGGTGCTACCTGCGGAAACGTTAAAGCTCACATTGTTGACGGCAGGCGCCTCAGCACCCTCGTAGGTAAAGCTCACGTCCTCAAAGCGCACATCGCTGCCAGCGGGGTGCTTGGGTTGAGCGGGCACGGAGAGCTGCTTGGAATCCATAACGCTTCGGATGCGAGCCAGCGAATCGGCACTCATCTGAGACGCCTCGCCCACAAACATAAGCTTGGTCATGGCCGTCGGCACCACGGCCGAAAAGATCGCGTAAAACGTAAAATTGACCATAAAGTGCGCGAAGTCCGTCTCGCCCGGCGCCAGCAGCAGCGCCACAGGCAAAAGAAATGCCACAAGGCCGTTGAGCGCGGTAAGGTTGAGCACCTGCGGACCCCGGCAAAACGTACCCGCATAGTTTTGCGCCATATCGGCGTATTCGGCGATCGCATCGTGGAACGCCTTAAAGGAGTAGACCGTCTGCTGGAATACCTTGACCACGGGGATGCCGCGTACGTATTCGGTACCGGTCTTGTTCATCTTGACCAGCGCGCCCATGTAAGCCTTCATAAACTCGGCGCCCTTGCCGCTCATCATGGTGGCCATGGCGCAAAACGAAACGACGACCGAGATTAAGCATGCCGCGCCCAAACGCCAATCGAGGGCAAATAGCAGCACAAGCAGGCCCACGACCATGGCGGTGGCACCGGCGATATCGGGCAGCATGTGCGCGAGCAGCGTCTCGGTGGAGGCGGCACAGCCGTCTACGATACGGCGCAGCTCACCGGTGGCGTGCGTGTCAAAGTAGCCGAGCGGCAGCTTAAGCAGATGCTCGCTCGTAGCCTTGCGGATATTGGATGCGTAGCGAAACGCGGACAGGTGCGTGCACATGAGTCCCACGAAATAGACCACGATGCTTGCCAGGGCAAAACCAACAGCCCACCAACCATACATCGCGATGTCGGCGGCCTCGCTCCAGTTGGGCGCCACGGCGATCAGGTCTCGCGCAACAAGCCAGATGCACACGTACGGGCCAAAGCTCAGCAGCTGCGAGAGCGCCGAGAGCGCCATGCCCAAATACGTTAGGAATTTGCGGTCACCGGCATACGCGAGCAACTCGCCGATGCCTCCACCTTCCCTTTTTGATCCCTTTGCCATGAGATTCCTTTCTAACGGCTTGAGAGTTAACCTTAATGAGCTTATCATTGACGTGTTAGCCATGGCTCACAATCAAGCCAGGCGCGGACGTTTCTGCAAAGGAAAGGGACGCTTTTGCAAATACGGCGGGCAGCGACCGACATAACCGAGCTCTACGCACCGCAGTTTGAGCAGTTTGGCTTGGAGCTTACCGGCAAGGGCGCCGTCTTTACCGGCGAGGTGGCAAACGACCGGGCGCACGGCCGCGCATGGATCATGCCTCTCTCCCCCGCCTGCATTGTTATGGAGCATTTCATTACCCCGATGCACAACATGCACCTAGCCGAATACACGCCCGAACCGTACGCATGTGTGAGCGAGGTCAGCGCCCCCACGCTCATGTGCATGCCCGAAGCCGGCATAACGCCTGCGAACCTCAAGCCGCTGCGCGGGCCGTGGCCGAACAGTGCGATCTGCAGCTTTGTCCAAGATAGCTGCGGTGAGGAGCAAAGCCCGCTGTTTGCAGGGCAGCTCTACCACTCGCGCTCGGTCCTCTTTTTGCCCGGTTATTTTGACGAGCTGGAGCATCGCTATCCCGCCGAGTTCGCGGGGGTCTTTGAGGCGTTTGCCGAGTCATGGCACGAGGAGGCAGCGTCAGCCATCTGCCACACACTACGCCGAATCAACGAGGACCGCGCTCGCGCCGTAGGCGGGCATGTCTATATGCGAGGCATTGTGGAGGCTATGGTCGCGGAGCTCGCCTGTTCGCGCGCGGCCCACAAGCAGGCGCGGCAGGCGGCAGACACACGCGTCAGCATAACCATTGCCGAAGAAGCAACGGCAATGATTGAGCGCGCGCTCGACAAAGGCAGGCGTGTGGGTATCAACGAGGTGGCCGAGAGGCTCTACACAAGCCGCTCCAAGCTATGCGCCACCTTTAAAGCCCAAACTGGCGAGTCCCTGGGCGTCTACATTCGCAGACGCCGCATGGAGCGAGCACAGGACCTTTTGGCCGACAACTCGCTTACGATAGCGCAGGTGGCAAAGCGGGTCGATTATCCCCAACAGGCCGCCTTCGCCCAAGCCTTCAAGCAATACACCGGCACCACCCCCACCGCCTGGCGTTCCCAGCATATATAAAGAATGAGGACGCCATCAGCGCCCTCATTCACCAAATTTCATTCAGCCTCGCCTGACCCGAACGGCCGAGTCGTTGCAGAACCCGGGAGCCCCGGCAGGGCGGGTGCTTGCTCAAAATGAGTTCCGCACGCAAAGAAGGCCACTTAATGTGGCCTTCGTCTTGCGCAGGACTGTTTGAAATTTTGAGGAAGCACCCGCCCTGCCGGGGCTCCCGGGTTCCCGTTTACGAGAGCGACGTTCTCAGCAACTCGTTGAAGAGTTTCGGGTTGCCCTTGCCGCGGCTCGCCTTCATGCACTGGCCCACCAAAAAGCCGATGACCTTCTGGTTGCCGTCACGATACTGCTGTGCCTGCTCGGCACAGTTTGCCAGCACCTCGTCCACAATCGGCTGCAGCGCGCCGGCATCGCTCACCTGACGCATACCGCGCTCGTCGACGATCTTGTTGGGGTCGTCGCCGGTCTGGGCCATGGCCTCAAAGACCTCGTGCGCTTGGTTGGAGCTGATGGCATCAGTCGCCAGCAGCTTAGCCAGCGCCGCCACCTGAGCCGGCGCGATGCCGGACTCGGCGAGCGACACGCCTGCGCCCTTAAGGTAGGCGATCATCTCGTTGACCAGCAGGTTCGCGACCGTCTGGGCCTCCTTGCCGGCCATACCCGCAGCGGCGGCCTCAAAGAAGTCGGCAAACTCGGGGTCGCCGGCAATCTGCTCGGCGTCCGCCGCCTTAATGCCAAAGTCGGCCTCAAAACGGACGCGCTTGGCATCGGGCAGCTCGGGGATCTCGCCACGGCAGCGGTCGATGAACTCGTCGTCCAGATCGAACGGCGCCAGATCGGGGTCGGGGAACAGACGATAGTCGTCTGCCGTCTCCTTGACGCGCATGACCACGGTGCGCTTGCGGCTGGGCTCCCAGTGACGGGTCTCCTGGTAGATAATGCCGCCCTCCTCGAGCACCTCGGCCTGACGGCAAATCTCGTAGGCAAGGCCATCATGCAGGCTCTTAAACGAGTTGAGGTTCTTGAGCTCGGTCTTGGTGCCCAGCTTGGTCTCGCCTCGGCGGCGCAGCGACACGTTGCCGTCGCAGCGCATGGAACCCTTCTCCATGGAGCAGTCGGAAATGCCCAGCGTCACAAAGATGCGACGGAGCTTCTCCATAAACAGGCGAGCCTCCTCGGGCGTGCGCAGATCGGGCTCAGTCACGAGCTCGATGAGTGGCGTGCCGCAGCGGTTGTAGTCGACGAGCGACTCGGCAGCGGCGGTAATGCGGCCCTCGGCACCGCCCACGTGCACCATCTTGGCGGCGTCCTCCTCCATGTGGATGCGCAGAATGCGGATGGGCACCGTGTAGGAACCGTCCTCGCGGCGCTCGGGCATCTGCAGGTTGGACGCGTCGTAGCTGGCCAGGTGACCGGCGCGCTGGTTACCCTCGCGCATGGTCGACGTCATGGACGTAGACAGGCCCTCGGCGTTGGCCGAAGCGCTCGCCAAACTCTGGGCCTCGGCCTCGCCAAACGCGCAGTCGGGGCGCTCGGCGGCACCGCGACCGGTCACGTCCAGGTCCAGATGGCCGTACATGGCAAAGGCAACCGGACCCTGCGTGGTCTGGAAGTTCTTGGCCATGTCGGGATAGAAGTAGTGCTTGCGGTAGAACATCGAGTGGCGCTGGATCTCGCAGTTGGTGGCAAGACCGGCTTTGACGATGCTCTCGATGGCGCGCTTGTTGGGCACCGGCAGGGCGCCGGGCAGGCCCAGGCACACCGGGCACACGTTGGCGTTGGGCTCGTCATCGTGGCTGAGCTTGCAGTTGCAGAACATCTTGGTATCGAGTGCGGTGAGCTCGGTGTGGATCTCCAGGCCGATCACGGCCTCCCAATCCTGCAGGACCTCGGAAAGCTCCTTCATTACAGCTCGCCTCCCTTCCCGGCAAAATCGGGCGCGACGGAAAGCGCGGGCGCACCCGTGGCGGCATCGGCAAAGCCGCGCTCCAGGGCGCGGGCAAACGTGAGCAGCTGACGGTCCTTAAACGCCGGACCCACCAGCTGGGCAGAAACGGGCAGCTGAGTATCCTCGCCCAGGCCCAGCGGCACCGAGATACCGCCGTTGCCGCAAATGTTGAGCGAGATGGTGTACAGGTCGGAGAGGTACATCTGCGTGGGGTCGCTGATCTCGCCAAACTTAAAGGCCGTGCGCGGCGAGGCGGGCATGAGGATGGTGTCCACCTTGGCATACGCGGCGTCGTAGTCCTGCGTGATGAGCGTGCGGGCCTTTTGCGCGGCGTAGTAGTACTTGTCGTACACGCCCGAGCTCAGCAGATAGGCGCCGAGCATCTGACGGCGCTTGGCCTCGGCGCCAAAGCCATGGGCGCGCGAAAGCGAGCTCTGGTCAGACAGGTTGGCGCAGCCCTCCTCCTGATAGCCGTAGCGAATGCCGTCGAAGCGGGCCAGGTTGGAGAACGCCTCGGCCGGGCCGATGACGTAATAGGCGGCGATGGCGGCGTCCAGGTGCGGCAGGCCGACCTCGACCAGCTCGGCGCCCTGGTTCTGCAGCTCCTGAGCGGCGCGCTGAACAGCGGCCTTGGCCTCGGGCGTCAGGCCCTCGGCCTCCATAAACGCAGGGATAATGCCCACGCGCTTGCCCTCGATGCCGTCGTTGAGATGCTCGGTAAAGTCGACGGCGCAATCCTGGCTGGTGCAGTCGTACGGATCATGGCCCGCGCCGGTAAGCGCGTTCATGGCCAGCGCGACATCCTCGACCGTGCGGCCAAAGGGACCCACCTGGTCGAGCGACGAGCCAAAGGCAACCACGCCGTAACGGCTCACGGCGCCATACGTGGGCTTAAAGCCCACCACGCCGCACAGCGACGCCGGCTGGCGAATGGAGCCGCCGGTGTCCGAGCCCAGCGAGAGCGCGACCTCGCCCGCGGCGACGGCGGCAGCGGAGCCGCCCGAGGAGCCGCCGGGCACGCGCTCGGTATCCCAGGGGTTGTTGGTGCGGTGGAACGCCGAGCTCTCGGTAGAGCTGCCAAAGGCAAACTCGTCCATGTTGGCCTTGCCCATGGGCAGGCAGCCGGCATCGAGCATGCGCTGGACGCAGGTGGCGGTGTAGACGCTCTGGTAGTTCTCGAGCATGCGGGAAGCGCAGGTGGTGCGCGTGCCCACGAGGTTCATGTTGTCCTTAATGGCCAGCGGCACGCCCGCGAGCGGGGGCAGCGGCTTGCCGGCGGCACGGTCGGCATCCACGCGCGCGGCGGCCTCGAGCGCAAGCTCGGGCGCCACCTGCAGGAATGCCTGGACTCCGCCCTCGCGCGCCTCGATGGCGGCAAGGGAGGCCTGGGCCACCTCGGTAGCGGTAAAGTCGCCGGCGGCAACGCCTGCGGCGATCTGGGCAGCGGTAAGGGAATCGAAGCTCTGCGCCATTACTCGCTCTCCCCCTCTCCCAAAATGGACGGCACGCGGAAGTAGCGGTCGCGCGCGCTGCCGGCGTTTTCGAGCGCGACGTCGAGCGGCAGGTCGCGCTCGGGCTCGCGCAGGTCGTCGCCCATCACGTTGGACAGGCTTCCGATAGGATGGAACGTGGGCTCCACGTCGGGCAAGTCATATTGCAAGACGGGCTCGAGCATCTGGACGGCGTCGTTCAGGTAGGACGTCATCTGGGTGAGCTCGTCATCGGTCAGTGCGATCTTTGCGTACTCGGCGATGCCGCGCACGTCTTTCTCGCTGAGTGCCATAGGCGCTCCCTTCCGCATAACAGATAAACCGCTCTAGTATACAAGGCAACGCCGGCTTGGAGCAGGCGCTTTAGCCAAATGCAGCGAAAACGTAACGAGGGCGGCGGGCTGGCAGGCGGCGGGCTGGCGGTTCCGCAGCGAAACCGCGCCGTCCATAGCGAAAACCGCGTCGCTCACGACGAAGACCGTCTCGCCCGCAACGAAGACCATCGCGCCCGCAACGAAAAGCATCGCAACATTCGACGTTTATCGTCAAAATCGAGATTTTCATCGAATGTTGTGATGGTTTGGAAGTCCCGACCACCACAAAGGTGCCTGTCCCCTTTGTGGTGGTTCTGGAGAATGTCTTATGCCGAGGCCTTGGCCTTGCGGCGCTTGCGGACCGCGTGGATCACGATGTCCAGCAGCAACAGCACAATGGCCACGGCCACGATAAGCACGGCAAACTCGCGCTTGCCCCAGTGGCGGCCGGCCAGCGACTTTTGCTTGTCGACGTCCTTCTTGTTGTACTTGGTGCGCACGCAATGCACCAGCAGGCGATGGTCGTTTACGCCGTAGGGCGTACAGGTGACGAGCGTCACCTTGTCGGCGCCGGGCTCGATGGTCAGCGACTCCATCTCCTCGGGCAGCACGACCTCGGAGTCCACCATCTTGTAGGCGAGCGTCTTGTTCATGGTGTGCAGCAGCACCAGGTCGCCGGGCTCCAGCGAGTGGATGTCGTCGAACATGCTCAGGTTGCGCATGCCCGAGTGCGCGGTGAGCACGCAATGCGTCGAGGTGCCGCCCACCGGCAGGCTCGTGCCCTCCAGGTGGCCGACGCCCGCCATAAGGACTTCTTCGCTCGTGCCGTGGTAGATGGGCATGCTCACGTCGATGGAGGGGATCTCGACCCAGCTCATCATGGGGTCGCGGTCAAAGATGAGTTGCTGAGCGTAGGGCTCGATCTGGTCGGCGGGAAGCTCGGTGGCCTCGCCCGCCAGCTGCTCGTTAAAGGAGCGCGCCTGGAGCAGGATGCGCTCGCGCTCCTCGGCAGACAGCGCGTCCACGGTGCTGGACACGGTGCTGATCTGGTTGAACACGCCCGAGGCCTCGAGCCGGTCCAAGATCCACGGCCAGGTCATAAGGCCCACGCCAATAAGGATGATGACGATGGTGATGAGCCGGTCGGCCCAGCGCGGCAGCCGCTTGCGACGACGCTTAGGTTTTGGTTGAGGTTTGGGCTGGGGGCTTGAGCCGCCGTTGGCCGCGGCGTTATTGCTCTTCATATGTTTGGCGCCCTGCACCATCGCCGGTCACTCCTCTACAACTCAAGTTGTCTGAACAAATAATAGCCGATTAGCGAGCTCATGCGCTGCGCAACGCAGCCTGGCAGCATTGCGCAGTGCAAGTATGGGCCCGCATTTGAGTTTTCAAAATATCCCGAATCGGCTGGGCGATTCGGGATACAATGGCAATAGAAAACGACGCATCCCGCGTAAGTGTTCGAAAGCGCGGGCGGCCTAGTTTTCTGGTTTTGTTAAATGCCCGGGCCTCTAACCCCGGGCATTCTTATTTGCGCTTGTTGCAGCGCAAATGCCTTCTACCGTCCGCACCGCGCGTGCGCCTACGGACCTTAAACCGAACCTCATACGAGTCAAGAAACGCGATGACGAACGAGCCTACCGCCGCGAGGGCGGCAAGCGCGTTAAGGAATTTCAGCATTTGGGGACCTCCGATCGAGTCGTCGGCCGCCCGCGCACGGAATGCGTCGCAAGGGTATTTTACTGCGAGCACTCGCACTTACAGCTGGTAAACGCAATATTTGCAAACATTTGTTCGCTAATCATACGCTCGATCATACGAGCGACGGCGCCCCGGCTGCGCTGTTCAAAAAGAACGGGGCAAACTCCAGCGCGGAGTCTGCCCCGAAAAGAGAATGGCAAAGCAAGAACGTCGATGGACGAGAAAAGTGTCCGCAAGTCTCATGGCCATCACTTCCCACCTGCCAAAGGGATGGGTGAGCGAGCGTTACTCCTGCTCGGACTCCTCAGCCTGCTTACGGCTGCGGATGAGGTGCGCCACGCCGATGACGAGCACCGCGCCACCAGCGATCCAAGTGAAGGTCACGCCGTTGAGACCGGTCAGCGGGAGGCCGGTGCCCTTCTGGTCGACGATGGTGAAGCTGAGCTTACCGGTAGATACGGCGGCAGAATCGGCCTTTATAACACCGTCAGCAGCAGTAACGTTGGCAGAACCCTTGTCCGGTTTCACTTCGGAGCCATCCTGCTTAAGCGTGCTGCGGGCAATAGTAAACGTGACACCATTGGAGGCAGAGTTATTGTAACCAGGCGCCGGAGTTACCTCTTTAAGGATGTAGGTGCCCTCATCGAGACCGACAACGTTGATCTTACCTTCGTTGTTGGTGGTCAGTATTGCGGCATCTTTATCTGTCGTCGTGGTACCGTCGGCCTTGATAAATTTGTCGGAGTCTTTCTCCTGCAGCGTGAACTGAACGTCCTTGAGCCCCTTAGTATCGTCATCGGAGCCCACCTTGGTGACATCGATGCCGTAGGTGTAGTCGTAGGCAGGGTGTTCAACCGTGGTTCCCGTACCCTCGGTACCCTCGGAATGCGGGTTGTTGGAATAGGTCAGTTTGACCTTGTTCTCTTGTGCTTTACCGAGCATGCCCGCCGAAATCTTCGTAGGATCAAGCTTGGCCTTGTAATTCACATAGACCTTCGAATCGCCGTTAACGGTAATGGCATTGTTGCTGGAATCCTTGGCTTCTTTCAGATTATCGAAAGAGACGGACAGGGTATTCTTGCCGTCATCCGTATTGTAGGACACTGTATAGGAATCGGGACTAACGATGCTCTCGCCAATTTTAACCTCGACAACGGGCTTGTTGTTATTGCCAAGCTCTGGAACCATCGTGAGAGGAAGCTCGTCCGTGAAGGCGTAGAAGTACTTATTGTACGTGTTGATGTTGCTCGCGACAGTACCGGCAAGCTGATACTCAACCAGCTGACCAGCAGCGGAGTCAGCTGCCTTGTTTGCAGCTTGGAAAACAGTTTTGTTGTCGTCCGTAACCCACTTGTCGTCCTTGTCGTCCTTGATGGCCTTGGTGACATTGGGGACGTCCTTCTTGGGCTCCGCATTTACATTGGCGCCGCCGACGATGGTAAAGATCGGCGAGGTGAACGCGTCTTCTTTACCGTTGGTCTTATTAGCGTCCTTAGTCGAACCGACCTGAGCGGTCACAAAGAGCCAGTAACCAGCGGGCAGATTGTTGAATTTACCATCGGTCGAAGTCTTCCAGCCAGTGCTCTCGTTAGTTGTGGCAACTTCCTCCAAGGCTTTGGCGATTTTGTCGAGTGTGCTACCGGCATCGACCTTTACTCCCTCGCCAACGTTATCGCCAGCTTTTTTCGTAATGTAATCTGCCCAATCCTGCGCAGTAGCAGTATCGACAGGCTTATCGATCGCATCAGCAAATACGCCCTTTACAGCCCTTTCGGCATCAGATGACGCCCACGTGATATCAGAAAGCGTCTTGGGACCATTCCAAGCGTTGTCCTTATTATCCTGCGTGACCGTTGCCTTGAAAATCTGAATACCCTTGAAAGTCGTATCCGTGTAGGTATCCTCCCTAATAGTAACGTCGCCTTTCTCCGTAGCCACAGGCGTACCCTCAGCAAACGCCATGGTCACCGGGGCCATGACGCCGCCGAAGCTCAACGCTGCTGTGAGGCCGGCGGTTACTGCCAGGCGTGCGATGTTCTTGCTCATGCTCATCTTCTTTTCCTCCGTTTTCCGGTTGGTTCTCATTCGATCGGTCATCATCTGTCCGTGTCTTAGCATCTGCTTCGCTACGTCTCGCCCCGCTCTCGGTGGGGCTGCCAGCTACTCTTTATGGCTGCCACCTCCCCGCTTGATCGAGAGCGCGACTACGATCAGTGCAGCTCCGGCGACCGCTGCGGCGGCCACGGCGTACATTGCCATATCGCCAGTCGAGGGCATAAAGCCTCCGGTGAAGATGCTAGGGGGCGTGCCGGCGGGCGTGTTGATGAGCGATGCCTCCAGGCTGCCCGTCGACCCGTCCGCGCTGTCGGCGCGCAGGGGCGACTCGGCTGTGACGGTGAGCTTGGGCTTGGCGGCAGCCACCTGCTTAACGTCCAGGCCCTCGGCCTTGACCGTCACGGATCGCGTGCCCTCAAAGGCGGTGTAGCCCTTGGGCGCCTTGAGCTCGCGGACCTCCAGCTTGCCCGAGTCCACGCCCGAGACGGTCACGCGACCGTCCTCGCCCGTGGCGACGGTGGCCTTGCCCTCCGCATCCCACGTGCCGTCGGCCGCTAGCGTGCGGCCGCGATCGTCGGCGATGCTCAGGACCGCCCCAGCAAGCGGCTTATCACCGTCGCTACCACGCTTGATGAGCGCGAGATCCCAGGTGTAGGCGCACGCGTCGTCGCTCGGCGTGCGGGTGAGGCCGGCGTCGCCCGACTGGTCGGCGAGGGGCGAGCGCGGGTAGCGCAGGTAGGCCTCGTTGGGGTTGCCCTTCGCGATGCCGTGGTTGCACGCGCTGTTGAGCGGCGCGTTGTACACGGCGACCACGCGGGCGCCAGCGGCGAAGGCGTCGGCCCCGCCGAGCGCGGCGATGAGGTCGCCGGTGCGCACGGTGAAGGTCTTACCGTCGGCCGCTACCTTGGTAGCGCACTGGGCCGTGATGTCGGTCCAGCCCTTCGCGGGCTCGGTGCCGACGCGCCCGTCCTTGCCGGTCGAGACGGCGTCAAAGCCGCCGTCCGCGCCCGCCGCCACGTACACGCGCATGCTCGCGGCCACCTTGGAGGGGTCGAGCCCCGCGCTCATGGTGTCAACGAACCGCACCGTATAGGCGTCGTAGGCCGTGAGGCCCGCCGGGACCGTGGCAGAGAGGCGCCAGTACAGGTCGTCGGCGACCGTGGCGTCGGCGGCCTTCTGCCATGCGGCGGTGCTGTCCTCCAGCACGTGCTTTTGGACCTTGGGCGTCGCCGCCTTGGGCTTGACGGTGACGGCGCTGCCGCCGACCAGCGCCATGATCGGCGCGGTGCCGGCCTCGTCCTGGGAAATGGTGGCGTCGTCCGCGACGATGAGCCAGTAGCCGCAGGGCAGCTCGGCCGCCGTGCCCGCGTTAAGGGCCACGGACACGGCGTCAGAGCTCTGAAGGGAACGAGCGAGCTGTGCGCTCAGCGCGCTCGTAAGGTGGGAATCGGTGTTGAGCCACTCGGCAGCTTCCTGCGCGGTGGTCTGGGAATTGGACATGCCGGCGCTGTGCAGCACGGGCAGGACGGCGTCGCGCGCGGCGTCGCTTGCCCAGGCGAGGTCGGTGGCGATCTTGGCGTCGCTGTCGCCATCGACGACGTTGGCGCTAAAGATCTGGTAGGCGTCGTAGCTGCTCGCCACGTTGCCGCTCACCGTGATGGAACCGGTCGAGGTCGGCGCGGCCTGCGCGGAAGCGGGGAACACAACCGCGCAGGTGCCGATCAGGAGGGCAAGCAGCGCAAACAAGATCGGGAAGGAGCAAACTTTCTTATTCACGACGCTCGCCTCCCTTCGCATTCGCCTTGCGACGAATGTGCATCCAGGCCGCAGCAGCGCAAAGCACCGCCGCGCCGGCAAGGTACGTCAGAGTGACGCCCGACATACCAGAAAGGGGCAAAGAGGTTGAGTAGGTGTTGGTGAAGGTGGGAAGGCTTTGGCCAGCGCTGGTGTCCTCACCGTATTTAAGCGGTTGCTGCTTATCAGCGGAAATCTCTTTGCCCTTGGCATTGAAAATCTTGGTGTAAGACACTTCGCACTTAATCGTCTTATCAGACTGATCAGTTGCTTTGACCGTAATCTTGTAGACCGACTTGTCGTACGTGTAGTTCGTGAACGGTGCGGTCGGCGGCTGTTCGCGGACGTAATAGGTGAAGGTATTGCTTGCACCACGGCCGGTGGAGTCAGACTCGAGCTTGTTTAGCTTATCGAGTGTGTACTCAATCTTGTCGACGAAGCTCAGGGTCTGGGACTTCTTGTCGCCAGCCTTCGTATTAACCGTCTCAGCGTTATTAAAGTCCTCGTTATCCGCAAACTCGAGCGTAAACTCCTTCATCTCGCCACCCTTAACGACCTTAGTCGCCTTAGGAGTCCAGGAGCCGTACGAGTTGTACGGAGTGTATTCGTTAGTGAAAGTCACCGAGCTATCTTCACAGGCAATTGGATAATAGCCATCTCTATTCTGCACATTGTCCCATGAATTTGTGACACTCCACGCCCCAGATGACTTGTCGAGTTCACGCTTGGTCACATTGACGTTTTCAATCGTGTAGTTATGGATGTTGAGGGGTATCTGCCTGTTCGGGTTTTCTTTTGTCGGAACAGTCATGAGCTCGGTCTTTGTATCCTTAACCGATGCCACAATCTCATACACAGCAGAGTCATATGTGATGTCGGAGTCCTCGCCGGTATCTTCGACCAAGTAGTATGTGATTTTGTCAGCCGTTGCGCTTGCTGCGAACTGTTCACCAAGCTCAAACGTGATGTTGCCGCTTGCATCATTATTTGCAGTTCCCACCTCAGCGCAAGCGTCGCGATTGAATTTCCCATTAACGAAAGGATCTTCCGAATCCTTGCGGTAGACCATAAAGGTGAACTCATTCCCAGCGAGCGTTTTGTTCTTATCAGTCTGCGAATCGATTAGCTTCTTGGTCGCCTTCAGCTTAAGGCTCGGGTAGACATACGTATCCGCAGGCTGACCCAAGTACAGATCGCCATTCGACATGATGCCACCGCCATGATCCCAGGAATAATTTCCGGTGATGAAGGTTGTCGCAGCTTTCTGCGCAGCCGTCGCCTCATCGCTTCCGGCTTGAACACCCGAAGTCAATCCTATGCTTTGATAAATCTGCACACCGCCATTGGCGGGAATATCAATCGGCTCCTTGAGCTCTTTACTTCCCGAATACTGGGCATCTCCGCCGCCGAGCATCTTGCCGATTACTGCCGCAATCGGATCCGTATGGCCCTTCTTTGCCGCAAGGAAGAAATCGACATGACCGTGCTTGCGAAACACCCCCGATTCGTATGCATCTCTATCTTCAGTCTTTTCACCACCACCACCTGAAAGATGGGGTTTAGCTTCATTGCCGGTATTTTTCTCCTTGTTGTAAACATTTTCTTTATTAAAATGATTATCATCATGCTCTTCGCCGGCAGACGAATTGCCAAAGATTGCCGTGCCCTCAGTGCTCGTTACCAACGTCTTGCCCGTGGGGCAGACTGCAACGCCGCCGCCGTAGCCGCCAGCTGTATTGGCGCTAATGTACGAGTTGTACACAAAGAGCCTGCCAGCATTAGATGCTGCAACATTCGAATCACCCTGAACAAAGATGCCGCCGCCGCCCCAGTCAAAGCGAGACATGCAGTGGTTATTAGTGATGTAGACTGGGCTATCTTTTGACGCTCCACTTATCATCGCGTCAATCATCTGGCCCACTCGGATGCCGGCACCTTCAGATCGGTAGCTCACGTTAGAGGCAATAATTCCTCCTTTAATGTCGAGCCATGCCCTATCATGTTGAAAAATATTGGTAACGTAAACGCCGCCGCCAGCTTCCTCGGAATAGTTGCCAGTAATCTGGCCACCAGAAATGGTGACATGGGCGCCGTTATTGGCAGCAAGCCCAGCGCCGCCATGGCCACCCCGGCCATCCTCGCCGCAAAACTTGGCGTATTTATTGTTAGTGATGAAACCACCAGAAACAGCAATACTACCGCCCACGACCATGACGCCACCGCCGAATCCGGGAGTGTTCTCTAGCGTTCTATTGCCGGAGATTGTGCCGCCGGTCACCTTAACCGTGGAGCCTTCAGCATACACACCGCCGCCACTCGGAGCACTATTGCCCGCAATTACGCCATTGGAGATGCTAAGGCTTGAGTTATAGCGCACTTCGATTCCACCGCCCGCGCCCGAGCCAGAAGCGCCGCATATATAGCCGCCACGCATGTTGACGGAAGAGCCGTTTTCGGCATAAACCAAACTGCTGACACTGCTCTGTTGCTGTTGCGTAATCACGCCACTCTCGAGGTTGAACGTACCGCCCTTGCCGTTAGTTACGTAGAGATTAATGAGCTTCAGGTTGGCATTGCCGCCGCAAGCCACAATGGCACCCTTGATACCAGCCTCATACGCTTTAAGAGTTTCGTTTGTACCGGTTCCGCTTGCGACCGATTCGGTTACGTAATAGGTAAGCTTGGTCGGGATGTTAGAATCGCCGTATTCCATTGAAGCGAGATTGCTCCATTTGTTTTCTTGATTAGCCGAGATCTCTGTCGCGGCAGCTTGCTGGCTGTCCTTGACGGTCAGCGTCGCGCCGCCGGTGATATTGAACAGAGGCTGATTTGAACTCGTATGCTTAATCTTATGGCCGTTTAGATCCAGCGTGATTTTGCTGCCGTCCTTGCTAAGCGTGATTATCTCGCCGGTCTCGACATCATTCATAAGCTTGAAGCTAGCAACACCGCTTGCATTCGCCAACTTGGTTTTTAATTCGTCAACGTTTTTTATCTCGTCGGGCGCCGCTTCGGTTTGCTCGCCTTCCGTGGCCGCCATCACAGCGTTGCCATCTGCCGGCTCGTTATCTTCGACCTGCAGCTTACCCTCAGGTTGATCCCCAGACTGACCCTGCTCAACACCATTTGAGGGGTCGGCTTCGCCACCCTCTGCGTCGTCACTATTCTGGTTCTCGGTATCCCCGTTGTTGGTGTTGTCTACATCAGTAGACTCAGTTGAGGAACCCCCCCATCACAGTTTCCTCGGCTGCACCCGCCTGGGCATCGTTGGCAATGGCCTGCGAGATCGGGGGCATGACGAGCGACAGTACCAGGCTCAACACGGAGGCTCCGCACAAAACGCCTGCCAGTACACGGCGCGTCGCTTTTTTACTCTGCTTAGTTTTTTTGAATTCGCTTTCATCGATGTCTCCTCCCCAAGAGACCGCGATCTTGCTCTTTCACTATCAAACGTATCTGCGCAATCTGTAATTGCGCACGCTTATAGTTCATATTGTAACGATTGTTTGAACATCTAAGCAAAAATACCGATAGTTTTGTAGCGAATTCTCAATTCTCTTGACATTTGCTCGGATTTACCTTCGTTTATTCGCTATGAAATATCTATTTCTACTGGTAATTAAGCTAGTTATCATTTTTTAATAGCATTTTATTTATTTGCACAACATTTTGCTCAAGAGCATGCGTCCTGTGAACGGTCGAAAATCGACCGTGAACGGTAAATCATTAACCGTGAGGAATAGACTACCAAATTGATGGGAATATCTTTAACCCATCGGTGGTTAGAAGCGAGATGTTCATACAACTAAATTTGAATTTTCGCGCAGATTTTCGGTATCAATTCGCCTAAATCGCCTGAAGCCACCGCAAAGGTGCCTGCCCCCTTTGCGGTGGTTCTCCCCCGGCGCTACAACAGATGCTCCTCGATAAAGATCGCTATGCCGTCTTTGTCGTTGCTGGCGGTTACAAAATCGGCGGCGGAGCGGGTGGCGTCGCTGCCATTTGCCATGGCCACACCCACGCCGGCGTCAGCCACCATGCAGGTGTCGTTATCGGCATCGCCAAACACGCAGATGTCCTGGAGCTCCATGTCGTTGAGCTCTGCCACGCGCACGAGGCCGCGCGTCTTGGACACGCGCGGATCCATGAACTCGTAGAGCCGCTGCGTGGTTTGCAGAGCCGCCGCCTTAACAGTGTTATCGGCAAACGTCGACGCCCGCTCAATCACCCGCGGCATTACCTCGGGCGCCATGGTAAACATCACCTTGGGCTGCGGCTCGCGCAAAAACTCGGCAAAGTCGACCACCTGGTAGGGCACACCGTCGACGCGCGACAGGTGCTCGACGCACGCGTTGCTCTCGGGCACGTAGAACACGCCGTCTCGGGGGCAGACGGGTGTTGCCGGAAGGTCCGCCATGTGCTTGCAGATGCGCGCGATGGTCTCGCCCGGCAGCGGATAGCTCAGCTCGTTGATGTCGTGCGCGCGGTCGATGACCTCAGCGCCACCGCAGCCCACCATCACGTCTACCAGGCCTTCGATGCCCCAGAGCTCGTACATGGCCTCGGTCGCGTGGGCGTCGCGCCCGGTGCACAGGCCAAAGAGCACGCCGCGCTCGCGCAGGGCGCGGATCGCCGCCACGGTGCGCGGGGACACCGTGTGCTGGCTCGTGAGCAGCGTGCCGTCGATATCGCAGAACACGGCTTTGATGTGGCTGAAGGTGGTGTCCATGGGGGCCTTTCTGGGTTGTGTGGCGGTGTGGGGTGTATTCGTGAACGGCGTACATGGTATACCAAGGCGCAGGCCGTTGGGATCCAATCGCCACAAAGGCGTCTGGCCCCTCTGTGGTGGCCGAACCCGAAGGGCGGCCTGCCCGGAGCGCAAAGCATCACAACATTCGACGTTTTTCGGCAAAATCGCGATTTTCATCGAATGTTGTGATGGTTTTTACTGCCTTGCGGCACGATCAAAATGCCGGCGTCCAAACAGCAGCAACGCCGCGGGAACCGCCGTCACGACCATGCCCGCCCCTACGAGCGTCTGCTGCACGCCAAACGTCGCCGCCAGCCACGGGGCAATCGCCAGCGGCGCCACGCCGGCGAACATGTTGCCAAAGCCCATGACCGAGTTGACGCGACCGAGCTGCTCGAGCGGAGCCGTCGTTTGCACGATGGTGTTGTGGAGCGGGTTGACGACACCCCAAGCTATGCCCAGGGCGACCTGGCCGACAAAGGCCACACCCACGTACGGTGTCCCCACATAGAGCAGGCTTCCCAGACCCACAGACATAAGCGCCACGAGCAGCGTTTTAAGGTTGACCAGGTGCGGCGGCAAGCGGAGCGCGACCACGGCGCCCAGCACCGCGCCCACGCCCGAAGCCGACGAGAGCCAGCCCATCCATTCGACACCGACGCCCAGGACATCGCGGTAGAAGAACGACTCCAGCGGATCGAAGGCACCGTAGCCAAAGTTTGAAAGGAAAATAATGCAGAACAGCAGGGCGAGGACGCTGTTGATGAAGACTGTCTTGATGCTGGTCGCGAAGGTTGCGCGGGTGGACGCGCTGGAGTTGGGGCCTTGGCTGGCCTTATCCGATGTGATGTCACCGATCGCGGGTTTGCCTTCGTGTGTGGCGGCCTGACCTGCACTTTGCCTAAAGCCCCAACCAGCGACGAGCGCCAACACTGTAAAGAACATCATGAGCACAAACACCGCGCGCGACGACGCAGCCGCCGCGACAAAGCCACCCAACGTGGGTCCGACGATAATACTCACGTTTGAAAACATTGCGATAGCGGAGTTGATGTCTTTGAGCTCGACAGGGTCGTCGGTGAGGTAGGCCGGATAGGATGTGGCGATGGGCTGGGCGAACCCCATCACAAAGCCCAGGAGCGCCGCGCCGAGCAGGACGATGCCGGTCGCGCTGCCAAAAACGAGGATCGCCGCACCGGTTGCCAGCGTGCCCACGATGCTCAGCAAGAAATGACGGCGCGGACCCCAGGCGTCGAGCGCAGCACCACCCGCAAAGGATCCCAAGATCACGAATACGTTCATAAAAAGGACGGCCAGCGATGTCGCCACGACCGAGGCATCGTCTGCATAGGTGAGCGTTCCGATGACGCCGATAAAGTAGCTGGTCTGAAAACCGGTGTAGATGAAAAAGCGCATCGCCACCAGGCGCTTGGCCTGCACGGACAGCGATGATTGAGGTTTTGAGAAAAGAGGGGCGAGCATGGAGACTCCTTTTTCATACGAATGCGGACGGAGGGCATTCGCCACCGTCTGTCAAATCAATCTATCCGCATGAAACATTAAGGACGCATCAGGACCCTTCTCTCCGTTTTTCGCCCGTCATGAACTACTTGGAAGATTGTAAGGCATGTCCCACGCATCTACCAAAGCAAAATCCACCACAAAGGTGCCTGGCCCCTTTGTGGTGGAAGTGACGTTTGCCCATATAAAACCTGCCAAAATAAACCTGTCCCTTTTTGGCAGGTTTTAGGCTAGATAATCTTGGATGAGATCGCAGATGGCTCGGGCGTCGTTGATGTTGATGGCTCGGGTCGCAAAGCCGGCGTCGAAGGCCTGACGCGCCAGTGCCTCGTTGCAGGCAAGGGCCAGCGTGTGACCGTCGACCAGGTCGAGCGAGCTCTTGCCGCGCAGACGGTCGACACCGGAGCGCGCGACCACGATGTTGTCGAAGCCCTCGGTCTTGTAACCCTCGATGATCACCACGTCGACATCGTTGTAGCGCGACAGCAGCTCGCGCGCGGGCATCTCGTCCTCCTCGCGCGTGTCGGCGTACTCCGCCCAGCGCGTGGCGCAGATGAGTCCCACGTGCTTGGATCCGGCCTGGTGATGGCGCCACGTATCCTTAGCGGGCACATCGATATCGAAGCCATGGTGCCCGTGATGCTTAAGCGAACCCACGCGCAGGCCGCGGCGGGTGAGCTCGGCGATAACCTTCTCGACGAGCGTGGTCTTGCCCGAGTTCTGGTAGCCGATAAACGCGATCGCGGGGACGGCCGGGGCCGGAGCTGCGGGCGCGACGGCGACGGGTGCGCTCGCGGGCGCGGCACCGTCAGCGGTCACGGCCTCAGTAGCAGCGGCCTGGCGCTCTGCGCGATTCCACACACCCGAGCGGCCGCCCTCCTTGTGCAGCAGGCGCACGTCGACGATCTCCATGCCGCGATCGACCGCCTTGCACATGTCGTAGATCGTTAGGCACGCAGCGCTCGCGCCGGTCAGGGCCTCCATCTCGATGCCGGTCTTGCCCGTCACACCAGCTGTGACCAGCACATGAAAGCCAACCTGCCCGTCCGCGCGCGCCGGGGCCCAGCCCTCGGGCACGTCCTCGGCAGGCGCAATAGGCTCGATATCGCACTTACTCTTGGTAATGAGCAACGGATGGCACATGGGGATAATGTCGCTCGTGCGTTTGATGGCCATGATGCCCGCCACGCGCGCGCAAGCGAGCACGTCGCCCTTTTTGGCGCGGTCCTGCAGCACCATGGCCTGCGTCTCGGGGTGCATGAGGATGGTGCCCTCGGCGATGGCAATGCGATGGGTCTCGGCCTTGTCGGACACGTCGACCATGCGCACCTCGCCCTTGGCGTCCACGTGCGTCAGCTCGTCGCGGCGGGCGTCGCGGGCGGGCTCGGTAGCAGCGCTGGCAGTCGGCTGTGCGGACGCGTCGGCGTTGCCAGCATTCGCCGCGACTGAGGCTTTGTGGGCAGACATCGCGGCCCTGCGAGCGGCCTTGGTGGCATCGGCGTACCTGCTCTTGGCCATATGATCATCCTCCGATTTGGGACATAAATCGTTGCGTGCCCTCAATTATCGCGTGTTCCTGCGGTTTGTGGGCCACGGCATCGCGCCAAATCGAAAGTACCTGCATATCATCACCACGGCGCAGCGCCTCACGCACCGAATACTCGGCATCGCTGAACAGGCACGGACGCACGTTGCCATCGGCCGTCAGGCGCAGACGGTTGCAATTCGCGCAAAAATGATTGGACATGGCACTGATGAAGCCAACCGTTCCCGCCGCGCCCGGAAAGTGCCAGTAGCGCGCAGGACCCGCGCCGGCAGGAGCGTCGTTGATGTCAAGCGGCTCGAGCTCGCCCAGCCCCGTCGCGGCGGCCTCGGCATTGATGCGCGCCCGCAACTCGTCGCTCGGCACGGTGTCACTCTCATCCCACAGCCCAGGATTGAGCGTGGGCGCATGAGGATCCACGGCGCAATGCGAGCTCGTACGCTCGTCGCCGATGGGCATGTATTCGATAAAGCGCAGGTGGATGGGGCGGTCGACGGTCAGTCGTGCGAGGGCCGCCGCATCCTGGTTGAGCCGGCGTACAACAACGCAGTTGACCTTAACCGGCTCAAAGCCCCAAGCCAGCGCCGTGTCGATGCCAGCCATGGTCTGCTCGAGTCGACCCAGGCGCGTGATCTTTCCAAACAGCGAGGGGTCGAGTGTGTCGAGCGAAATGTTGACGCGGTTAAGCCCCGCGTCCTTGAGCTGCGGTGCCAGCTTGGGCAGCAGGGCGCCGTTGGTGGTAAGCGAGATGTCCTCGATCTGCGGAATCGCGCGGATGTCGCGAATGAGCGGGATGATACGGCGGCTGACCAGCGGCTCGCCGCCCGTCAGGCGCACGCGGCGAATGCCCTCCCCCGCTACCAAGCGCACAAAGCGGGCGATTTCCTCGGCACTGAGCAGCTCGTCGTGTGCACGGGGCGCCACGCCATCGGCCGGCATGCAATAGATGCAGCGGAAATTGCACTTGTCGGTAACGGCAATGCGCAGGTAGTTGATGTCGCGGCCAAAACCGTCATGTTGCACGTGCCCGCCCACGCAGCCCTCCCCTCGCACTGGCCTTTATTCTTCAGGGAATATAGTACCGCACGGGAAGAACGGGTCGACATGTGTACGACACGAAAGGCCTTTGCGAGCAAGACCGGCTTCCCAAGCCCATCCTCAGCACGCAAACCATCACAACATTCGATGCTTTTCCCGTTTTTGGCAAAAAGCGTCGAATGTTGTGATGGTCTGCCTGCCCACGGCACCCCGTAGAAGGACCAAAGCGCCCCTAAAGGACGCCGCCCCAGTGCCGAATCACGAATTCTCGCAGGTCGTTCTGCCGCTTTTGGAACGCTTCGCTTCGGTCGCACGTAAGACCCATAGCAAGCGCGATGGCGTTCATCGCCCGGTGCAATTGCAGCTGATGGGCAAACTGAGTCCCGGTGAGGACGATCATCCTAAAGCCCAGCGCGCTCAGCACGGTCATGCGCTCCGCATCCGACGCGCTGCGCTGTTTATCAAGATGGTCCGAGCCGTTGTATTCAATCCCCGTACCGCTCGCAGGCGCATATACATCGATCTCGAAATACCCGGCCTTTGCGAGATACTTGAACTCGTTGGGAACATCGACCCGATGGTTAAGCTCAACCTTGACGTATCCCAGCCCGCCCTGGGAACGTTTTGCTACGACCATGATTGCGGTGGCCGTCTCCATGGGCGACCGCGCGCCATCGTGCACGCGCTTGAGCACGGCGGCCGCGCGTATAGCCCCCTGACGAGATCGGTTCTCATTGCAATAAGCGATCAAGTCGGCAACGGTATACCTCTGCCCCATCTCGATATAATCGCCTGTCGACAGATGATTCAAATGGTATCGGGCGCAGATTTCGTAGCCATATTCCAGCTGCTCGGGCTCGTTCATCCACGAACCCGCTTGGACAAAGCACATGGCCTCATCAACCACCAGAAGGCCCTCTGCCACCTCGATAAGATGGCCTGGAGGTACCGGCGCGCCGAACACGTGGCACCTAAATCCAGCCGGCGTCGAGCGCTCAAAATCGAAGTTGACGAGCGTGTCGATATGATCGAGCTCTTCTCGTGGAATACCGAGCGAAACCAGATAGTCGGTAACGATCCCAACTGCCGTTGAAGCCCTCAGCCCCTTGGTATCGAGTCCCAATTTGGGCAGGCTCGCGGCCGGCTCCGCCTCGTTAGCAAGCGAGTCCTCATCGTATAGGCTGCTTGCTCGCGAGAGCGGCTCGGACGGGCGCGCCACGTTGTGGTACAGCCAGGCAGTCTTATGGGACAGGACGATCGGCAGGTCCATGAGCCCTCCAATGGAGTCGGATAACCAACCTTATTCCCCTGCCCACGGGTCCGCACACCTTCGTGCGCAAGAAAGCGATTCCACCCGGTCGAGTGGCAGAAAAACCATCACAACATTCGATGCTTTTCCCGATTTTGGCAAAAAACGTCGAATGTTGTGATGGTTTGAGGTGAGGGGCACGGAGGGATCAAAGCATCGTGCTCGAACGGGTTAATCCAGCTCTTTTAAGCCATGCGCCAGCTGCCAGTACTCGCCGTGCTGGGCGAGTAGCTCTTCGTGCGTGCCGCGCTCGATGATGCGGCCGTGTTCGAGGACCATGATGGCGTCGGCGTCGCGGACAGTGGACAGGCGGTGCGCAATCATAAACGTGGTGCGTCCGCGCATGATGCGGTCCATACCGCGCTCGATGAGCTTTTCGGTACGCGTGTCGATGGAGCTCGTGGCCTCGTCCAGGATGAGCACCGGCGGATCGGCGACGGCCACGCGCGCGATGGCGAGCAGCTGGCGCTGGCCCTGTGACAGGTTGGCGCCGTCGGCCGTAACCGGTGTGTCGTACCCTCTAGGCAGGCGGCGGATAAACGAGTCGGCGCAGGCGGCCTCGGCAGCGGCGCGTACCTCCTCGTCGGTCGCGTCGAGCTTGCCAAAGCGGATGTTCTGCGCAATGGTGCCGCTAAACAGGTGCGTATCCTGCAGCACAATGCCGAGAGACCCGCGCAGGCTGGCCTTGGCAATGTGCTTGACGTCGACGCCGTCGTACGTGATCTCGCCGTCATCGACCTCGTAGAAGCGGTTGATGAGGTTGGTGATGGTCGTCTTTCCGGCGCCCGTCGAGCCCACAAACGCGATCTTTTGCCCCGGCTTGGCAAACAGGTTGAGATCCATGAGCACGCGGGCGCCCGGCACGTAGGAAAAATCCACGGCATGGAAGCGCACGTCGCCGGCAAGCGGGACCAAGCCGCACGTGAGCTCGGTGCCGTCGGCGGCCACCGCGCGGCCCGACTCATCAACGGCTGCCACGTCATGCAGGTGCCCGTAGACGCCCACGCCCTGGCCCTCGGGAATTTTCCACGCCCACGCGGCATCGCCCGTCTGCACCAGCTCCACGCAGCCCTCGTCCACCTCGGGCTCAAGGTCCATAGCCGCAAACAGGCGCTCGGCACCGGCCAACGCGTTGAGCAAGAAGTTGCCGAGCTGCGTAAACTGGTTGATGGGCATGGCGGCCTGGCGCACAAAGACCAGGTAGCTTGCAAGTGCGCCCACATCGGCGAGCCCCTTGATGCAGAGCATGCCGCCCGCCACGGCGACGATGGCATAGTTGACGTAGCCAATCACGACGGTCATGGGCACCATGGAGTTGGCATAGCTCACGGCGGCGGTGCCGGTGCGGCGAAGCTCGTCGTTGCGGCAGGTGAAGCCGGCAACATTCGCCGCCTCGCGGTTAAAGACCTTGATGACCTTTTGACCCGAGACCATCTCTTCGATATATCCGTCCAGGTCGCCAAGCGATGCCTGCTGGGCGGCAAAGAAACGCTTAGAGCGCGCGCCCGAGTAGCGCGCATACAGCACAATGGCCGCATCGCACACGAGTGTGATAATCGTGAGCTGCCAGTTAAGGATGATGAGCATGGCCGTGGTGCCCACAACCTGAATGGCGGCCTGAATCACGTTGGCAAAGCTGTTGTTAAGCGCCTCGGAGACGGTGTCGACGTCATTGGTGAAAAAGCTCATGATGTCGCCCGAGCGCGTGCTGTCAAAATAACTGAGCGGCAGCGTCTGGATGTGCGCGAACAGGTCGCGGCGAATATCGGACACCACGCGTTGGGCCGCGCGCACCATAATCTGCGAGTAGCCCAGGGCCGAGAGCACGCCCGCAGCGTAGATGATCGCCGTCAGGATGACCTGCTTGGCGAGCAGTTCCTCCCCGCCCGTGGCCAAACCGTTAACGATGGGGCGCACCATGTAGGTGCCGGCGAGGCTCGCGATGGCGGCAACGGAGGCGAGCACGCCCACCGCGAGCAACGAGAACTTGGCATGCCCCATGTAGGAGAGCAAGCGGCGCACCGTGCGCTTGAGGTCGGCCGGGCGTGCTTGGGCTGCGGTCTTAGGCATGGCGCTCACCCCCTTCCAAGGGTGATCCGCATACGACGGAGGAAAACGGATCATTCGCGCAACCATCGTCGCTGCCGTCGCCGGCGTCCGCGTTCCCCGCAAACTCCATCTGCGAGGCGTAAATCTCCTGGTATATGTTGTCGCCCGCCAGCAGTTCCTCGTGCGTGCCCACGCCGTGGACACGACCGTCGTCCAGCACCACAATGCGATCGGCATCCATGACACTCGCGATGCGCTGGGCGATGATGAGCACGGTCGCATCGGGAATCCGAGCGATGTGCTCGCGAATCTTTGCGTCGGTCGCCATATCGACCGCGCTGGTGGAGTCATCAAAAATGAGCACGCGCGGATGCTTGAGCAGCGTGCGCGCGATGCACAGACGTTGCTTCTGGCCACCCGAGACACCGGCGCCGCCTTGGCCCAACTCGCCGTCCAGCCCGCCGATGCGATCAAGGAACTCGTCCACGCACGCCGCGCGGCAAGCCGCGAGGAGCTCATCGTCCGACGCCTGCGGATTGCCCCACTGCAGGTTCTCGCGCACGGTGCCCGTGAACAGCACATTCTTTTGCAGCACAATGCCCACAGCGTCGCGCAAGGCGGCGAGGTCGTAGTCGCGCACGTCGCGTCCGCCCACAAGCACGGCGCCTTCGGTGGCGTCGTACAGGCGCGCAATCAGCTGCACAAGTGAGCTCTTGCCCGAGCCCGTGCCGCCGAGGATGCCCACCGTCGAGCCGCTCTCGATGCGAAGGTCGATATGCTCGAGCACATCCTCGGCTGCATCCGCGCGGTATTTAAAGGAAACATCGCGAAACTCGATACTGCCGTCCGCTGGCGCCGCAATCGCGAGGTCTCCCGCGGGGTTGGCGATAAAGGGCTCCTCATCGAGCACCTCGGCGATACGGCCCACACTCGTAAGAGCGCGCGTGAGCAGCAAAAACACGTTGGAAATCATCATGAGCGAATTCATGATCAGCAGCACGTAGCTCATAAAGCCCGTGAGCGAGCCCACGCCCAGCTTGCCGGCGAGAATCATGCGGCCGCCAATCCACAGGATAGAGAGCGCAGCCACGTACATCGACAGCTGAAACACCGGCAGGTTGAGCACCGCGCTGCCAAAGGTCTTTGTCGCAGTGCGCGCGAGCTCGGTATTGACTGCGTCGAACTTGGCCTCCTCGTGCTCGGTACGAACGTAGGCCTTGACGGCACGCACGGCGGTGAGGTCTTCCTGTACCACGCCGTTGAGGTGGTCCATCGAGGTCTGGAGTTGGCGGTAGAGCGGACTGACGCGATAGGTGATAACGCCCAGTACGATTGCCAGCACGGGCAAGATGATCGCAAAGACGGTGGCGAGCGGGCGCGACAGCATCAGCGCGTAGATAAGGCCGACGATAAGCGTCACCGGGCCGCGCACCATAGGGCGAAAGCCGTTGCCCACAGCATTTTGGATAACGGTGATGTCCGTGGTCATGCGGGTGACGAGCGAGCTGGCGTCGTAGTTGTCCAGGTTACCAAAGGCGAGCGTTTGAATCTTTTTGTACTCGGCCTCGCGCAGGTTAGCGCCTAGGCCCGAGGCAACGCGGGCGGACGTGCGGGCATAACCCAAGCCCAGTACCAGCGAAAGCGCAGCGCACACCAACATGTACGACCCCTGCAGCAGCATGTAGTTGATATCACCCGCAGGCACGCCCACATCGACGATGTTGGCCATGATGACCGGGATAAACAGCTCGAGCACCGTCTCGACCGACACAAAGAACACGCCGAGGATGGCATCGCGACGGTATGCCCCTAGATAGGAAAACAGTATTTTGAGATTGCGCACGCAGGTTCAACCCCCATCAAACGTTGTTCGCAAACGCACGTATTATTGCGCGCCGAATAATGGTGTCAAGTATTCCGAAATCGTTTTCTGCAAGGTTAGCGCCGGCGGCGAGTTCTCGTGATGTGTGTCCATATTCACTCGGAATAATGGTGCGCGCGATTTTTTTCGCCCCACTGCCGACACAAACCTTGACTCTACAATCGTTGTAGGGTTTTCACTACACTGGTAGCTAAACGAACCCAGCCAGAAAGCCCCGCCCATGGAACACGACCTCACACGCGGCAATGTCCTCAAGACCATCGCGGTCTTTGCCCTGCCCTATATGCTCTCGTACTTTTTGCAGATGCTCTACGGCATGGCCGACCTGTACATGATGGGGCAGTTTAGCGGCGCCGCCGGCATCACCGCCGTGGGCAATGGCGCGCAGACGCTCTATATCATTACCGTGACGCTCGTGGGCCTGGCCATGGGAACGACGGTCATCGTCGGCCACGCCGTGGGCTCGCGCCGCTTCGACCGTGCCGAGACCGCCATCGGCAACACCATCACGCTCTTTATGGGTGTCTCGGTGGTGCTGGCCGCTGTCCTGCTCGCACTGTGCCCGCAGATCGTGGCACTCATTGGCACGCCGCCCGAGGCAGTCGAAGGCACCGCCGCCTACCTGCGCATCTGCTTTGTCGGCATTCCGTTTATCGCCGCATACAACATTCTTTCGGCCATCTTTCGCGGGCTGGGCGATTCGCGCTCGCCCATGTACGTGATCGGCGTGGCGTGCATCATCAACATCGCGCTCGATTTTCTGTTTATCGGACACATGGGGCTCGGCCCCGTGGGCGCGGCGCTCGGCACGGTGACCGCCCAGACGGCCAGCGTCGCCCTCGCGCTCGTCTGGCTCAAGAGCCGCCGCACGAACATCCACGTTAAGCGCAGCGACCTGCGCCCCCAGCCCGAGGTGCTCAGCAGCATTCTTAAGATCGGCGTGCCCGTGGCCGTGCAGGACGGCTGCATCCAGGTGGCGTTTATGTTTATCACCGTCATCGCCAACCACCGAGGGCTCGTCGACGCCGCCGCCGTGGGCCTGGTCGAGAAGATGATCAGCTTTTTGTTCATTGTGCCGAGTTCCATGGGCGCCACCGTCAGCGCGCTCACGGCGCAAAATGCCGGCGCGGGCAAGGGCGATCGCGCGCGTCAGGTGCTCAAAGACGCCATGACGATCTCGGTGGTGTACGGCTGCCTGATCACGGCGCTGATGTGGCTGGTGGCGCCGGCGTTTATCGGCTTTTTTGCCAAGGACGCCGCAGTGGTCGCGGCCGGCACTGGCTACATGCGCAGCTACATTTTCGACGCGATCTTTGCCGGCATCCACATTTGCTTTAGTGGCTTTTTCGCTGCATACGGCAAGAGCTACATCGGCTTTGCGCACAACGTGCTGGCCGTGGCACTCATTCGCGTGCCGGGCGCGTGGCTGCTGTCGAACGCCTATTCCGACACGCTGTTTCCCATGGGCATCGCTTCGCCATGCGGCTCGATTTTGTCGGCAGTCATCTGTGTTGTCGCGTTTACCGTGCTCAACCGGCGTGGGGCTTTTGACAAGTTGGTAGCGTAGCGAGGCGACACAGGCTGGCACCTCTCCCCTGCTTTTTACCGAAAGGAGCGGTCCTGTGACCGACACGCCAAGTGAACATACTGAGGGCCTGCTCCGCATTGGCGAGATTGCGCGCTTGTTTAACCTAAGCGTGGGCACGTTGCGCCATTACGAGCAGATGGGCTTGCTGGACCCGGCACACATCGATCCGGCGAGTGGGTACCGCTACTACGGATCGCGGCAGCTCTCCGCTCTCAACACCATCAGCCACCTGCGTGTTCTCGACTTGCCGCTCGCGCTAATCCGTGAGTTTGTGACCACGCGCGACGTGAACCTTATGCAGCGGCAGCTGGCTCAGCAGCAGGAGCTCATCGAGCGCAAGCGCCGCGAGCTGGAGCGCGTGTCGCGCAAGATCGACAACCGGCTTGCCCTGCTTCACAATGCCCTGAACACCGAGCTCGATACCATTTGCGCAATCGATGCGCCCGAGCTTCGCTGCGCCGTATTGCGCGAACGCGTCAAGCCTACCGACGCCTATGCGCTGGAGTGGCAGATTCGTCAGCTGCAGAAGGGCCAGCACGAGACCTTTGTCTTTCTGGGCAACTTGGGCGTTGGGATTAGCGCCGAGCGCCTCGCCGCCGGCGACTTTGATGGCTACGACGAGGTCTTTTTGCTGCTCGATGACACCGATGATTACGTGGGCGACCTCGAGACGCGACCCGCCGCGCGCTGCCTGACCATTAGCTTTCGCGGCACGCACGGGCAAGCAACCCCACGCTATGAGCAGCTGCTCAGCTATATGCGCGAGCGCAACCTGACACCCGCCGGTCCCTCGCGCGAGATCGCCCTGATCGACGACATCATCAGCGACGACCCGGGGGCGTATGTGACGAGGATCGCGATACCGGTCCGCTAATCACTACCATTTATCGAGCAATTCCATCCATTTACCTTAATCCGAATTAGATTGTATTATGTAGCAAATAAAATGACAGCATATTGCCCCCCATAGGCAGGAGACATTATGCCCAGAGTTCAATCACGTCGCTCGTTTCTTCTCGGCCTAGCCTCGATCATCGGCTTATCCGCGTCACGCCCAACAAGAGTATTCGCTGCCGACTCAAACTCATCCGTCGCTTTTACATCAGACCTAGCACAAGACTACGCGCTTTCCCTGTTGCCCATCGTCGACGGATCCGCGAACTTAGAGATCGAGCAAATCGTTCCCGTATGCCAACAAACCGGCCTTATCTGTGGCTATGAAATCAGTGTCACAAGGGAAGGAAGCCCTTACGGTTATTTAATACTTGACGCATCATATCCTGGGCTTCTGAAGGAGATAACCCTCGGCGATACCATTCTTCCGATTTCAGCTTCTCTATCAAACGCCATTTCAACTTATTCCGGCCAACAGGCCACAAACCCAACCGTACTAATTTCGTACAACGATATTGAATATGGAACTTTGGTGCCAGGAACTAGAGACTGTGTAACCAACTATAACAATATACGGTCTGTCCCAATTGTCACCGAAAAGGGTATAGCACCTCAAAGCAATAACCCAACTTCATGGGATGCAGTCATTATCAATGAAGATGACTTGATGTTGCATTTCCAAATAGACGATTTAAACGGAATACCGTTCCGAGGAGTCTCGGAATCATTAGTTGAAGCCCGCACTAATAAGTATGCATGCGTCGTTTCTGCCTTGTACGCTGTATCAATGCATTACGGTCTCACCAGTTCAAACGCTAATCAATTTAATCCCGATTATTATAAAGAAATATGGAACGTCACTGGCACAACAACGTATAAGACCAATGATCAGGGCGTCGAGTACGGAAGCACGATCATCCCAGATGGAATTGTTCCGTTTAAAAGTCTTGCCGCTCAAAAGGGTAGAGCACTTAATACTCAATTTTTCGGTTATCAGCCTCAATTCGCTCAGTACAGAGCAACTATCGATCAAGGGAATATCGGCTTGTATCATATGTGGATCAACAGCCGAAACAGTGAAGGATCCGTCGAGCTATCAGGTCATACAGTCACGGTAACTGGCTATTTTACTGGGCATAATGGAAGCTCTGGCATCGAACTGCAGTGGCTCGAAGTATTCGACGGATGGAACACTTATCCCCGAGCGATTAACTATGCAACGCCCAATATGGTCAAATTGAACGGAACAGTCTTTTGGTAGACCGGATGGCACCATCAAAATGCTATGGCACCACGGCCTTTGCCCTGGTTACGATATTGGTGATTTTCGCTATGTTTGCATCCGTTTCTTCATGCACAGATAGAGCCCGCTATAGCGGAGGAGATGATTACCTTGTCTTTGGAGCCGGCAGCGTTCATTCTATTGAGGGAACGGAACTCGTAATCCAAACAGACAACAGTCCCCGCTACACCGACGCTGGAAAGCAAACCCGGATTACATTCCCCTCATCTGGCCGAATCAAAGACAAGCTTTCCCAAATCAAAGTTGGGACAAGAGTTTCCTACTCACGCTTTGAGTCGGTAGACGCATCTGGATCATACGAGGGAAACGATATCGAAATTGAACAGGCAAACACTATAAGGAGATGTTGAGGAACTGAGCCTCTGCGCAGTTCCTCAACAAATCATTATGCCTCCGGGACCCTACCCGTCGCCAAAATCTGTTCAAGTGCCGCCTCATCCAACACGGGCACACCCAGCTGCTCGGCCTTGGTGAGCTTTGAGCCCGCTTTGGGGCCGGCGACCAGATAGCTCGTCTTCTTTGACACGCTGCCCGAAACCTTGGCGCCAAGCACCTTGAGTGCCGCGCCCGCCTCGTCGCGCGTGCGGTTGACGAGCGTGCCGGTGAGTACGAAGGTCAGACCCGCGAGCGGTTGTGCATCGGCGAGCTCATCCGCCACGCCCGCGTCGGCTGCGGCTTGTGCATGCGCGGCGCCCAAGTCGACCTCGAGCGACAGGCCCGCCTGACGCAAACGCTCCAGCACGGCAAGGTTTTCGGACACGGCCAGGAACTGCTTGACGGTCGCCGCAATCTTGGGACCGATGCCCTCACACTCGGCGATGTCCTCTTCGCTCGCCAAGATGAGCTTGTCAATCGACAGGAATCGCTCGGCGATGACCTCGCCCACGCTCTTGCCCACGTGGCGGATACCCAGGGCAAACAGCACGCGACCGAGCGGCTGGCTCTTGGACTTGTTGAGCTCGGCGATGATTTTCTCGGCCGTCTTGAGACCCACCGGAATGGGATCGCCCTTCTTGACGCCCTTTTTGCTGTTGGAGCTGGCGTACACGCGCCCCGTGTCCAGGCCGGCGATGTCGTCGACTGTGAGCTGGTAGAAGTCCGCGACATCGTGGATCAGTCCGGCGGCGATCATCTTGTCGACGATCTCGTCGCCCAGGCCATCGACGTCCATACAGCCGCGGCTCACCCAGTGGAGCAGGCGCTCCTTGAGCTGCGCGGGGCAGTCGATGGACACGCAGCGGTAGGCCACCTCGCCATCCTCGTGAACCACGGGGCTGCCGCACACGGGGCAAACCTCGGGCATGTGCCAGTCGACCGAATCGGCCGGGCGCTTGTCGAGCACGGGACCCACGACCTCGGGGATCACGTCGCCCGCCTTGTGCACGATGATGGTGTCGCCCTCGCGCACGTTTTTGCGGCGGATCTCGTCGATGTTGTGCAGCGTGGCGCGCGCGATGGTGGAGCCGGCAACCGTCACCGGATCGAACTCGGCGACCGGCGTGAGCACACCGGTGCGGCCCACCTGGATGCGAATCTCGCGCAGGACGGTCTGCTTTTCCTCGGGCGGGAACTTAAAGGCAATGGCCCAGCGCGGCGCGCGGGCGGTAAAGCCCAGGTCGAGCTGCTGCTGGAAGCTGTCAACCTTTACAACCACGCCGTCGATGTCGTAGTCCAGGTCGCCGCGATGCTCAAGCGCCTGGGCGCAGAACTCGTGGACCTCGGCGGGCGTGGCGCAACGAGCCACGTTGGGGTTGACGCTAAAGCCGGCGCTACGCAGCCAATCGAGGAACTCGCGCTGGCTGTGGACGTGCAGCGGGTCGGTATCGGCGATGGCATAGATAAAGGTGGCCAGGTCGCGGCGCGCCGTGACCTTGGGATCCTTTTGGCGCAGACTGCCGGCGGCGGCGTTGCGCGGGTTGGCGAAGGGATCGCGCCCCTCGGCATCGGCCTCTTCATTCAGACGAACAAAGCTGCCCTTGGGCATATAGACCTCGCCGCGTACCTCAATGGTGCGCTCGCGGTCAGCGCCCATGTGGGCGAGCGCCGCCTCGGACAGATGCATGGGCACATCCTTGATGGTACGGACGTTGAGCGATACGTCCTCGCCCGTGGTGCCGTCGCCGCGCGTTGCCGCGCGCACGAAGGTGCCGTTTTGGTAGGTAAGCGCCACGCCCAGACCGTCGATCTTAAGCTCGCAGGTATAGGTGACGCTACCAGCACCGAGCGCATCCTCGGTGCGCTGGAGCCATGCGTCGAGCTCGTCCAGATCCATGGCATCGTCCATGGAATACATGCGCGCCATATGCGTGACCGGCGTAAACTGCTCGCTCACGTAGCCGCCCACGCGTTGGGTGTAGCTGTCGGGCGTTACCAGATCGGGGTAGGTCGCCTCAATTTCCTGCAGCTCAACGAGCATTTTGTCAAAGGCGGCGTCCGTGATCTCGGGCGCATCGAGCATGTAGTAGCGATAGGCGTGGTAATCGAGCTCGTGGCGCAGCTCGGCCGCACGCGCTGCCGCCTGGGCACGGGCATCGTCCGGTGCAGCGGTATCCATGCTCGTGGGCGTTTCGGTATCGATGTCCACGCCGTCACCAAACAGGCTCGATTGCTCCATAGCGGCACTCCTTCGCTCGATTTCAAACGGATACAAGAGTACCACCGGTCGCAACGGGGCCGAATAGCCCTTTCGAACCGCACCGAATCGGCAGCCGCCAGACTGGGGTGGACAGTTAGTTCAGATACGTATAAATCCTAGAGCTGAATCAGGCACGAACACCCCTGTTTCAACTAATTTGGGCTCCTCGAGACCATGTAAACGTCCCGCTCTCCCTTCCAAACACCCATTCGAGCCCCATCCCAATCAAAAATTGCTCAAAACGCATCCCAAGCTGCCCCAGATTTATACGTATCTGAACTAACTGTCCAGACCATTACGAACCAGGCCTCTTGTCAGCCCCAAGTGATCCGTTTTCCTCCGTCCCCAACGGATCAATAAGAAAAGAGGGGCTGTCCCGCGTTGGTGGGACAGCCCCTCTGGCATCGGTATGAGCGAAACGGCTCGCTAGTAGCCCTGGCCGTTGCCCTGACCCTGGCCCTGCTGGCCCAGCAGCTCCTCCAGGTACTGGCGCAGCTGCTCATCGGTAATGCCGCCGTTGCCGGTGTCGGTCGCGCTGTCGTTCTGCTGCTGGTTCTGTAACTCCTCATCAGAGCCCAGCTCGACGGTGACCGTCTTCTCTTCCTTGCCGCGCATGAGCGTGATCTCGACCTTCTCGCCCACCTCGTGGCTGCGCAGCGCGATGATCAGGCCATCGGCGCTCGTGATCTCGTCGTCGCCCAGCTTGGTAATGACATCGCCCTCTTGGATGCCAGCCTTGGCGGCAGGACCGTCCTCGACGACACTCGCCACATACGCGCCGCTATCGGTGCTCAACTTGTTGGTGCGGGCGTTAAGCGCATTGACGCTCGAAAGCGTGGCGCCCATGTACGGATGCACCGGCGTCTTGCCGTCGATGATCTGGTCGGCAATGTTCTTGGCATAGTTGACCGGAATGGCAAAGCCCACGCCCGAGCTGGAGCCCGAGTAGCTCTCGATGAGCGAGTTGATACCCACAAGCTCGCCGTTATCGTTAACGAGCGCGCCGCCGGAGTTGCCCGGGTTGATGGCGGCATCGGTCTGGATCATGTTGGCATAGATGGTGTTACCGTTGGCAGAGCTCATGGCCGTAGAGCGATAGAGCGCCGAGACGATACCCGTGGAGACAGACTGCTCGTTGCCAAACGGCGAACCGATGGCCATGACCCACTCGCCCACGTTGAGCTTGGAGGAATCACCGATCTCAATCGGCGTGAGCTTGGAGGCGTCGGCGTCCTTGAGCTTGATAACGGCCAGGTCGCTCGAGGCGTCGTTGCCCACGAACTCGGCCTCATATGTGGTGCCGTCATCCATGGTCACCACGTACTGGTCATAGCCATCGACCACGTGGTTATTGGTGAGGATGTGGCCCTCGGTATCGAGCACAACGCCCGAACCGACGCTGCCCGAGCCGTCCGACTCGTCGGCAGACTGCGAAAGCGAGCCATTCTGGCCGCCGCTCGAAGTGGCGGTAATGGAAACCACGGAGGGCAACGCCTTGGCAGAAACGACCTCGGCCAGCGTGGTGTCCTCGGAGTCGATCGAGATCTTTTGCGTCGACGAACCCGAAGCACCCGCCGTCACGGCATTCTTTCCGCCGCCAATGTTGAGCGTGCCGCTCATAATGAGCGCAATGACCAGCAGAGCGCCGCAGGCACAGCCGGCGAGTGCCGTAATAAAGATCGGCAGCTTTTTGGTCTTGGTCTTGACCACCGTGTGCTTGTTTACAACCTGCTGGCCACCCAGCGGCTTACCGGTCTGCGTGTCGTAGGCCTGCACGTAGGGAATGTTGTTGCCATCGGCAGGCGTCGACTCCACCTGCACGCGCGGCTGCTGCTGAGTCTCGCCGGCGTTGCCCGCATCCTGGGGACGCTGGGAATCGTTCTCGCTCATAGCTGCGATCCTTTCGTCAAATAACCAAAGGCCCGCCAAACATGTGGCGGGCCATCATTGTTCACGTTGAGTTGTACCCCAAGCTGGGCAGTCCCGAGCACTAGATGCCAAGATTTCAGCTTTGCTTAAGTAATGACATGCTTATAGGCCAATTCGTTTTATGCCGTCATGTCTATTCGATATAGCAGTCGATAGCAAAACTATATGTTGAATCGTTAATAAAGTCTGTAATCGTCGCGCCCATACCCGATCCGCACGTCCACTTATCCTTCTCCGCATCGTATGGCGTTGGCCCCCACCCCGTTTCATATGATGCTTCGCTTTCTGTGAAGTAGTTCATCACATATTTATCTTTCTGCATGAGCGCATACCAAGCGTTTGCATACATCACAAGCGGATCGGTTTGAATTATCGAATATTTTCCTGACCGAATTGCAATGCTTTGCCCATCTTCAGAATATTCAACAACAATCTCAATCTTTGCCAACACCGGCAGTGAATCATCTGACTCCCTATGAACCGTCACCAAATTCTTAGTTGCCGCTCTTGTCAGGGACGCTGCACCGTCATTATTCCTGTTTATGCTGCCAACAGCCATTTTTCTATTTCCGGCACCCAAGACATCTTTGCTTCGCGCCGAGGACACAATAACCCCAGCCTCATTCCGAACTATCATGTCGGTCACAAGCGTCAATCGTTTTTGCGCATTCGTAAGCTGCGCAGCGTTGGCCCCTCTCGCCCCAGCAAACATAACAGCTCCTGATGCCAAGACGAATAGCTGTCTTCTGTTGATCATTCCTCTCGCTCCTCACCGATTTAGTTAACTTTTTCCATATAGTAGGGATGCAAAGTTTCCTCTTCTAAATTGGCATCACTTGCAAAGAATAGAATCCATTTCTCTCCCGCCTTCAGCCCTGAAGCAGTTCCGGTATTAAAGTAACTACGGATATCAATCTCTTTCCGCCCTCCGCTTGACACGAGAGCCTCAAATTGTCCGTTATGAATATCCGACAGCGTCTGTACTTCAACTGAAATATGTTCGTCATCTTTTCCACCGACGACCGAGGGGCTCGGTTGATAGGCCGCGACAACCAATATCCCAAGAAATGCGCAAAGAAGCCCCAGCGTTTTACGTATGCGCTTTCTATCATCTTCGCCGTCACTCTCCACAATACGTCCCTTCATGCGATATATAAATCGTTGTGTCATATGGAAGAAAACGCAGCTGATTGAACCAACCATCCCAGACAACAAGCATATATTTCTTATCATTTGAATATGTATTATGCATAGCCACATATCCCGCAACAGCCATCGCATGAGCGTCATGGCTTGAACTGAGAGTCCCAGAAAAGATACTGAGATTTCCAGAATCTGCAGTTGCCCTGAAAGAATCCCAAGATGGATACCAAGCAAATGATGTCTCAAGCCTTTTCCCGCGCCTAGCACAGAACTCCTTAATAGCCGGGGCAGCATTTGGAGATGGAGTCTCTCCTTGGGTAAAGTAAAGGCCCGTAGCTTGATCGAATGACTTATTTGGTTTGCCGGATGTTCCCGATAACTGCCAAAGCTCATGATATAAGTCTGGCAATTTGAGCCGGTTTAGCGTTACATAATGGCTGCTTACCGCAAACATCGCAGACACATCGCAAGCATAGGTCCCCGTTTCTTTAATAACCTCTGATTGTGTAGGCGTTATCATCCCTGAAATAGTTTTACTTGCGTCAATGACATATCCTTGTTTATACAGGTCTTTGGGCAATACGAAAACATCCTCGAACCTGCCTGGAGATCCGCTGCGGCTATTTCCCACAGAAAACACCGCTGTTGACCGGCATCCCTTCTCATCTAAAACAACGTTATTATCCAGATCTGCAATACCAAAAGACAGCTCGTCAAATTTCAAAGCAACGATGTCATCTTGGGATGCGAGAAGGGCTATTTCATCGCTTGTATTCTCAATGGGCATAGGGGCGTTCGGAGCCAAGCAGTATTCGCTGATCCACCAAGATCGCTCTGAATCAAATACGACGTAGCCATAGTTAACGTCATCCCGCTTCGCGCGAACGATATACCCGATTGATTCCCCATCGGAATTCACCATTTTTACTGGGTCACAAGCGGTCACCGGCTCATCCGATACGTCATCAAAGAAAGCTTGCGCTTGCTCCACAGCTATTTGCGGTGTGACACGAACCAAGTCGTCGTCTCCAAAAACCAACCTTGGAGACATCAGGGCGGCAAGCAATACTATGAATCCGACAATCACCTTTCTCGAATAACGCATTTCTTCCTCCATCCGTGCAGTAGGGAGATACGGTAACTAAATGATATTCGTGAGATAGTGCTATACGTTTGATATTGTTTTTACTGACACACTTTAAATCGGTGAAAGGTCTTCTTTTCACCCTAAACGAGAAAAGGGTACTGGAGAAATCTCCGGTACCCTCACATTCCTCTATTTACTTGCTAGTCCTTAAACAGATAGCCCACGCCGCGGACGGTGGTGATGTGCGCCGCGATCTGCGGGCCCACCTTGGAACGGATGCGTCGGATGTGCACGTCGACGGTGCGCGTGCCGCCGCAGTACTCAAAGCCCCACACGCGGTGCAGCAACACCTCGCGGCTGTAGGCACGGTTGGGGTGTGTTGCCAAAAAGCTCAGCAACGAGTACTCCATCAGCGTAAGGTCGATGGGCTCGTCATCGAGCGTCACCTGGTAGGTGGCCAGGTTGATCTCGAGGTTATCGATGTTGAGCACATCGTCGGCGGCGACGGTCTCCTCCTCGCCCATCAGGCGCTGTGCGCGAGCCTTGAGTTCGTTGGGCGTCGCCGTGGGGCATACAAAGTCGACATGCGCATGATTCGGCAGGCGCAGGGTACCGAGTGCCTCGTCGTCAACGATCACCAGTATGGGGACACCGCCGCGATCGTCCAGCCACTTGGCAATCTGATCGATGCGGTCGCTGCGGATGCCATCGGAATCGAGGATCAGCAGGTCAAAGTCATGCGCCGCAGTCGGCGAATCGGGGGTTGCCAGGCTCACCTCGACCCCCAGGGTAGTCGTCAGGCTGCGGGCAAACTCGTGGAAGCGCGTCGTGCGCGCCATGAACAGGGCACTCTTTTCGGACATATCGGCCTCCAAAGAAATGAGCTCAATCGTACTGGAACAAACCAGCGCGATTAGGAGTTCGCCAGGTAGTGCTTGATCTCCCACTCGGTGATCGTAGACTCAAACTTATGCCACTCGTCGCGCTTCTTTTTGAGGAAGAAGCTGTGGATGTGCTCGCCGAGGGCATCCTTCATAAACTGCGAGTCCTCAAACACGTCGAGCGCCTCTTTGAGCGAGCGCGGCAGCGGCGTGTAACCGGCCTCGAGCATCTGGCGATCGCTGAGCTTGAGCGTCTCGGCCGTGGCCTCGGGCGGGAGCTCCAGCTTGCGCTCGATGCCGTCCAGACCAGCCGCCAGCGTGACGGCGTTGACCAGGTACGGATTGGCCATGGGATCGGGGCTGCGCAGCTCGATGCGCGTGGACAGCTGCTTGCCGGGCTTGTAGACCGGGATGCGGACCATGCTCGCGCGGTTGCGCAGGCCCCACGTGGCGTACTGTGGCACGGAGTCGCCACCCGTGGTGATGCGCTTATACGAGTTGACCGTGGGGTTGGTGATGGCGCTAATCTCGCGCGCGTGCGCCAGGATGCCGGCCATATAGTGCTTGGCGACGTCGGAGAGATGGTACTTCTCGTCGTCCTCGCCCCAAAAGACGTTATTGCCGTCATGGTCGAACAACGACTGGCACAGGAACATAGCACTGCCGTCCTCGCCCGCCAGCGGCTTGGGCATAAAGGAGGCGTGGCAACCGCTCTCATAGGCCTGCTGCTTAATGATGAGTTTGGCCGTGGTGATGGCGTCGGACATGCTCAGGGCCTCGGCGTGACGCAGGCTCATGCCGTGCTGCGAACGACCGGCGGCGTGGAAGGTGTACTCCACGGGCACGGACATCTTCTCGAGCGTGAGGACCGTGTTGCGTCGCAGGTCACGAGCAGCATCGCTCACCGAAAGATCGAAGTAGCCCACGTTGTCGAGCGGCTCGGGCGTGTGCTCGTCGGGAAAGTAGTAATACTCCAGCTCGGCACCCACGTTGAGCAGATAGCCAGCCTTCTCGGCCTTGCGGAACATGCGGCGCAGGGCATCACGCGGGTCGCCGGCAAACGGCTTGCAATCGGGAGTGCACACGTCGCAGAACACGCGGGCGACGCCGTTGTGGCTCGGGCGCCATGGCAGGATCTGGAAGGTTGAAGCATCGGGGAATGCGAGCATGTCGGCTTCCTCGGGCGTGGCAAAGCCCTCGATAGCGGAGCCGTCAAAGCCAATACCCTCCTCAAAAGCGACCTCGAGGTCCTCGGGGCTAATGGCAAAGTTCTTGAGGCGGCCGAGAATGTCGACAAACCACAGACGCACAAAGCGGATATCACGCTGCTCTACGGAGCGGAGTACGTAATCGATGTTCTGCTGGTTCATGTCGCTCCCCTTTCTTTCGGGCGGGTTTCGACTGGTCTATATCGCAGATACTATCGCAGAAAAATGTTTCCGCAGGGTTAAAGCGTATCAAGCGCCCAAAAAACGTGCGCGAGCAGGCGGGTATGACCTACGCGCGATCACAGACTAGCGTGAGGTCGAAGCGCGGTGTTCGATGTGGCCGGGGATCTCGATGCGCTTGGAGGCGAGCTTTGCGGCATCGCCCACCGTAGTGGTAACGACGTCGATGCGCTCGGACAGACGCTCGACTACGCGCTCGGCGATGGTGAGGGTATCCTGCGCCGCCGTGGTCACGCCACCAAAGAGCACGTGGTTCCAGGGGTAATCGTCAAACGTCGCGACCTTTAGACCCGCCGGCAGCGAGGGGCCCAGCTGCGCTAGCGCCTCGGTCAGGCGCAGGAAAACCAGGCCGTTGACGGCGATAAGGCCGAGTTTTTTGCCCGCATAGTCGCGGATGGTCTCGTCCAGGCGACCGACGCCCCTGGCGCCACCGTCTGCCAGGGTGACGACCTCGCCCGCCAGGCCGCGGCGCGAGAGCTCGTCGGCAAAGGCCTCGGCGCGCTCGCGACGCACGGGGCTGTCGTCGCTTGCCTCGGTGAGCAGGCACAGGCGCTCGCTGCCCGCAGAGGCCAAGGCGTCTACCAGGCCGGCGACCAGCTCACGGTTGTTGGAGGTCACCAGATCGACACCGCCGTCGGCAACATCGCGGTCGAGCAGCACGACGGGCAGGCGTCCCGCAGCCGCGGCAATCGCCTTGTCGTTGCCTCCGCAGGTATTGACGACCAGGCCGTCCACGCCGGCATCGATAAGTCTGGTGAGCGACTCTGCTTCCTTTGCGGGGTCGTTGCCGCTAATGGCCGTCATGAGCGAGCAGCCGCGCGCGGCGGCGCTGGCGGAAAGCCCTTCGAGCATGGCGCTGGAGAACGGGTTAGCAATGTCGGCCAAGATCACGCCGATGAGGTTGGTGCGCGAGCTGCGCAGGTTGCGCGCGGCAGCACGCGGACGATAGCCGGTGCGCTCGATGACCTCGGCGATGCGAGCACGGGTTTCCTCGGTCATCTGTCCGGGGCGGTTGTTGAGATAGCGCGAGACCGTGGCCGGGCTCACGCCCGCCTCGGCGGCAATGTCTTTGATTCTCATCTGCGCCATAGCGCACCCCGTTTCCCAATGTCGGCAGTCTGAGCCATTTTAGGCATTTTTTAAAAATCTCGGTTGCAAAACGCTGTAGGTGAGTATAGTACAACTCGAAACGAAACCGATTTCGTAAACCGATTTCGGCGAGCGTTGGCACGCAGGTGCAAAGACGCACCCTACCGTCTTGGCACCTGCGTGCCAACGCCATATCAAAGGTGTACGCACGAGTAAAAGGAGCTGCGCGACCATGGGTAAAACGGTTCTTACCTTCGGCGAGATCATGATGAGACTCTCGCCCAAAGACCACCTGCGTATTGAGCAGGCAACCGAGTTTGACGTCCGCTACGGCGGCGCCGAGGCCAACACTGCGCTTTCCCTGGCCTACCAGGGCGACAAGGCCGCTTACGTCTCCGTTGTTCCGGCCAACCGTCTGGGCGAGTGCGCGCTGCGCTCGCTGAAGGCCTACGGCGTCGACACAACGCGCGTCGTGCGTCAGGGCGACCGTCTTGGCTCCTATGTGTTTGAGGTCGGTGCCTCGCAGCGCGGCAACGGCTGCGTCTACGACCGTAAGTTCTCTGCCATCAACATGGCCAAGCGCGACGTCTTCGACTGGAACGAGATCCTCAAGGGCATCGATGTCTTCTATTTCTCCGGCGTGACTCCCGCCGTCTCCGACGAGATGGCCGCCGCCTGCAAGGATGCGCTCACCGCCTGCCGCGCCAAGGGCATCACCACCGTGTGCGACGTCAACTATCGCGGCAAAATGTGGTCGCCCGAGAAGTCTCAGGCCACCATGAAGGAACTCCTGCCGCTCGTCGACATCTGCATCGCCAACGACGAGGACGCGCCTGCCGGCCTCGGTATGACTTGCGTCTCCGGCTCCCTTGCCCACGGCATCGAGGAGCGTGACACCTACGTCGAGATGGCCCGTCAGATCTGCGCCGAGTACGGCTGCAAGAAGGTCGCCTCGGTCGTCCGCAACATCTCCTGCGTCGAGCGCTCCATCTGGATGGGCATGCTCTTTGACGCCGAGAGCGGCGAGCACTGGTTCTCCCCTGCTCACGATGTACACGTGCTCGAGGGCGTTGCCGCCGGCGACGCTTTCAACGCCGGCCTCGTCCATGCCCTCATCAACGACTTTGACCCGCAGGCTGCCGTCAACTACGCCATCGCGGCCTCGATCCTCAAGCTCACCATCAAGGGCGATTCCAACTTGGTGACCGCAGACGAGATCGCAGCCGTGGCATCAGCCGCCGACGGTGGCACTCGCGTCGCACGCTAGTCCGTCTCCATTCCGCGGGCCGCAGCTTTCCAATCCCATACCCCTGCGGCCCGCTCCCCGATTCCTCCGGCCGGGCAAAACCACCAGTCCCATTCCGGTTTTGCCTGGCATTTCCTACATGACTGGTCGAGCAGCCGGTTTTGGAATTGCTTGAACCCCAAGCAGTGCCTCCGATAACCAATCCAAAATCGGCTCCTGACCAGCACATTTGGCAATCACGCGCCCATGCGCGCCACACATCGAAAGGAACATCATGTTCGATCAGTTCTACACCACGCTTGAGTCCCTGGGCATCGTACCGGTCGTTGTGCTCGACAAGGTCGAGGACGCCGCTCCGCTCGCCCACGCCCTTATGGCAGCTGGCATGAAGTCCGCCGAGGTCACCTTCCGCACCGCCTGCGCCGCCGAGTGCATCGCCGCTATTGCCGAGGCCGAGCCCGAGATGTGCGTTGGCGCCGGCACTGTCCTGACCGTCGAGCAGGTTGAGCAGGCCCGCGCAGCCGGTGCCAAGTTCATCGTCTCCCCGGGTTACAACGAGAACGTCGTGAAGCACTGCATCGATATCGACCTGCCTGTCCTTCCCGGCACCGTAACCCCCTCCGAGGTCACCGCCGCCGAGAACCTGGGCCTCAAGGTCACCAAGTTCTTCCCCGCGTCCCAGTATGGCGGCCTGAACACCATCAAGGCCCTTGCCGCTCCGTTTGTCGGCCACCGCTTTATGCCTACCGGCGGCGTGAGCACCGCCAACGTCGAGGAGTACCTGAGCTCCTCCGCCATCATCGCCTGCGGTGGCACCTGGATGGTCAAGCCGGCCCTCTTTGCCGACGGCGACTTCTCCAAGGTCGAGCAGATCGCCCACGAGGCCATGGACGTCGTCAAGAAGGTCCGCGGCTAGGTTTAGCTCTCTATCGTGAAAGGGGGCGTGCCCTAAACCTCGCCCCCTTTCTTTTAAAGCGGCTCGGAAGCGCGCCGTTTCCGTCACGAACAAGAACCAAAACCGTCTTGTATGCTGATAGAACGTGACGGAAGCGACACGCCTCCAAGCCGCTTTGCCTACTCGGCTGGCCGTCGCGCTCAACTAAGCCACTTCGACAAAAGCCGAGCCACCAAAACAGCTGCGGTGCCGTCTGGAGGAATGGACCCTTGCTTCCGGTCTTTTCCTCCAAGCGGCACCGCATCTTTGTGCCCCGGTCACACCCCAACGCAGTTGCGGTGAAATAGGGACTGGTTGCGCCACCTAGGTCACACAACAGTCCCTATTTCACCGCAACTTATATGGGGATTGATTAGATGGCCGAGTCTTTGGACAGCTCAAAATAGTCGGGATGCAAGGCGATAACCGGACCTTGCTCTTCGGGCATAAGGTGCAGGTGTGTCTCTGCCAGATAGCTCGCCGCGTCGGTATCGCCCCTCTTAATGGCCTCGAGAATCCGGCGATGCTGCCGACGAATCGGCTCCCAATCCAAATCCTGCGACACCATACGCAACCAGTTATATCGCTCAAAATGCGTGTTGATGCTCTTCATCCAATCCCACAACATGTGACGACCGGCAATCTCAAAACATGTCTCATGGAACAGGTTATCCAGGTCAAAGAAACGGCGCGTTTCGCCATGGTCGAGCGACTCGGACTCGGTAAGAATCTGCTCAAGCCGCTGCTTTTGCTCGGGCGAGGCGGCCGAACAGCATTTAATTAGCACGCTTCTCTCGAGCTTCTCGCGCAAAAAGCAGGCGTTTTCGGCGCGTTCCATGCTGATCTTAGAGACGTAGGTGCCGCTTTTGGGACGCGTTTCCACCAGCTCCTGCTCACGCAGGCGCACAAAGGATTCGCGAATGGGCGTGCGCCCGATTCCCGTCTCCTTTTCCAGACCAATCGCCGAAAGACGCGTGCCGGGCCTGAGCTCGGCATAGATGATCTTGGAGCGCAATGCGTTGTACGCCTGGTCTTGCAGGCTCTGATAATGCTGGTGCTGTTCCATAAAGCCCTCGGATAAGTCCTCGGTTAGTCGAATACCACCATGCAATACTATCGCATCCCCCGCCCCCTCATAAGTTGCGGTGGAATAGTTCCTGTTCAAGGCCTTCAGCAGCAAAAACAGGAACTATTCCACCGCAACTACAGCCAACGAGTTGTTGCGATTAGGTGAACGTTCACCTTTTTATTGTTTTTCTCTTCGCAAATAAAATCCCGTCGTATACTTAGGCTCAAACGAAACCGATTTCGTTGAGCGTGGGCAATAGGATGCTAAGACACACCCTACCATCTTGGCATCTTATCGCCCACGCAATGCCATTTGCTTTCTTCCCGTCTCGTTGGACCTTTAGTCCCATTCCGGCACAGCGAGACACTTCCTAGACGACTGACCGTGGGGCCGGCTTTTCTGCTTTTGCAGCAGTGCCTCCGATAACCCTCTTTTGCCGGCCCGGGTCAGCTTTTTCACACAACCGAAAGGACGGGTAGCAACATGCGACCGCTCATCATCATGCATGGCGAGAACATCGACTGGTGCCATACCGTCATCAGAATGCTGATGTATCTTGTGGGCGTTGCAGTACTGGCACTCGGTATGAGTCTCCAGACGGCATCCGGTCTGGGCGTCGCCGCGCTCACGTGCTTTGCCACAACCCTATCCATGCTCACTGGCAAGACGCTCGGCTTTTGGATCACCGCAACCTACGTCGCCTACATCGTGGCGCAATTAGCCATCTTGCGAAGCGAGTTCCAGCCGCGCATCCTGCTCGAGTTGTTCTTCTCAACGCTGATTGGCGGCTTGACCGACCTCTTCATGGCGGTCAACCCACTGCATCCCACGGCACTCCCCACACAGATTGCGACCATGCTGCTCTCCCTCGCTGTCACCGCATTTGGCGTAAGTCTCGTCGTCAACATGGGCGTTGTCCCCAACGCGCCCGACGGCTTGGTGCAAGTCATTGCCGAAAAGCTTAAACGCCGCTTTGGTGACGTAAAAGTCGTGTTTGACTGCTCACATGTCGCCGCCTCGCTCGCGTTGTCGCTGATCTTTATGTACAACCTGGGCGGCTTTGGCGTCACGACCGCCATCTCGGCACTGTTCCTGGGCCATGTCATCAACGTCGCCAACAAGCTGTTCGCCCAGCGCTTTATCCGCGCGGCATTCGGAAAATAGCACCACCGTAAGAACCCGCGAACAGCGCTATACGTTGCTATATCTCACTATACTTTGCTATATCTTGCTATACTTTGCTATATCTTGCTATATCTTGAGCAAAGGTGGCTCACATGCAAACAAACCCTTTTAAGCCCACAGCAGGTAAAACACCTCCCACGATTATCGGCCGCGAAGATGTGCTCGAAGAATTCAATGAGGGCCTCGTCAACGGGCCTGGTGCCCCGGGGCGCCTAATGCGCATAGCCGGCGTCCGTGGAACGGGCAAGACGGTCCTCCTTGACGAGTGCTCACGTTTGGCGCAAAGCCGTGGCTGGACGGTCATAAAAGAGGTCGCAACCGAGGGACTTTGCCAACGCATTCTCGAACAGCTGCAGCCCAAATTCCAGGCCAAACACGCCAGATTTGAGCCCACCGTAGCTGGCATATCCATCGGCAGCATAGACATTGAGCGAATCGGTCCATCGCTACGCGACGCCATGAGACAGACAATATCCAAGAATGAAAATGGCCTGCTCATCACTCTCGACGAGGTTCAAGACGCAGAGCTCGATGAGGTCCGAACGCTCTCCATTGCGATTCAGCAGGTTATCGGCGAAGACCTTGATATCGCCTTTGTTTTTGCGGGGCTGCCTTCGATGATTGAAAGCATCATCAACGGAAAGACACTTACGTTTTTGCGCCGTGCCCTCCCCTTTGACCTGAAGGCTGTGGCAGTAACCGAAGTGTCGTACTCCCTCGAGGAAACCATTGAAGCGTCTGGCATGGAGTTGCAGCCAGGTATTGCCGGCCAACTTGCCGAGGCAACGCAAGGTTATCCTTTCATGATCCAACTCGTTGGATACTACGCATGGCAGTTGGCAAGACGCGCACATACACCGATTATTGGAGAAGAAGAAGCCGAGCGCGGCATTGCAACGGCACGCGAACGCTTCTGTGCCATGGTGATTGAGCCCGCGCTACAGCGCATTCCGCCCACGTGCATCGCTTATCTGCTGAGCATGGCATCTTTGGGGCAGACGAGCTCGACCAGCATGGTTGCCGATGCCCTAAACAAAACGCCTCAACAGGTGAGTTCCGTCCGCAGCCGCCTGTTAAGAGAATCGATTATCGAGGCTCCCTCGTACGGCAAGGTCTCATTTGCCATCCCCTACATGCGCGACTACCTCTACGAGCACAAAGCCGAACTGGAAGTTGAACTGTAGAAACGGCAACTGCCCTGCAAGACGAATACCGTTTTCGTGCGGATTTATAGCAGACGCAAACGGTTTACGTCTTGATTTGCGTCCGGAATAAGGATGGAAATTGCGCTTTCGTACGTTTTTTCCCTAGACGCAACGTGCTTTCGTCCGACGATACGTCTGCAATCCAGACGAAAAGAACCCCGAGCTCACGTGAGCTCGGGGCCTTTCGCGCCGCGCATCTATGAGAGGAGATATTTGATGCGCATGGGCGCTACTCCATGTAGCCACCCTGAATGGCGGAAACTGCATGCTCAGTAAAGAACTTGAGCGTGCCGGAGGTATAGCGATTAGCCTTGGGCTTCCAAGCGGCTCGACGCTCGGCCAGGACGGCGTCGACCTCGGCCGGCTCCATCTCCTTACCGGCGATGCCCACGATGGACAGCGAGCGCTCGGGAATATTGATCTGGATAAGGTCGCCCTCCTCGATCAGGGCAATCGGGCCGCCCACGGCAGCCTCGGGCGAAACGTGACCGATAGCCGGGCCCTTGGAGGCGCCGGAGAAGCGGCCGTCAGTGATCAGGGCAATGCTCGCGCCCAGCTCGGGGTCGCTGGCGATAGCCTCGGTGGTATAGAACATCTCGGGCATGCCGGAGCCCTTGGGACCCTCATAGCGGATGATGACGGCGTCGCCGGGCTTGACCTCGTGCGTCAGGACGGCGTGGATAGCGTCCTCCTCGCAGTCGAACGGACGCGCCTTAAGCGTGGCCTGGAACATCTCGCGCGGAACAACCGTGTGCTTGACGACGGCGCCCTCGGGGGCAAGGTTGCCGTGGAGGATGGCGATGGAGCCGTCGGTACCAAAGGCCTGGTCAAACGGGCGAATGATGTCCTCGCGCTTGAGATTCCACTTCTCAAGGTAACGACCGCACTTCTCGTAGTAACCGTTGTTCTTGAGGTCCTCGAGGTTCTCGCCGAGAGTCTTGCCGGTGACGGTCATAACGTCGAGGTGGAGCATCGACTTGATCTCCTCCATGATGCGCGGCACGCCGCCCGCATAGTAGAAGAACTGCGCCGGCCACTCGCCCGCGGGGCGAACGTTGAGCAGGTAGTGGGCGCCACGGTGCAGGCGATCGAAATCGTCGGCGGACATCTCAATGCCAAACTCGCGGGCGATCGCGGGAATGTGCAGCAGCGAGTTGGTGGAACCGGAGATGGCGCCGTGGACCATGATGAGGTTCTCGAAGGACTCCTTGGTCACGATGTCGCGCGGGCACAGGTTGTGTTCGGAGAGCCACACGGACTGACGGCCGGCCTCGCGCGCAAACTCACGCAGATCGGAGCTGGTTGCGGGCAGCAGGGCCGTGCCGGGGAGCATAAGGCCCAGGGCCTCGGCGGTAACCTGCATGGTCGACGCGGTGCCCATAAAGGAGCAGGCGCCGCAGCTGGGGCATGCGTTGTGCTTGGCAAACTCAAGCTCCTCACGGGATATCTCGCCGCGCTCGTAGCGGGCAGAAATCGCGCCGAGCTGCTCCAGAGTCAACAGATCGGGGCCGGCATCCATGACGCCGCCGGTAACGACGATGGAGGGGATGTTGATGCGGCCCATGGCCATAAGGTTCGCAGGCAGGCCCTTATCGCAGCTGGCGACAAAGACGCCGGCGTCGAACGGGGTGGCCTTGGCATGAATCTCGATCATGTTGGCGATCATGTCGCGGCTAGGCAGCGAGTAGTTAATGCCGTCGTGGCCCTGGGCCTCGCCGTCGCAGATATCGGTGCAGAAGTAACGGGCACCGTGACCGCCAGCCTCGGCAACGCCAGCACGGACCTCCTCGACCAGATCAAACAGGCCGGCAGAACCCGGGTGCGAGTCGCCAAACGTCGACTCGATAATGACCTGCGGCTTGTCCAGATCCTCGATGGACCAGCCAGAGCCCAGACGCAGCGGGTCCATCTCGGGGCTGATGGTGCGAAACTTGCCGGAACGCGACTGCAGCTTGGCAACCAAGTCGGCTGCCTCCTGCTGAATCTGTGCCTTGGTCTTCTCGTCCATAATGCTCTCCTCTTTTGGTTTGAACGGTTGTACCAATCGTTGGTTAATGAATCAGGTGAAATGGGTACCGAGCGATGCACTCGGTGAAAGATGCTTAGCTACGCAAACTAGGCGAAGAACGAAATCGCCAGGGCGCAGGCAAGACCCGAAAGGCCGATGAGCGTCTCCATAACGGTCCAGGACTTGAGGGTGGTCTTCTCGTCAATCTCCAGGAACGAAGAGCACATCCAAAAACCGGCATCGTTGACGTGCGAGAGGGCCGTGGCACCGCCGCAGATAGCAAGACAGATAGCGGCACGCATGAGCACCGAAGCACCGGCAACCGCGGGCATGGCGGCCATAATGCCCGATGCCATGGTCATAGCGACGATGGAGCTGCCGACAGAGGCACGCACCATGACGGCAATCAAAAAGGCAACAACCACCAAAGGCAGCGGTGAAGCCTCGAGCATAGGGCCAATAACCTGGCCCAGGCCGCAGTCCTGCAGCATCCAGCGAATGACGCCGCCGCAAGCGATAACCAGCAAGATCATGCCGACGGGCTTAAGAGAGCGGTCGAGCAAGGCCTTGAGCTCGGCGCCGGAGTAGCCGCGGCGCGCGCCCAGCAGATACATCGCGACGAGCGTGGCGAGCGTCAAAGCGACGAACGGCTTGCCCAGGAAGGCGAGAATCGAGGCGCGCTCGGCGGGCATGGGGATATAAGAAGACAGCGTGCCCAGCAAAATCAGACAAAGCGGCGTGAGCACGATGGCAAGCACCATGCCAAAGGAGGGAAGCTCCTTTTCGTCGCTCGCGCCCTCGGCAGAGGTAAAGTGCTCCGGAACATCGGTAAAGATGCGACCGCCCACGTTGCGGCCCCAGATGACGCCGGCGATCGCCATGGCGATGAAGGCGGTAGGGATACCGACGAGAATCATGGTGCCCAGGTCGACACCGAGCGTGCCGGCGACCAAAACCGAACCGGCCGAAGGCGGCACAAACGCATAGCCAGCGGCCAGTCCCGCGAGCAGCGCGATGCCGTAGTAGAGCGTCGACTTTTTGGTCTGCGATGCCACGCTAAACGCAAGTGGGATCAAAACGACCACGCCGGCCTCAAAGAACACCGTAGTGCCGATAACCAGACCGGTAATGCCCAGCGCCCAGCTGGAATGACCCTGCCCAAAGGTATCGATGAAGGTCTGGGCGATCTTCTTGGCGCCGCCGCTCTCCTCAAGAATCTGGCCAAACATCGAGCCGAAGCCAATGAGCAGGGCGATGTTTTGCAGCGTGGTTCCCACGCCCTTGGTGACAGTGTCCGCCACCAGGTCGAGCGGCATACCGGCGCCGATGCCGATCGCGAGCGACGAGACCATCATCGAAAGCACAGGATGCAGCTTGAACTTAATGATGAGCGCAAGCAGCAGCGCGATGCCCACGATAGCGGCGATGACCAGCCTGGTGGGGTCGGCCATAAACGTTGGGTCTGACATCTTTCCTCCAATTCATCAGACCTTTTGAATTCGCCTTAGACTATAGCGTGTTTTCAATAGGTCTGATGTTTAAAAGGGAAACTTTTTTCAAAATACATCTGATGTATTTCCTGAACGATCTGTTTTTGACGGTAAACGGCTACTTACAGCTCTCCATTGTCGGAGCGAACCACCGCGGCTTCTGTTAAATGAGCTAGAATAGCTCTGATGAATTCTTTTGATATGAGGTGAAGCGTGGCACGAGCCGATTCGGGACTCCCCGAGCAGATTTCGGAGAAAATTATTCAACTGATCCTGGATGAGCATCTTGAGCAAGGCGACCGCCTGCCCAAGGAGGCTGTGCTCGTCGAGCGCCTGGGTGCTGGCAGGAGCACCGTACGCGAGGCTATGAAGCTGCTGCAGTCGCGCAACATCGTGCGCATTAAGCAGGGCTCGGGCACCTATGTGGCATCAAACCCCGGCGTTGCCGACGATCCGCTGGGCTTTACCTTTATCGATGACAAGAGGCGCCTGGCACGCGACCTGCTCGAAGTGCGCTTTATGATCGAGCCGCAGATGGCCAGCATGGCCGCAGAGCACGCGACCGACGATCAAATCATCTGCATTAAAGAGCTTTGCGATGAGTCCGAGCACTTGGCCGCGCGGGACGAAGACTATTCTGCCGCCGACACCGCGTTTCACATCGCAATTGCCGAAAGCTGCGGCAACCTCGTCGTTCCCCGCCTAATGGGCGTGCTCAAGGCGTCTGTCCCCCTGTTTATTGACGTGACCGGCAAAAAGCTGGTTGAGGAAACCATCCTCACGCACCGTGGCGTGGCCGACGCCATCGCCGCGCGCAATCCCACCGCAGCGCACGATGCGATGTATTTGCATCTGGTGTACAACCGCAACATGATCGCAGAGGGCACGCAGGAACAGAGCGAATAGACATCCGCACGGCAAGGGCGAGACTACCGTTCGCCTTTTAAAAGTGAACGTTCACCTGATTTTAGGGAATAAGGGGTGGCTATTACGCCGCTTCACCTATACTGACCTTGTATGAAAAGCAAGACTTATATAGATGAACGTTTCTTTTGAAAGGATCGCTATGTCTGATCTTATGGACAGCTTCCGTCTGGACGGCAAGGTCGCACTGGTGACCGGCGCCACCTACGGCATTGGCATGGCCATTGCCGAGGCGCTCGGAGAGGCCGGCGCCAAGATCGCCTTTAACGCCCGTCACGCCGACAAAGTCGCCGAAGCCGAGAAGCACTACCGTGAGCTGGGCTTTGACGCTCACGGCTATGTTGCCGACGTCACCGACGAGACTGTCGTCGCCGAGCTCATCGCCAAGATCGAGGCCGACTTTGGCACCACGCCCGACATCCTGGTCAACAACGCCGGCGTCATCCAGCGTACCCCGATGCTCGACATGAGCGCCGAGGACTTCCGCCGCGTCGTCGATATCGACCTCAACGCACCGTTTATCGTGTCAAAGGCCTGCCTGCCCGGCATGATCGCCAAGGGCCACGGCAAGATCATCAACATCTGCTCGATGATGAGCGAGCTGGGTCGCGAGACCATCGCCGGCTATGCCGCCGCCAAGGGCGGACTCAAGATGCTCACCAAGAACATCTGCTCGGAGTTTGGCGAGGCCAATATCCAGTGCAACGGCATTGGACCCGGCTACATCGCCACGCCACAAACCGCACCCCTGCGCGAGACGCAGCCCGACGGCAGCCGCCATCCGTTTGACCAGTTCATCATTGCCAAGACGCCGGCCGCCCGCTGGGGCACGCCCGAGGATCTGAAGGGCCCCGCCGTGTTCTTGGCTTCCGATGCATCGAACTTCGTCAACGGCCACATCCTCTATGTCGACGGCGGCATCCTCGCATACATTGGAAAACAGCCTCAATAAGCGTCGCCGCAACTGCCCACATCAGGTTTCACCCACTCGTTTTTCATTTGAGTTGCGGTGAGATAAGGATTGGTTTTGGCTTCTATCAGGCAAAACAGTCCGTATTCCACCGCAAGTTAGAAATAGGAAGGTAATTCGCAATGAAAATCGCTCTGATCAACGAAAACTCTCAGAACTCCAAGAACCCTATGATCGAGGCTGCCCTTAAGAAGGTTGTCGAGCCCATGGGCCACACCGTCTTTAACTATGGCATGTATGCCGACGCCGACTCCAAGCCCCTCACCTATGTGCAGAACGGCATCCTGGCCGCCGTGCTGCTCAACTCCGGCGCTGCCGACTACGTCGTGACCGGCTGTGGCACCGGCGAGGGCGCCATGCTCGCCTGCAACTCCTTCCCCGGCGTGCTGTGCGGCCATGTTGCCGACCCGCTCGATGCCTACACCTTTGCCCAGGTCAACGACGGTAACGCTGTCGCCATGCCCTTCGCCCTCAAGAACGGCTGGGGCCAGGAGCTCAACCTCGAGTACACCTTTGAGAAGCTCTTTGGCTTTGGTTCGGGCAACGGCTATCCTGCCGAGCGTGTTGAGCCCGAGCAGCGCAACAAGAAGATCCTCGACGGCGTCCGCGCTGTGACTATGCGTCCGCTCGTCGACGTTCTGGGCGAGATCGATCAGGACCTGGTGAAGGGCGCACTTGCCGGCGAACACTTCCAGGAGTACTTCTTTGCCAACGCAACCGACGAGGCCATCATCGCCAAGGTCAAGGAGATCCTGGGCCTCTAATCGCACGACCTATTGCAGCTAACGCAAGCGGCGGTCGTCCCATGTACGGGACGACCGCCGCTTTTTGCTATCTACCGACTGACGCCGCGGGGATAGGCCTCACATGCACCAAGGGGTTGACTAGAGCTCGCAAGCAACCTTGTAGCCATCGCCGATGGCGTCGCGGATGTTGCCGCACTTGTTGGCATCGCCCAACACGTGGGTGGTAACGCCGGCTGCAGCAAGGTCGTCGGCCAACTTGGTATTGGGACGATAGCCCATGGCAAGTACCAGCGTATCGGCATCGGCGATGGTGTGGATCTCGCCGTCCTTTTCGTAGCTGATGGCATCCTCGGTAATCTCGGTCACCTTGGCCTCGGTCAGCACGTGAACGCCCTTGGAGAGCATGCGCGTGATGAGCACCGCGCGACCGGCGCCGCCCTCGTTGGCGGCGAGCGTCTTGGTCATCTCGATGACGGTGACGTCGCGATTGGCCGGCGACAGATCGTTGACCAACGGGGCCAGGTAGTCGGCCGTCTCGCAACCGACGGTGCCGCCGCCCACGATGACAATCTTCTTGCCCGGGAAAGCCTTGCCGCCCAACAGGTCGTCAGCTGTCATAACCTGCTTAAAGCCCTGCATAAAGGCCGGAGCGATGGGCTCGGCGCCATAAGCCAGGACGACTTCGTAACCCGCGTAGTCACGCTGAATGTCCTCGGCAGTAAGCTCGGTGCCAAATACGCACTTCACGCCGGCCTCGGCCAGGCGACGGTACTGATACTTGATCACGCGGGTGAGCTCCTGCTTTGCCGGCGGAACGGCCGCGATGCGCATCTCGCCGCCCGGTTCGTCCTGCTTGTCCACGAGCACCACGTTGTGGCCGCGCTTGGCGGCAATGTAGGCCGCCTCCATGCCCGCAGGACCGGCACCCACAACCAGCACGTTCTTGACCTCGGCGGCAGGCTCGTAGCCAGCCTCGTCGCGCTCCACGTCCGGGTTGACAGTGCAGGAGATGCGCTTGCCAAACATAATGCCGTTCAGGCAGCGCAGGCAGCCGATGCAGGGGCGGATGTCGTCGGCGTTGCCGGCAGCGGCCTTATTGCAGAACTCGGCATCGCACAGATTGGCGCGGCCCATCATGCAGATGTCGGCAGCGCCGTCCTCGATCAGCTCCTCGGCGATCCAGGCCTCGTTGATACGTCCGACGGTGGCGACGGGAATGTTGACGTGCTTCTTGATCTCGCGCGAGCAGGCGGCATGCGAGGCCTGCTGCGTACCGGCGGCGGGAATCGCGGAGCCGCGCTTGATGGTGGTGCCGCCCGACACATGAATCATGTCGACGCCGGCCTTCTCCAGGCGACGCGAGACGTAGATCATGTCGTTGAGGGTCAGACCGCCATCGGTGTACTCATCGCCCGAGATGCGGACGTCGATGATAAAGTCCTTGCCGCAGCGCTCGCGAATCTCGGCGATGACCTCGAGCAAAAAGCGCATGCGGGCGTCGAGCGAGCCGCCGTACTCATCGGTACGCTTGTTATAGAGCGGGGTCAAGAAACCGCCGAGCATGCCGTGGGCGTGCGCCGCATGGACCTCGACGCCATCGACACCGGCCTTCTGCATACGCACGGCAGCGTCGCCAAACTGATGCGTGAGCTCGTGAATCTCATCGACCGTGATAGGACGCGGTGCCTCGCGGGCATAGGACGGGCCCACAAAGGACGGAGCGATCAGGCGCGGCGTGCCCGGAATGTTAAAGGCCATGTAGGCGGGGTGGAAGAGCTGCGGCATGATCTTGCAGCCATACTCGTGGACGGCCGCGGCGAGTTTTTCCCAGCCAGGGATAAACGTGTCGTCGTAGCAGCACATGTCACCCGGCAGATAGGTATAGGTAGGCTCGACCGTCACGACCTCGGTGATGATGAGGCCCACGCCGCCCTTGGCGCGGGCACGGTAATGATCGACCAAGTCATCGGTCACATAGCCATGATCGGCCAGGTTGGTGGACACCGGCGGCATAAAGACGCGGTTCTTGACCTCGGTCGTACCGACCTTGATCGGGCTAAAGAGCATCGGATAGGCGGAAGACTCCATACAGGGTTCCTTTCGTTTGAGCCGCTCGGCGGCAGTTGCTGACTTATCTATCGTACCAGCAACTGCACAACACCCGACCGCACGCACTCCCCTGCCTACGTATCGACCCACAAAAAAGTTGCGGTGAAATACGGAGCAGTCGAGGCTTTTGACAGCCAAAACAGTCCGTATTTCACCGCAACTGATGGATGGGATGGGATGGGCTAGAGACCCAGGTAGGCAGTCATGCCTTCGACGGCGAGCTTGGCACCAGCTACGGCATGGACCACGGTGAGCGGGCCGTTGACCACGTCGCCGGCGGCAAAGACGCCAGGCACGGTGGTCATGCCATGCTCGTCGACCGAAAGCAGGCCGCGATGGTCGGTCTCCAGACCACCCGTCGTAAGCACAAGCTTGTCTTTGGGCACCTGCGAAGCCGCAATCACAACTGTGTCGGCGGACACATGGTCGAGCTCTTCCTCGTAGCCCACCACATTGTTGTCCTCGTCAAAGATAGCCGTCTCGAACACCGGACCGTTATCATCGATGGCGCAGATCGCCTTGCCGCGCACAATCTCGGCACCGTCAAGCTCGGTCAGCTCCACCTCGTCATCGATGGCCGAGATATGGCGCGAGCGGGCATACACGGTGACCTTGCGAGCGCCCGAGCGCAGGGCTGTGCGGGCAACATCCATGGCAACATTGCCGGCGCCGATAACCGCCACGTTCTGCCCGATTGCCACGCTCGCGGGATCGACCAGGTAATCGATGCCAAAAAGCACGTTGCCGCGCGACTCGCCGGGAATGCCCAGTTTGCGGGCACGCCAGGTACCGGTACCGACAAAGACCGCGTCGTAGCCGTCACGTAGCAGGTCATCGATGTGCAGTGCGCCGCCGATGGTGGTCGAGGGGCGCACGCGCACGCCAAGCGAGCACATCACATGACGGTACTTTTGCACGAGCGCACGGGGCAGGCGGAACTCGGGGATACCGTATTCCAGCACACCGCCGATCTCGGGGCGCTGTTCAAATACCGTGACGGCACAGCCTAGCTGGGCCATCTTAATGGCCACGGTAATACCGGCGGGACCGGAACCGACCACAGCAACCTGTTTGCCGCACGACGGCGCGGACGTCCACTCCTTACGATCCAAATACGCTGTCGAGATATAGTTCTCGATGCTCGAGAAATGCACGGGTGTGCCCTTGCGGCCCTGGATGCAAGCACCCTCGCACTGGCCCGAATGGTTGCACACCACGGAGCAGACCGCGCTCATGGGATTGTTCTGGAACAGCAGCTCGCCCGCCTCTTCTAGACGGCGCTGTTTGAACAGGTCGATGACCTGCGGAATAGGCGTCTGAACCGGGCAGCCCTTAATCTGACAGAACGCCCTTTTACAACCTAGGCAACGATTCGCCTCTTCGACAATGTGGATAGCCACGCAACTCCCCTTTTTAATGCAATCCAATGGGGGCGACGATAAAGACCCTTCACCGCCGCCCCCATACAGGTAATCTCAATCTGCCGACACAGCAAAAGCCAATGCTATAACTCGCGATGCGAAGCCCCGCAGCGAGCGGACATGTGCTCGAGTGTCGCCAGGCAGTCAGCCGCCGTCGCCGGCACGCTGTTCTCGACCACGCAGGGAATCCCAGGACAGGCGGCGGCAGCCCAGGCCACCACGGGCTCAAAGTCATAGCGGCCCGTCTCGCCCACGCCGTGGCACACCAGGCGTGAACCCGTACCGTCGCACCATCCGGCTTCGTCCTCGTTATCAACGACCTCAAAATCCTTGGCGTGCAGCACGCGGATCTTGCTGCCGCATAAATAGAGCATGCGCGCGGTGATTTCCTGCGCTTCGTCAACGACGCTGGGGTGCAGCAGCGACACTGGGTCATAGATCACGCCGAGCGACGGGCTCGAGACGCGCTCCAGCACCTCACGGCAGCGATCTGGCGTGTTGACCGTCTCGTTCCAACCGGGCTCAATTAGAACCTGACCGCCCATGGCCTCGGCACGCTCGCAGACATACGCAAGCCCGTCCACAAAAGCATCGAGTGCCTCATCGGTCATGCGGTCGTCAGCAACGCGGTTCTGCGCATTGGGGCGACCGGTCTCGGTACCCACCGGGCAGCCGCCGAGCATCTTGGCAAAGTTCAGGCACGCCTCGTACTCGGCAAAGTTATCCATGAGCTGTTGGCGATCGGGCGTCGCCAAATTCTTATAGCAGCCGAGCACGGCGACCGAAACGCCCGACTCATCGAGCACGGCACGCAAATGGTCGGCAAGCTCGCTGGTCAGGCCGCCTCGATCGATCCCCATCGATGCGTAGAGCACCTTGCTCGGCAGCTGAATGCACGAAAAGCCCAGCTCTCCCGCCATGCGAATGCGTTCCTCGACGGTCCCCTGCGGAAGGTCGTGCAAACGTACACCCGGAGTAATAGCCCCCACGTTATTCACATCCCTTATGAGCGTTGATGCCCGGGGTGTATCCGCCAAACGGGTCCTCGATGGAGCACACGCCCGAGGGGGCGAGCGGATCGCGCTTACCGGCCAGCTTGTCGTGATGCATGGTCTCGATATAGGCAAGCACCAGCGGCGCCACACCCTTTGCATCATTTTTGACCACGGGCTCGCTCATGTAGTAATCAAACGTGCCCTCGCGGTGCGCGGTGTTGCCCAAGCCCGCGACCAGGCAGATGTTGTCGAGCGCCAGCTGGCCATCATGCTCGGACAGGCAGGTCTCGCAGATGCCGTCGAAGGCGCGACGGCCGTACTGGTAGTAACGCTCGCCCAGCACGCCCAGACGCACGCCCTTCATGATGGCATTGGCAAAAATCGCGCTACCAGACTCCTCCAGGTAGTTGGGGGCGATATTGGGCAGGTTGATGACCTGATGCCACATGCCGGTCTTCTCGTCCTGATACGGCAGCATGGCGTCGATCAGGTCGTGGAACATCTTGCGAATCTCGTCCTTCTCGGCTGACATCGAAGGCGGCATGAGCTCCCAGGTATCGATGAGTGCCATGGCAAACCAGCCCTCGGCGCGCAGCCAGAAGTTAGCCGAAAGGCCGGTGACCGGGTCGCACCAGAACTGTTTGCGGCTCGCGTCGTAAGCGTGATAGTACAGACCGTTGAGGGGGTTGCGCATCAGGTCATGCACGACCTGGAACATATGGAAGCTGTCCGAGCAGGCACGACGGTTGTGGAAGCTCAGCTCGTACTGCATGTAGAACGGCTGGGCCATATACATGCCATCGAGCCAGATCTGGTTGGGATAGACGGCCTTGTGCCAAAACACGCCTTCTTTGGTGCGCGGCTGGGTCTCGAGCTGGCGGTAGATGGTGTCCATGGCGGCACGGTACTTGGGCTTGCCCACCAGGTCATAGAGCTTGTAGAGGGTCTTGCCCGCATTGACGTTATCGAGGTTGTAATCCTGCGGGTTGTAATGCTTGATGGTACCGTCGTCCTGGACAAAGAAATCGATGTAGTCATCGGCAAAGGTCAGGTAGCGCTGCTCACCCGTGATCTCGTACAGCTCGATGAGCGCCTTGATCATGCAGCCGTCGATATAGTTCCAGGTGTTCTCCTTGCCGGCGCGAATCTTTTCGATATTCCAAGCCGGCGCCTGCGGCGTAGAGGTTTCGATCAACTGCTCGATATAACGGTCCAGGATTTGATTGCAACCCATTGCTGTCCCCTCTGAC
>DBEZXW010000076.1:0-73943 GCA_048291725.1 Collinsella sp. | reverse complement strand
GTGAGCCACGACATCGACGAAGCATGCCGCCTCTGCCAGCGCATCTGCGTGATGCACGACGGGCATGTCGAGGAGATCGGCTCCGTCGAGGACGTGGTCCGCCTCCCGCAGACGCTGGCGGCGCTGCGCTTGACGGGCTGCAAGAACACAAGCCGGGCGCGCAAGATCGGCGACGAAGAAGTTGAGGCCCTCGACTGGGGCATGACCTTTAACGTGGGTCGCGAGGTTCCCGATGATGTGGCGTACCTGGGCATTCGCGCAAGCTACTTCCATGTTGACAATCGCGCGGAGCGGGGCCGCAACAGCTATGATTTGCACGTGGCCCGTGTGAGCGATTCGCGCTTTGAGCGGCTGGTGCTGCTGGACGTGCCGCGTGTTGATGCGCCCACGCGACTGCAGTGGAAGGTGAATAAGGTGAGTGTACCCGTGGAAGAGCTGCCGCAGGCGGGTGAGACTCTGCGCATGCATTTTGATGCAAGCAGGATTCATCTCGTTTGCCGATAATGCGGGGGCGATGCGGTCGAGGAGGTATTCCTCGACCGCTTTATTTTCACTTCGCCGTTCGCCGATTTCTACATGACTAAACCTTATCAGTCTGATAATTAATTATCAGACAGTGAGATGCTCACATCCCGACGCTGTCGTACGCATGTCGGCGGTGTTCGTCTGGACGACAACCGTTGATATAGTTACCTTCGACGAGAAAAGGAGGGCGCGCTGATGCCGCAGAAGACATATTCGCGTCGCGTTGCGGCGCGCGCCCTGTATATGGCTCGGAGCCGCATATGAGCAGGTATGTTCACGGCTCCGGGAGAGACGACGCACAACTAAATAATCAGCTGCAAAGCAGGTTCCCCAAAATTCCGGGTTTAGGCACGGCTGGGTTTTCGCCGCCCACCGTGCAGAAATACCGTAGCTATTCATTTTTGGTTCGAGAGGGGAACCGTCATGGCTGAAGAATTCGATTTCCATCCGATGTGGGAAAGCCTCGGCATGAATCTTGCCGACCACGACATGCTGCTGGGCGCCGTGGGCCAGATGTACGGCGATATGTTCCTGACACAGAACAATCGCCCCAAGTCTACGTCCTACCTGGATTTTGTCGCCACCAACATCCACAGCGGCCGTATTAAGGAGATGCTCGACAAGAAGGAGGCCGGCGAGGCCACCAAGATCGTCGGTTCGTTCTGCGTCTACGTGCCCGAAGAGATCGTGCTTGCCTGCGATGGCATCCCCGTGGGCCTGTGCTCGGGTGCCGACTGGGCAACGGACAAGGTTGAGGAGCACTTGCCGCGCAACACCTGTCCACTCATCAAGAGCTTTGCCGGCTTTAAGCTGGGCGAGGTCTGCCCCTACATTGAGTCGAGTGACCTGGTCGTGGGTGAGAACACCTGCGACGGCAAGAAAAAGGCCTACGAGTTCTTTGCCACGCAAAAGAACATGTACGTCATGGATATTCCCAACGTACACGACGAGTCGACGCTCGTGACCTGGAAGGCCGAGGTCAAGAAGCTCGCCGCCAAGATCGAGGAAGAGTGCGGCGTCAAGATCACGCCCGAGCGTCTGAAGGCCGCCATCCACGCCGTCAATGAGAAGCGTCGCGCCCTGCAGCGCCTCGCTGCCACGCGCGCTGCCGACCCGGCGCCCATCAGCGGTCTCGACAGCCTGCTGACCGTTCAGGCCGCCTTTATGGACGACACGCCGCGTCTGACCGGAGCCATCAACGAGATGGCCGCCGAGTGCGAGCAGCGTGTCGAGGCCGGCGAGGGCGTGGCGCCCAAGGGGACCAAGCGCATCCTGTACACCGGTACGCCCATGGCCGTGCCCAACTGGAAGCTGTTCAACCTTATCGAGAAGGCCGGCGGCGTCGTGGTGGGCGAGGAGTCCTGCACGGGCTCGCGCTACTACAAGGACCTGGTCGACGAGTCCGGCGAGACGGTCGACGAGATGCTCGACGCCATCGCCGAGCGCTACTTTAAGATCAACTGCGCCGTCTTTACGCCCAACGATCAGCGTATGAAGGACATTGTCCAGATGGCCAAGGACCTGCATGCCGACGGTATCGTCGACGTGGCCCTGCAGTTCTGCACACTCTACGAGATGGAGTCCTTCGCTGTGGAGAAGGCCGCAGAGGAGGCGGGCATTCCGTTTATGCACATCACGACCGACTACGCCGGTGAGGACGCCGGTCAGCTCCAGACCCGCATCGAGGCCTTCCTCGAGACGATTTAGCCGCACCTGCGCCAAGCTGTGCCGCCGGGTGTTCCTGTCCACGCGATAGGGATTTCTCCGTTGCCATGTCGGCCGGTGTCCGGATGCACCGCAGGGCGCCGGCCGGCTTCGCATAGCTGCCGGGGCGGGGATTTCCACCGTGCCGGCAGATTCTATCCGTTTGTTCAGACACGAAAGGAACTCAATGAACAACGACCTTTTCAAGGCGGGCGTTTCCCGTCGCGGTTTTCTGACCGGCTCCGCTGCCCTGTGCGCCATGGCGGGCCTCGGCCTCACCGGCTGCGGCGGTTCGGGCGCCGAAAGCGGTAGCGCCGCTGCCTCCGGCCAGGATGTGGAGTATCGCGACGAGCTGCAGATCGCGCTCCCGGCGAGCCCGGACGGCCTCGATCCGCACACCACGTCGTCGCTTGTGACCATGGACATCATCTGCAACGTCGTCGAGCCGCTCTTTGGCCTCGATAGCGACTACGAGCCCCAACCCGTGCTGGCCAAGGGCTATGAGGTCTCCGACGACGGCCTGACCTACACCATCAAGCTGCGCGAGGGCGTCACCTTCCACAACGGCAAGGAGTTTGGCTCCGAGGACGTCGTGGCCTCGATGAACCGCTGGCTCACCGTCAACGACCGCGCCGCGAGCCTGCTGCCCGGTGCCACCTTCGCCGCCTCGGGCGACCACGAGGTCACCTGCACGCTGACCGAGCCCGCCATCGACTTTCTGATCATCCTGGGCAACCACTCCCAGTATCCGGGTATCTTCCCCTCCGAGGTCATTGAGGCCGCGGGCGATACCGGCGTGACCGAGTACGTGGGTACCGGTGCCTACAAGTTTGTGGAGTGGAAGCAGGACCAGTACGTCCATCTCACCCGCTACGAGGACTATGTCGCCGCCCACGGCAAGGCTTCGGGCTACACCGGCAAGGTCTCCGCGCCCACCAAGGACATCTACTATCAGTTCGTGACCGAGGCCTCCACGCGCGTGAGCGGGTTTGAGACCGGCGAGTACGATATCGCTGGCGAGATCCCCACCGAGAACTACCACGACTTCGACGGCAACGACGACGTCAAGCTCTACACTCATAACGCCGGCGTTCTGACCGCCTTCCTCAACATGAACGAGGGCATTTTCGCCGACGAGGAGATCCGCAAGTGCGCCCTCATGGCTATCGACTGCGAGGCGGCCGCTCTTGCCGCCTATGGCGAGAAGGAGCTCTTCAACATCGATCCCAACCTTGGCAACCCCGAGAACACTCAGTGGGCGACCGACGCGGGCAAGAAGTACTTTAACCAGGCCGACGCCAAGGCCGCCAAGAAGGCCCTGGCCAAGACCTCCTATGCCGGTGAAACGGTCAAGCTACTGACCACCCCCGACTACAAGGATATGTATAACGCCACCGTCGCGCTGCAGGAACAGCTCGAGAAGGCCGGTTTCACCGCCGAGGTCGACAGCTACGAGTTCGCGACCTTCATGGACATTCGCTCCGGCAAGCCCGAGCAGTGGGACCTCTTTGTGGCCTCCACCAACTACAAGCCCATCCCGGCCCAGTCCCTCTCGGTCTCCAAGGCCTTCTATGGCCTGTCCGACGAGGAGGCGCTCAAGCTCGTGGCCGAGACCCGCACCGCCAAGGACACCGACGCTGCGGCCAAGAAGTGGGCCGAGGCTCAGGAGCGCCTCTATGAGATCGCCGTCATCGAGCCGCTTTGCCACTACGCTTCCATCACGGGCACCCAGGCAGACGTCGAGGACGTCGAGGTGCTCGACGGGGCCATCGTTTGGAATGCCAAGCGTCCGGAGTAATGCAATAGATGGCGTGGCGGCCGGAGGGGTCTGGTCCCCTGTGGCCGCCACGCCCTGTCCACGTTCAGAGGGGAAATAGACGCCTCGCATGTTGAAGTACACGCTCAAACGTATAGGCGCGATGGTTCCGGTGATGCTCATCATCTCGGTCGTCGTGTTTTTGATTATCTATCTCACACCGGGTGACCCGGCCTCTTCGATGCTCGGCATGGAGGCTTCGGCCGACCAGATCGAGCGCGTCAACGATAGTCTGGGACTCAACGAGCCGCTGCCGCAGCGCTACGTTGAGTGGATGGGCGGCGTGCTTACCGGCGACCTGGGCGATTCGTATTTTATGCGCCAGCCCGTCACGCAGGCGATTGCCGAGCACTTTGGCCCCACGCTATCGCTCGCGCTTCTAGCACAGCTCATCGCGCTGTTGATTGCGCTGCCCTGCGGCGTCGTCGCTGCCCTCAAACATGGGTCGCGCACCGACGCGGTCTTGCGCGTCGTTGCTCTTTTGGGCGTGGCGATACCCGGCTTTTTGATGGCGCTCATGCTTATGTGGCTGTTTGCCGTCACGTTGCGTGTGTTCCCGGTCGCCGGCTATGCGCCGCTATCGAAGGGCTGGTTCAGCCATTTACGCTATCTTGCATTGCCGGCCATATCGCTTGGATGCGTGCAGGCGGCCCTGCTCATGCGCATGACCCGTTCGAGCGTTATCGAGGCCATGCAGCTCGACTGCGTCAAGACGGCGCGTGCCAAGGGCGTCTCCGAGGTTCGCGTGGTGCTGGCCCATGCCCTGCGCAACGCGGCGCTGCCGATTCTCACCTCGGTCGGCTATTCTTTTGGCGCTCTGATTACGGGCGCCGTGGTGACTGAGGCCATTTTTAACATCCCCGGTTTGGGCCAGCTGGTCACGAGCTCTATCGAGCGCCGCGACTATCCGGTGATTCAGGGCGTGCTGCTGGTCATCGCCTTGTTGAATTCGGTGATCAATCTGGCCGTCGACCTTGCCTACGGCGCTTTTGACCCGCGCGCTCGCAAATGGGGCGATGCATGATGACAAACTTTAAGAAGGCTCTTGCCAACAAGGGGTTTGTGGTCGGCGGCTGCATTTTCCTGGTGATTGCGCTGATCGCGCTCGTCGGTCCGCTGGTGTGGACGGTTAATCCCAATGCGCAGGAGATGACGTTGCGACTTTCGGCACCTTCGCCCGCGCATCCCTTTGGCTGCGATGACTTTGGCCGCGACCTGCTTGCCCGCGTCATCGCGGGCGCGCACGTGTCGCTTGGCGTTGGCATTGCCGTCACGCTCGCGACGAGTGCGCTCGGCTTGGTGATCGGCGCCTATGCGTGCTACAACGAGAGGCTCGATCATATTCTCATGCGCATCTGCGACGGCCTTATGTCCATTCCGGGCGTGCTGCTGGCCATCGCGCTCATGGCGATGATGGGGGCGAGCGTGTGGAACGTCATCATCGCGCTCTCCATCGTCTATACGCCTAGCATGGCGCGCATCGTGCGCTCGCGTGCGATGGTGGTCAAGGAGGAGCCCTTTGTGGAGGCCCTGCGCGTGCAGGGCGCCTCGACCGCGCGCATCGTGTGGCTGCATATCGTGCCCAACGTTATGGCACCCTTCCTGGTGCAGGCGACCTTTGTCTTTGCCGAGGCCGTGCTCTCGGAGGCCGCCCTCTCGTTTCTGGGTCTGGGTATCAAGGCACCCGACGCCAGCTGGGGAAACATCCTGCAGGCGGGCAAGAACGTGATGCGCAAAGCCTGGTGGATGATTTTCTTCCCGGCAGCGGCCATCATCGCGAGCGTGCTTTCGCTGAACCTTGCCGGCGACGGCCTGCGAGACGCCCTCGACCCCAAGACCAAGGAGGACTAGCCCATGGCTCAGCATCTTTTGGACGTGCGCGACCTCTGCATCTCGTTTGTGGGCCGCGATGGCAACGCGTTGGAAGCCGTCAACAAACTCAACCTACATATTGATGCCGGCGAGATCGTTGGTGTTGTCGGCGAGTCCGGCTGCGGTAAGTCGGTGTTTGCCCAGAGTGTCATGCGCCTATTGGAGCATGAACAGAAGATGGCCTATGCCGGTCAGATTCTCTTTGACGGGGAGGACCTGCTCGTGCGCCCGCTCAAGCGTATGCGCGAGGTGCGCGGCCGCGATATCGCCATGATCTTCCAGGACCCGTTGTCCTCACTCAACCCCGTCATGACGGTGGGTGCGCAGGTTATCGAGGCGGTGCGGGCCCACCGTAAGGTGAGCCGACGCGAGGCCCGCAACGAGGCTCTATCGCTGTTGGAGCGTGTGGGAATTCGAGATGCCGCGGCTCGCTTCGGCATGTATCCGGGCGATTTTAGCGGCGGTATGCGCCAGCGCGTGATGATTGCCATGGCGCTCGCCGGACACCCGCGCCTGCTTATCGCCGATGAACCCACCACGGCACTCGACACGACGACTCAAAAACAGATTTTGGACCTTCTGCGCGACCTCAACAGTTCCGAGGGCATGGCGGTGCTTTTTATCAGCCATGATTTGGGTGTCGTCACGAGCATCTGCTCGCGCGTGCACGTCATGTATCTGGGTCAAATCGTAGAAGAGATCGACGCCTGCGGCCTTATGGAGCGCCCGAGCCACCCGTATGCCCAGGGGCTCATCGCGAGCATTCCGCCGCTCGAAGGCGAGCGAGTTGACACGCTGGCGGATATTCCGGGCACGGTGCCGCCGCTTACGGCAATACCCTGTGGATGCCGCTTTGCGCCTCGTTGCGCCCGGGCGGACGAGCGTTGCCGCGCGCAGGAGCCTCCGCTGTTTGCCGTGAATGCGTGCGACCGGTCTAAATGCTGGCTTGTCGAGAAAGGGGAGTGCCATGGCTGTTGATAGCGAAGCCCTGCTTAGGGTCTCACATCTGACTAAAACGTTTCCCATGCCGGGCTCAGGTTTTAAGCGTCAGGCCTTTACCGCCGTGGACGATCTGTCGTTTGAGATCGCACCGGGCGAGATCTATGGCCTGGTTGGCGAATCCGGATCGGGCAAGTCGACGACTGGACGCCTGATCTGTGGTCTCGAGCGTGCGGATTCCGGCTCGATTGTCTATCGCGGGCACGACCTCGCCACGATGTCGGAGCGCGAACGCAAGCCGTTTCGCCGCGAAATCCAGCTGGTATTCCAGGATAGCTCTACGGCTTTTGACCCGCGTAACCGTGTCGGCCGCATTTTGGAGGAGCCGCTGATTATCGCCGGCGTGCGCGATGCGGATGAGCGCCATGAGCGCGCGCTCTCGGCCCTGGCCTCGGTCGGTCTTCTGGCAGAGCATCATGACCGCTATCCGCACGACCTTTCGGGGGGACAGCGTCAGCGACTCAATCTGGCACGGGCGCTTATTTGCGAGCCGCGCCTTGTGGTATGCGACGAGCCGGTCTCGGCGCTTGACGTGTCCGTTCAGGCTCAAGTGCTCAACTTGCTTCGTGACCTGCAGCGCACGACGGGCGTGGCGCTGCTGTTTATCACGCATGATATGCGTGTGGTTCGGCATATGTCCGACCGGATTGGCGTGCTCTACCACGGTCGTCTTGTCGAGGAGGGCGCGGCCGAGGACGTGATCGCGCACCCGAGCGATCCGTATACGCAGGAGCTTATCGACGCCATTCCCTAGAGGATGCTTCCTTTTGGGTATGGCGTGGGTTCGTTGTTTAATTGTCGGTATATCGGCGCAAGAGAGGGGAACTACTATGGCCGAAATCGAGGAACAGCCGTTGCCGCGCACGTTTGAGGAGTTCAACGAGCAACGCAAGGCGGCGTTTATTCGCGTCAAGGATTATAAGCAGGCGGGTAATCGCCTGGTCGGCTTTTTGTGCAGCTATACGCCGCTTGAGATTATCGATGCCGCGGGCGCTGCAAGTGTGGCCTTGTGCGGCACATCCGACGAGGTGATTCCCGAGGCCGAGAAGGTGCTGCCGGCAAACCTGTGCCCGCTCATCAAGTCGACGTACGGTTTTGCCTACTCGCAAAAGTGCCCGTTTACGTACTTTAGCGACATGATCATCGGCGAGACCACCTGCGACGGCAAGAAGAAGATGTACGAGCTACTCAATGAGCTCAAGCGCACGCACATTCTGCATCTTCCGCAGGGCCGCGACCGCGCCTACGAGTGCGAGGGCTGGTACGAGGAATGCCGCCTGCTCAAGGAGGAACTCGAGAACTTCTACGGCATCACGATTACCGACGATGACCTGCGTGCTGCCGTCCGTCGTCGCAACCGCTTGCGTGCGGCTCAGCTCGAGATGTTTGCGCTGCAGGCCAACCAGCCGGCGGCCATGAGCGGCGTTGACCTGATGAGCACCATGTTTGCCGGTACGTTTAGCTTTGATATCGATGCCTATACGCAGCAGCTGGAGCAAAAGGTTGCCAAGCTGCGCGAAGCCTACGACGCGGGCGAGCGCCCGGTCGCGGCGGATGCCAAGCGCATTCTGATCACCGGCTGCCCGGTGGGCGGCGTGATCAACAAGATCGGTCGCACCATCGAGTCCAACGGCGGCGTGGTCGTGTGCATGGACGACTGCTCGGGCGAGCGCACGGCGGCCATGATGGTCGACCCGGAGGCTCCCGACATCCTGCGCGCCATCGCCGACCGCTACCTGGACATCAACTGCTCGGTCATGACGCCAAACGACGGTCGTATGGAAAATACGCTGGCCATGTGCGAGAAGTATCACGTCGATGGCGTAGTGGAGAGCGTGCTGCAGGCATGCCACACCTTCAACGTTGAGAGCGCCCGTATGCAGGAGGCCGTCGAGGGTGCGGGTATTCCGTATATGAAGATCGAGACCGACTACAGCAACGGCGACATGGGTCAGATCGAGACCCGCATCGCCGCCTTCATCGAAACCCTCTAGCTTCCTCAGGCACCGGTTCTTGCCCCTCAAACCGTCGCTTGCGTACCCAAAGTACGCTGCGCTCCTCTTTCGGGGCAATCTCCGGCACCTGAGAAACCTAGAGCTAAGGCGCCTGAACGCGCCGCTGTCTTTGATGTTTAGATTGGGAGAGAGCCATGATAGGGATCGGGATCGATATCGGGTCTACGGCGGCCAAGGCTGCTGTGGTCGATGGGGAGGGTTCGGTGGCGTGGACGTGCGTGCAGCCAACCGGGTTCTCCTCGGTCGATGCTTCCGAGCGGCTGCGCGAGGCACTGGCAGCGGCGGGTTATGACGTGGCTGCCGACGACGCGCGCGTGGTCGCGACCGGCTACGGTCGTGTCGCCGTGCCCTATGCGCACAAGGTCGTGACCGAGATCACCTGCCACGGTACCGGTGCCGTGCGCCTGTTTGGCGATCACGGCACGGTGATTGACGTGGGCGGCCAGGACACCAAGGTCATTCAGCTTAAAAGTGGCCGCGTGGCCAAGTTCGCCATGAACGACAAGTGCGCTGCCGGTACGGGGCGCTTTTTGGAGATCATGGCCGACCGTCTGGGTATTTCCCAACAGCAGATGGCCGACCTTGCGCGTTCCGGTGAGCCCACCAAGATCAGCAGCATGTGCACGGTGTTTGCCGAAAGCGAGGTCATCAGCCTGATCGGTCGCGGTGAGCCGCGCGAGAACATTGCGCGTGGCGTGATCGACAGCGTGGTCTCGCGCGTGGCGACCATGGCCGGGCAGGCCGCGGGCGCCCCGTACTACCTGACCGGTGGCCTGTGCGAGAACGCCTTCGTGGTGGAGCGGTTGGGCGAGCTACTGGGATCGCCGGTGACCACCTCGCCCCAGGCTCGCTTTGCCGGAGCGATCGGCGCCGCTGTCCGCGCCGCCGCCTTGGCCTAGGGGTGTACCGCGACATGCGCATCCTCAATATCACGGCACAAAAACCAGATAGCACCGGCAGCGGCACCTACCTTGCCGCGCTTGTGCGCGAGCAGATCGAGACGGGGCATCGCGCCGCCGTGCTTTGCGGTGCGGCGCCGGGTGATACCCAAGGCGAGCTGGACCGGCGTGCTGCCGTGTTTGCCGTACCGTTCGAGTCGCCCGAGCTGCCGTTTCCCATCTGCGGTATGTCCGATGTCATGCCCTATCCCTCTACACGCTATCGTGATCTGACACCTTCGATGCTCAAGGCATTTGAGCGGGCATTTGCTAATGCAATCGATCGGGCGGTGACTGAGTTTCGGCCCGATCTGGTGCTCTGCCATCACCTGTATCTGGTGACCGCATTGGCGCGCGAGTGCGTCCGGGGCGTGCCGGTTGTTGCCGTGTGCCATTCGACCGATCTGCGCCAGCTGCGTTCGCATGCGCTCGAGCGCGATCGCATCGTAAGTGCGGTTCGTCGGCTCGATGTCGTCTTTGCGCTCCATGCTGAGCAGGCTGAGCAGATTGGCCTGGTGTGCGGCGTCGATGCCGATCGCATCCACGTGATTGGGACGGGCTACGACCATCGCGTCTTCTGCCGCGACGCAAGCGTGGCGAGGCGGCCGGGATCGCTTGTGTACGTGGGCAAGATTTGCTTTAAAAAGGGTGTCGAGTCGCTGGTTCGAGCCGTGTCATTGTCGATTGACGATGACGTCCGCCCATCTGGCTTGGTACTTGTGGGCGGTCGCGGGGACGATGCCGAGTACGCGCGTATCGAGCGCTTGGCCGCGGCCTCGGATGTGCCGGTGAAGCTGGCGGGTCGCCTGGATAGCGATGGACTCGTGCATGCCTACCGCAGTTCCGACGTCTTTGTGCTGCCTTCGTTTTACGAGGGTCTGCCGCTCGTGACGATCGAGGCCCTCGCGTGCGGCTGCAAAGTTGTGGCGACCGATTTGCCCGGCGTTCGTCCCTGGATGGAGGCGATGCTTCCCGGCGCTCCCGTGACGTGGGTGGCGTCGCCGCGTATGACGGATGTCGACACGCCCGTGGCGGCCGACCTTCCGTTGTTTGAGCGCGCACTGGCAGATGCTATCGCGCAGGCGCTTGCGGCGCCGCCTTCGACGTTCGAGCCGTCGGCGGTCTCTTGGGAAGCGTGCCTGGGGCGTATACTAAAAGTCGTTGATTTGTTGGAAGGGGGTTCGTATGGCTGACGATCAGATTAAGCTCACGTCTATGACTGCCGCGAGCGGTTGAGCCGCTAAGCTGGCTCCCGGAGCCCTCGCCCAGGTCCTGGGCGACTTGCCCAATGTGCATAACGACAATCTGCTCGTGGGGTTCGATACCTCCGACGATGCGAGCGTCTTCCGCGTAGGGGAGAACCTGGGGCTCGTGCAGTCCATCGACTTCTTCCCACCGATGGTCGACGACCCGTTTCTGTTTGGCCAGATTGCCGCGGCAAACTCACTGTCGGACATCTACGCCATGGGCGGGCGGCCGAGCCATGCCATGAACCTGCTGTGCATTCCCAGTTGCTTGGGCGTTGAGGTCGCCGGCGAAATTCTGGCGGGCGGCGCCGACAAGTGCGTCGAGGCCGGCTGCTCCATCGCGGGCGGCCACACCATCAACGACGACGAGCCCAAGTACGGCCTGTCCGTGAGCGGGTTTGTCGCGCTTGACCGTATGCTCGCCAACAGTGGCGCGCGCGTGGGCGATGCGTTGCTGCTGACCAAGGCGGTTGGCTCGGGCATCATCACCACGGCCATTAAGGGCGAGCTCATCGAGCAGGACGAGGCCGCAGCCATGTTTGACTCGATGCGCACCCTCAACGGGGCCCCGATCCGTCTGGCCGAGGGGCTCGAGCTTCACGGTTGCACCGACATTACGGGCTTTGGCCTGATCGGGCATGCGTGCGAGATGGCCGAGGGCTCGGGCGTGCAGATTGAGCTTGCGTCGAGGGCGGTGCCGCTCTTTGACCAAGTGCTCGACATGGCACGCCTTGGCATTATCCCTGCCGGCGCCTACCGCAACCAGGACTTCTTTGGCTCGCGCGTGACTGCCGACGAGGACCTTGAGCCGGGCATGTTGGATGCGCTGTACGATCCGCAGACCTCGGGTGGTTTGCTCATCGCGGCGCCTGCTGCCGATGTGGATGAGCTTGCGCGCCGTCTACATGCCGAAGGACGTATCGCCGCCGTCGTCGGTCGCGTGTACGAGCCGGTGCCAGACGGTCCTGCCGTCCACGTTGTCCGTTAACGACACGTTTATTGAGCTATGTACCGTTCTAAAAAGATTTATTCGAAAGGAATTTGCTATGTCTACCAAAATTGAAGTCAATGCCATGGGCGATGCCTGCCCGCTGCCCGTCGTCAAGACGCTCAAAGCCCTGAAGCAGCTCGATGGCGAGGGCGCCGTGGTGACCTCGGTCGATAACGAGACTGCCGTCAAGAACATCTCCAAGATGGCGCAGGAGAAGGGCTGCACGGCCTCGGTCGAGAAGGTTTCTGACGCCGAGTGGCACGTGGCCGTGGCGACCTCTGGCGCCGTTGCCGTGGCCGATCCTGAGCAGGATGGCGCTGCCTTCTGCGACGCCAGCGCCGGCAAGGGCAAACTCGTCATTTCCGTCTACACCGATTGCATGGGCCGTGGCGACGACGAGCTGGGCCACAAGCTCATGAAGGCGTTTATCTTTGCCGTGACGCAGCAGGAGGAGCTGCCCGCGACCATGCTGTTCTACAACGGCGGCGCCAAGCTCACCGTCGAGGGCTCGCCGGTGCTCGACGACCTGAAGGGTCTGGCCGAGCAGGGTGTCGAGATTCTCACCTGCGGTACCTGCCTCGATCACTATGGCATTAAGGACCAGCTCGCGGTGGGCGAGGTCACGAATATGTACGTGATTGTGGAGAAGATGGAGCAGGCCGTGCGCGTCGTGCGCCCGTAGCGTATTGGTTGGAGTTGCCATGAGGGAGAAGCGCCCGGCGCTTGTCATCACGTTTCCCACCACGGCGGCCGCCATGGGCTGCGAGTCCCTGTGCATTGAGCGCGGTCTTCCCGGGCGAACGATTCCCGTACCCGGGGAGGTCGCTGCCGGCTGCGGTCTGGCGTGGAAGGCGTTGCCTGCCGATGAGGAACTGCTGCGCGGCGAACTCGCCGCGGCGGGCGTTCCCACCGAGGGCTTTACGGTGATTGATATGTGGGAGGTCGTGCGATGATCTACCTGGATAACGCGGCGACGACCATGCACAAGCCGCAGACGGTCATCGATGCCGTGACGCAGGCGATGTGCTCGCTCGGCAATGCCGGACGCGGCGCCACGTCGGGTGCCCTCGATGCCGCTCGTACGATTCACGGTTGCCGCGCCAAGCTCGCGCGCCTTTTGGGTTGCCCGAGGGCGGACCATGTGTGCTTTACGCCCAACTCTACGGCGGCGCTCAACACCGCCATCAACGGGGTGGTGTGCCCCGGCGACCGTGTGGTCACGACGGTGCTCGAGCACAACTCCGTGCTACGTCCGCTCAATCGCTTGGCGGTAGAGCGGGGCGTGACCGTTGAGCATGCGGGCTGCGATGCGAGCGGCGCGCTCGACTACGACGAGCTCGAGCGGCTGGTGACGCCTGACACGCGTGCCGTAGTGGTGACGCACGCCTCCAATGTGACCGGCAACTCGGTCGACATTGCACGCGTGGCCGCCATGGCCCATGCGGCAGGTGCACTGGTAATCGTCGATGCCTCGCAGTCTGCCGGAACGGCGCATATCGATATGCAGGCCATGGGGCTTGACGTGGTGTGCTTTACCGGCCATAAGGGGCTCATGGGACCTCAAGGCACCGGTGGCCTGGCCGTGGCGGAGGGCATTGACGTGGCTCCGTGGGCCATAGGCGGCACGGGCGTGCACAGCTTCGATGCGCTGCAGCCGCTTGAGTGGCCCACGCGCCTTGAGGCGGGCACGCTCAACGGCCACGGCATCGCGGGACTTTCTGCCGGTCTCGACTTTATCGAGGCACAAGGCGGGGTCGAGGCGATTGCGGCGCATGAGCGTTCGCTTGCGGAGCGCTTCCTCGCCGGTGTTCGCGAAATCCCCGGCATTGCGCTCTACGGTGCGTTTGACCAGCCCGTGCGTTCGGCGATCGTCTCACTCAACGTGGGTGATATCGACTCTGCCGAGATCTCGGACGCGCTTATGCAAGGGTGGGGGATTGCGACGCGCCCCGGTGCCCATTGCGCTCCGCTCATGCACCGCGCGCTGGAGACCGAGCGCCAGGGCGTCGTCCGCTTCTCGTTTGGGTATTTCAATACGGACGAGGAAGTTGACACCGCGATTGATGCTTTGCGCGATTTAGCCTGCTAAAGCTGCTAGACCGTTTATACTTGCGGGACGGGCCTTTTGCCCGTCCCGTTTTTGTTTCGACCCGAAAGGTGTGCCTATGGCCTCATCCGCACCGCGCGGTCTGCGCTCCGACCATGTCGTTACCGTCGGCATCGCCCTGTTCTCGATGCTCTTTGGCGCCGGCAACCTCATCATTCCGCCGTTGCTGGCGCTCCAGGCCGGCACGGCCACACCGGTTGCCATGGTTGGCTATTTGATTGCCGCTATCGGTTTGCCCGTCATGGGATTTATCGCCGTTGCGCTCGCCGGCACGGCCCGCGAATTGGCCGGCCGCGTGCATCCCAAGTTTGGCGAATTCTTCGTTGCGGCGGTCTATCTGGCCATCGGTCCGTGCCTGGCCATTCCGCGTACGAGCTCCACGGCGTTTGAGATGCTGGTACCGTTGCTACCCGAGGGCATCTCGCTTGGCACCGCGCGCTTGGTCTTCGCCGTCGCCTTCTTCGTGGTCGCATTTGCACTTACGCTGCGCCCCGGCGTCATCACGCGCGTGCTCGGTCGCATTACGGGCCCCGCGCTCATTGCGCTTATCGTACTCGTTGTCGGCGCCGCCGTGATTTCGCCGCTGGGACCGGCTGCTGCCCCGCAAGCTCCCTATGATGCCGGCGCTGCGGTCCAAGGCTTCTTGACCGGCTACCAGACCATGGACCTGCTTGCGTCGCTCGCCTTCGGCATCATCATCGCCGAGACCATCCACGAGTTGGGTGTTACCGATGACAAGCGCGTGGCCTTCGAGATCTCGCGCTCCGGTGTGATTGCCGGCGTGCTCATGGCCATTATCTATTGCGGCTTGGCACTTGCCGGTATGCAGCTCGGCACCGTGATGCCCGACGCCACCAACGGCGCTGCAATCCTTGCTCGCTCGGCCTCCATGCACTTTGGCCTTGCCGGCACGGTCGTGGTCTTCGCCATCTTCTTCCTCGCCTGCATGAACGTGTGCATTGGCCTCATTAGTTGCTGCGCGCGCTATTTCTGTGAGACGTACGTGGTTGAAGGGGGAGCGGAGGCCTCCGAGGAGGCCATGCGCCGCCCCTTCGCGATCCTCGCCTTTGTGTTCGCGGCGTTTTCGTGCGTGCTCTCCAACGTGGGCCTCGACGTGATCCTTATGTTCTCGGTGCCCATGCTTAACGCCTTGTATCCCGTCGCCATCGTGCTGGTTCTCATGGGTTTGGTACACGGCTTTTGCGACGCTCATCCGCAGGTGTGGGTCTGGGTCGGCGGTGTGGTTGCCGTGCAGAGCGTGATCACCTCGGTCCGCGATGCGTTCTTTTCGGGCGCGTGGCTACCGTTTGATGTTCTTCCGCTGGCGGATATCGGTGCCGCGTGGGCGCCGGTTGCCGTGGCGGCGTTTGTGATCGGTCTGCTCCACAGCAAGTTTGTCGCACATTCGAGGAGCTAGGGTTTCTGCGCTTGCACAGGCGGGAAGTCTCCCCTATAATTTCCTTCGCTTTGGGACACGCAAGGTTTAGACCTTAGCTGCTCAACACCTTCGGGACGTGGCGCAGTTTGGTAGCGCGCCTGCTTTGGGAGCAGGATGTCGCAGGTTCAAATCCTGTCGTCCCGACCATATCTTGCGGGCGTAGTTCAATGGTAGAACCCCAGCCTTCCAAGCTGATGACGCGGGTTCGATTCCCGTCGCCCGCTCCATAAGATAGATGAATGGCTCTGATTCCTTTTGGGACCAGAGCCATTTTCATATACATGCCGGGACCCCACATCCCCTCCTAAGTTGCGGTGAAATAGTTCCTGGATTAGCCGCAAAAGCTGTTATCCAGGAACTATTTCACCGCAACTTATTGAGACCGAGCGGGCTGGGTCGATGATGGGTTCTGTTGTCGAGAAGATGAGGGCAGCCGGTCAGGAGTCTGCGTAGGGCTTTGTGGTTGGTATGCCGTAGCCGCGCATCATGGAGCCGAACGCTTTGACATCGTAGGTGTCTGAGAGCTTGAAATGAATGACGTTGTGGCCCATGGCACGCAGGTTCGCGTCGCGCATGAGGGCAGCTCGATAGGTTTTTGCCGCAGTATGTTCCGGATCATTTTGGGCATCGTCCTCAAACTTGCCTAGTCCATGCAGCTCAGCCAGCTTCCAAGAGCCGTCTGGCATCTGCCAGCCGTAATCTGCCAAATAATAGCCGGCGTTTCCCGGTCGAGTGATTTCAACCTGAAGTTCGGGAGCGGCAACTCCCGCCAGAATCATTGCCGCCCGTGCCTCGGATTCTCCACCGTTATCCGATCTGCCATCCATGTGTTCAAAAACGTCAAATGCGCGCGCGATGCCGTGCAGTCCGCGGCAGTTCGCTTGTGCATATGCACGCAATTCTTCACGCTCGACACCGTACTCACGAGCCAACCCGTCGACATAGCCTAGTGCATATCGAAAAGCGCTCGTTCGGGCGATGTCGACCACCGTGCGATATGGATCCGTTAACGTAAACGGGCCGAGCTGCCATACGTCGCCCGGCCGCCAGCGTCGGTATTCAACGAATTCGTACATATCGCGTCTGGTGGAACGCGGCAGCAGCACTTGCACCTTGTCGAGAAGCGAATATGCAGAACCGACGCCATAGAGCAGTGCCGCCGTTGCTCCACAAAACACGGCATCCGGTTCAACGACCGCAATAGCGGATGCCAATTGAAAGATGCGATCTTCGACGCCGAGGTCATTCCAATACGCGGGGTCAGCGTAGACATGGTTGTAGAGTCGAATAATCATCTCTTTTTGCATGAGCGCGTAGGCACAGCGTTCATCCCATTTTTTGGTAGCTACAAACAGATGCCCGCCATGATGGGCCTCGAATAACCGGAAGAATAGCTCTGCTTGCGGTTTGGAACAGCGTTTATCATGACTCATTTTCGACCCCATGGTCTCGAGGGGGAGTGAATGACACTACGCTATCCCATATTTGGTCGGCCAGACCTTGCCATGAACTGACCAAAAGCTTGACGGGGCAGGTCAGAGTCATGAGTCAGAGCCAAACATATCGGCAAACGGTTGATTAGTGCCCCTCGGCGGCACTAAAAACCACCCTTACAGAAAGTTGCGGTGAAATAGTTCCTGGAAAGATCGAATAAGCCTAAATCCAGGAACTATTTCACCGCAACTTAGGAGGGGATGGGGTTAGCTGCGAGGGCGGTGGCGGAGTTTGTCGATGGTGGAGTCGGTGCTTCGGCTGCGGGCTTCGGCGGCGCGGTCGCGGACTTCGGCAGCGGTTTGGCGCTTGCGGCGGTAATCGATCATGCCTTGGATGATGGGCTTGCCAAAGCTCACGACATCATCGTTGTAGATGGCGGTTCGGGCTGCGAGGAGGCAGTCGGTAAAGTCCATATGGGTCTTGCCAAAGAGTTTGACGGCAAGGGCGACAACGGTGGGCTCGTCGACCATGACGTCATCGAGCAGCCTTCTCATGGCCGTAGCAATCTCAACGCGGGGAACCTTATAGACGTCGCGCAGCGTGACCACGACGCGTGTGATGATCTCGGGGTAGACGCGAGCGGTGCGCGTGGCGATGACCTTGGCGGCGCGCGGTGACAGGACCTCGTCGTCGTTAAGCAGGTAGCGCAGGATGACGGTCTCGTCGATGATGGTGCTACTCATGGATATCTACTTCCTCGGGACCCAAAACCGACTCATCACTTTCTGTGGCTAGGTATTCAATCCAGGCATTGCGCTCCTCGGCGCGGCGATTGGGGTCACCATATGCTTTGAGCGATCCATAGGCGGCGGTGCCGTCCTTTGAGCGCACGGCGACCGGCTGAAAGGGAAGCTTGCGCATCAAAATGCTCTGCGCGACAAAAAGGCGCACGGCCTCGGCGAGCGATGTGCCCATGGCGTCGTAGAGACGCTCGGCATGCTGCTTGTCTTCCTCGCGAATGCGCACCTGCAGGATGGCTCGTTTTTGAGTCGATGACATCACTGGCCTCCCTTAATGAGCGTGCAATTTGAATAGTCAAATACAACATCGGCTAATAATAACCAATCTTATAACCATTACTTTATTGCACTAGAGTAATTCAGTGTGAACAATATTACAAACGTACTACATCCTTCAGAAGCGAGCGTGAAATTTTTCTTGGGCGTACGCGTGTAATACACTTATCTTTATAGCTACCCAAGAATAATCCTAACCAGCCCAAACCCCTGCAATACACCCGTATTGCAGGGCCTATGCTCAAGTTTGCCCCCTGCAACTGCGTATATTTAACCTGTATATCGTTGGAGGAATTCTATCGAAGTGCCTGTTTCGCCGCATGCACTCGATACGCCGATGCCGGACCACGGGCGGTCCGGGGCAACGTCGGCAGGGTCTCTCCGGCATGGGATTCAGGAGGGAGTGAACAACATGGGCAATAAACGAGTCGTGGCTGATTCTTCACGCTGCATTGGGTGCCAAACCTGTATGGCGGCGTGCATCGAGGCACACGATATTCCCGGCAACATCGCCGCACCTCGCTTGCGCGTAACGCGCACCTACGAGATCTCCGCGCCGGTGGCATGTCACCACTGCGAGGACGCTCCGTGCGCGAAGGCCTGTCCTACGGGCGCCTTGTTCTTTGATCCAAAGAACCATCGTATCGGCGTTAACGAGGACAACTGCATCGGCTGCAAGAGCTGCGTCATGGCATGCCCCTTTGGCGCCGTGAGCGTGGCGACCACGCAGGTCCCCGTCTTGATGGGTGACGTTCGCGTGGGTTCGCAGACTAAGAGCTTCGTGCTCAAGTGCGACCTGTGCGTGGACCGTCCCGGCGGTCCGGCGTGTGCCGAGGCGTGTCCGACCAAGGGCCTCACCCTGGTGGACGAGGAGCGTCTGGCAGAACTGACTGCCGAGCGTGCCCGCGCCACCATCGAAAACGAGGCGTAAGCGTCGGGCGACAGGCCCAATGATTGTCAAATAAGTACCGAGTATTCGGTAGCAGAGAAAGGAAGGAGGGTGTCATGGAGAAGCATAAAGTGATCTGCCCGTACTGCGGCGCCGGTTGCCAGTTCAACCTCCTGGTCCAAAACGGCCAGGTCGTGGGCACCGAACCGCTCAACGGCATCACCAACCAGAGCGAGCTGTGCCTTAAGGGCATGAGCGGCTACGACTTCATCAACGACACCAAGATCTTGACTCCTCGCGTACTGCACCCGATGATCCGCCGCACTAAGGGCGCGGATCTTGAGCGCGTAAGCTGGGACGAGGCACTGGATTTCACCGCATCTAAGATGCAGGCCATAATTGACGAATATGGTCCTAACGCTGTCATGACCACCGGCTCTTCGCGAGGCGGCGGCAATGAGGCGAACTACGTCATGCAGAAGTTTACGCGTGCGTGCATCGGCACCCACAGCGTGGACAACTGCGCCCGTACTTGACACGGCCCTACTGTCCTCGGTCTGATGGACACGGTTGGTTCAGGTTGCATGTCATGCTCCATCCCCGGTATGGAGGATGCGGGCTGCATTTTCCTCTTCGGCTATAACCCTGCCGATTCGCACCCCATCGTCGCAAGGCGTATCGTGCGAGCCAAAGAAAAGGGTTGCAAGATCATCGTCGCCGACCCGCGCCATATCGAAACCGCGCGTATCGCCGATCTCTACCTTCCGATCAAGAACGGTTGCAACGTTGCGTTCCTCAACGCCTTTGCCAACTGCTTGGTCAACGATGGCCTCTACGACAAGGAATTCGTCGCCGAGCACACGAACGGCTTTGACGAGTGGTGGGAGACCATCAAGAACTACACTCCCGAATCCGTACAGGACATCACGGGTGTCGAGCCCGCGTTGATCCACCAAGCTGCCGAGATGTACGCCACGGCGAAGCCCTCTGCCATCATTGGCTGGGGCATGGGCGTATGCCAGCAGAAGCAGAACCTGAAGACGGTGCACACCATCGCCTCCATCGCCTGCGTTGCCGGCCAGATCGGCAAACCCAATTCCGGCCTCGCGCCCGTGCGTGGCCAGAATAACGTCCAGGGCTCCTGCGATATGGGTATGCTGCCCAACCTGTACCCTGGCTACCAGAAGGTCACCGACCCGGCAGTGCGTGCCAAGTTTGCCAAGGCTTGGGGCGTGCCCGAGGAAAAGCTCCCGCTCGAGGAGGGCTACAAGCTCACCGACCTGGGCCACCTGGTCGACGAGGGCAAGGTGCACTGCTTCTACAACTACGGCGAGGACCCGGTGCAGACCGAGCCCGATTCGGCCGGTATGCGCAAGACGCTCTCCGAGCTGGATCTGTTCATTTGCCAGGACATCTTTATGACGCAGACGACCATGCTCGCCGACGTCATCCTGCCCGCTACCTCTTGGGGCGAGCACGAGGGTGTCTTTACCGCATCCGACCGTAGCTTCCAGCACTTTGACGCGGCTGTTCCGCCCAAGGGCGAGTGCCGCCATGACTGGGAGATCTTCGCGGACCTGTCCACGCGTATGGGCTATCCCATGCACTACGACAACACCGAGCAGATCTGGAACGAGTGCATTAGCCTGTGCCCCAACTTTGTGGGCGCGACCTACGAGAAGATGGCTCCCGAGGGCGGCTACGCCCAGTGGCCCGTCAAGAGCACCGATGTGAACGACCACGGTACGCCCGACATGTTCGCTGGTGGCAAGTTCACCACCAAGGACGGCCGCGCCAACCTGATGGCGCACGACTGGGAGGCGCCCTCCGAGCTTCCCGACGATGAGTACCCGCTCATCCTGTGCACCGTCCGCGAGGTCGGCCACTACAGCTGCCGCTCGATGACCGGCAACTGCAAGACGCTGGCGCTGCTTGCCGACGAGCCCGGCTTTGTCCGCATGAATCCCGCGGACGCCGAGGCACGCGGCATCAAGAATGGCGACATCGTCTCGATCCACAGCCGCCGCGGCCAGGTATACAGCCGCGCCGACGTGAGCGATCGCATCAACAAGGGCACGGTCTACATGACCTACCAGTGGTGGATCGGCAAGTGCAACGAGCTGACCATTCACAAGGTCGACCCGGTCTCGCATACGCCCGAGGACAAGTTCTCCGCCTGCCAGGTCGACGCTATCGCCGACCAGGTCTGGGCTGAGGGCGAGGTGGAGCGTCAGTACACCGAGCTCAAGCAGGCTCTGGTGGACGCCGCCGCTCCCCAGGACGTTGAGCCCGGCGCCGCCAAGTTCGATGACGAGACGCACGTGAACCAAATCGTGTAGTCCCGTTCTCGTTGGCTTTTTGGGCCGGGCGTCCCGTACGTTCGGGAGCCCGGCCCGTTATTTTGAAAGGAAGTGGGGATGAACCGCTTCATCGACATCAACCCGGAGAGGTGCATCGGCTGCGGAACATGCCAGTCCGCCTGTGCCGACGCTCACCGGATGCAGGGTCTTCAGGATACGCCGCGCCTGGCGCTCGTGAAGACCGGCGGTATTTCGGCCGCCCTTGCCTGCCACCATTGCGAGGGTGCCCCCTGCGCCGAGGTCTGCCCGGTGAATGCCATCGAGCACGATGGCGATCGCATCCACGTCAAGGAGCAGGAGTGCATCGGGTGCAGGCTGTGCGCCATCGCATGCCCCTTCGGAGCCATCCATCCCGATGGCACGTCTATCGCCGGTGTCGCAGGCATGTGCGACCCGACGCCTTCGTATCCTAAGTCCCTGAGCAGCCTGCTTACGTGGGCTCCCGGCCAGTACACCTGCGCTGTCAAGTGCGACCTGTGCGCCTTCGATCCGGACGGCCCGCATTGTGTGGCGGCGTGCCCCACCAAGGCGCTGACCGTCATGGGCGGCGCGGCCGATCGCGAGCTCGACGAGGCCAAGCGCCTGCGCTCGATCGAAAACGGTCCGGCCGTCGATGTTACCGCTGTGGCCCAGGGCCTGTCCGAGAAAGCAGAAGGGAGCGTAAACAATGGATAGCATGACGCTGTTTATCGCATCGCTTGCCGTCTCGTGCATCGGTGCGCTCGCCTCGGTTCTGCTGATTAAGGCCGACAACGCCGCCAAGACCGCCGGCTGCCTGATCGGCGCCATCGCGGCCGTGCTGTCGTTCATCGCGGGCCTCGAGGCCGTGCTTGGCGACGTTTCGTCCCTCAACACGGTCTTCTTTTTCCCGTTCGCCCGTCTCGAGCTCTTGCTCAACGGCCTTGCGGGCCTGATCGTGGTCCTCATCTCAATCCTCGCCTTTGCGGGCTTCATCTACGGTCTGTCCTACTTCGATGAGTACCCGGGCAAGGTCGGGCGCGCCGGTTTCTTCATGAACACCTTCGTCGCCTCGATGATGCTCGTCATCACCGCCGACAACGTGTTCTGGTTCCTGGTCGCCTTTGAGCTCATGTCCCTTACGAGCTACTTCCTTGTCGTTATCGAGGAGAACAAGAACTCCATTAGGGGCGGTTGGCTCTACTTCGTCATCGCGCACGTGGGCTTTGTCCTTATCATGGCGAGCTTCCTGCTCATGACCAACGGCGTGGGCGGTTCCTTCAGCTTCAGTGATTTCCGTACGCATGACTTTGGACCCGCCGTCTCCTCCGCGTGCTTCGTCCTCGCGTTCTTCGGATTCGGCGCAAAGGCCGGTATCATCCCGCTGCACTCCTGGCTGCCCCAGGCGCACCCCGAGGCGCCGTCCAACGTGTCCGCCCTCATGTCCGGCGGCATGATCAAGATCGGCATCCTGGGAATCCTCAAGGTCGGTCTCGACCTGCTCGCGGGTTCGGGCGTCCAGCTCTGGTGGGGCCTCATGGTCCTGGTCTTTGGATCCATCTCGTCGGTCCTGGGCGTCGTCTACGCCCTCCACGAGCACGACATTAAGCGCCTGCTGGCCTACCACTCCGTCGAGAATATCGGCATCATCTTGCTCGGTGTCGGCGCGTCCATGACGGCGCACGCCCTGGGCAACGACGTCATCGCGACGATCGCGCTCATGGCCGCCCTCTACCACACGCTCAACCACGCCATGTTCAAGGGCGAGCTGTTCCTCGGCGCGGGCTCCCTGCTCTATGCCACGGGTACGCGCAACATGGAGAAGATGGGCGGCCTGTTCCGCCGTATGCCGGTCACGGCCGTCTGCTTCCTCATCGGTGCCCTTGCCATCTCGGCTATCCCGCCGCTCAACGGCTTCGTTTCCGAGTGGTTCACCTACCAGTCCCTGTTCAACATCTCGACGCTCTCCGACCCGGTCGTCATGGTGTTCGCCGTCGCCTCCGCGGCCGCCCTCGCCATCACCGGTGCCCTGGCCGTCACGTGCTTCGTGAAGGCCTACGGCGTCTCGTTCGCGAGCAGCCCTCGTTCCCAGGAGGCCGCGAACGCCAAGGAGTCCCCGGCTCCGATGTTGTTCTCGCAGATGCTCCTCGCGGCCATCTGCGTGGTGCTGGGAATCGGCTCTCCCGTCATCGCCCCGGTTCTGGGCGACGTCGCCCAGAGCGTGCTTGCCGGCTCTGCCATCACACCCACCTCGGGCGTGTCTCTGGTGAACGAGATTTCCGGTGCCGCCACCTCCACCCCCGCGATCGCCATCGCGCTCGTGGTCCTCACCGGCCTCGCGTTCGTGTTGAGGTCCTGCCTCGGCACCAAGGCCCCCGCTAAGAAGACCGACCCTTGGGCATGCGGCTACGAGCCCAACGAGCACATGCCCGTCGTCGCCACGAGCTTCGCGTCAGACGTAGAGCTCTTCATGGGCCCGCTCTACACCCTGCGCGAGGTATGCACCAAGATCTGCTGGTCCATCGCGCACGTGTTCCAGAAGCTCACCGGTGTCGCCCAGGGCGTTGAGCCCCTGCCCGACCGCTTCCTGGTCGATGCACCGAGCGAGGGTGCCGATAAGCTGGCCGGCCTCGCCTCCAAGATCGAGGGCGGCAACTACTCCGTATACATCTGCTACATCGTCGCGGCGCTCGTGGTCTTCCTCGTGCTCGCCGTGGTCATGGTCTAGAGAGGGGAGAGGATATTATGAACATCGTTCTTGCGATAGCGCAGGGCCTCGTGGTCATGCTGGTCGCGCCCTTCTTCTCCGGCCTCGCCCGTGTGATTCGCGCGAAGATGCACAATCGCCGCGGTCCGTCCATCCTTCAGGATTACCGGGACCTCGCGAAGCTCATGGCGCGTCCCGAGTCCGTGAGTTCCGACTCGAGCTTCGTGCTGCGCATCATGCCGCCGCTGTTCCTCGCGGTGTCGTTCATGCTCGCCATGGGCCTGCCCATGTTCACGCTCGAGAGCCCCATGCCCGTCTTTGGTGACGCCATCACCATCATGTACGCGCTCGCGCTGTCCCGCTTCTTCTTCGCGCTGTCCGGCGTGGATTCCTCCAACGCCTACGCGGGCTTCGGCGGTATCCGCGAGCTCCTCATGAGCGTGCTCATCGAGCCGTCCATGCTCATCGCGCTGTTTACCGTCGCCATCGTGTGCGGCTCCACGGACATTGCGACCATGGGTCAGCACATCGTTACGGGCAACGTCTCGAGCGTCGTCGCCGTCATCCTCGCCGGCGTCGCCTTCGCGGCCGCCTGCTATATGGAGCTCGGCAAGCTGCCGTTCGATCAGGCCGAAGCCGAGCAGGAGCTCCAGGAGGGCCCGCTCGCCGAGCTCTCCGGCCCGTCCCTGGCCATGATGAAGCTCGCCATGGGCATGAAGCAGGTCGTGGTCGTCGCTTGGTTCACCTCCATCTTCATCCCCTGGGGAGAGCCCGCGACCATCGGCGTCACCGCTCTCGTGGGCGCCATCGTCTTCCTTGTCAAGTGCCTGGTCGATTTCGTTGTCTGCGGCGTGCTCGAGAACTCCGTTTCCCGTTCGCGCTTCAAGGTGCTCGGTAACCAGACCTGGGCCGTCGTCGGCATCGCGGTCCTCGCGTTCGTCTTCGTCGTCGTAGGCGTGTAGGGAGAAGGGAGAAACTATGTCAATCGAATCGAGCTTGTCCCTCTTTGCCATGGTGGCGATCGCCGTCCCCATGCTGGGCTCCCTGCTCATCGTCATGCTGCCGCGTCCCTACGCTAAATGGATCTGCGCCTTTGCCGGCGGCATCGCCACGGTCGCTTCCGTTGGCTTGGCCGCGACGTTTGCCGGAAACGGCATGAACGCGGTCGATGTAACCTGGGCGAGTATGGGCCAGACCTTGGTCATGGGCTTCATATTCGACCGGATGAGCACGCTGCTCGCACCCGCGTTCGTCGCTATCGGCCTGCTCGTCGTCATCTATTCGTTCCCGTACATGAGCGATAAGAACAAGGAGCATCCCGACGCGCCCCGTCGCCGCTTCTACGTGTACTTCTCCACGTTCATCGGCGGCATGGCCGGTCTCGCCTACAGCTCCACCATCGTCGGCCAGCTCGTTTTCTTCGAGATCACCGGCGTGTGCTCCTGGGGCCTCATCAGCTACTACATGACGCCCACGGCCAAGAAGGCCGGTATGAAGGCGCTCATCATCACCCATATCGGCGCTCTGGGACTCTACATCGGCGCGGCCTTCCTGTTCGCCGGAACCGGCACGTTCGCGCTGAGCGCGATCTCCCAGCTCGATTCCGGTATGAAGACCGTCGTGCTGCTGCTCATCCTGTTCGCCGCTTGGGCCAAGTCCGCCCAGTTCCCGCTCTACATGTGGCTGCCCTCCGCAATGGAGGCCCCCACGCCCGTTTCCGCCTACCTCCATGGCGCGTCCATGGTGAAGGTCGGCGTGTGCGTGTTCGCCCGCGCTCTTGCGAGTGCCGGCGATATCCCCGAGATCGTCGGTTGGGTCGCCATCATCGACGCCGTCGTGACCATGCTCTTCGGCTTCCTCATGTACCTGCCCCAGAAGGATATGAAGCGCCTGCTCGCCTTCTCGACGATCGCGCAGCTCGCCTACGTGTTCTTCGGCCTGGGCCTCTCCGTGTTCGGAAGCCAGATGGCGTTCAACGGCGCCGTCGAGCACATCTTCAACCACGCGTTCACCAAGACCCTGTTCTTCCTCATCGCCGGCTCCCTCAGCTTCACGCTGGGAACCCGTATGTTGCCCAAGATCCAGGGCCTCATGAAGAAGTACCCGGTCACGGGCGTGGGCTTCGCGGTCGCCGCGACCGCTATCGCCGGCGTGCCCCCCATGAGCACGTTCTTCTCCAAGTTCCAGATTATTTCCGGTGGCTTCGCGGTTGGTGTTTCCAACACGGTCATCTTCGTCCTCGTGTGCGTCATGGTCGTCGAGACCGTCGCCACCTTCGCATGGTTCCTGCGTTGGATGGGTAAGGTCCTGCCCGGTGAGCCGAGCGAGACCGTGGCCGCCGGCCAGCCCCTTCCGCGCGCCATGGCGTTCGTGTTCGTCGTCCTCATGATCATGGTCGTCGTCGCCGGTCCTCTGTCCTCTAGTTGGATGGGTTAGGAGGTAGGACATGGGTTATTCGTTAGTCAATATCCTGGGCGGTCTTCTGATCGTGACCTCCACCATGGTGGTCGTCTCGAAGACCATCCCGTCCGCCATTAAGTGGTACGCGATCCAGTCGGTTGTCCTGGTGGGCGTGCTGCTCACCCTGGGCCTCACCACCGGTGCCACCGAGCTTCTCATGTGGGCCGCGTCGGCCTTCGTCACCAAGGTGATCCTCGTTCCGTTCATTCTCAACCGTGCCTACAAAAAGATGGGTTCGCCTGCCGATAGCACGCTGACCTCCTCCATCAAGTCGGCCTGGACCATCATCCTCACCGGTCTGGAGGTGGCCATCTGCTTCGCGGTGGTCACGCGCCTGAGCCTGCCCACCGCTGAGGTGGCTACTCCGGCCCTCGCCATCAGCTTCGCGCACTTCTTCGTCGGCCTCACGTGCATCATCTCCCAGCGCAACATCCTCAAGCAAATCTTCGGGTACTGCCTTATGGAGAACGGTAGCCACGTGACGCTCGCCCTGCTCGCGCCTACGGCCCCCGAGATCATCGAGATCGGCATCGCCACCGACGCCATTTTCGCCGTCATCATCATGTCCGCCGTCGTCGTGAGGATCTGGAACGACACCAAGTCGCTCGACTCCCACGACCTGACCGAATTGAAGGGGTAGGCCATGGATGTTTCAATGCTGACGGTCGCCCTGCTCGCTTGTCCCCTCGTGTTCTCCCTGATTATGGCTGCGCTCCCCAAGACGACGTCCTACAGCGTCTTTGCGGGGCTCAACACCATCTCCGTCGCGGCGACCCTCGTCCTTTCGGTCGTCACCGCGGGAACCATGCTCTCGAGCGGGCAGAATATCGACGCTTTGGGCCTGTGGCTCCATCTCGATTCGCTCTCGTCGATCTTCGTCCTTCTGGTAGGCATCATCGGGTTCATCACCGGCGTGTACTCCATCTCCTATATCAAGATCGATATCGAGGAGAAGACCATGCCGGCCGAGCGCACCAAGCAGTACTACGCGCTGTTTAGCCTGTTCGTTTTCACGATGCTGCTCGCCTGCCTGTCCAACAACATCATCCTCACCTGGGCGGCGGTCGAGGCCACCACGTTGTCGACCGTGTTCCTCGTGGGCATCTACAAGAACAAGCAGGCGCTCGAGGCGTCTTGGAAGTACGCGATGGTCTGCACCGCCGGCGTGGCCTTCGGCCTGTTCGGCACGCTGCTCATCTACGCGAACGCCGCCGATATCATGCCCAACGCGCATGAGGCAGCCTTCCTCACCTCCATCATGCCCTACGCCGACCAGTTCGACCCGATGCTCGTGCGCCTCGCGTTCGCGTTCATCGTCATCGGCTTCGGCACCAAGGCGGGCCTGTTCCCCATGCACACTTGGCTGCCCGACGCGCACTCCCAGGCTCCGAGCCCGGTCTCCGCGCTGCTCTCGGGCGTGCTGCTCAAGTGCGCCATGCTGGTGATCATCCGCTTCTACTCCCTGTCCATCATCACGGTGGGCGACACCTATCCGCGTACGCTCCTGCTCATCCTGGGCACGCTGTCCATCCTGGTGGCCGCCCTGTGCATCTTTAAGCAGGACGATATCAAGCGCCGCTTCGCGTACTCCTCCGTCGACAACGTCGGCGTGGTCGCGCTGTGCCTGGGTATCGGTGGTCCGCTCGGTATCGCCGCCTGCCTGCTGCACTGCATCTTCCACGGTTTCACGAAGGCGCTCGCCTTCTGCATGGCCGGTAACATCCAGCACATCTACCACACCCGCGACCTGAACAAGATCAAGGGCGTCGTCGAGATCGCTCCCGTCACGGCAGCGCTCACCATCATCGCCCTGCTCGCGCTCGCCGCCTTCCCGCCGTTCGCCCTGTTCATCTCCGAGTTCCTCACCTTCGTGGCCGGCGTCCAGTCCGGTCCCATCTGGGTGGTCGTGCTCGTGGCCATTGGCCTCACCGGCGTGTACTTTGCCCTTACCGGCATCGCGCTCAAGTCCATCTTCGGCAAGGCGCCCGAGGGCATGAAGCGCCACGAGGTGCCCGCCCTCATGATCATCCCCGAGATCGCCCTCGCGATCGTGGTCATGTGGTTCGGTATCGCCACCCCGGTCGCCATCACGAGCGGCGTCGAGGATGCAACGTCCGTCGTTTTGAACCAGAGCGTCGAAGAGCTCCACGAGGCTCCTCTCTACCGCATGGTGTTCAGTTCCCAGACCAAGACAAGCGAGGTGAATTAGCACCATGGCAGAACCTGAAAAGAAGGACTACGCTCGTCGTTGCGAAAGCCACGTCGAGGCCCTGCGCGCCGCAGTGCCGGGCGCTATCGAGAAGGTTGAGTGGCAGTGCGAGGACCAGCTGACGATCACCGTCAAGCAGGACAAGCTGCCCGAGGCCGTCCACTACCTGTATTACGAGCGCTACGGCTGGATTCCCGTGATCATCGGCAACGACGAGCGCAGTCTGTGCGGCCGTTACGCCGTGTATTACGTCATCTCCATGGAGGGGGAGGACCCCGGCTGGGTGACCGTGCGCACCGAGGTCGATCCCGCCAAGATGACGTTCCCGTCCGTGACGCCGTTCGTCCCCGCCTGCGTGTGGGGCGAGCGCGAGCTTCGCGACATGTTCGGCCTGATCCCCGAGGGTCTGCCCGACCGTCGTCGCCTGGTGCTGCCCGACGATTGGCCCAGCGGCCTGTACCCGCTGCGCAAGGATTCGATGGACTACCGCTTCCGTCCCGCTCCCGCGAGCGACATGGAAAACTACGAGTTCTTGGCCGATACCAAGGGCAAGGAGACGACTCTTGTCCCCATGGGCCCGTTGCACATTACCTCCGACGAGCCCGGCCACTTCCGCCTGTTCGTTGAGGGCGAGACGATCGTCGACGCCGACTACCGTCTGTTCTACGTGCACCGCGGCATGGAGAAGGTCGCCGAGACGCGCCTGAACTATGACGCCGTGACTTTCCTCGCCGACCGCATCTGCGGCATCTGCGGCTGCGCCCACTCGGTGGCCTATGCCGAGGCCGTCGAGCGCGCCCAGGGCATCCATGTCCCGCCGCGCGCCCAGTACATCCGTGCCATCATGCTTGAGGTCGAGCGTCTGCACTCGCATCTGCTCAACATTGGCCTGGCGTCGCACTACACGGGCTTCGACTCCGGCTTCCAGCAGTTCTTCCGCGTCCGCGAGAAGTCCATGGACCTGGCCGAGAAGCTCTCCGGTCACCGCAAGACCTACGGCCTCAACGTGATCGGCGGCGTGCGTCGCGACATTTTGGCCGAGCAGAAGCTCTCCACGCTCACGACCATCCACCAGCTGCGCTCCGAGGTTCAGGAGCTCGTCGACGTCTTGCTCTCCACGCCCAACTTTATTGAGCGTACGAGCGGTATCGGCATCTTGGACCGCAAGATTGCACGCGACTTCTCGCCGGTCGGCCCGCTCATGCGTGGCTCGGGCTATGCCCGCGACGTGCGCTTTGACCATCCCTTCGACGGCTACGCCGATCCGGACGTTCAAAAGATGCACGCCGCCACGGCCGACACCTGCGATGCCTTCGGCCGTACCGCCGTTCGCATCCAGGAGGTCTACGATTCGATCGATATGATCGAGACCATGCTTGAGAACTGCCCGTCGGGCCCCATCCTCACCACGGATTGGGAGTACACCCCGCACAAGTACGCCATCGGCGCCACCGAGGCGCCGCGCGGCGAGGACGTGCACTGGGCCATGCTCGGTAATAACCAGAAGTGCTACCGCTGGCGCGCCAAGGCCGCCACGTACAGCAACTGGCCGGTCCTGCGCTACATGTTCCGCGGCAACACCGTGGGCGATGCAGCGCTGATCGTCGGCTCGCTCGACCCGTGCTACTCCTGCACCGACCGTGTGACGGTGACCGATGTCGCCGCCAAGCGTGACCACGTGCTCGACAAGGAGCAGTTCGAGAACGTCTGGCGCGACAAGTCGCCGCTTGCGGGCGAGGGCACCATGGCCGCTCCGCTCGATGAGGAGGCGCTCTAATATGCTGAAGCTTTGGAAGGTTAACGCCAAGGCCGGCGACGCGACGGTCAAGTACCCGTTTGCGCCGTTCCCCACCAACAAGGACATGCGCGGCAAGCCCGAGCACAACGCCGAGCTCTGCATCGCCTGCGGTGCCTGCGGCGTGGCGTGCCCGGCCGATGCCATTCGCATGGATACCGACCTTGCGGCCGATACCATCACCTGGTCGATCGACTACGGTCGCTGCATCTTCTGCGGCCGCTGCGAGGAAGCCTGCCCCATGGAGGCCATCAAGCTCACCGAGGAGTTTGAGCTGGCCGTCATGAGCAAGGACGACCTCACTAGCAAGAGCGTCTATACGCTCGAGCACTGCTCGCGCTGCGGCAAGCCGTTTGCCCCGCACAAGGAGATCGACTACGCCAAGCGCCTGCTGCAAAAGGCCGGCGGCATGGAGGCCGAGCAGGCCGCCCGTACCGTCGGTATGTGCCAGGAGTGCAAGCGCGAGCTCGACGCCCTGCGCGCCGCCTCGGCCGTAAAGACCGGCAACGCGCACGGCATGGCTGCCAACGAGACGCTTGCGTCCGGTGAGCCCCAGGGCCCCGGCATGGAGTATCTGGGCGGCCACGGCGTGAACCCGGAGTATATCGACCGCGAGCTCAACCCCGATGCGCCCGAGATTCCCGCCGGTCCGGCGCCGGTCGAGGGCATCATCATGGATTTTGATACGAAGGAGGAGTAACCATGGCCGAACCCACGCTTTTGCCCGAGCGGCTTCAGTACCGCCCGACCAAGATCGAGCTCGACGAGAGCATCGAGAAGGCCAAGGCGACCCTTCTTAAGAAGATCAAGCGCTCGGTGTACGTCTACCGTGTTGACTGCGGCGGCTGCAACGGCTGCGAGATCGAGATCTTCGGTTCCATCACGCCCGTCTTTGACGTCGAGCGCTTTGGCATCAAGGTCGTGCCCTCGCCCCGTCACGCCGATGTGCTGCTGTACACCGGCGCCGTGACGCGTGCCATGCGCATGCCGGCCCTGCGCGCCTTTGAGGCCGCACCCGATCCCAAGATTGTGGTGTCCTACGGCGCGTGCGGCTGCACCGGCGGCATCTTCTACGACAACTACTGCGTCTGGGGTGGCACGGATAAGATTCTGCCGGTCGATGTCTATATCCCCGGCTGCCCGCCCAGCCCCGCGCAGACCGTCTACGGCTTTGCCATGGCGCTCGGTCTGCTGGACCAAAAGCTCCATGCCGAGACCACGGTGGAGGCCGCCGGCGAGCAGGCCGATATCCTGCACCCCGGCGTGCCGTACAAGCTGCGCGTTGCCATCGAGCGCGAGGCTCGCGCCATGAGCGGCTACCGTTACGGCCGCGACCTGGCCAACGAGTTTATGGACACGCTCGAGGGCGCGCCCAAGGGCGATATCCGCGGTGCCATGGCGCTGCTCATCGACAAGCAGGATGATCCTCGCCGCGTCGAGGTGTACTCGGCGCTGCAGGATCTGGTGCTGGCCGGAGGTCGCTAGATGGAGCTCACGGACCGCTCTGGTTACTTTGCGGGTCCCGGCATGCTCGGCGGCTCTTTTGGCGATGCCTCGCGCGCAAGCGACGAGGCCGCCGAGGGCGTCGCCGACCCCTGCCTGGGCCATGCGCCCGACCAGGTGGTCTTCTACGAGCTCACGCGTAAGTTTGTGGAGACCGAGGAAGACGTTCCCCAGGAGGCCTGCGACGTGCTGTACTACACGCTCGCCGTGGGCCACCACACCGGCGTGCTCGACTGCTTTGAGCCGCGCCTGTCGGTGCCGGTGGATGTGTTCTATTCGCTCGTCGATGCGTTGCCGGAGGGGGAGGCCAAGACCAAGTTCGAGGCCATCCGCTCCTTTGGCGAGTGTCAGCTCGACAAGGCGGCGGTGCCGTCACTGCTCGAGGCCTGTGATGCGCTGCTTGACGAGCGCGGTTTTCGCGGTTCGGCCAAGGCCGGCATCTCGGTGTTCGATGACGACTTTGGCCTGCATGCCCAGCAGGTCGCGTTCTTAATGAAATTTCGCGATCTGGTCGAGCGCGTGCGCGATGTTTCGGGTGTGTATCTGACGGGAAGGTTGCAGTAATGGGTCGCGTTGTGGATGGTCGTGTGAACGGCGCCCCGTTTGCGGGTATCGTGCTCACGGCGGGAAGCGTGCTGCGTGCCGACGATGCCGCCGGCCCCGTGCTCTCCAAAAAGATGGAGGACGCGCCGCTTGCCGGTTGGTACACCATCGACGGCGGTCAGACGCCCGAGGATGACATCATCGAGGTCAAGCGCGAGCGTCCGCCGCGTTTGGTTTTGGTTGATGCCGCCGACATGGCGCTGCCCGTCGGCGCCATTCGCTTGCTCGACAAACGTGATGTGGCCCGCAAGTCGATGTTCACCACGCATTCGCTTCCTTTGTCGATTCTGATCGAAGAGATTGAGCAATCGTGTGATGATATCGTCTTCGTCGGGATTCAGCCGGGCGACACGGAGTTCTACAACCCCATGTCCCCGGAAGTCTTTGAGGCCGTCGACGCCGTGTACGACGCCGTGGCCGCCAACGACTTTTCCCACTTTGTCCGCTTGGGGCAAGAGCAATAGGAGCGCTTGTTCCTGCTGATTAGGAAAGAAGTGATTGACATGGCAGATTCCAAGGTGGAGTACCCCTCTCCCGATTGCCTGGCGCCCGCCGCGATCGAGGCCAAGACCGAGGCCGCCGGCGTGACCAAGGCTAACCTGCCGGTCGCTAAGGCCTTTCTGTTGGCAATGTTCGCCGGCGCGTTTATCGCCTTCGGCGGCCTGTTCTTTACCGTGTTCTTGAGCGACAGCACGCTGGGCTGGGGCGCTCAGCGCGTCGTGGGCGGTCTGTGCTTTTGCCTGGGCCTGGTGCTCGTGCTGGTGTGCGGCGCCGAGCTGTTTACCGGCAATTCGCTTATGGTCTGCGCACTCAAGAGCAAAAAGATCACCCTGGTTCAGATGCTTAAGGCCTGGGTCGTCGTGTGGGTCGGCAATTTTGTCGGTGCCCTGTTCATCGTCTTTTTGGTGTACATGGCCGGCATCTATAAGCTCAACGGCGAGGCGGTCGCCAACTCCATGGTGAGCGTCGCCGCCGGCAAGGTGACGATCGACTGGGTGACGATCTTCTTCCGCGGCATCCTGTGCAACATCTTTGTGTGCCTGGCCGTGTGGATCGGTACCGCCGGTAAGACCGTGGTCGATAAGGTTGTGGGCATTCTGCTGCCCATCGCCGCCTTTGTGGCCTGCGGTTTTGAGCACTGCGTCGCCAACATGTACTTTTTGCCCATGGGTGCCGTGATGCACGCGTGCGGCTATGGTGCCGACGTCGCCGGCGCCGATGCGCTCAACGCCGCGGGCATTGCGTTTAACTTGTCCGCCGCCACGCTGGGCAACATCGTGGGCGGCGCGGTTCTGATCGCGCTCGGCTACTGGTTTGTCTACGCCAAGAAGTCCGAGGCGTAATAAGCTGGAATGACGTACGGGCCTCCCGAGGGGCGTTTGCCTTTTGGGAGGCTCTTCGTGTCTTGCTGCGGTAGATGCAGCGGGCTTTGCGTCGCGGCAGCTGGTGGCAGGGCTGTGGTGCGGCGGGGCATGAACCCCTGAGCTGGAAGGAATAATCGAGATGGCATCGAGAGCTATGCATGACGGTCGCTCCGTGGTGACGACATGCGGGGGATGCTATGCCGATTGCGCCTTTGCGGCACGCGTTGAGGACGGTCGCGTGGTGGCCGAGTTGCCGGTGCCGGGACATCCGTGCGCGGCGCGTGCCCTGTGCGCCCGCGGGCGCCATCGCCTGGCAATGCCGTTTGACGAGCGCGACCGGATTTTGCACCCCATGCGACGCCGCCGGGATGGCTCGGGGTTTGATGCGATTACCTGGGACGAGGCGTTTGCTCAGATTGCCGAGCGTCTTTTGGGAATTGTTGACGAGCGCGGGCCCCGTGCGCTGGGCATGACACTTGGTGTGCCCTCGTTCGACCGCTACTGGGCCTATCGCTTTATGCATGCGCTGGGCTCGCCCAACGTGTACGGTGCCGATGGCGCCTGCGAGGTAAGCAGACTTACCGGTTGGGAGCACAGCCTGGGCTATAGCCCCGCCTCCGACCTTGCGCATACCGACTGCATCATGTACCTGGGGCGTTCCATTGTCGATTCGTCGACGATGGGGGCCGTTGACGCGCTCAACGATGCGCGCCGGCGCGGGGCGAAGATCATCGTGGTCGACCCTCGGCGCAGCGGCTCGGCCGCGCTTGCCGACCGCTGGCTGCGCGTGCGCCCGGGCTGTGACCTGGCCTTGCTGCTGGGCATCGCCCACGTGCTGATTGCCGAGGACTTGTACGACCACGAGTTCGTGGACCGCTATACCACGGGTTTTGACGAGCTGGCGCAGGCGGCCCGTGCTTGGACGCCCGAGTGGGCCGAGTCGATGTGCGACGTGCCGGCCGCAGAGATTGTCGCTACGGCGCGCGATCTCGCTGCCGCCGCGCCTGCCGCTGTGGTGGATGCGGGCTTTCATGGCGGCATCGGTATCGCGTATGCCAATAGCACCCAGACCGCGCGCGCTATTTGCTTGGTCGATGTGCTGCTGGGCTGCATCGGGCATGAGGGCGGTGCGCTCAATCCGCCCACGCCGCTTGTGTTGGGCGATCTCGATCCCGCACGCTTTGCGACGCCGCCGGTGCCGCGCAGGCCCAAGCTGGGGTCCGAGCGTTATCCACTGGTCGATCCGGTGCGCGGCCTGTGCACGACCATCGGTCAGTCGATTCTTGCCGGCGATTTGCGTGGGCTCATCGTCTATGCCAGTAATCCCGGTGCGGGCTATGGCAATGCACAGGCTTGGTTGAGTATTTTGCAGCAGCTCGACTTGCTTGTGACGATTGATATTCGTTGGTCCGAGACGGCGCGCGCTTCTGACTTCGTGCTGCCCGACGTGACGTATCTGGAGGCCGACCGCGGTGTAGGCACGGTCGTGGGCGCCAACGATTCGCGCGTGTTCTACCGCAACGCCGTGCTGACTGTGCAGCATGACGACACATGTCCCGGTCGGGAGATCTTTGCCGGTCTGGCGCAGGCGTGTGGCGTGGGCGAGTACTTCCAGTTTACGTCTGACGATCTGGCGGCTGCCCAGGTGGCGCCTTTTGGGATCAATCTGGACGAGCTCAAGGAGCGCGGCTGGGCCGACACGGGTGTTGCGTTGCCGTCGCGTACGGGCGAGCCGGCGATTCCCCTGGATGGCGGCAGGATTGCGCTGGCAAGCGACGTGTGGGAGCGAGCCGGTCTGGGTCGTGTACCCAACTGGATCGCTCCCATGGTGGAGCCCGGCCCGGGGATGTTTCGCCTCATTAGCGGCAACCGTCCCTTTGAGTCGCACACCTTGCGCAGGCTTGCGGCCCAAGGTGCCGCCGAGGCTGGATCGGACCTGGATGCCGTGCAGATGAATGCCGATGCTGCTGCGCACATGGGCATCGCTGACGGCGAGATTGTCGAACTCGTGAGTGATATGGGCCGCGACCGCGTGCGCGTGGAGACGACGCCGTATCTGCATCCGGCGTGCATCTTCACCTCGGCCGCCCCCGGCGGGCGTTCGTTTGGCGCCGAAGCCGGCGGCGCTCAAGCCTTGGGCGTCGGCCCACTCGACCATACACCGTTGCGCTGGGACCCGTTGACGGGCGCCGCGCTCACCCAGGAAAACGCCGTTCGCGTGGAAAAGATCGCGGCGCGCGAGGATAATAGCGATTGATTGACTCAGCCGATCGAATTGGCTGATAGTTTGACGTTCGAATGATTGATTCACCTTTGGTTTTGAAAGGCCGCACATGAGCGATAGCCAGAACATGTCCGATGAGGTACGCGCCCGCCTTCGCGCTATTCCTTCCGTCAACGAGCTGCTCGCAGAGTGGCCGGTTGTGAAGGCGGCGGGGGAGACCTGCGACGCGGTGGTGCATGCCGCCGTCACGGCCGAGCTCGATGATGAGCGCGCCGCGATTCGTGCCGGCGCCGCCCCGCGTTCCAAGCGCGAGCTGGCCTCGGCCATCGAGTGGCGTGCGCATCGCTCCGCGCTGCCGAGCCTGCGTCCCGCCGTCAACGCCACGGGTGTGGTCATCCATACCAACTTGGGTCGCGCCCCGCTCGCGGAATCAGCCGCCAAAGCCGTGGCCGATGTCGCGCGCGGGTATAGCACGCTCGAGTACAGCGTCGACACCTGTTCGCGCGGGTCGCGCAAGGAGCACGCCGCGCAGCTGATCCGCTCACTCACCGGTGCCGAGGACGCGCTCGTGGTCAACAACAATGCCGCCGCGGTGCTGCTGGTGCTTGCCACCCATGCCGCGGGTAAAGAGGTCATCGTCAGCCGCGGCGAGCTTGTCGAGATTGGCGGCAGCTTCCGCATCCCCGATGTCATGGCGGCTTCGGGCGCCAAACTCGTCGAGGTCGGCGCCACCAACCGCACGCACCTGGCAGATTATGAGCAAGCCATCACACCCGATACGGCCATGATCCTCAAGGTCCATCCTTCCAACTATCGCATCGAGGGCTTTCACGAGGAGGTAGGCTCTCGGGAGCTTGCTACTCTGGCCCACAAGCATGGCCTGCTGTTCTACGAGGACCAGGGGTCGGGCGCGCTGTTGCCCGACGACATCCTGGTGCGCGGCGGTGAGGAGCCCACGCCGGCTTCGGTCGCGGCGGGGCTCGATATCGTGTCGTGCTCGGGCGATAAGCTGCTCGGTGCCGCACAGGCGGGCATTATCATGGGTCGTCGCGATCTGGTCCAGGCCTGCGGGTCGCATCCGCTTATGCGTGCCCTGCGTCCGGGTAAGCTTGCACTGGCGGCGCTCGAGGCTACACTGCGCATTTACATGGACGGGGCGGATGTGGCCCATCGCGAAGTGCCGGTACTCAACATGCTCACGCTGCCGCAGGCTCATCTGGAGCGTCGCGCACGCAAGTTGCGCGATCTGATGGTGGCGGGCCTCGATAAGGCTGGCTGCCCGTGCGCCGTTCAGGTGGAGATCGTCGACGAGTCGTCGACTCCCGGCGGCGGCTCGCTGCCTACCGTCGAGTTGCCCACCATGTGCGTTGCCGTGCGTCTTGTCGATGAGCGTCTTTCCGTTGACGCACTCAAGCGCTCGCTCGTCCAAGATTTCGACACTCCGGTCGTCACACGAACCTCGCACGATCGCATTTTGTTTGACGTCCGTACGCTCGTGGGCGACCGCGATATCGAGACGGCGGCATCGACGCTCGTCGCGTGCGTTGAGAAGGCGATTGCTCGATGAGTGAGGTTCAAGCGCTGGTAGAGTGTCCCGTTATCGTTGGCACGGCGGGCCACGTTGACCATGGTAAGTCGGCACTGATCGAGGCGTTGACCGGCAAGAATCCCGACCGTCTGGAGGTTGAGCGCCGTCGCGGTATGACCGTGGAGCTGGGCTTTGGCGAGCTGGCACTGCCGAGTGGCAAGATCGTTGGCCTGGTCGACGTGCCGGGCCACGCGCATTACTTGCGCGCCATGGTGCAGGGCGCCACGGGCATCGACGTGGCGGTGCTGGTGGTCTCTGCCGTTGAGGGCGTAATGCCGCAGACCCGCGAGCACGTGCATGTGCTGGAGCTGCTGGGCGTTACGCATATGGTGGTCGCGCTGACGATGTGTGACTTGGCCGACGCCGAGATGACCGAGCTTGCCGAGCTCGACGTCGATGACTTTTTGTCGGGTACCGTGTTTGCGGATGCGCCGATTGTGCCTGTGTCGTCCAAGACCGGCGCGGGAATCGATGACCTGCTGGCTGCGCTCGACGAGCAGGTTGCCGCTTGCTGGGATTCTTGCCGCGACCGTGCCGAGCGGAGCGATGCCGCGCCGCGCCTGCCGATTGACCGCTGCTTTACGATCAAGGGCGCCGGCACCGTCGTGACGGGAACGCTGCACGATGCGCCGGTTGCGGTGGGCGACGAGCTGATGGCTTTGCCGTCGCGTACGGTCTGCCGTGTCCGCGGGATTCAGGTGCATGGCGATACGCCGCGCGCGCTGCCTGGGCAACGCGTGGCGCTCAACCTGGTTGGTGACGGTGTCGCGGCGCTTGACCGTGGCGAGATGCTGGGCGTGGCGGACCGCTTTGGTCAGACGTTGCGCTTTATGATGACGTTCACTTACTTGGGTCGCGAGGGAGCCAAGCCGCGTATGCTCGAGTCGGGTGCGCGTGTGCACGTGATGGCGGGTACAGCCGAGGTTGTCGGTCGCATCATGTTCATGGAGGGCGAGGCCCCCATGGCGGTGGGCGAGACCCGTATTGTTCAGGTGCGCTTGGAAAACTCGCTGCCGCTGCGTGCCGGGGACCATGCTGTGGTGCTGTCCTATTCGCCCGTGATGCTCATTGGCGGCGGGCGTGTGCTGCTTTCGCGCTGCCGTCGCTCGCGCGAGCTTGCCGAAGGAGAGCGTGCGCTGTATGCGGCGCTCGAGGCCGGAGATATCGCGGGCGGTGTGGGCGCTTGGCTGGCGCTGCAGACGCTGCCGGTTGCGGCGGTTGATATTGCCGAGGCTTTGGATCTTGGTGTCGGCGAGGTCGATGCCGTGCTGCGTGGGTTGGTGGCGCAGGGCTCCGTTTGCAAGCTTGCCGTGGGCGACGCGGACCTCTATGCGGACGCCGTGGTGCTGGACGCCGGGATGGATGCACTTGCGGCGACCCTGTCAGCCATGCACGCGGCGGCTCCCAAGGAGACGGGCTTTACGCCCGGCGCCGTTGCCCATGCTGCGTGGCCTGCCGCTGATGAAGGCGTTGCCGCGGCTCTGATTGCCGAGGGCTGCTCGCGTGGCGTGTGCGCCGCCGAGGGCGCCGAGGTATTCGATCCACACTCGGCCGCCGCAGCCGCACGCGTGGTGCGAGAGGCTTGCGATCGGATCGTTGCCTTGCTGGACGAAGCCGGCCTCGATGCGCCGACGCTGCCCGAGGTTGGCGAGCAGTTGCAGCTCGATCGCGACACCATGACGCGTGCCCTGCGCGAGCTTTCGCTCAACCGCTCGATCGTTAAGGTCGAGCGCGACGTTGCCCTGTCCGCTGCCGCCGAGGCCCATGCGCGCGAGCTTGTTGCCGCTGCCATTGAGACAGCCGGTGGCGCTGCGACCACGAGCGTACTGCGCGAGGCCCTGGGTGTGTCGCGCAAACGTGCCATCAGCATCTTGGAGCACCTGGATGCCGTGCGCTTTACGGTGCTCGACAAGGACGCCGGCGGCTTGAGGTCCCTGCGCTAGGCCGGTCACTCGCTCCCGCCTCCTCAGTTGCGGTGAAATAGTTCCTATTTGGAGGCTTTGGCAGCAAATACAGGAACTATTCCACCGCAACTTCTTGTTCGTCTTTTTGGGATGGAGCCGTTTCGGTTTGGTAAAATACCGCCGCACTTGGGAACGGATGGGCTCCGGTGGGCTCCGCGGTCCTCAAAACCGTTGCGAGGCGTGCAAAACGTCTTGGATGTGTTCGATTCACATACGTTCCCGCCATACGCTACCAGCGCTTTTGTGCTCGCGGTCTTGCTGCGTGCCGCAAAGGCGCTGTTTTGTTTTTGCACGAGCTTTTCGTAGCGCCGTTATTTCGGCGGCGGTATTTGGCTTCGTGTGTCGGGTTTCGAACATGCCGATGGAGGTGTTTTGCCGTATGACTACCGTAAGACGTGCCGATCTTTCTTGTGTCGTCCAAGCGGGCGGGATGTCCTCGCGCATGGGCTGCGATAAGGCGCGCTTGGCGTTTTGCGGCGAGCCGCTCATCGAGCGTGTGCTGGGTCGGCTGGCGCCAGTTGCCGGCGAGTTGGTCGTGACGACTTCGCGTCCCAGCGAGCTTGCCTATCTTGAGGAGCGCGCGTTTGGCGGCCTGGTGCCGCGTGTGGTGGCGGACCTTGAAGGACCGGCGGGTGCCATGCGCGGCATCGCGAGCTCGTTGGCCGCGGCCCGATTGCCGCTCGTGGCGATCGTCGCCTGCGATATGCCGTTCGTCTCGCCAGAACTGATCGGCGCGCTTGCCGATCGTGTTGAGTCTGAGGCGCTCGACGTGTGCGTGCCGCGCGAGGAGCGGGGGATTGAGCCGCTTTGCGCCGTCTGGCGCCGTGACGCGTGTGCGCCGGTTGCCCAAGAGCTGCTTGCCTGCGACCGCCAGCGCATTCGCTGCCTGATCAATCGCGTTCAGGCTGGTTATATGGATGAACCGCAGATCGTTAAGGCCGCAGGCTCGACGCTCTGCTTCGAGAACGTCAATACGCCCGAGGAGTTTGCGGCAGCCGAGCTGCTCGCCTAGATCTGCACACATCGATGACGGGAGATGCCGTGTCACATGATATTTGCCCCGATACCGGGGAACCTTGCGCTTGCGATGGGTCCGAGCCCTGTACCTGCGGCTGCGGTGGCTGTGGACATACTGCGGAAGAGGAAGCGGCCGCCGCGGCGTATCGTGAGGCACACCGCGGCGGCCCGTCCGGTGATGCCCTCGACCACGAGCGCAAGATTATCGTTTCGTTCGATAGCACCTTCGATGTGATGGAATGCGAGCAGCTGTGTCTTGCCGCCGGTGTGCCCGGGCGCATCATGCCGCTGCCCGGCTCCATCACCGCCGGCTGCGGGCTATGCTGGGCCATGCCGTTCTCGGGCGATGCGCTTGCCGCCTTCCGCGCTGCCACCGAAGGCCGCATAACCCCCGCCGACTACCATCAGCTCGTCCTCTAACCACCCACACCACCACAAAGGTGCCTGTCCCCAATGTGGTGGTTTGGAACACGTGGACGAAACAGGTTTGAAACACGCGATTTGTGCGTCGGGTGCTCAAAAACGCTTCTACCTGCATCGTAATCAAAACGAAACATCTGCTCGTCGGCTTATGCGAAACTTTGTTGCAACAGTGCGATATTATCCATACTCGATAAAGCTCGCGGCGCATGGGGCGCCTCGAACGACACTTTTCTTTTCCATCAATTGGAGGAAGCATGAGCTACACGCAGAAAGTTCTCGACGAGCTCAAGGCCCGCTATCCCGAGCAGCCTGAGTTCATCCAGGCCGCGACCGAGATCCTCGGCACCATCCAGCCGGCACTCGACGCCCATCCCGAGTACGAGGAGGCCGCCCTGCTTGAGCGCCTCGTCGAGCCCGAGCGCATCGTTATGTTCCGTGTTCCCTGGGTCGACGACCAGGGCAAGGTCCAGGTCAACCGCGGCTACCGCGTCGAGTTCAACTCTGCCATTGGACCCTACAAGGGCGGCCTGCGCTTTAACCCGACGGTCACCCTGGGCATGCTCAAGTTCCTGGGTCTGGAGCAGATCCTCAAGAACAGCCTGACCACCCTTCCCATGGGCGGCGGCAAGGGCGGCTCCGACTTTGACCCCAAGGGCAAGTCCAACAACGAGATCATGCACTTCTGCCAGTCCTTCATGACCGAGCTCTATCGCCACATTGGTCCCAACACCGACGTTCCCGCCGGCGACCTGGGCGTTGGCGGCCGCGAGGTTGCCTACCTGTTCGGTCAGTACAAGCGCCTGACCAACGAGTGGACCGGCGTCCTTACCGGCAAGGGCCTCTCCTTTGGCGGCTCGCTCGCCCGTACCGAGGCTACCGGCTACGGTCTGGCCTACTTTGTGGATGAGTACCTCAAGAGCCGCGGCGACTCCTTCGAGGGCAAGAACGTCGTCGTTCACGGCTCCGGTAACGTCGCCATTTACGCTGTCCAGAAGGTCTCCCAGCTCGGCGGCAAGGTGCTTGCCTGCTCCGACACCCATGGCTGGGTCGAGGATCCCGACGGCATCGACTACACCGTGCTCGAGCATGTCTACAACAAGAAGCGCTCCGGCCACGACAAGGGCGTTACGCTCGCTATGTACGTCGACGAGAAGCCCAATGCCACGTGGCATGAGGGTGACGGCCGTGGCGTGTGGCAGCTTCCCTGCGATATCGCGCTGCCCTGCGCTCGCGAGAACACGCTGCTGCTCGAGGACGCCCAGGCACTCGTCGCCAACGGCTGCAAGGTGGTCGGCGAGGGCGCGAACATGCCCACGACCATCGAGGCCACGACTTACTTCCAGGAGAACGGCGTCGCCTTTATGCCCGGTAAGGCTGCCAACGCCGGTGGCGTGCTCGTGTCCGGCCTGGAGATGAGCCAGAACGCCGAGCACCTGTCCTGGACCTTCGAGGAGGTCGACGGCAAGCTCGAGCAGCTCATGCGCGGCATGTTCCACAACGTGGACGACACCGCCAAGAAGTACGGCGAGGAGGGCAACTTCGTCATGGGCGCCAACATCGCCGGCTTCCTGAAGGTCGCCGACGCCATGCTCGCACAGGGCGTCTGCTAATTCTTCGCTCGACATAGCATGTGATGAGGCTCCCAGCTATCTGGCTGGGAGCCTTTTCTATCCCGGAGGACTCCTCATAACTTGCGGTGAAATACGGACTGTTTAGCGCCCCAGAACGGCTAATCAGTCCGTATATCACCGCAAGTTATGGATGGGTGGGTGGATTTTGTCCTAAAACGGTGTGCGGCTCCTCGTTTGGTACACTTAAACGTACTGGACAAGTGAAGAGATGGGGGAGAACGTGCTCAAGTTCGGTACCTACGTCCGTGTTGGAAACGCGGCCGAAGCCTATGAGCTCTTACAGAAGAACCGCAACAACAAGATTGTGGGCGGCGGCATCTGGATGCGCCTGGGTTCGCGTCGTGTGGCGACGGCGATTGACCTTTCGGCCTGCGGACTCGATCAGATCGAGGAGACCGAGACCGAGTTTCGCATCGGTGCCATGTGCACCCTGCGCCAGCTCGAGCGTCATGCCGAGCTCAACGCGCTTGTCAACAATGTCTTTGAGTTCGCCGTCCACGATATCGTGGGTGTGCAGCTGCGCAACACCGCCACGGTGGGCGGCAGCATCTACGGCCGCTTTGGTTTTTCGGACGTGCTCTCCGCTTTCCTCGCGCTCGATTCCTATGTTGAGCTGACGGGTGCCGGTCGCGTGCCGCTCGCGGAGTTCGTGCGGATGGGCTACGTGCGCGACGTTATCGAGCATGTCGTGGTCGTCAAGCACGATTACCGCGCGAGCTACGAGGCCGTGCGCAAGGCCGCGACCGACTTCCCCTCCTTAAACGTCACCGCCGCCTGGTGGGACGGCTCCTGGCACGTCACCGTGGGCGCCCGTCCGCTGCGCGCGACCCTGCTGCAGGGCGAGGCATGCGGCCTTACCAGCGAGCAGCCTTCCGAGGACGAGCTTCGCGCCCTTGCCGCATCCGTGCGCGCCCTGAGCTACGGCACCAACCTGTGGGGCTCGGCCGACTACCGCCGCCGCATCTCGGCCCCGTTGGCGATTCAGGCCGTGCGCCGCGCCGCCGGCATCGAGCTTTCGGCCGCGCTTGCCCACGAGCTCGAGGGCGTGCAGATTCCCAAGTTTGCCACGGACGAGTATTCCTGCCGCCGCGTGCCCGGCGTCGATTCTAGCGAGGTGCGCTAATGGCTACCAAACTCATCGATCTTTCCTTTACGCTCAACGGCCGCAAGGTCAAGGTTCAGATTGCCCCCGACACCATGCTCTTTGCGCTGTTGCGCGAACAAGGCTGCGCGTCGGTGCGCTGCGCCTGCGAGACCACCAACTGCGGCCTGTGCACGGTGTGGCTCGACGGCGATCCGGTGCTGAGCTGCTCGGTTCCCGCCGCCCGTGTTGAGGGCCGCTCCATCACCACGCTCGAGGGCCTCAAGGCCGAGTCCGAGGCACTGGCCCGCGCAATGGCTGCCGAAGGCGCTGAGCAGTGCGGTTTTTGCGCCCCCGGCCTCATCATGAACGTGCTGGCGCTCGCCCGCGCCGCCAAGGAGGACCCGAGCCTCGTCGCCACACGCGAGGAGCTGTCGCGCCAGCTGGCCGGCAACCTTTGCCGTTGCAGCGGCTACGAGAGCCAGCTGCGCGCCATCGTGCGCTTTCTCAACGAGTCCGGCGTGCAGGTGGGCTTTGAGATGCCCGAGCTGCCGGTCAACGACACCAGCTCTGACGGCGTCTCCTACAAGCAGATTACCCACAAGCAGCCCAAGAAGGACTCGAAGGCCCTACTCGAGGGTCGTCCCGTCTACACGGGCGACATGGTGCCCGCCGGCGCGCTGATCGTCAAGCTCAAGCGCAGCCCCTATGCCCGCGCCAGGATCCGCTCCATCGATACGTCGCGTGCCCTGAAGGTGCCCGGCGTCGTGGGCGTCTACACCTACGAGGACGTGCCCCAGCGCCGCTTTACCATCGCCGGCCAGAGCTATCCGCAGCCTTCACCCTACGACCGCCTGATCCTCGAGAACCTGGTGCGCTACCAAAACGAGGAGGTGGCGATCGTCGCCGCCGAGACCGAGGAGGCCGCCGACAAGGCGCTCAAGCTCATCAAGGTCGACTATGAGGTGCTCGAGCCGCTGCTCGACTTTACCCAGGCACTCGATAACGACATCGTGGTTCACCCCGAAGGCGACGTGACCTTTATGTTCCCGCAGGGCGGCGACGTCCCGCGCAACCTGGTGTGCAGCGGTACCAGCGATTATGGCAACCTGGACGAGGCCTTCGCCCAGAGCGACATCGTATTTGAGCGCACTTACACCAGCCAGGCCACGCAGACTGCGCCCATGGAAACCTTCCGCGCCTTCGCGACGACCGATGCGTTCGGCCGCATCTCGGTGACCACCTCCACGCAGGTGCCCTTCCACGTGCGCCGCATGGTCGCGCAGTCGCTCGATATCCCGCAGTCGCAGGTGCAGGTCATTAAGCCGCGCATCGGCGGCGGCTTTGGCTCCAAGCAGACGGGCTGCTGCGAGATCTTCGTGGCGTTCGTCACCCAGCAGACCGGCCGTCCGAGCTATTGCTGCTACACCCGCGAGGAGACCATCACTGCGGGCAACTCGCGTCACCAGATGCAGATGACCGTCAAGCTGGGCGCCATGAACGACGGCACCATCACGGCCATCGACCTGCATACGCTGTCCAACGCTGGCGCATACGGCGAGCACGCCACCACGACGATCGGCCTTTCGGGCCACAAGAGCCTGCCGATCTACAACCACGTGAAGGCGAGCCGCTTTAGCTGGGACGCCGTCTACACCAACACCAACCGCGGCGGCGCGTATCGCGGCTACGGTGCCACCCAGGGCCAGTTTGCCGTGGAGAGCGCCGTCAACGAGCTCGCCGACATACTGCACATGGACCCCGCCGACCTGCGCCTTAAGAACATCGTGCGCGAGGGTGAGATCATGCCGCAGTACTACAACGAGAAACTCAACGCCTGCGCGCTCGACCGCTGCCTGCTGCGCGCGATGGACATGATTGGTTGGCGCGACAAGCCGCTGGCCGTCGACCTAGGCGACCGCGTGCGTGCTCTGGGCTGCGCGCTCACCATGCAGGGCTCGGGCATTTCCAACGTAGATATCGCCGGCATCGACATGCGCCTGGAAGAGGACGGCTTCATTACCATCGGCACCGGCGCCACCGATAACGGCATGGGCGTCGATACGATCCTGGCGCAGATTGCCGCCGAGGAGCTGGGCGTTGAAAGCTCGCTCATTGTGGTGCGCGGCGTGGACACCGACGTGTCGCCGTTCGACGCCGGCTCGTACGCGAGCTCGGGCACGTACGTGACGGGCCTGGCAGCCAAGAATGCCGCGACCGAGCTGCGCGAGAAGATCTGCACTAAGGCCGCCCAGATGTGGGACGTGAACGCCGCCGACGTGGTCTTTGATGGTCAGTACGTGCGCCTGTCCGACGAGCGTGCCGCGCGCGAGCAGAACCGCTACCTCACGCTGCGCGACTTTGCCAACCTGTGCGTCAAGAATATCGCGGGCGGCGACGCGCTCACTTCGCACGCCTCTGCCTGCCTGCCCGTTTCGCCTCCGCCTTTTATGGCCGGCATTGCCGAGGTCGAGGTCGACAAGGCTACCGGCAAGGTGACCGTGGTGGACTACGCGGCGGCTGTGGACTGCGGCACCGTGATCAATGAGGCGCTCGCGCGCGTCCAGGCCGAGGGCGGCATTGCCCAGGGTATCGGTCACGCGCTCTACGAAATCGTCGAGCATGATGAGCGCGGCCGCCTGCGCACCGGCAACTTTATGAGCTACAAGCTGCCCACGCGCCTGGATATCGGCAGTATTCGCGTGGCCTTTGAGCCGAGCTACGAGCCGACGGGCCCGTTTGGCGCCAAGTCGATCGGCGAGGTCGTCATCAACACGCCGCTCGCCGCCGTGGCCTCGGCCGTGGCACACGCCACCGGCCACCAGGTTCGCTCGTTGCCGATCACGCCCGAGAAGGCCCTGCTGGGGGAGTAGCGGGTCAGCGAACAAGTCGTAATGGGCGGGGCGGGGCAACTCGTCCCGCCTTTTGCACTCGTGGTGAGGTCGTGAGCCTGAAAAAGGTGTGCGTGCGCTTACCGTTCGTATCTGCTATCATTCCTAGTCTGTGCGTTCATGCGGGCGTGGCGGAATTGGTAGACGCGCCAGATTTAGGTTCTGGTGGGATTCCCGTGAAGGTTCGAGTCCTTTCGCCCGCACCATCGCACCTGCGTCGGCCTTGGCCGTCGCGACACTTTGTTGCATAAAGGTACCAGCACCTCAGATAAGCTGGGCAGTATGAGGAGGAACGTGTTGAACATCACCGCTTCTGACGTCAAGGACGCCAAGCTCACCGCTACGGTCACCATCCCGGCCGCCGACGTCGACGCCGCGATCAAGAAGGCCTACAAGGACACCGCCAAGAAGTACCGCTTCCCGGGCTTCCGTGCCGGTAAGGCTCCCCGTCCGGTCATCGACTCCGCACTTGGCGCTGAGGCTACCCTCGCTCAGGCCACCAACGACCTGATCGCCGCCAACGAGCCCGCCGTCCTCAACGAGCTGGACATCGTCCCCACCAAGAACGGTGACTACAAGGAGCTCGACCTCGCCAAGGATCACGAGGACTACACCTACACCGTCGAGTTCTCCCTGCGTCCTGCTGCCGAGCTCTCCTCTTTCGACGCCGTCGAGATCGAGATGCCTCCCGCGGAGGTCACCGAGTCCGAGATCAACAACCAGGTCGAGATGCTCCTCAACTACCGTGCTACCTTCGAGGACGTCGAGGGTCGCGCCGTCGAGGCTGACGACTATGTGACCGTCGACCTCAAGGCCGTCGAGAACGCCGACAACTTTGCCGCCGAGGGCCGCATGCTCATCGCCGGTAGCGACAGCAACCCCAAGGAGTTCAACGAGGCCCTGATCGGCGCTAACGTTGACGACGTCAAGTCCGTCACCTGGACCGACGAGGCCGAGGAGGGCGAGGAGGCCGAGACCCACACCGTCGAGGTCACCGTCAAGGGCATCAAGGTCCGCAACACCCCCGAGCTCACCGACGAGCTCGTCAAGTCCGACTTTGGCTTCGACAACATCGACGCTATGCGCGACGCCATCAAGCTCGAGATCGAGCAGGACAAGGCTTCCCGCCTTCCGGCCGAGAAGGAGAACCGTTGCGTCGCCGCTCTTGCCGAGCGTCTGCAGCTCGACGAGATGGACGCCGACTACGAGCAGTCCGTCTTTGAGGAGCTTGGCCAGAACTTCCTGTCCAACCTCGCTGCCCGCGGCATGACGCTGGACACCTGGCTGCCGGCTTCCGGCCTGACCATGGAGCAGTTCGTCGGCGACCTGCACAAGCAGGCCAATGACGTTGCCCGCGAGTCCCTGGCGCTCGACGCCCTCGCCCGTGAGCTCAAGATCGAGGTCACCGAGGACGACGTCAACGCCGAGTTCGAGAAGGCTGGCGTCAAGGACGTCGAGGCTTCCAAGGCCGAGTTCATCGCCGATGGCCGCATGCCTGCTGTCCGTGAGTCCATCCGCCGCTCCAAGGCCGTCGACCACCTGGTCGAGAACGCCAAGGTGACCGAGGTCGACGAGACCGCCAAGGACGCCGAGTAATTCTCGCCACCTTGCCCGCGAGCGCATGCATGTGCCCGTGATGGGGTAAAGTTATACACCGGTTATCCGGTTGCTTCGTACGGTGCCAGCCAATGCATAGCATGCGGGCACCGTACGTTTGTCTAGAACCACTATTGGTCCGTAAGAGAAATGGAGATGCGTATGATCGCTAAGTTCGATTCCGCCCTCGTGCCATACGTTATCGAGCAGACGCCGCGCGGCGAGCGCAGCTACGATATCTATTCGCGCCTGCTCAACGACCGCATCATCTTCTTGGGCGAGGAGATCAGCTCCGTCAGCGCCAACCTGGTCGTTGCCCAGCTGCTGCATCTTGAGAGCCAGGATGCCGAGAAGGATATCTCGCTCTACATCAATTCGCCCGGCGGCGAGGTCTACTCCGGCCTGGCGATTCTGGACACCATGAACTTCATCAAGCCGCAGGTCTCCACCATCTGCGTCGGTATGGCCGCTTCCATGGCCGCGGTGCTGCTTTCGGCCGGCGCCAAGGGCAAGCGCTTCTGCCTGCCGCACTCCAAGGTCATGATTCACCAGCCCAGCGGCGGTGCGCAGGGCCAGCAGACCGAGATCGAGATTGTGGCCGAGGAGATCAAGAAGACCCGCCGCGAGCTCAACCAGATTCTGTCCGACGCATCGGGCCAGCCCATCGAGAAGGTCCAGGCCGATACCGAGCGCGATAACTACCTCACGGCTGCTGAGGCCCTCGACTACGGTCTGATCGACCGCATTGTCACCTCGCGCGACCTTGCCGCTAAGGACGCCTAGGATGGCCGGTAACATGCAGGACGGCTTCGACGAGAACGGCAACCCCATCCGCTGCTCCTTCTGCGGAAAAGAGCAGGGGCAGGTTCGTCGCCTTGTTAAGGGTCCGACCAACATCTTTATCTGCGACGAGTGCGTTGCCGCCTGTTCCGAGATTCTGGAGGAGTCGCTGGCTTCGGACTTTATGGACGCTGCCCGCAACGGCAATCTCCCGGGTTTCCTCAACGACCACGGCCAGGCTGCATCCCGGCCCGCCGTGGACCCCGAGACCGAGGGCTTTGAGCTCGAGGACGACCGCCAGGTCATTACGCATGTGCCGACGCCGCACGAGATCTATGACGAGCTTTCGGCTTATGTCATGGGCCAGGAGGACGCCAAGCGCGCCATGTCGGTTGCCGTGTACAACCACTATCGCCGCGTGATCGAGGGCGGCGCCGCGCTTTCGGCCTTTGACGAGGCTGACGGTATGGGCGGCCAGCTCGACGATGACATGGACGAGGTGGAGCTCGCCAAGTCCAACATCTTGCTGCTCGGCCCTACCGGTACCGGTAAGACCCTGCTCGCCCAGACGCTCGCGCGCATCCTCGAGGTGCCGTTTGCCATTGCCGACGCTACTGCGCTCACCGAGGCCGGTTACGTGGGCGAGGACGTGGAGAACATCCTGCTCAAACTCATCAACGCTGCCGATGGCGATATTGAGCGCGCGCAGGTCGGCATCATCTATGTCGATGAGATCGACAAGATTGCCCGCAAGGCCGAGAATCTCTCCATCACCCGCGACGTTTCGGGTGAGGGCGTTCAGCAGGCACTGCTGAAGATTCTTGAGGGCACGGTGGCAAGCGTTCCGCCCACTGGCGGCCGTAAGCATCCCCAGCAGGAACTGTTGCAGATCGACACGACCAACATCCTGTTTATCTGCGGCGGTGCCTTTGTGGGCCTGGACAAGATCATCGCCGACCGCGTGGGCAACAAGGGCGTGGGCTTTAACTCCGAGATTGCCGGCCCCACCTCGGTCGACGAGAACGACCTGCTGCGCCAGGTACTCCCGCAGGACCTCAACGCCTTTGGCATGATTCCTGAGTTCGTGGGCCGTACGCCTGTCGTCACCCAGACGCAGGCGCTCGACGAGGACGACCTGGTGTCGATCCTGACCGAGCCCAAGAACGCCGTGGTGCGCCAGTATCGTAAGATGTTCCAGCTCGAGGACGTGGACCTGGAGTTTGAGGACGCCGCCCTGCACGAGATCGCCCGCATGGCGCTCGCCCGCAAGACCGGCGCCCGCGGCCTGCGCTCCATCTGCGAGGACGTGCTGCAGCAGACGATGTTCGACCTGCCCAGCGAGGAGGGAGTCGCCAAGGTCATCGTGACCGAAGCCTCCGTCAAGGGTGAAGAACAGCCCCAGCGCATCTACGGCTAAACTAGCCAAAAACGTGGTTGCAAATAGCCTCCGACCACCCGCGGTCGGAGGCTATTTTATATATACGCAATAACCCCAACTACCTGTGTTATTCTGTTTGTTTGTTTAAGCCTCAGCGAAGTCATATCAGACTGAAGTAATCGATACCTAAGGGGAGGAATGCAGACCCTGGCGGGCCTACATTCCTCCCCGGCGGGACAGGGAGAGATATATGGAAGAGATGCCCAAGAACTACGATCCGTCGACCAACGAGCCGGCGATCCTGCAGAAGTGGCTCGACGGCGGCTACTACAAGCGCCGCGAGGGCGTGGGCGACTGCACCGTCACCATTCCGCCTCCCAACGTGACCGGCAAGCTCCACATGGGCCACGCCACCGACGACTCCATCCAGGACGCCATCATCCGTATGGCCCGCATGCGCGGCAAGTCCACGCGTTGGGTGCTCGGCACCGATCATGCCGGTATCGCCACGCAGACCAAGGTCGACAAGAAGCTCAAGAGCGAGGGCATCAGCCGCCTGGAGATCGGTCGCGATAAGTTTGTCGACGCCTGCTGGGACTGGACCCACGAGTACGGCGGCATCATCGTCGAGCAGATCAAGCGTATGGGCTGCTCCGTCGACTTCGACAACGAGCGCTTTACCATGGACGAGGACTACGCGCAGGCCGTACGCAAGGTCTTCTGTGATTGGTATCATGACGGCCTGATCTATCGCGGCAAGCGCATCGTTAACTGGTGCCCCAACTGTACCACCGCCATCTCGGACGACGAGGCCGAGTATAAGGACGAGAAGGGCCACCTGTGGCACCTGCGCTACCCGCTGACCGAACCGGTCAACGGCCAGGACTACATCGTCGTCGCCACCACGCGCCCCGAGACCATGCTCGGCGACACGGGCGTCGCCGTCTCCCCGAAGGACCCCGAGAAGGCCGCCTTCGTGGGTAAGACCGTCAAGCTCCCCATCGTCGACCGCGAGATCCCCATCTTTGAGGATTGGCATGTCGACGCCAACTTTGGCTCCGGCTTTGTTAAGGTTACCCCAGCCCACGACCCCAACGATTACGCTATGGGTCAGGCCCACGACCTGCCGCAAATCAACATCTTCGACGAGCACGCGGTGGTCGTCGAGGGTTATGGCGAGTTTACCGGCATGACTCGCGAGGAGTGCCGCGAGGCCGTCATCAAGTGGTTCGAGGAGCATGACCTGCTCGATCACGTCGAGGACCACGACCACTCCGTCATGCACTGCTACCGCTGTGACGCCGCGCTTGAGCCGTGGCTGTCCGAGCAGTGGTTCGTGGCCGTCGACAAACTCAAGGGGCCGGCGCTTGACGCCGTCAACTCCGGCAAGGTCACCTTCCACCCCGCGCGCTGGACGCAGACCTACACCACCTGGATGGAAAACCTTAAGGACTGGTGCATCAGCCGCCAGCTGTGGTGGGGCCACCGCATCCCCGTGTTCTACTGCGAGGACTGCGGCTGGGAGGACGCTCTTACCGAGGACACCGATGTGTGCCCCAAGTGCGGCGGCCATCACGTGCATCAGGACGAGAACGTGCTGGACACCTGGTTCAGCTCGCAGCTGTGGACCTTCGCCACGCAGGGCTGGCCGCAAAAGCTGGAGCTGCTCGAGGGCCATCATCCCACGACGGCGCTCGTCACCGCGCGCGACATCATCGCGCTGTGGGTCGCCCGCATGGTCATGAGCTCGCTGTACTTTCTGGACGAGGTGCCGTTTAAGGACGTCGTCATCTACCCGACGATCCTGGCCAAGGACGGCAGCCGCATGTCCAAGTCCAAGGGCAATGGCGTTGACCCCATGGACCTCATTGGCATGTACGGTGCCGACGCCATGCGTTACAACCTGCTCACGCTGTGCACCAACAACCAGGACGTCAAGTTTGACGCGAACATCGATAAGAAGACCAAGAAGCTCATCGACAGCCCGCGTACCGACCAGGCTAAGTCGTTTGTGACCAAGATCTGGAACGCCAGCCGCTTCCTGCTTATGAACATGGAGGGCTACACGCCCGGCGAGCCCGTCGTGGAGACGCCGGCCGACGCTTGGATGTTCAGCCGCCTGGCCAAGGCCGTGAAGATGGTCACCGAGGGCATCGAGAACTACACCTTTGGCGACATGGCCCGCGGCGTGCAGCAGTTCTTCTGGAACGAGGTCTGCGACTGGTACGTCGAGGTCACCAAGGCCCGCCTGAAGGGCGAGGGCCGTCTGCAGGCGCAGCGCAACCTGATCTTTGTGCTCGACACCTCCATTCGCCTGATGCACCCGCTTATGCCGTTTGTCACCGAGGAGATCTGGGACAACATGCCGGCGAGTGTGCTCGATCTGGACGCCGAGGGCAACCTGAACCGCGCCGAGGCGCTCATGATCGCCAAGTGGCCGGAGCCCGCCGACTACGCCAAGTATGTTGACGAGGACGCCGAGCGCGCGTTTGAGCTGTGCCGCACCGTCGTTTCCGCCGCCCGCGCCACGCGTTCGCGTTATCGCTTGAGCCCCAAGGCCGAGCTCGACGTGGTCGTGCGTGCCGGTGCCGAGGACATCGAGAAGCTCGAGAGCCTGCGCTCGACCATCGAGCCGCTGGCTAACACTGCCTCGCTGGCCATGGGTACCGATGTTGAGAAGCCGGCCGCGAGCATCGCCGTGGTCGACAGCGGCGTCGAGGTCTTTGTGGTGCTCGAGGGCAAGGTTGACCTTTCGGCCGAGAAGGCTCGCCTGGAGAAGGAGATCGCTGCGGCGCAGAAGGAACTCGCCGGCTGCGAGAAGACGCTTGCCAACGAGGGCTTTGTGGCTAAGGCCGCGCCTGTGGTGGTCCAGAAGAAGAGGGACCGTGCAGCTGAGCTCAAGGAGATCCTGGCGGCGCTGACTGCTCAGGTTGCTGACTTCTCGTAGTTCTTACTGAGGGGCGCGTCCCGACGCTTTGCTCGCTTCTGCGGACAGTCCTGCGCAAGACGGACAGCACATTAAGTGCTGTCCTTTGCGTGCGGAACTTGTATCGAGCAAAGCGTCGGGCCGCTCCTAGTTCGTTTACGTGGTTGTTTGCAACTGGGAGGTTGGGGCCACTGGGTTGTGGCCTTGATCTTGCTGCAATCGGGTAAAGGCTGAAATTGTTAACGCGAGGGGCTCATTCTTTTTGATGAGCCTCTTTTTCTGTTATGGGGGACTTTGGGTTATGGCTAAGCGTTTTGGGTCGTATGTCGTTCCTTTCTCGTTTGAGCTGCTTTCGTTTGATGAGGCTGTGGGGCTTGCTGCTGATACGGGGCGGATTTCTGGGGATGCTGGGCCTCTGCTTGAGACGGTTGTCGATATGCTCGATGAGCTGGGACGTCCGGACGAGTATTTCGATTGCATCCAGGTTGCCGGTACCAATGGCAAGACTTCGACCACGCGTTTTTCGGCTGCTATCCTTCGCGGCGAGGGGCTCAAGACCGCGCTGTATACGTCGCCGCAGCTGGTGCGTTATCCCGAGCGCATGGAGGTTGACGGGCGCGTTGTGAGCGACGAGGCCTTTGCCCGTGGTGTTTCTGCCGCTGTTGAGGCGGGGCGTCGAGTCAATGCCCGTCGTGTGACGGCGGGGGAGCGTGCCTATTCCATCACGCCGTTTGACCTGCTGACGGCTGCCGCACTTGTAGTGTTTGCCGAGGCCGCGGTGGATGTTGCCGTGCTCGAGGTTGGCATGGGCGGGCGTTGGGACGCCACGAGTGCGACCGATCCCGTCGCCGTTGCCATTACGGGCATCGGGCTCGATCACACACGTATTTTGGGCGACACGCTCGAGGCCATTGCGGGGGAGAAGGCTGCGGTTATCAAACCCGGGCGCTTGGTTGTTTTGGGCGAGGGCACGCACGAGGCGAGCGTTCAGCGCGTGATGGATGCCCGCTGCCGCGAGTGCGGCATCGTGCCGCTCGTGGTAAGTCACGCTACGACTAAGGTGCCGGCGCATGTGGGCGACACGGTTGAGTTTAGCTGCACCACGCCGCGTGCGATCTATACGTCGAGCATGGTCAAGCCGGCCTATCAGCCGCAGAATGCCGCGTGCGCGATTATGCTTTGCGAGGGGTATCTGGGCCGCGAGCTCGACCACGAGGCACTGGATGCTTCGCTTATGGGCTGCCCCACGCCGGGCCGATTTGATGTACTGGGAACTGAACCGCTCAAGCTGATCGACGCCTGCCATAACCCCCAGAGCTGCGAGAACTTTGTGAGCGCGCTGGACGAGATAGATCCGTGCGTCGAGAATCGCCCCACGCTGCTGTGCGCCGCACTGGCCGACAAGGATGTGGCCGGTATTGTCGATGTTCTGATTCCGGCCTTCCCGCGTGTGGTCGTAACCCAGACCGATTCCGATCGCGCCCTGCCGGCAGAGGAGCTCGCCGCCCTGGTGGACGCCGATAAGCTCGCGGGCGTATACCAGAGCGTGCCCGAGGCCCTCGCGGCTTTCAAGGCCGCGGGCGAGCCCTTCGTAGCAGCTGGCACCATCACCCTAGCCGGCGAAGTAGCCGGCCTGCTGCGTTAACTCATCCCCTCATCAGTTGCGGTGAAATACGGACTGTTTTACAAGCCAGAAGCCTCAAACAGTCCGTATATCACCGCAACTCAAAAGCAGCTAATTTGGGATGGGGCTTTTTGGCTGCCCTGTGCCCCGAGCTGACTCGTTTGCCACGAAATGGGCCCATCTACTACGTTTGACCGGTTACTCTCGACCACACGGAACATTGCGAAATTAAAACCGCAGGTAGATGGCTTGCGGATTTTGCGAAAAGTCGGTTATGGTCGACCCGTGCGGGTTAAACGTAGTAGATAGGCCGTTTTTGTGGCGAAGCCTTGGCAGGATGCGGCAAAGGGGTTGTCCCTTTGCCGCATTGCCTAGTCTAGGCGGAGCGGATCATGGGGGTAGGCGTTGAGAATCTCGACGCCGGTCTCGGTCACCAGGGCCAGGTCCTCGATGCGGACGCCGGTGCGGCCGGGGAGGTAGATGCCCGGCTCGATGGAGAAGGTCATGCCCGGTTCGACAACCTGCTCATTGACGAGCGAGACGTCGCCAGGCTCGTGATCCTGCAGGCCGATCGAGTGACCCAGGCGGTGCGTAAAGTACTTACCGTAGCCAGCATCCTCAATCACGTCGCGCGCGGCGCGGTCCAGGTCGCACATGCGAACGCCCGGTTCGATGAGCGCCTCGGCGGCCTCGTTGGCACGGCGCACGATGTCGTAGATGTGTGCCGCCTTCTCGTCCGGCTCGCCCCAAAAGAACGTGCGCGTCATGTCCGAGCAGTAGTTGCGGTGACGTCCACCAATGTCGAACAGTACCACGTCGCCGCGCTTGAGCACGGTGCCGTCGGGTTCGTGGTGCGGGTCGCCGGCGTTGACGCCAAAGCTCACGATCGGCGGAAAGCTAAAGCCCTCGCAGCCGTGCTTGCGATACAGGCCGAGCATCTGGTCGGCAATCTCGCGCTCCGTCACGCCCTCGTGAACGAGCTTGATGGCGTCGGCCATCACGGCGTCGTTGGCTGCCGAGGAAACGCGCATAAGCTCCTGCTCGGCGGCATCCTTGTGGGTGCGTGCGGCGGTGACGGCAAAGTCGCCCAGGAAAAACTCGCTGGCGGCGTGGCGCTCCATGAGCGGCATCAAAAAGCCGGAGCGCATGACGGTATCGATGCCGAGCGGCTTGGTCGGATCGATCTCACTCGCGATGGCGTCGGCCACGACGTCGGTATCGGTGTGGTAGGCGACGCGGGCATTGTCGTACTCGGGCAGCTGATGCAGGGCGTTGACCAAGATCACGGGCTCGTTACCGCGCGTGAGCAGCACGCCGCAAAAACGCTCGAACATATCGGCATAAAAGCCGGTCAGGTAATAAATCGACCACGGGTCGTTTACGAGCAGCTGCGCACCGGGGTGCTGAGCCTCGAGTGCATCGAGCACGCGCTCCACACGCTGGTCATCAACATGCGCCATGAAACATCCTTTCGCTAGGCTGCCACCATGGTATCCCAAGCTCGGCAGATAGGGACGTTCCTTTTATGCCGGCACTTTGGGACACTCCTTTGCATCCCATGCGCGCCCTCTTCAGTTGCGGTGAAATACGGACTGTTTAGCGGCCTGAAGCCATAAAACAGTCCGTATTTCACCGCAACTGCGGAGGAGGGTAGGGTGGATGGCGGGGTAGCTATAAGAGCCCCGTCCCAAATGAGCTACTTAGGCTCGGTTGATGTCCATGCTGGCGATGAGGTTGATGCTGGTGCCGAGGAGGTCTTCCAGCACGATGTCGCCCATGCGGATGGGGGCGTTGACGACTAGGCCTCGGATGAGGGCCATGGCTTGGGCGTGGAGCTCTAGCGGGATGGCTTCGGATGTGCGCACGGGCAGCAGCGCCTCGTCGCCTCCGGATACGGCCACGGTGGTGGTGAGTACGCGCATGGGGCAGGTGAGCTCCTGATGTGCGAACTTATCACCACGCGGGCATCTGTTGCCGGTCACGGAGCGCACTTCTACCACGACGCCGTCTGCGTCACGCTCTACCTCTACGGTCAGAAGGCACTCGGATGGGCAAGTGGTGCAGTTGAACTTCAGCGTCTCGATTGCGTTTGTGCTCATGGCTTTACGCCCCCTCAACAGGGTCAACGGACAGGACAATCTCGCTGGTACCCAGGTCGAGTGCACGTTGAATCACCTTTGCCGGTAGCGGGAAACTCTCCATTACGCTCGGCTTAAACGCACGGACCTTGCCGGCGAACAGTTCCTCGCCGTCGGCCAAGATCCTCACGCGGGCGGCATCGACCGGCCGGCGCACGCGGAAGTTGAGCTTGGTGAGCGCCACAGCTGTAATGCGTCCCGGCAGCGCGTAGCCCGCGATGCCGGCAGGGGAGACGGTGAGCTCGCAGTTCGGAACGGTGCCCGCGTCGGTCCCCAGCGCGTACGCCGCTGCAGCTGCGCCAGCCCTCTTGGACTCGGTCGTTACATTGTCGGCCAGGTCGTGCACGTGCAGCACGTTGCCGCAGGCAAAGATGCCCGGCACGCCCGTCTGCAGGCTCTGATCCACCACGGCGCCGCGCGTGCGCGGGTCAAGCTCTACGCCCGCGGCAACCGAAAGCTCGTTTTCGGGAATCAAGCCCACCGAAAGCAGCAGTGTGTCACACGGAACAACGCGCTCGGTCCCCGGAATGGGCGCCAGGCGCTCGTCGACCTGACTCACCTCGACGGCTTCCACGCGATCGTGCCCGATTACACGCGTCACGGTGGTGGACAGGTGCAGCGGAATTCCAAAGTCCTCCAGGCAGTTCTTGACGTTGCGGAGCAGACCGTTGGCGTACGGCATGAGATCGTACACGCCCTCGACCGAAATCCCCTCGAGCGTGCAGCGACGTGCCATGATCAGCCCGATGTCGCCCGAGCCCAAAATGACGGCGTGCGAGCCGGGCTTGAGGTTCTCGATATTGATGTATCGCTGCGCCAGGCCCGCCGTAAACACGCCGGCGGGTCGGCTGCCGGGGATTTTGATCTCGCTGCGGGTTCGCTCACGGCAACCCATGGCAAGGACGACCGCGCATCCGGTGAGCTGCAGCATGCCGGCGGGGCTCATGAGCGTGACGGTATGGACCGCGGCGGCTCCCGCGGCCTCGCCCGTGCTCGGATCGCCTGCGCCCGTGTCCTCGCCCGAATCGATCCCAAGCACCATGCTGTCCAAGAACAGCACGATGTCGGTCTCGCACACCTGCTCGATAAAGCGCTGTGCGTACTCGGGACCGGTGAGTTCCTGCTTAAAGTGCGACAGGCCAAAACCCGGGTGAATGCACTGACGGAGGATTCCTCCCAGATGCCGCTCGCGCTCCACGATGGCCACGCACGCTCCGGCTTTGTGCGCGGCCAGCGCGGCCGCCATGCCGGCAGGTCCGCCGCCGATAACGACCACGTCGAAAGCTTGCGTTTGTACGGCTTCTACGACGCCGCAATCAATAGCGCTCGATTTGAATTCCGCCATCCTAACGCACCCCCTTTAGCGGTCCCTCGACCAACCAAGATCCGGCATCCTCCAACAGCACCTCGCTGGGGTCGCAGTCCAGCTCTCGGGCAAGAATCGCCACCACGCGGCTCTGGCAAAAACCGCTCTGGCACCGACCCATGCCGGCACGGCAGCGGCGCTTGACGCCCTCGACCGAAACCGCGCCCGGTTGGCGTCGGATCGCGGCCACGATCTCGGCCTCGGGCACCGTCTCGCAGCGGCAGACAATCTGTCCCCACGCGGAATCGGACTCGATTAGCTCCTCCTTGCGCGCCAACGGTGCGCGGTCAAAGTCGTCCGGCGCGCGGCGAATTGGGTTCCAGTCTGCCCGCTCGTGCAGCTCCACGCCCGCCTCACGCATCACAAGCTCCATACGCTCGGCAATGGCCGGCGCGCTCGCCACACCCGGCGACTGAATGCCCGCCGCCTGGAAAAGCCCCGGCACCACGGCCGACTGTCCAATAAAGAAGTCGTTCGTTCCCTGAATGACCGGACGCCCGCCGGCAAATGCGCGCACCACGCGGCGCGTATCCAGATCGGGCACCAGCTTGCGCGCACCGGTCAGCAGCGCGTTCACATCGCTCGCATAGGTCTGCGTGTCGCCCGGCTCGCGTACAGCGGCGGTTGCGGTGATCACGGTGTTGCCGTGCACGGTGCCCGTCACGATAACGCCCTTCGACACCGGCGTCGGCACGGGGTAGAGCGGCATGAGCGTGCGCGGCTCTTTGTCCAGCACCACGATGTTGCCCTGACGCCAGACCATCTGGAACTCCTCGGCGCCCGCCATATGCGAGATGACGGCGGCGCCGTTGCCCGCGGCGTTGATCAGGTAGCGGCAGCGCACGTTGCCAGCGGGGGTCGCCAGCGTAAAGCGCGCGTCGTCGCCCGAGCCCGCGACTTCAATCGCTTCCACCGACGCGGACCGCATAAACGTCACCCCGTTGGCGACGGCGTTCTCCAGCGCGGCGATGGCGACCTCAAACGGATCGACAAACCCAGTCGAGGGGCACCACAACGCGCACGTTGCATCGGCACTGGCGCGCGGCTCTAATTCGTGGATGCGGTCGGGTCCGACGATTGACAGCTCGGGTACGCCGTTGGCCAGGCCATTCTGGTACAGCTTCTCCAGGTGCGCGCGGTCTTCATCGTTGAAGCCCAGTACCATCGACCCGGTTCGGCAAAACAAAAAGCCCAGTTCCTGGGCCCAGGTGCCATACAGCTCGCAACCGCGGGCGTTGACCTGCGCCTTGACCGTGCCCGGAGCCGGATCGTAGCCGGCGTGCACCAGGCCGCCGTTGGCCTTCGACGCGCCCAGGGCGATGTCGTTGGCCGCCTCGACCACGCAAATGGACAGTTCAAACCGCGCGAGCTGCCGCGCGATTGCGCATCCCGTGATGCCCGCGCCGACAATTGCGATATCAAACGTTTCTGCCACGGTGCCTCCCAGACAAGTTGACAGGCCGTCAATAAAACCATCCTACGGTCTGTACGCCCCCAGTGCGGCGGCAATGCGGCGAACAGCCCCGCAACACCCGCCAACGGCAGACGAGGGGAGACTCTGTAACGTCGATAACCTCGTCTGCCGACAGCTACGGCAACCGTTCGTCTCGATCTGTAACAGTTAGACGAGGATTTGGGTTCTAGATGTTACAGATTGAGACATTCTGTCTGGACGTTTTCCTTTGTCTCAATCTGTAACAGTTAGAAGAGAATTCAACTCCCACCTGTTACAGATTGAGATGTTTGTGTCCGCGCCAGCCCCGCCCCTAGCCGTGGTCCCATATAAACAAACCCCGTGGTAAACTTTACCGAACTGTTAATATTCCGAAAGGTACCCGTAATGTCCAAGTACATCTCCGAGCTCATGTCGCCGCAGCTTATGGGCGTCGTCTATGCCTTCGTTGGCTTCATCATCGCCCTGTATGTGCTGTCGGTCGTTTATGTGTTCATCGACGCTCGCCGCCGCGGCGCCAGCGCCTACGTGGCATGGGGCATCATCGCCCTCATCCCGTTCGTAGGCCTCATTGCCTACCTGGTCCTGCGCCCGCACTCCTACGCGTCCGACCGCGAGGAGCAGGAGCTGGACATGGCCCTGCGCGAGCGCCAGCTTGCCCAGTACGGCACCTGCCCGCAGTGCGGCGCGCCCATCGAGAAGGACTTCGTCGTCTGCCCGGTGTGCGACACCCAGGTTCGCAACGTCTGCCCCAGCTGCCATCGCCCGCTCGATGCGCACTGGAAGGTCTGCCCCTACTGCCGAACTCGCATCCAGTAACGCATCCATCGCCGGGCCGGCCGCAAGCAACAGGCACGCCGTAAGCCACGCGCGCCCCGTAGCCCCGCCCACACGATGAAGCATGCGTAGAAAATCGCCCGCCGTGCCATTAAGGTGCGGCGGGCGCTTGTATACCAAGGCAACCTGCCTATAATGATGCAAGTCAAAAACGCCGAGCGCATCGCACGCACTTGCATCAGGCATCCGAGAGGAGAAAACATACCCATGAAGGCACTCTACAATGACGGTTCGGTGGCCGAGCTCCCGCAGGACGAGGTCACGCACGTCATCCGCCACTCCGCCGCGCACATCATGGCGCAGGCCATCAAGCGCCTCTACCCCCAGGCCGACTTTGCCTACGGTCCCGCGACCGACAACGGCTTCTACTACGACGTCGACCTGCCCGAGGGCGTCAAGATCAGCGAGGACGACTTCCCCGCGATCGAGGCCGAGATGAAAAAGATCGTCAAGGAGAACCTCAAGTTCACCGTGTACGAGAAGCCCCGCGCCGAGGCCATCGCCCTTATGGAGGAGCGCGGCGAGAAGTACAAGGTCGAGCACATCGGCGACCTGGACGACGACGCCCGCATCACCTTCTACCAGCAGGGCGACTACATCGACATGTGCGTCGGCCCCCACATCTGCTACACCAAGGCCCTCAAGGCCTTTAAGCTCACCGGCGTCTCGGGCGCCTACTGGAAGGGCGACAAGGACAACAAGATGCTCACCCGCATCAACGGTGTCGCCTTTGCCACCAAGGAAGAGCTCGACGAGCACATGCACATGCTGGAGGAGGCCAAGAAGCGCGACCACCGCAAGATCGGCCGCGAGATGGACCTCTTTATGATGCGCGACGAGGCCCCCGGCTTCCCGTTCTTCCTGCCCAACGGCATGATCCTTAAGAACACGCTGCTGGACTACTGGCGCGAGATCCACCACAAGGCCGGCTACGTGGAGATCTCCACGCCGCTCATCATGAACAAGCAGCTGTGGAAGACCTCGGGCCACTGGGACCACTACAAGGACAACATGTACTCCACCGTCATCGACGACGAAGAGTACTGCATTAAGCCCATGAACTGCCCGGGCGGCGTGCTGGTGTATGCCTCCAAGCCGCACTCCTATCGCGAACTGCCCATCCGCGCCGGCGAGATTGGCCTGGTGCACCGCCACGAGCTGCGCGGCGCCTTGCACGGCCTGTTCCGCGTGCGCTGCTTTAACCAGGACGACGCCCACCTGTTTGTGCGCCCCGACCAGCTAACCGACGAGATCGTGGGCGTGGTCAACCTCATCGACTCCGTGTACCAGAAGTTTGGCTTTAAGTATCACGTCGAGCTTTCCACCCGTCCCGAGGACTCCATGGGTTCTGACGAGGACTGGGCTCGCGCCGAGGAGGGCCTGCGCACCGCTCTGGAGCAGCTAGGCATGGACTACGAGGTCAACGAGGGCGACGGCGCCTTCTACGGCCCCAAGATCGACTTCCACTTGGAGGACTCGCTCGGCCGTACCTGGCAGTGCGGTACCGTCCAGCTCGACTTCCAGATGCCGCTCAACTTTGACCTGGAGTACGTGGACGCCGACGGCACCAAGAAGCGCCCCATCATGCTGCATCGCGTGTGCTTTGGCTCCATCGAGCGCTTTATCGGCATTCTGATCGAGCACTTTGCGGGCAAGTTCCCCACCTGGCTTGCCCCCGTGCAGGTCAAGGCGCTTCCCGTCTCTGAGAAGAGCCGCGACTACGCCCACGAGGTGTGCGCCAAGCTGGAGGAGGCCGGCATCCGCGTGGTCTGCGACGACCGCGACGAGAAGATCGGCTACAAGATCCGCGAGGCCCGCAGCATCGACCGCGTGCCCTACATGCTCATTCTGGGCGAGAAGGAGGTCGAGGCCGGCAACATCTCCGTCCGCGATCGCTCCAACGAGACTGTTCAGATGAGCGTCGACGAGTTTGTTGCGAAGGTGCTCGAGGAGATCAAGACCCGCGCCTAAGGCAAGCTTTACAACAATTAACAAAGGCGACCGTCCATAAAGGGCGGTCGCCTTTTTTTATGCCGAAATAAGAAAAGCCGCTGGTTGAGCAGCTTTTTTTGTTGCACAAAAAGGTACAGGTTTTTATAGAGGAGTATGGAGATGTACCTACTAGCAGTACATTTTGCGTAATCTGGGCAAACGCTGATTAATTGCTCGTATAATGAGGTCTGTCGAAAGATACAAAAACCTGTACTTTTGCAACTGCGCCTAGCTGCGAGCGAGAAGCCTGTTCTAAACGCTCCTGCATTTGCGTGCATCGCAAAGCCAAAAGAGGGGGGGGGCGAGAACATGGAACAGACGGCACGGCGCCAAGAGCAGCTGCCAGGCGCATTTAACAGCGTCACCACCAACAGCCAGCATGGCCGCGTCCGCTGGTATCTGGTTCACTCCCCCAATGGAAAAGAGCGCGAGACCTGCGAAAAGGTCCGTTGCATTATCCCGCACGAGCTGATGCAGGACGCTTTTGTGATGCAAAAGGAGTTCTGGTTTAAGCGGGACGGCGCATGGTCGCTCCAAACCAAACCTATGTACAAGGAATATTTCTTCGTCGCCACGCACGATGCCGCCGCGCTCGACAGGGCTTTGGCCCAGTTGAGCTTTGGCTGTCGCATCGCCGGCAGTAGGGAGCGGGCGTACATGCCCATGCCGGACGACGCGCAGGATTGGTACCGCAGCGTGCTGGACGACGACGGCGTGGTGCGCAACAGCGTTGCGCGCATAGAAGGCGGCGTGTTGCACATAGAGCAGGGTCCACTTGTGGGGCAAGAGGCCCGTGTGCACAAGATTGATCGTCGCAAACGCTGGTGCTTGGTAGACGTGGGCGAGGGCGATTCCCGCTTTAGGGAAGTTCTTCCGCTCGACGTGCCCAGTAAGACGTAAGGGGACGTCTTACTGGCAATTCATTCGCAATTTGAATTCATCGATGGGGGGATCCCTGAGGACAGGGACGTGGATTTGAACTTGACTGTTGAAGAGAAGACTGAAAGCAGCGCATCCATGGGGGAGAAGCTAGCAATTCAGAAGATACAACCGAGCGGTACGCTGGCCTACCGTTTCTTGAAGAGACTGTTCGATTTTGTGTTCAGCCTTTGTGTGAGCGTGGTGCTGATAATTCCAGTGGCTATTGTTTGCGCGTTTATTTCCCTTGAATCTCCCGGAAATCCGCTGTACGAACAGGAGCGCGTCGGCAAGGGCGGCAAGACTATCAAGATCCTTAAGCTTCGCAGCATGGTCGCCGACGCTGGCGATGTACAGAAGTATCTGAGCCCTGAGCAGCTACATCAGTGGGAAGTCGAGCGCAAGGTCGACGATGATCCTCGCATTACCAAAATCGGTCAGTTCATCCGCAAGTGCTCCATTGATGAGATTCCGCAGTTCCTGAGCGTGCTGAACGGCGACCTTTCCGTCATCGGACCTCGCCCCATTACAAGAGACGAACTTGAGCAGCACTTTTCAGATGAGGAAAAGGCTGAACTGCTTTCTGTCCAGCCCGGCATTACGGGCCTGTGGCAGGCGACTGACCGCAACGCTGCGACCTTCGAGAGCGGACTGCGTCAAATAATTGAACTTCATTACGTGCGCAATCGCTGCTTTCGTATGGACTGGAAGTGCTTCACAGGCACTTTTGGTGCCATGTTTGGCAAGAAGAGGACGGGGCGATAGATGGCTATTGAGAATGGACCTCTGGTTAGCGTTATTGTCCCAACCTATAAAAGGGCAGATCGGCTGGCAAAAGCTTTAAGTTCTATTTCGAATCAGTCATATAAGAACCTGGAAATTATTGTCGTTAACGATAATGAAGTGAATTCCGAGTGGGACAAGGAAACAAACAAAGTACTTTCAGCATACGAAGATTCGCGTCTAAGGACTATCCATACTGCTGGTCGTACGGGCGGGGGTTCCGCGCGTAATTATGCATGTCGTCAAGCGATGGGCGATTACCTGGCATTTCTTGATGATGATGATGAGTTTCTCTCAGATAAGGTCGAAACGCAGCTTGTCTATATGCTGGAAAATGGCCTCGATATGTGCTGGCAGGATGTCTCTTGGTATAACGAGTCAGGTAAACTCGTGGAGCATCGCCGGCTCAATCATTGTGATGATTTCTCAAAACAGGGTTTGCTCAGAGCACATCTATTAACGCCAATAGCACCCACATCAATCTACATGCTAAAGAAGAGTCTGTTTGACGTGACCGAGGGATTCGGCGAAGTTGCTACGGGCCAAGACTGGTGGCTAATGCTTCGTTGTATTGAAGCCGGTGCGCATATTGGCTATATGCCAGAAGTCCACGTGCATCAGTATTTGCATTCTGGCGAGCGCCTTTCCCTGGGAAACAACAAGATCGAAGGCGAAGTGGCGAGACACAAAGTCGTTCAAAGTTATTACCCACAGCTCGATAAGAAAGATATTAACTATATAGAGTTTCGACATAACGCCGTCCTGGCATTTGCAATGAAGCGTAGCCGACGATATATGGATGCGTTCGGCTACGCGATCAAGGCTTTCTTTGCGTCGCCGAGTGCCTGCGTTACCGAAGCATTTGGATTCTTTAGGAAAAGTAAATCTTAGAAAAGTAAATCTTAGCAACGAGTTATGAACCGTAACTTCAATTCTTCTGAGGAGTCGTTTTATGACTGAAAAATTAAAAATTGCCGTCGCCGGTACCGGCTACGTCGGCCTGTCCCTCGCCGTCCTGCTCTCGCAGCACAACGAGGTCCACGCGTTGGACATCGTGCCCGAAAAGGTCGAGAAGATCAACAACTACATATCGCCCATCCAGGACGACGAGATCGAGCGCTTCCTGGCGGAGGCCAAGGCGGGGGAGCGCCAGCTCGACCTGCACGCCACGGTCGACGTTGCAGAGGCATACACAGGCGCCGACTACGCCGTCATCGCCACGCCCACCAACTACGACAGCGATAGGAACTTCTTCGACACTTCCTCCGTCGAGGCCGCCATCGCCGCCATTCGCTCGGTGAACCCGGACGCCTGGATCGTCATCAAGTCGACGATTCCCGTCGGCTATACTGCGGGCCTGCGTGAGAGGCTGGGCGACAGCAAGATCTTCTTCAGCCCGGAGTTCCTGCGCGAGAGCAAGGCCCTCTGCGACAACCTGCACCCCAGCCGCATCGTGGTGGGCGTGCCGAAGGACGACCCCGAGGCCGTCGCGGCTGCCGAGCGCTTCGCCGGCCTGCTCGCGCAGGGTGCCGATCCCGCCGAGCTGGAGCGCGTGAACGCCGACGGCTCCAAGGGCATCCCGGAGCTCGTGCTGGGCACCACCGAGGCCGAGGCCGTAAAGCTCTTCGCCAACACCTACCTGGCGCTGCGCGTGGCCTACTTCAACGAGCTCGACACCTACTGCGAGGTCCGCGGCCTCAATACCCGCGACGTCATCGACGGCGTGTGCCTGGAGCCGCGCATCGGCAGCCACTACAACAACCCCAGCTTCGGCTACGGCGGCTACTGCCTGCCCAAGGACACCAAGCAGCTGCTGGCCAACTACAAGGATGTGCCCCAGAACCTGATCGAGGCCATCGTGGACGCCAACTGCACCCGCAAGGACTTCGTGGCCGACGAGGTGCTGCAGATGGTGTGGGACCGCGTGTACGAGGGCAAGCCGAAGCCGGTCGTGGGCGTCTACCGCCTGACGATGAAGTCCAACTCCGACAACTTCCGCGCGAGCTCCATCCAGGGCGTCATGAAGCGCGTGAAGGCCAAGGGCGTGCCCGTGGTGGTCTACGAGCCCACGCTGGACGCGCCGGAGTTCTTCGGCTCCGAGGTGACCCACGACCTGGAGGCCTTCAAGGCCGGCTGCGACGTGATCGTGGCCAACCGCTGGAGCGACGAGCTCGCGGACGTGGCGGACAAGGTGTACACGAGGGATCTGTTTAAGCGGGACTAGCCCAATTGATTTGTTTTGGGTATGTTGCGCCAGAAGTAGGAAGAGGTTCGCTTGGGTTTCGAACGCACAAAAGTACTTCAGTTGGTTGGCCACCTTGGCTGCGGTGGTGACACGACTGCAATTATGAATGCTATACACGGTTTTAAGGATGACTCAATTGATGTCGATTTTCTTACCCATAGTGGCTGTGATGTTTCTTTTGTTGAGTCGCTGCGCAACGAAGGCCATAGGGTCGTGGTTCTTGATGGCGATTTTCGAAAACTAAAGTTCAAGTATTCCATTGCTGTTGAAAATGCAATTCGAAGTCTTGATACCAATTACGATGTATTTCATGCACACACTTCTCTTCAGTCTGGCTTGGCTCTAAAAGCGGCAAAAAAACTGGGGATTCCGAAGAGGATTTGTCATTCTCATGTAGGTGCAATACAACGAAGAACAAGTTTTGCCCAGCGTGCTGTCCTTGAATCTCCGCTTAGAAAAGAGTGCGTACAGAATTCCAGCCTCCTAGTCGCGTGCAGTCGTGCTGCAGGGGATTTTCTATTTAAAGATAATCCTTATAGATTGCTTTATAACGGGGTTGATGTGTCTGCCTCGGATTCAGTTTCGAATAAAGACTGTAAATCTTTTCGAAATGAAATCGGCTGTCCTTCTGACGCGATTCTAATTGGTCAAGTGGCAAGGTTTAGCAGTATGAAAAATCAGCTGTTTACGCTTGACCTTGCAAGGAATTTAAAGAATTCCGATAAATACTTTTTCGTTTTTGTCGGAGAGGGTTCAAGCCTTAACAAGATTCAAGAAAAGGCAGCTGAATACGGGCTTCTAAATACTTCTTTCATTGGTCGACGAGACGATATGGCCTGCATCATGAAGTCTTTGGATTGTCTTTTACTTCCGTCTCTTCCGGGTGAAGGTTTTCCGATGACAATTCTTGAGGGAGTTTCTGCCGGTACTCGCTGCATTATTTCTGAGAACGTTACTGAAGAGGTACTCATGCTCGGTCCAGCGTTAGTAACGCGACTGCCTCTTGATGGCAAGCGTTGGACTGAACAAATTCACACATTGCATCACAAAGATAAGGCTCAAATAGATCTCGGTCAAAACGCTATGATTGATAACGGGCTTGATTTAGGGACCTTTTCCGAAAAATGGGAAAGAATGTACAGGTAAGAGATATGGCGATATATCTTTTTGAAATGACCTTTATTGCTCTATTTGGTGCAGTCCTGTGTCGTGAGACTGAGAAGAGAACAAAGCTGTATATTACGTTATGTTTCTTTATGCTAACTTTCGTTGCGGGGATTCGTTCGGTAAACGTTGGAGTTGATACCGAGCAGTTTTGCAGAGCTTATCAAATGATAGGTATGACGCCTTGGGATAACTTGTTTTCCAGTTTTCGCTATGAGTGGGGCTTTTTGGTTCTTTGCAAGGTGCTGAATTATGTCTCTGTGAACCCGCAGCTGTTGATCATTGTCTCAAGCATATTGATAAATGTGCCATTGGGAGTATTTATATTTCGTAATTCTTCCTCTGCTGCTTTGAGTGCTTTTCTATATATCGGTTTAGGCTTGTACGCTTCTAACATGAATATCATGCGTGAAGCTATTGCGGTATCTTTTGTTTTAATTGCTTTTGAAATGCTTAAGGCAAATCGCAGTTTGCTGTTCTTCCTGTTTGTAGCGATTGCGTCTGGCTTTCATAAAACTGCTCCGTTTTTAGTAATTCTATGGCCTCTATGGCGACTTGGATTTAATAGAAAGTCGATCTTGGTTTACGTCATTTTATTCATGGTAGCGTTTATTTTTGCTCAGCAAATATCAAATCTCCTTGCGAGTTTAGTGGGCAGGGAGCAGCTCTATAACAGTGAGTTTACTGGTAGCAATTATTTTGGCGCTCTGCTCAAGGCCCTTTTGGCGCTGTTTGTTGCTGTTATTGTTTTGAATTATTTTCGGGTTGGGCAAAGGGTTGGAATTCAACTCAGTAACGTTGATCAATTTTACTGTCATATGCTCATGTTTTGGATATTATTTTCAATTCTTGGTATGCAAATTCAGATATTTAGCCGCCTCTGTATGTATTTCAATGTATTTGCGCTTGTTGGAATTACTTGTGCGCTTAGGTTTATTGAAAACGCCGGCGAGCGGGTTTTCATAATGTTGTTATTGGGCGTTGTTGCATTAAGTTATTTCATCATTGTTGGCTTATTTAGGCCGGAGTGGCAAGGCGTAATTCCGTATGAAGTCGGAGTTGACTTTTCTGACTGCATATCTCTCATGCGTTAGCTGGAAAACTTTACGGTGCGCTCGTCAATATCGAATTATCTTAAATTCATTATTTGAGTATAAGTATTTGCCTTCCGTTGTTGCTTGCGCTGGGGTTTCTGGGCTTATTGGGTTTCCATGTCGAGGTTCTTCCCCTGGATTCGTCTTGCTGTGTCGCGCTGTTCGACGTTGTTGTATAGATCTCAAATGAGGTTAGGAATTGTCGGCTACGACAAAGATTTGATTAGTGAGGATAGGAATGAATAATAAAGTTAAAATGGCCATTAAATCCGTGCCAGTCGTCTCTGGTATTGCAAAGGGTTTGAATCGCACAGTGGGGATAACCTTTCGTCATGCCGTCCGTTATCCTTCGATGCATGAGTTGAACGTCAAACTTGTCAACTCGTTGCAGAAATTGAATGATGCTAATGACATGAGGATCTGGTATTTTGGAGTTCCAATTCATCAGAATTTGGGAGACCAGGCTCAAAAATTCGTTATCGAAAAATGGCTTGAAAACAATTATCCGATGGCGGAGATTATTAAAATACCGAGTCAAGCGTTTAACGCTGGTACTCGTAAAGTTATCCGTATAATAAAGAATTTTATTCAGCCCAATGATTTAATAGTCATGCAGAGCGGTCATACGATGGACGGACTCCACGACGATGAGACGCCGCATAGGCTTGCTTCAACTTGTTTTCCCGATAACAGAATAATTTTTTTCCCGACTTCAATTCGTTTTAACAGCAAACGTGGTAGAGAATTGGACCGTAAGGCAATAGGGTCACACGTTAATACTTTGTTTTTGGCTAGGGATGCCGTCTCTGCACAGATTGCTCGAGATTTGTATCCTCGACTTGATGTCCGTCTTTATCCTGACGTTGTGACCTCATTGATTGGGGAATATTCCTTTGATAGCCAGCGCGAAGGTGTATTGCTTTGCGCTCGAAACGATGGCGAGAAGCTGTACTCTTATGCGGCCATCGATAAGCTTGCTTCTGCTCTTTTCGGTCTTTGTGATGTTTCTCGGACTGACACCACCGTTAAATGGGATGGTATCGATTTGGACTCTCATGATGCTTGGACCGGAATCGAGGGCGTCATTGAATCTTATTCGCAAAAGTGCGTTATTGTTACCGATCGCTATCATGGCACGATATTTGCCCGTATTGCCGGAACGCCCGTTGTGGTTCTTAAGACCAATGATCACAAGGTTGTCTCAGGTGCCAAATGGTTTACAGATGCAGGGGATAAGGGGATTGTTGTTGCTGACAATCTTGAGGAGGTCCCAGGGCTTGTGTCCGATTTCATGAAGCGCTTCCCGGACGGCGTTTCCGCTCCTGCTTTCGCTGCCGATTATTATGATGGTCTGAAATCCGTTATTGAGGAAATGTAATACATGAAGAAAAGCTATAAGGCACTTGTCAGCGATGCTGCAGTTTTTGCTGCCGGCAACATGCTTACGAAATTGATACAGTTCTTATTGCTTCCGATGTATACCGCACTGCTTACTACTGAGCAATACGGTATTGGTGAGCTTGTAAACAATACTGCCGAATTGCTGTATCCCCTTTGCTGCCTCGGTGTCTATGAGGGCGTGTTTCGTTTTTCAATCGATCGGGACTCCGATAATAAGGCCGTTCTCTCTACGGGTATCGGTATCGCTCTTTCCCTTTTGCCGGTTGTGGCAGCTGCGGGAATTTTCGGCTATTCATTTACTGGCTTTGATTACACATGGCAATTGGTCATTCTCTGCTTTATTACTTCCTTTAAAGTGATTTTCCTTCAATTTTCCAAGGGCATCGGTAAGACTCGACTTTATGCCTCATCGGGGGTTTTGGGCGCACTAACGTTGTTCTGTGCCGGCTACCTTTTCCTCGGCGTTTTTGGTATGGGCGTAAATGGCTACCTGCTGGCGCTGATTCTGTCGCAGGGCATTCAACTTTTGCTTGTCTTTTTTGGGGCCAAAGTCTGGCGTTTTGCCAGTATGGGTGCATTTTCAAAACCACTGGCGCGTGACCTGCTGCGTTATAGCCTCCCAATGATTCCTAACGCCCTGGCTTGGTGGTTTGTTAATCTCTCCGGTCGTTATATCGTTATGTTCTCGCAAGGCGCCGATGTCGCAGGACTATACACAGCCGCTTCTAAGTTGCCTGCGGTGATGAATATGGTTGTTACCATTTTCCAACAGTCGTGGCAGATTTTCTCAGCACGTGAATACGATGCAAGTGATTCTAGGAGTTCCTTCGGAACAGTTTTTAAGGTCTTTACTGCATTCCTTTTGTGTGCTGGTTCATTAGTTATTGCACTGACTGTTCCACTTTCGCGCATTATGCTTAGCGGTGATTTTTTTGCCGCTTACGTCTTCGTGCCTTTTCTGATGCTCAGTTCTGTCATTAGTGGATATTCGACTTATTTCGGCACGCTATACAACGCAGCTAAGAACAACAGCATGATATTTGTGACAACTATGGTTGGCGCTTTTGTTAATGTGGTGCTTGGCGCTTTGCTCTCTTTTGCAATCGGGGCCTGGGGGCCCATCATTGCTGGTGTTGTTGCCTATGTTTTGATTTCACTCATGAGGGCTTATGACACAAAGAGATTAATTAACATTGATGTTGACATCCCATATCAGGTCATTGGACTCGGGCTGCTGCTTGTTGAATGTGTCCTCATTTCATTTGGTTTTGCATTCGCAACTCTGGTTTCTATCGTCTGCTCTCTCCTCTTCATGCTGTTCACGCTATACAGGTATCGAAAGATCGTTAAAACTCTCTTGAAATCATTGAAAGTAGGACATTAACGTGTGTAAAGAAGAGAGAATCGGTTTACCAGCTCCAGATAATTGCCTTGGTTGCTCGGCATGTGTGGCAGCGTGCGCTAGGGGAGCCTTGAATCTCGAACAGGATGAGCGCGGCTTCTATCGTCCGTCGGTTGATGATGGGCTTTGCGTTGGTTGCGGTGCTTGCTCTAGGGCATGTCCTGTTGTTGGTTCGCCAACCTCACGACGCAGGCCTTTAAAGACGATGGCTGCCTGGGACAAGGATCGGGGTCGTCGTTTGGCCGCAACATCTGGCGGCATGTTTATGCTTCTTGCCGATGCCTTTGTGAGTCAAGGCGGCTGGGTGTGCGGTGCGGCCATGAACGAAAATATGATTGTTGAGCACATTGTCTCTAACGATATTAATGTCATCGTCAAGATGCGCGGTTCGAAGTATGTCCAGAGCCGTATTGATGCGGCTCTGTCAGACTGTCTTGATTTGCTTAAACACGGTGAGAGGGTTCTGTTTTCCGGAACTTCCTGCCAGGTCGATGCGATGCGCAGATTGGCGCGCGGCCGACTTTCCGCGAATCTTATGACGGTAGATGTTCTTTGCCATGGCGCACCGTCTCCCAGGGTTTGGAGCGACTATGTTTCTTATCGTGAGAGGGAGGCCGGAAGTAAGGCTGTTTCTGCACGATTTAGGAAGAAAGATCCTTCGTGGACAGTATTCAGCCTTGAAATGCTGTTTGAAAACGGGGATAGACGTTCTTGGTGCACTGTGGACGACTATTATCTCCGAGCTTTCCTCGGTGATTACATTACGCAAAATGCTTGCCATTCGTGTCCCTATACGGGGACTGACCGATTGAGCGATATCACGCTCGCAGATTTCTGGGGCTACGTTTCGGAGTCGCGCGCTGATAGAAATACCGAAGACGGTATTAGTCTTGTTCTTGTTAATTCTGATGCTGGAATGGGTTTGCTTAAATCCGTTGACGGTGTCCACTTGATTGACAAAGAGCTTGGCGAGGCGGTTAAGGGCAATCCCCCTTTGAGGACGGTGTTTCCCGCAAATGGCAGGTCCGATGAGTTTTGGGCCGATTATGAGAAAGGCGGTTTCGAGTCTGTTCTTGACGAGTATTTGGGACCGCGTGCTTCTAGTAAAAAGCATCAGCTTAGTCTCTGGTTCAATGATCATGCCTATTTCTTCCCGGGCCCGCTTCGTCGCGCATTGGTAAGCGCGAGGGGTGGAAAATAGTCAGGTGGCTATTTGCTTATGGGACATGTAGCGTGTCGGTTTGAGGGGTATTGGCGAAAGCCGGTGCCCCTTTCTTATTCGTCGCGGTGTCCACTTCAATAGGGCTCCCGGGGTATTATTGATTCACGCGCTCACTGTCTGGAGCATGACGTTGTATATTCGCATGCCGATCTGTTAATAGGGTTGGCTAATAACGGGGGATTGTTATGCCGCTGGCCGATAGCGTATTCATTGGTTTAAATATGAGTGACACCACTGAAGATAGTTATCAAGAAGAGCTCGAGTGCCTGCTGTTTGAGCTCGATTCGGCTCGTGAGAACCATAGAGTGCCTTTGGATTATATCGTTTCGGCTAAGGATTAGTGAAATGCGGATGGCTAAACTTATCGACACACTTCGTGTTCGCAGCCATCTTTGGCGAAGCTGTTTTGTTAAATGGTGCGGGGGAGTGTTTGGGATTTGGGGTGTAGTAGTTTCCTTTATTTCCCTAGATGACCTCGGACTAAATAATACTTGCCAGAAGATCATGGCTCTTTTGGTCTTGCTCATTTTTTCGTGCGTGGGCAGTACTGCTCACGCCGCCCTTAAGAGAAAGCGAGAGTATTGGTCTTGTGGCAGCTCGTCGCTGCAGGCGTGTTATGGGGATTTGTTTTCGTTTGCAGACGATTTTGAAGGTGGGTAGTGTCGAGAAAGTTGGTGTAGCGCCCGATCCGAAGCGAGGCGGCCCGGCGTCCTGGAACCCGGAACACGGTTGATATCCTATGCCGTCTCGATCCTGTCCGCAAGCTCGAGGCCGGACTCGAGCATCTTCCTGGCC
>DBEZXW010000075.1:0-36263 GCA_048291725.1 Collinsella sp. | reverse complement strand
GGCGATGGGCGCGGAGGCCACGAACGCGATATGGTGTCCCTTGCTGTTGTCGCCGCAGTAGAGGTACGGGTCGATGTGGGCAAGCAGGAACCGCACAGATTGCTGTGTGGTGACGGCGGATGCGCTCACGAGCGGCACGTCGATGTAGTCGCCCACGTGCATGCCGCTGAAGTTCGCGGCCTGCACGCGCTTGTGCAGCGCGTCGTAGATGGTGGCGGAGCCTGAGACCTCGCCCGCGAGAAGCGTTGCGAGCGACTGGCCCGGGTACTTGCCGATCAGGCCCTGTCGGTTGTACTCGGCGTTGTTGAGCGCCGTGGTGGCGTTGGTGCGGGCCAGTGAGTCGATGATCTCATGGCTCACCCCGTTCACGTTAAAGCGCTCGGCGTTTACGTTTGCCATTCGTTTTCCTTTCTATGCGAGCACGATGGTCGTGCCGGATACCGTGCAGGAGGAACCGAGTTTTACGGTTCCGTCCTCGAACGTTGCCTTTGAAGACGGCGCGTACACCGTGCCGTCCATGAACACGAACTTGCCGCTCGACTCAGCGAGCATGTTTGCCAGGATCGCGTTCTGCTCGCGCAGCGCCGCGATGTCCGAATCGCCCGCGCTTCCTTGCGCAACGGAGTTGGCGATCTGCAACGCCTGGTTGGCCGCCGCGTCAGCACGCGATGCCGCGCCGTTTGCCGCCGAGGTCGCGTTGCTCGATGCCTGTTGGTCGGCGATATGCTCGTCATGGCGCTGGCTTTCGGCCTTTTTGCGTTCGATCTCGGCGTTCGATCGGCTCGTCTCGTTGTTCTGGCGCGTGGTTTCGGCATTCTTTCGCGCAGTTTCGTTGTCTTGACGTGTTGTCTCGGCGTTCTTGCGCGACGTCTCGTTGTTCTTGCGGGTTGTCTCGTTGTTGCCGCGCTCGGTCTCAGCCGTTTTCCGAGCGTTCTCGTTGGACACGCGCGTTTTCTCGGCCGTTTCAGCGCTTTCCGTCATGGTCTTGCAGTTGGCGGCTGCTGTCTTTGCCTCTTCCGCCGCCTCCACGGCAAGCGTTGACTCGATGCGGTAAATAGAGCCGTCAGTCGTTCTCACGCGGTCGATGTTGCCGTTCTCGTTGAGGACAAACGCCGCGATCTGCGTTTCGTCTGCCATCGCACCTCCTCTACTTCGCGATGATTCCGGTTACTATGGCCTGCGGCCCGATCGTCTCGACAATGCAGCGGTCGCCCGCCTTGGCGCTTGAACAGCCAGTGGTCATCGGTAGACCGGAAAGCGTGGCCCCCGACATCGAGACGGTAGCCTTCGCGTCGGATATCGATTTGACCGTGGCGAAGCCCATGGAATGGCCCGAGCCGCCTTTCGGCGTGAAAAGCTCGGCGAGCATGTCGCCCGCGTTGCTTATGTCGTTAACGTTCAAAGCGTCTCATCTCCAATTCCATCGGGCATCCTCCCACGAGGGTGAGAGTCTGCTTCCTGATTGCGAAGTTCCCGCTGATACCCTCGCTTGGCCAGCGCACGTCGATAGCGTCGGAAATGCCGACGGGCGCGTAGATGTGTGTGGCCGTTAGGCGGTGGATAGCCGATTGCTCTGTGGCAAGCAGGCTTTGCGCCTCGGCATTCGCGTTTGCCTGCCGCTCGGCTGCTGTGCTTCCGTGAGGAAGCTCGCTTCGCGTGTAGGAAACCGCCTTGCGCCAGCCACGGCGCACGGTCGAGTACTCGCTGTTCGGGTCGGAGTCGATGGCGGTGCCGCGTATGCTCTCGTCGCTCGTCGAGTAGTCGATATGGACGACGTTCGCTACCTTCGACTTGTCGAACTCCTCGGTGCCGTCGTCCACGAAGCGTGCGCCCTTGCCCTCTTCCATGACCATGGTTGGCGCTCGCTTGTCGGGCTCGATGTACTTCCGCAGCAGCACTCGGCCCAGCGGGTCGCATGAAGCGGAGCTGAACCCAGCCGCCGCGAGAAGCGCGTTGACAGCCTTTAGGCGGGTTCGGTAGTTGCTCTCTCCGTTTCCGATCGCTCCGACCACCCACGCCGTCGTGAGCTTGAAGTCCGATTGGTCGGCGATCACCTCAAGGCCGGCCTCGCGCAGCAGCTTCGCCGCATAGTCAACGGCGTTCGTGCCGGCGGGAACCGATCTCGGCTGGTCGAACTCGTCCTCGTCAACTTCGGCCAATCGCCCGGAAAGGTCTGCCTCGGCCAGCGCCTGGCCGATCGGGCGCTTCGGCGTTGACACGAGGAAGGTTCCAAGAGGCTCAAGGTGAATAGAGCCATCTGGGAACGCTGCCTCAAGGTACACGCGCAAAAGGTCGCTCCCGAGGTCTAGCGCGCCCTTGTAGCTGACCTTGCCCGTCTCGTAGTTGGTATCCAGGTTGCGCTCGATCGTCCCGCCGTTGCAGATGTTCCTAAGCCGCTCGACGTCTAGGTTCGTCTTGCGGTCTACGCGCATGTAGCGGTAGGACGATGCGAAGCGCTTCTTCCAATCAGGCATTGTTCGGCTCCTCGAATACGTCGTGCTCTATCTTCACGGATGCCGACCAAAGCCCCGGCGCTTTGAGCGATTCGCTGAACGTCATCGCTCCGAAGGCGCGCTCGCCAGCGAGGCCGCGCCACCAGCCCTGCCATTGGCTCTTCATGGCGCGTCGGAAGGCGTCGTGGCCGTCGCGGCGGAAAAGGCACGAGGCGGATGTGGCAAGGTCGCACTCGTCGAGCGGGTACGACATCGGAAGCCCGCCGTTCTCCCCGCCGTCGGCGAAGTGGTAGCTCTTGTAGCTGCGCGCCGCAGACGTGGAATAGCCCGCATCAAGCTCCATCTTGATGAGCGTTGACGCATCCTGCCCGAAATTGAGCGCCATGCAGCTCGCAAGCAGCTTCGCGTCGATCTCGGCATACGCAGACGTTCCGTTCGCGGCCGTGCCTGTTGCGCGGTACTTCATGTCCGCGTTGAGCGGCGGAACGCGGTCGATCGTCTCCTGGGCATCGAGCAGGCCGCTTGCCAGCGTGCTTGAATCATCGTCGTAGATTCGCTCGACGATGAAGCTCTCGCACTTCGATGCGCTGCCAAGCACAAGCTCGTGGCCATCGCACGTGATCGTTCCCAACATGGGAAGCTCGTTGTTGTCCTCGTCGTAGGTCATCGGGCCGATAAGCGTCGTTTCCTCGACGTTGTAGGCTGAAACGCCGTTCTCGACCTTCACGTGGCATGTAAGGTCGTCGCCGTAGGAAACGGTGACCACCGGCGTCGCAGGTTCCGCCCAATGCGTCCTGAATCGGCGCGTGGCGGTTTTCGACAACCCGGAGCCGCCGACGACCACAAGCGTGAGCATATAGTCGATGCCGTTTTTGATGGTCGCGTAGCTGCCGAACTGCACGGGCTGCAAGCTCGTGACGTCTGCGGTGGCGACAACTGCGCCGCCGACCTCGGCAAGGGAAAGCGTTGCCTGGGCGATGCCCGTCTCGTCGGACGCGGCCACGCTTACGGTGAGCGGAACCTGGTCGATCAGGATGCCATCGGTGGCGGGCGATGCCACCCAGCACTGCGGGTAGTCGGCGACGACGATCGCCACATATCCAGACCATGCGCCCCAATCGGCATGGAGGCCCTTGGTGCGCACGCGCGCCTTCCAGTTGCCTTTCGCGAGCGCCACGGATGCGCTTTTGGCGGTCGTGTACGACTTGGTGATCGTCTCTGGGCCGCTGAACTCGATCTGCGCGGCGGTCTGTGCCGAGCCGTCCTGATGGTTGGGCACCCATGCCACGCTTGCCGCTGTTCCGGTCGGCACGACGGAGCTTGCGGTCACCTTCGGGGCGAGCGGCGGCATGATCGTCGTGACGGAGTTCGATTTGACCCACGAGGAGGCAAGGCTTCCGCGCTTGGCCCTGACCCTGTATACGACCGTTCCCGCAGGAGCGGCCTTGTCGTGCAGGTCGAGCCAAGCGGGGTCTTCACCCTCGGTGCTGGCCGTTATGGACGACCATGTGCTGCCGCCGTCCGTCGAGCGCTGGATGTCCCATGCGGCTGCATATGTCCAAGCACCGTAGACGCGAAGCGTTACTTCGGTGGCGCCCGCCTTAACGGCCTCCACGCGCGATGGCGCGGAGGGCGTGGTGTAGGCGGTTCCGCAGGACACGTGCGTGGAATTGCCGCCAGGGCCGTGGGCGCAAAGGCGGTACTCGTATTTATGGCCCGGCTTCGTGGAGTTGTCGGTGTAGTTGGTCACGTCCCACGACACGTCGGCGATATTGACCCATGAGCCGTCGTCGGTGCGTCGATCGACGTACACGCCAGCCCAAGGGTATGCGCCGTCCATGCCCGTGTAATCGACGTCCCACGTGATCTTGTGCGAGGTGTCGGAAACGCGAGCAAGCTTCGGATTCCTGGGCGGATGCGGCTGCGAGTACCCGCGCTGGGGAATCCAAGCGTACTCCGTTGCCCAGGCGTCGCCGCCCGCGCTGCCGTAGTAGTTGTTGTACGTCTTGCCGTAGACGTGGATCTGCACGGAGCAGTTCCAGCCGCTGGCTCCGCGCCCGACGTCCACGGTGAAGGTCACGGCGTCGCGCGTGGCCCAGTTGCCGTAGTTGTTGAGCAGCACGTCGCGCGACCTGTAGGTGACGCCGTTGACGATTACGTCATAGTGCGTGCCGTACTGCGCGGCGTACTTGTCTTCGAGCGCGGCGGTGACTGTGATGCGCGAGGTGGTGTCATTGACGGTGTTCACCGCATCGACCGATATGTAGCCGCAATACCAGCGGTTGAGCCCCGCGATCTGGATCTCTCTTGTATAGGTTCCCACGCCTACCTCCTCGCCGTGGAAGAGCGGCGTGCGGCGGATACCAGCACGTCGATGGCGTTAGCCACCGCGATGTCTGCGTCTGCCGTGTTGCCGTCGATGGTCATGTAATAAGTGTCGCCGCCGGCCACCGCTCCGACTGCGGCTGCGGCTCCGGTCTCGTAGGTGACATCAGGCCCGCCGAACGACATGCTCAGCTCGTCGGCGAAGCCCGAAACGGTGTCCTTCACGCCCTCGAAGCGCTTCTTGAGGCCCGTTTCGAGCGACTGCATGATCCAGCCGCCGTTGGGGATCAGGAGCCTCAAGTCCTTGCGCTTCGGGCCTTTCAGGCTCGCGATCGTTCCGGCGATGCCGGACACGAAGTCGTAGACGCCGCCGATGGTCGACTTGATGCCGTTGAGCAGGCCACTCACGATGGAGCTGCCGGCGCTGTAGAGCAGTGAGCCGAGGTTGCCGAGTGCGCCGACGATGCGCCCGGGGATCGAGGAAACGAAGCTCACCACGGAGTTGATGCCGCTCGAAACGCCGTTGGTGATCCCGCTCCAAGCGTTGTTGAGGATGCTCTGCACGGTGCTCCACGCCGAGTTCCAAAGGCCCTGCACGGTCGAGAGGCCGCTTGAGATGAACGACTTGACGTTGTTTATGCCGCCCTGCACGACGGACTTGATCGTGTTCCAGAGGTTCGCCACCCAATCGCCGATCGCCGACCAGATGGAATCCCAGACGCTTTGGATCAGCGCAAGGCCGTTCGTGATGACCGCCTGGATGAACACGACACCGCCGTTGACGATGTTCTCGATGATGATCCATACGCTCGAAGCGAGCGCCTGGATGCCGTTCCACACGCTGCCCCAGTCCTGATTGATGATGCCGAGGACGATCGTCACGATTGCCTGGATGGCGTTCATCGCCGCCGTGACGATTGCAGAGATGTACGGCCAGACGGCATCGATAACGGCCTGGATGGCGGCCATGGTTGAGCTGAAGATCTCGACCGTGACGGGCAGAACCGTGCTGATTATCGTCTGGATCACCGTCAGAACGCCGGTGATGACCTCTTGGATAACGGGCATGTTGGCCGTTATGAGGTCGGTAACCTGCTGGATAATCGGGCAGAGCGTCGTCGTTATCACGAGCGCGATCTGGCCCACCGCGTCGATGATCGTGCTGATGATCGGCACGAGTCCCGAAACAATGGTGGCGATCACAGGGGCCACCGCAGCCACCAGGCCGCCAAGTGCGAGCGCGAAGCTGTTCACAACGATAACGGCGGCGGCAAAGAGACCTTGGAGCGGTTCGGCAAGCCCGGTGAGCGACTGGAACGCGGGGGCAAGCGATGACGCGATGCTGGATGCTATGCCGATGATTTGGTTTCGGAACGCCTCGTTGGTGGCCATGCTGTAAGCGAAGATCGCCGCAAATGCAGTGATAGCGGCAATGGCAACGGCGGCAGGTGCGCTCAGCGCCGCAAAGCCTGTGGCAACACCCTTAATTGCAGGAATGATCCCGCCCGTGAGCGAGTTCGCCAAAGCGCCGAGAACGGGGATCTGGCCGATAAGCCCGCCGAGGGATACGGCAGCGAGCGCCGCAAGAGCAGCAGCGGCAACTTGTCCGCCCGTGCCGAGTTGCGACAAGTCTACGCCCTTGATCTTCTCGGCCAGCCCGTCGAGGAACGTGCAAAGCTTCTCGACTGCTCCGCCGGTGCGCGTTAGGTTGCCCTGGGCATCGTAGGTGACGCCCAGGAATTCGCCGAAAGCCGTGGAAAGCGGCTTGAGGGCCGCGCGGCACGAGTTGAGAACCCCGCGGATGGAGTTGAACACGGGGATGGCGGAGTCCTTGAGCGGGGTCATCCAGTCCTGGCCGATCTTGGAAAGCGCCGCCTTCATGTTCGCCATGGAGCCGGTGAACGACTCGTTGGCTGCTTTTGCGGAATCGCCGAAAGACGCGTACATGGCGTCGGAGAACGTCTGGAAGTCGATCTTGCCGGCTGTGACCATGGCGGAGACCTCGTCGGAGGACTTGCCGAGATAGGTGGACAGCACGGAGATCGCGTTGATGCCCCGATCGGTGAACTGGGCCACCTGCTCGCCCGAGAGCTTGCCGTTGGCGGCAACCTTTGCCCAGATCGACGAGAGGTCGCCGAGGTCTTGAGAGAACGTTGCGGCGGTGCCGACGCAGCCGTTGAGGGCCTTTTCCATGTCGGAGCCTGCCGCGACGCCGGAAGCCGCCATCTGCGCCGCAGCCGTCGCTGCTGTGTCGAAGCCGAAGGCGGTGCCGTCTACGGAATCTTGGATCGTCTGGTAGAAGTCGCCCCATTCGAGCTTCATGCCCTTGAACATGGCCTGCGCCTTCTCGATGTTGAGAGCGCGGCTCATGCCGCCGGTCGCGGCTAGCGTTGTGACGCCTGCGGTCACCGTGCCGATCGCGGTGGCGATGGACTTTCCGACGCTGCCGAAGCTTGTAGCGAAGAAGCCCGCCACCTGCGAGCCTATGGACTTGGCGGTGTCCTTGAGGCCGCTCAATTTGGATGCGGACTTGTCGAGGCCGCCGTCCATGTTGGAGCCGTCGTAGGTTCCCTTTGCGGATAGAACGTAATCAGCCATTCGGTTTCGCACCTCCCCATGGCGTCCAAGGCGGGTTCTTGCGGTATTGCTCCTTCAGAGCGTCGATCTCGGCGTGGGTGAAGTCCGTCTCGCGGAACTCGCCGTTGCGCTTCTGCCAGAGCTTGTAGGTCTTCTTGGAAAGGCAGTTAGCTACGGCGACCTGAACCGCATCCTTGAGCAGGTTGGAGTCGCGAACCGTCGCGGTCTCAAGCTCCTTGCGCACGAACATGAGCTGGACGGGCGTGTGCTGGGCGTACTGCTCGTAGTCCCAGCCGAGACGCGCGGCGAAGAACGCGAAATCGGCCTCCCTGTGGAACAGGGCGGCGTCTTCGGCATCCTCGCCGCGCTTTTGAACGGTCTTGAAGTACTCGAAGCCCGTTAGGCGAGTGAGAGCGCGTTCTGTGCGCCCATGAATAAAAAAGCGCAGTCGCGCTGAAGGGCCAGCATCGCGGCCTGGTACACGGCGGGGTAGCCGTTGGCCTCGATCAGCTTGTTAACAATCTCCTCGCCCTTGTTCGGGATGAAGTAGCCGCCGCCCACGAGCTTCAGACCGTAGCCGGCAATGGCGGAAAGCTCCTTGAACGTGAACATGCCGTCGTTCTTGTAGAAAGAGGCGATGATGGGCGTGTGGCGCTCCTCGTAGAGGTCGATGCGCTTTCGCGTGAAGGCGATCTCGCACTCGCGCCCCTTGACGGTGAACGTTGCGCGCTCCATCTCTTCGATGTCCTGCTCAAGCTCTCCCTTGAACTCCTCCTTGACGGAATCTTCGAGGGCGTCTTCCAGCTCCTCGTCGGACTCGTTGCCCTCGATGAACTCGTCGAAATCCTTCTCTTCTGCCATTCGTGTGCTCCTTAGTCGTTGGTGACGGTCACGGTCGCTGCGGTGATCTGGTCTTCGGTCGCGGTCTCGTAGAGCCACGGCTTGCCGGAGCCTTGGAACTCCATGGAATAGGTGGTGTTGTCGTCGTTCGGCGCCTCGAAGGTGTCGGAGGTGACAATCGCCAGGCCCATGCGCAGGGGGACGTACTTGGTGTTCGCGGTTGAGCGGATGCGCTTGCAGATCTTCAGGCAGAGGTAGGTGCCGTCGGCGAGCGCCTTGGCGACCATCTTCGTGGCCTCGTCGTCGGGCGAGTAGAGGCCGTCAATGGACGCGTCCCAGTCCTTGTTGCTGGCGAAGCGCAGCTTCCAACCGCCGATGGCGTCGTCTTTGGTGGCCGCCTCGGTGGTGTCCTGGTTGAGGTTGAAGGAAAGCCCCTGCTGTCCCGCCACGGCCAGAAGGTTCGCGCCCGTGCTGTCTGTCACGAGCGCCACGATGTCGTTGCCGTTGAGCGCCTTTGCGGTGGCGGAGTCGAAGTCGCACCCAACGAGCTTGTTGTCGGTAACGGAAGCCATTGCGGCCCCTTTCTCGTTATTTGACGCGGAGGCCGTAGCAAACGCGGAAGGTTACCCCCACGATCGCGTGCCCCTCGTCGGTTTCGTCTTTTTTGAGCGTCTGCACGCCGTCGAAGGTCGTGCGGTATAGGGAGAACGGTTCGGGCAGCTCGAACCCATCCGCAAGCGCCTGCTCAAGGCGCTGAATCATGCCGAGAACCTTTGCGTTGCTGTACGGGCGCACAGGCTCGCTTATGCAGTGAACCCATACGCTGATCGCGTCGATGTACATGGTCTTGGTGTTCTCTGGCTGCGTGTTCTGAAGCTCCACGCTGTATAGCGGAGAAGCCCTGTTTTCGGGGCTGTCGTAGCATTTCGTGCCGGTGCCCTGCTCGATCGCGTCAATGAGGCAACCGAGAAACACGGCCAGGCTTAGGCGCTGCACTGCTCGCGGCATCGTTCCTCCTTAGAGCTTCTTCAGCTGGTCGATCAGGTCTTGCTTGAAAATCGGGCGCTGCGTGTCCACGTTCCGCTTGAGGAACCGCTGGCCCTGCACGTAACCGCCGTTCACGGTTCGGTGGCCGTACTCGACGTGCGGCGCATAGCTCTTCGTGTAGCCAACGGTGTCTCCCGAGTGGCCCAGCGACATGCGCAGCTCGCCGTGCGGCCCGCCCGGCCTGGTCTTCTCGGTCGATACGGGCGTTCCGCCGTCGGCTTTGCCACGGTTGAAGATCTGGGCCATGTTCTTCGTGATGACCGCATCGAAGCGCACGGAGGAAAGCCGCTTCAGCTTTCCCGCGAGGTCGTTCACGTCTTGGATCACAAAACCCATGGCTTGAACCCCTTCACGGTGAGGACGGTCGTATCGCCGTCCGCTGATACGTTCGCCAGCTCGTAGGCGTGGCCCTTCACCTCGACCGCGCACATTCCGCCGAAGTCTGCTGCGGGCCTCTTGGTGAGCAGTGAGCGGGTAACGCCGTCGTAGGCGTTGCCCGCGTTGTCTGCCTTGAGCTTGTGCCACGGGCCTACGCGAACGAAGAAGTCGAAGGCGGACACCTCGGAGCACACGGGGTTGTGCAGCTCGTCGGTGCCCGTTTGCTCGCGCTTGATCGCAGCCGCCCTGTACCACCTCATCGCCGCGCCCCCATGAACTTGATGCCCTTGGGATGGCACGCATCGCGCAGGGCCTCGATGTCGGCGGAATAGGCGGACAGCACGTCGTCAACGAAGGAGTTCGACATGCTGCCGCCGTCCGATGCAGATTCGGAGGTGCTGCCCTCGTAGCCGCGCAGGCGCAGGGCCTTGATCGCCGCATCCACGGCGATCGACTCGGCGAGGCGCGGCAGCTCGGCCACCTTGAGACGGATGCACAGGCGGTCTGATACCGTCGCGATCATCTCCTCGATAACGGCGTCTGCCGGCACTGCCTCGTCTTCCAGGTAACGCGCCTTTACGCGGTCTGCGAGGGATGCCATGGCTAGCCCTCTACCGGGCGATCGCCATTTTCGAGCGCCTGCTCGGAGGTCGTGTCGATGGTGGCGATGATGTGGCCGTAGACGTTGGGAAGCACGGGGATGAACAGGCCGGAGGCCTTAGTCCACGTGGCAACCGGGTCTTGGGTGTCCCAGCGAACGCAGGTGACGTACTGCTCCTGGCGCTTCTCGTCGAACGCGCCGCCCTGCTCAAGCTCCTCGGGGGTTACGCCCCAAAGGCCGGTGCCAACGGAGCCGTCGTAACCGACGGAGCACATGACGAACTTGTCCTCGGGGAAGAAGCGGCCCTGGGTAACCTTCATGGAGTCGGCGGCGGTGTCGATCACGCCGTAGCGCTCCTCGTCGATGTTCAGCGTGAGGCCGTTGAACTGCTGCGCGAGCAGGTTGTTGACCTGCGCGAGGCTCGGCAGGATGCCGGCACCGTTGATGCCGAAGATTGCCTTCTGCACGGCTGCGTTGCGCTGGATAAGGGAGAACACCTTCTTGGAGGTGATTGCGACGGTGGGAGTCTGGCCCTTGCCGTTGGCGATGGTCACCCACTTGTCGATGTCGCCGATGATGTCGGCGTCGGCGACGGCCCACTTGGTGGCTACCTTCTGGTCGCTGGGGACGCCGAAATCGACCTCCATCGAGACGTTGTTCTCGTTGATGGTCATCTTGCCCGTGGAAAGGGCCTCCATCTTGGCCTTCTCGACGCGGGCGACGACGGACTCCGCCATGCGGGCAACGTCGTCGAAGCAGTAGCGGCGCACGGAGTCCATCTGCATGTCGAGGCCGCGCGTGACGAGGCGCAGGCGCTCGGTGAGGTTGATCTTCTCCTTGATGAGCAGCTGCTCGGTGACGACGCGCTCGAACGGAACGCGGGAGGCGATGTGCGCCTCGGTGTCGAAGCCGTGGATCATTGCCACGGTGGGAAGGTTGCCGTTCTCCACGATGCGGGAGTACTCGGCCTCGATGTACTGGGTCTTTTGATCCGGGAACAGTCGGGAGCCGAGGTAGTTTCGCTGGACGTTGAAGCCCTGCGAGAAGTCGAGCATGTCGCGCTCGGTGATGAGCTCGGAAATGGGACGCATCTAAGCTGCTCCTTTCTTACACGAGGTAGAGGCCTGCGGCGGCGAAGTCCGCCTTCTTGGCCTTGGCCTCGGTGGATACCTTGTCGGCCTTGAGTTGGCCCCGGAAGATCACGGCGACGGGGCACTTGTCGGTGTCCGTCATGTCGTAGTCCTCAAGGAACACGCCGAACTCGTCGGTGCCGGTGAACAGCGCACCGGCCTTGATGATCTTGCGACCGTCTACCTCCTTGGCCATGGCCTGGGTAGCGGTTCGCGTCTTGGTGACGATGCCCACCTCGGAATCGAGGATGCTTTCGGACTCGCCGTAGGTGAACGCCTTATTGAGCGCCATCTTTCTTTCCTCCGTTCATTCGGTTGCTGTATGCGGCTGCGAAGCTAGCGCCGAAGGACTGGGGCTTGCCCTCGCTGCCCGCCTTGGGGGGCTGGCGCTTGAGCGCTTCCTGCACTGCGGCGTCTACCGCCTTGGGGAAAAGCTCCTTGATCTTGGAGATCGCGGCGTTGGTGTCGTCCGCCTTCTCCGTCACGAACATGGAAAGAAGCTCGTCTCCGAGGTCGATGCCAGCGGCCTTCAGCTCGGCGCGCGCAACGCCCATCTGCTCGGACAGATTGATGCGGCGCTCAAGCGCCGCCTTCTCGGCGTTGGCTTTCTTGAGCGCGTACTGCGCACGCTGCAAGTCGTTCATGCCAGCAAGCTTCTCGGCCTCGCTGCGCTGGTCGTCTGCCTCCTGCTTGATCTGCTCGCGGATTTGCTTCTCGATCTGCGCACGCTCGCGCGAGATGCGCTTCTTCACGATCTCGTCCACGTCGGCGTCGGTGTAGGTCTTGCCCTTCGACTTGGGCTTGCCTTCCTCGCCATCGTGGCCTTCGGCTTCACCTTGCTGGTCGTCGCCGGGGTCTGCGCCGTCGGTTCCGGCCCCATCGGCTGCGCCTCCTGCGTCCTCGCCTCCGCCTTGCTGCGGCGGAGTGAGGTTTCCGCCAGCTACGCCGGCGAACTTCTGTCGGTTTCCGTCCTTTGCCATGCTTCGCACCCTCCATAAGGTTTCTCGTGGCTCATGCCTGCACGTTTTCCGTAGCTTTTAGCGGGTTCCACGCCTGCCCGAACCGTGGCTTTTATCGACTTCAACGCTCGGTCGGTCTTTGACCATGCGAGTGTCCTTCATGCGTGAGATTCGCCAGTCAGGCGGGTTCCAGGATGTCCTCAAGGTGCTCAAGCGTTGGCATCTCAAGCAGGCGCATGACCTCGCGCCCGCCGTCGGTGACGACCACCATGGGAACGCGGGTGATGCGTTCGGCGTTGTTCAGCCTCTCCATTAGGCCGTCCCATGCCTCGTGAACCCTCACACGTCCTGGGTATTCCTCGGCCAGTTGATCTATGACTGCACGTCGGTACGCCTCGCATGACGGGCACCCAGCGCGGGTGATGTATTCGATCTCCATGGCTCCTCCTTGACACATAAGAAAAGGCCCCCGTGTTGGGGGCCTTGATTGTGCCGTTGGGGTGAGATGCCTATTCGGTTTTCGCCTGCTTGCTATCGGTGCAGCGCCTTGTCGCGCTTTCCTATGATCGCCTCGGCCTCTTCCTGGCCGATCTCGTCCAGCCATAGGTCGCCGCTCTGCGTTCCGAACACCTCTGTGTCGAACACCCAGCGCCCGAGCGTGAAATCGTAGGTCTCGCATACCTGCTGCTCCGCGTCGAATCGCGACACGCGCCTGCGGGAGTCATCTGTGTAGTAGATCATCTGCGAACCTCCTCGATGTTCGGCGGCGTCTTAATCTTGGCGGCGTTGTCGGCTATCTCGCGGCGAAGCTCCCACTTGCGCTCAAGCGGGGTGTCCTCAAGCCGCTCCTCCTCGTAGAGCGCGTGGTTGCGCTCCTTCACGTCGAGGCTCTGCTTCGTGTGGAACTGAAGCTCGAACTTGAATCCGTCGGGCGTCTCGAACTGAGTGTTGACGCCTCGGTAGGCGCTTGCCGCGTCTCCGAGCGTGTTCTTGACCTTGACCACAGTATAGCCCGCCTTCTCAAGCGCCTGCCTGATGCGCGCGAACTCGTCAGCAAACGACTCCACGGGCAGCACGTAGGTGTAGCGCAGCACGTCGTTTATGCCCTCGGATGCCTCTTTCTCGCTCACGTCGAGCTTGTGCGAGTCCGTTCGGATCTTCCGCGCAAGCGACTGCTGGCCCTTGAGCCTGAAATCAAGCCCAGCCAGCGACGAGCCGGCGCGTTGCAGCGATTCGAGCAGGGACGTGGTGGCAGGCTCCCGAACCATGGCGTTCGATCGCAACGTCATGGCGTGGGTCGCCGAATCGCCGCCGCGCTTTGCAACGTAATCGTCGATCCACTTGTCCCAGTCGGCAACCTCAAGGGTGTACGAGCAGCGGCACCACGGGTGCATCGGCGGGAAGTTCGTGCCCGGCATGCGCTCGGAGAACTTTGCCGGGTGCTGCTTCTGGTAGGCCTCAAGCTCGCGGCACACCTCGCAGGCCCTGCCGTCGTGGATGCACGACAGCGCGTAGCTGTCGAACTCCGACTCGTGCACGCGTGCCTGCGCCTCGTTGAAAAGGTACGTTCCCTCTGTGTACACAAGGCGCATGGCGGTCTTCGCGCCGCTGTGGTTGAGCCTCTGGCGAAGCTCGCGCGAAATCTCGTCGTACGAGACGCCGCGTGCGATCAGCTTTGAGAAGTCATCGTTGAGATAGCTCGCCAGCTTCTCGCGGTTCGCCCAGATGTTGGCCGAGAAGTCTCCGCCTGCCGCCCAGGCAGCGCCGACCGTCGCACGCACGACCTCGGAGTCGTAGCGGTAGAACTCCTTTCCGAAGCCCAGCTCCTCGGCTGCGATGTTGGCGGCACGCCGCGCCTGCTCCTCGAAGTGCCTGCGGAACTCCTCCTGTTCGGTCGCGCCGATCTCAAGCTGCTGCAAGCGTATCTGCATCTGGATGGCCTCAAGCTCGTTCAGGCGGTAGATGCTCTCGCGCACCGGCATGAGGTCGGCGTACTGCGGGTACTTCTTGGCGAACTCGTCCATGCGCTCCATGAGCAGCGTGCGGTCTTCCGCGCTGATTGATTGCAGCAGGCGGCGGTACTCGATCACCTTGCCCTCGCCGTACTTGGCGTAGTAGGCCGCGATCATGCGGTCGAGCTTCGCCGCCTCGGATGCGTAGACCTTGGAAAGCCGCTTTGATAGATCGGCCTCGTCCTTGGTCAGCTGCTGCAAGAACTCGTCGCGCCTCTCGCGCCAGTATTCGTCGCTCGGCTTACTCATTGGAAAGCAACAGCTCGATGATCTTGTCCTTGGTGGCGTTCTTCGGGATCTTCACGCCGCTGTTGCGGGCAAGCTCGCGCAGGTCGTTGAGCTTCATGCTGCCAAGCTCGCCGCTGTCCTCTGCCGGCTGCTCCTTGGCTTCGATTTCGCCTGGCTGCTCGGCAGGCGTGACGGCATCCATTTCCTGCTGCGGTTCCTTTGGCACTGTCTCGGGCTGCTTGATGCTGTAGGTGGTCATATCGACTAGGCCGTAGATGCTCACGAGGTCTTCGCGCACGTATCCGCCCATCGTCAGCTCGACCCAGCCGTCGGCGACGGACTCCACCCGCGCCGCCGACATGTTTCCCATGGTGCCGATGATCTCGCCGCCCGGCTCCTCGCGGATGGCAAGCTGCTTGCCTCGGCTATAGGTCGCTACCTTCATCGTTGGTTCCTTCCTCTTGGTTGGTCTCGATCGTTCGGTTGGTTGGATAGCCATCGCTTACCGCGTTGGCCTTCTCCTCCTGCTCGTCTCGCTTGCGCTGCATCTCGGCTTTGGGATCGCTCACACAGGAGAGCACGGAAAGCTGCGTTTCCTCGGACACGATGCCCGAGAGCTGCCCAGCAACCGATGCCTCGCTCTGCAAGTCGTCGGGCATATTGCGGTGCATGGTCACATCGACCATCTGCCAATCGTCGCCGCTGAAGCCCTGGCTCAACGGATAGGCGGCTAGGAGCTTCAGGCGCTCCTGCACGCCGCGCTTGAACTTGCGGTCTTTCTTGCGGGCGAGGTTGCTCATTGGCATCATGCGCATCTTGAGCGCTATGCCAGAGGCGGTGACGAAGCTGTCGGAAGTGATGTCGGGCACCATCGCCATCTTGAAGATCAGCTGCTCAAGGCGGTTGATAAGGTTCTCCTGCACGGAGTCGGCGTTGGGCTTCGCCAGGAACACCACGTCAAGGCCCTCCAAGGACTCGCCGAAGAGGTTGATCACCTTGTTCTCGCGGATGTTCACCAGCTCGTCATCGGTAAGCTCTTTGCCCTTGACCACGAGGTAGCAGTCGCTGAAGTACTCCACGTCGTTCGCCTTCTCGGAAAGCACGGCGTTGTACTGCTCGACCATGGAAAGCACGCCCTCGTAGAGGCCGCGCCCCTTGGTGTTCTGGCGGAAGTCGACGGCGGGCACGCTGCCGAAGCTGTGGCTCTCGGCCTCGCCGAACTCCAAGCCGGCATCGCCGCGCCTGAACGGCACTACATCGTGGGCATCGGAATAACTGCCCTTGATTGCGCCGTCATCGCCGTAGAACCAGCGGACGAAGAACATGGGGCGTTTCAGCACGGAATCGTCGTAGACCATGAACGAAGTGAGCGGAGACACCGCGATGGATCGCGGCAAGCCCTCGTCGTCTTGGTACAGCATCTCGTAGGCATGGCCGAACTTCGATGCCATCTCAGACAATTCAGCGTCCACGTCCTCCTGGAAGTTTCTCGCCGTATAGTCGGCGATGAACGCCTCCACGGCCTTCTTGCGCCCGTCGTCCTCGCCCTTGACCGAAAGCGTCATTGGCACGCCTATGTAGTAGCCCTCGAACGTGTCCGTGATGGTGTAGCAGAAGTCGGCCGACAGGCGGTTGTTCGGCTTGTAGCCGGGCTTCTTGCGCCATGATCGGTCGAAGATCGCGTAGTGCGTGTCGTACACCTTGTCCAGGTATTCGTAGCGCGGCTTGTGGTCTTGCTCGAACTCGTCAACCAGGCGCTGAAGCAGCTCCTCGGTCATCTCGGTTCCAGCGGGCAGGCGGAAGTCGTCGGTGGACGGCTCTCGCTGCATCTGGTCGTAGTAGAAGGAATGGAACTCGTGGCTCAAATCAGATACCTCCCTTGAAGGTCTTTATGCCGGGTCGGTTCTCCCATTGCCTGATCGCGGACGCCAGGGAGTCGGGCATGTCGTCGTGCGCGGCGTTCTCGTTGTAGTCGAGCACCTGGTTCAGCGCCTCTGCGTCAAGCGGGTACTCGTCGCAGTCAAGGAACCGCACGTTCGCCCACTCGCTGCGAAGGTGCGTGCTGATCTTCAGGTACTTGTTCTCCTTCTCCTGGTATCCCACGCACGGCCTGCCGCGCTTTAGGATGCCCTTGCGCAGGTACCCCTTGTCGGCGTTCATCTCGCAGTGGATCGAGCCGATGCGCAGCGCCTTGCAAATCCCGATGATCTCGTCAAGGCAGTCGTCCACGTGCTTGTGCCACATGCGGATGAGGCAGTACCAGATGCCGCCCCTGTTGCATATGGCCGTGAAGGCCGTGAAGTCCGCGCCCCCGTAGCTCGCGTCGATGTGGCCTATGCCGTCTCGCAGAAGCTCAGGCTCCTTGAAGAACTTGGCGTTGGTGAACATGGCGTCCTCGTCGGCGATGTGCTTCAGCTCGTAGTTGGCGGCGAACAGCGACGGCGACATGCTCGCCCGCACCTGCTCGATCTCCTCGCGGCTCATGAGGCCCGTCTGCCAGCAGTCCCAGCGGCGGATGTTCAGCATCAGCTGGAACGCGTCGTCCTTGTGCCACGGCGTGCCCGTGTTGAAGATGCGCCCGCCACGGTTTCGGATGTTCTGCAACTCCTGGTAGATCAGCTTGATGCGCTCGCGCTCCGCCGCCGACACGCGATCCTTCACGTTCACGATGTCGTCTGTGAACACGCGGTCTGCGTGCTTGCCGGTCAGTGACCCTCCGCATCCCAGGCCTAGCAGCTGCGGAGCGCCAGACACGCCCTGCTTGAGGTTGGTGGATACGGACGACTGCGTGGCCCTCGTAAGCTCAAGCTCCACGCCGTAGAGCATGCGCACGATGCCGCGGAAGTAGTCGGTTTGCAGCACGTTTGCCGTGGCCGCCATGACCTCCGCCACGTCGTCGTCCGTCTTGCGCAGGAACATGGATCGCAGGCCGGGGAACAGCACGATGATGAACGCGAACGAGATGCCTAGGCACGTGGTCTTGAAGCTGCCACGGTGCGCCTGGATCGTTTCGTCGTCGGTGCCGAAAACCATGTCCTTGATCCACTCGTTGTGCAAAGACGTCAGCTTGTCGAATCCGAGGCGCACGGCGATGTCAACGGGGCAGTCGTACACCAGGTCGATAAGGTCAGCCCTTGTCGGCATTGCGCTTCGCCTCGATGAGCTTGCCGATCTCGTCGCAAGCGGCCCCGATGTCGGCGGACACCTCGATCTGCTCCACGGGCTTCTCGCCTGCGGTGTCGCGCAGGAACTGGATGGCGGCTATGTCGCCGCGCATCGCCTTCTTGGCGACCTTGAGGATCGAGATCTCGGAAACCGTGAGCTTGCGGTCGGGGTAGTCCTCGAAGCTCAGGCCCTCCAAGTCGTCCAGCTGCGCGTCCGTTCCCTCGAACGGCATGTGCAGCACGATCTTGGCTATCTCCTGCATCTGCTTCTTCTCGCGGCGCTTCTTCGCAGCCGCCTTGCCGGCCTTCGATGCTGCGGCCTTGCGCTGCTCGGGCGTCTGGTCGCGCTTCGGCTTGATGAGGTTCTGGTCGTTCATGGCTAGTCCTCGAACGTGAGGCCCATGAAGCGCAGGCGCTTGTCAAGCTCGGCGAGCGCGCCGAAGTCGTTGGAGCCGTACACGAGGGCGTGGACGATGGCGGTGTCCATGACGTACTGCCACTGGCGCTCGTCCCAGCGGTCGCTGCAACGGTCGTCGCGCCACGCGTTGAACCATGTGACGGTCTCGGCGGGCCAGTCTGTGTCGGTGGGAAGTGTGGGCTTCTCTCGCTTGGCTGCCATGCGTTCACTCCTCTCTGTTTTGCTTTGACGATGGAAAGGGCCAGCGCCTTATGATCGCGCTGGCCCTGGGTTCCCCCTTAGTAGGAGGAGCGGCCGGAAGAGCTGCCGCGACCGCGATTGAACGCGGAGCGCACTCGGTTGGCGATGTTTCCCGCTGCGCGGCGAATACGACCGAGCATGCCTGCCTCCTCTCGTTTTCGGGAACAAAAAAGGCGTCCCGAAGGACGCCTTGATTTTCCTATGCGCGTGAGATTGGCCTTAGGCCTCAAGGGCCTCAAGGATCTTCGACCCGTCCATGTACAGGTCGCCGTACTTCGCCAGGGCATACTCCCTGATGAAGCTTTCGAGGTCGTCGGAGTCGCGGAACACGCACACGACGTAGTAGGCGCTGCTCCAAACGTTGTCGTAGTAGGGCTTAACCTCAAGCGACTCGAACGCCTTGAGTATGGCATCGGCCTCGGCGAAGCTGTCGCCTTCGAGGCTGTCGGTGGTCTCGACCGAATCGAGCGGGTTCGGCATCGGCGTGCCCTTCTGCTCCTTCGGCTTGAACTGCCGCTTGTTCTGAAGGCCTATGCGCTCCTCGAACACGGGGCGGATTACGTCGCCGAACGTCCAGCCCTCGGCATCGGCCTTGACCAGATCGGCGAAGCGCCCGCGCTCCTCGGCGTCATGGAAGCAGAAGCAGATCCAGAAGCCGGAATCGACGGCCATCTGAAAGCGCTTCTCCTCGCGCTTCTCGCGGTCTCGGTAGCTTTTCTGGTGGTCGGTCAGCTGCGCTTCCTCGGCCGCCTTAGCCTCTTTACGCGCCTTCTGCGGCTTCTCAAACTTAAAGCCCATAGTGCTCCCACCTCTTCTCGTCTGCCTCGATGAACGGGTACCACTTCTTGACCACAGCGAAATCGTCGGGGCGCTTCTCGCGCAGGGGCTTCATGAAGCGCATGTCCAAGCCGTCGAAGCTGCGCCCGAACAGCTCGTAGTCCGGAGGCAGGCCGATGCCCCTGCGGGCGATCGCATCCATGACCTCTGCCTTCGTCCAGTCCGCAACCACCGAGGCCTTGTGCGTGGTCTGCTTCATGAGGCCGTGCTTGGTGAGGCTGGCTCGACGGTACGGGTTGTCGCAGGCGCGCACGCCGTCGCAGAACCACGTGTCATCGGGCAGGCCGAGGTCTTCGAGGATGTAGGGGCGCATGTCGTCGTAGCTGTAGACCGGCATGTTCGCGGCCTCGATCACGTCGCAGTGCGCCGGGCTTTGGAACACGCAGTTGTTGAGCGTCCTCGACCATCTGGGGTGCGGGTACTGGTGTATCTTCACGCCGAACACCTTCTCGATGGTTCGCACGTTCTGCTCGACCATTGGAAGGCCTGGGATAGACCAGTAGTAGATCGGTACGACCTCTATACCCTCGTCCTCAAGCGCCACCCAGGCGGCCAGCGAGTCCTTGCCCAGCGAGCAGGAAAGCACCACGGGGCGTCCTTCCGCCTTGAGCCGCTTGCGAATCTCGGCGCTAGTCGGCTGGCCCTTGATTATCGTCGGCATCTTCGCTCCTCTCCGTTATCTCGATGGGTTCGCCCATTCCGTTCAACGTCAGCTTAAATCCCATGTGAGAAGCCATGAGCGCGAGGTTTCCCGCGCCAAGGTCGGAACCTTGTTTGATCGTGTTCTGAACGTAGTTCCTGCTCTTGCCCATGGCCTTTGAAAGCGCGTACATGCTCATGCCGGAACGGTCAAGCATTTCTTTAAGCGCCTCAGTCGGTGTCATGCAACCTCCCTCCATGCCTTGATCTGATCCCCTGATGATACAGCAATAGCAATAGGGATACAACAATAGGAATTGTGCAGGTATTGTGTAGAACAATAACTATTGTGCATTATGCCTATAGCACACTAATTATTGTGCAATAATTCAGTTGTCAGCAATGAGGGCCACAAAGCCCACAAAGCTAGCAAGCAGCTTTAGAACCGAATAAGGAGGCTACAGAGATGGCAGAGCAGCAGAGTTTAGATCTGGTGGTAAGTGGTCAGCTGGTGAGCAACCACACGATCCTAGCCATAGTTGAGGGTATGAGAGCACGAGGCTACTTCAGGAAAGGCCCCCAGGGCCGAAAGGATGGCCTAGAGCTTGCAACAGCCTTGAAGCTTGTAAACGAGTACATGGCTTTTCCCGAGCTTGGCAGGTACACAGTGGAGGCCACGAAGCACAGGCCAATTAACGAGATCCCCCGAGCCGATTACGAGCAGGTGGAGATCATGAGGGCCTGCGACAACTGGTTAGCCCAGATAACCGAGACATTCAAGACCAACAGCGACGAGGAGGCCATTATTTACATGGTCAAGGATCTTCGAAGGCAGGTCATAGCCGAGGGCATCGAGTCAGGGGCCTTGAAAGTCCGGAAGTACTTCGGAAAGCACGGCTTCTACTACATGAATGATCAGGGAAAGTGGCAGAACGCCAAAACCGTTGATTGGAACATCGGCGAGACGAACCCCATCAGACCGGCAGAGCAAGCAGCCTAAAGCAAGCAGGAGGCCCCGAAAAGGGGCCTCCCACAACAACACACAGGAGATCATACCATGCAAAAGCTCATGACGAAAGAGCTTCAGAAGAAGCTCCCGCCCCTCTACTCGCAGGATGGCAAGAAGGCCGAGACGATCGTTTACGGCCACTGGTTCAGCTGCTTCAACGGCTGGGACTTCTACGCCACCGAGTACGACGAGGAGACGGGCGACATGTTCGGGTTCGTCTTCGGGGCAGTCCCGGAGATGGGCTACTTCAACCTGGCCGAGCTTGAGGAGATCAACCGCAAGTACGGCCTGAATTTCTTCGAGCGCGAAACCAATTTCACGCCCCAAAAGGTAACCGAGGTTCCCAGGATAGCCGAGGCATTCGGCTACCTCTGGGAAAAGTAACAGATCACTACAGGGAGGGGCCTAGCCCCTCCCATAAAGGAGGTTTCAACCATGGAACGAGAAAAGATCATCGAGAAGATCAAGAAGCTTCGCGAGCACAGCGTGGAGAACGGCTGCAACGAGGCCGAGGCGATCCAGTTCGCCCTCAAGGCCCAGCGCCTGATCGCGGACAACGACGTGGAGGAGTGGGAGCTTGCCGACGAGGTGAAGCAAGTGACCGAGACCACCACGGCGCGAACCGCGAAAGCCTGGGCGCCGAGCCTCGCATCGGTGATCGCCGACAACTTCCGGTGCAGGGTTTACCAGCGCAGGGTAACCGATCGCAAGTACGAGTACGTGTTCGTCGGATGGAAGGCAGACGGCGAGGCCGCCGAGATCGTCTACCAGAACCTGCTTGAGGTCGGCGACAGGCTGGCACACGAGTACGAGGACTTCGCCTACACCGACCCCAACGCCTATTCGAACTTCATCGTCGGATTCGTCGATGGCGTGAAGGGCGAGCTTGAGAAGCAGAGCTTCGAGCTGATGATCGTATGCCCATCCGAGGTGAGCGACTACTTCGAGGGCCTGAACCTTGGCCAATCCACGAGGCGAGGCCCGAGGGCAACCAACAGAGACAGCATCAGCAGGGGCCAGGCAGCAGGGCGCGACGCGGTACGCAGCCGCCGCATGGATGCCCCGAGGGCAGGGCTTCTCACAGCCTAGCAGGTGGCACAGGGACAGGGCATAGAGCCTTGCCCCTGATCCATCAAACAGGGAATTAAACCATGAGGCACGATCACATAAGGGGACATTAAACCATGGTGAAGCAAGGCGACATATTCACGAGGGAAGGTCTTTTCTACCAGGTGACCAGGGCCACAGCGAAAACAGCCACGATCAAACCCATAAGGGCCGAGTTCGTGGGACACGCAGACCCCTGGGGATGGGAAAGGGAGTACATGCCGGTACCCGGTGAGTTTATCGACGACGACCCGATCATGGGCAGGAAGGCCAGCGCCGAGGGGAAACGCCTCAAGATCCACGACTACAGCGCGGCAAAGAACATGCCGACCCTCGTTCTCGGGGGCGAGAACCTCTACCTATGGGACGGCGAATCCAGCATTTTCGACACCTACGACTAAGGAGGGCGCAATGCGCAACTCAAGGAGATACACCTGCACCATAAGATACAGCGGCGGCTTCGACGGAGGCTGCGGCGGCATCTACGAGAGGGAGCACAGCTACTACTCGACGCACAGGGCGGGCAGCAAAGCGAATGAGGAGGACGCCATAACCGCATGGCGTAGGCGGAACGGCTGCACAGGTTGGTGCGAGGTCGTGCCGGGGACTGCGAGAATCAACGAGGAGGGCTAGCGATGGAAGCACGAGAGCCGAAACAGTGGGCCGAGATCCTGAAGATTTTGAAGGAGGCCCGAGAGGATCTAGAGAAGGCCATAGAGGCAGAGAGGCCCATAGCCGAGAGGATCACATGCAGGCGATAGCAGAAAGGCCCCGGGGATTGAAGCCCCGAGGCCTTTTGTTGTGGCTAGCAAAGCCCCCATATAGACATGATCCACCTAAGCAGCAGCGACACGAGGCCGACGAACAGCAGCAGGCAGGCACATATAGAGCCTACTAGCACGATCAAGGCAATGAGCTTCTGGGCACGCGTCATTATTCGGCACCTCCAATGGCCTTGCACCTTTTCATAAGGTGCTCGCACTTCATGCGCTCAGCGGCGGCATGATGAACGTTTGTCCTGCCCAATCACCTGATCGCAGTACTCGATCGGCGGCATCATGCTATCGTGCTCAATCGCCTCCCACGAGTCGCTGATCTTCTGCCGCACCTCGATGGGCAGGAAAACGAAGCGCTTGCACTTCTCGCGCGTGCGCTGGTTCACCCGATCGACCATGCCGGTTATGCGCCCACGCTTGCGGTTGCGATCCTCGCAGTCCCACAGGGCAAGGCGCAGGTCGTCGCACCCGACCGCAGCGGCCATGTTGCAGCATTCCTGGATCACGTCGCACAGCTCGCCGATAAGATCGTCGGCATCGACACCGCAGACCTTCTCGCGCTTCTGCCAAGCGCCGAAGACCTCCGCAGCCTCTTCCAAGACCTTCATGGCCTGGGCCTTGCTACATTCCACGTTGTCGAACACGGCCACGCTGCCAAGCTCAACCGTGTTCTGGTAGGTATCGTCAAACATCTATCCTCCAATGATCATGCGGGCCAGCGATACCGCCGCCCACAGCGTCAATCCATCTATTAGCAGGGATGCCGCTATTATGAGCAGGCATCCCCGGTTGCATCCCGGGCGGCTCATTCGTCCCACCTTATCGTTCCGTCGTCGTATTCGGCATGCAGCCACGCCGCGTACTCCTCGAAGGACGCGAACTCGCCGACGCGGCGCGAGTGCTTCGCGCACCTCGTGTGCGGGTCGACCTCGTCCACGACTATGAGCAGCGGCCACGTCATCATGCGCACACCCATGCGCATCGCGGTCTCGGGCGAACCGAAGTACCGCTCCCAGTTGGTCAATCGTCCACCTCCTATCCGCAGGCGAGCAGGGCCAGAACCACCAGCCCCGCCGCCAGCGTTCTGATTACATAAAGCTCAAGGGCCACAACCGCGACAAGCAGCGCGGCGCATGATGCCGCTATCCATCGAACCGTTTGCACCAGTCCTCCTGCATGTCCTTGTAGTGTTCGACGATCCAGTCTCGCGCCCACTTCGCAGCCTCCCATGCCGCCATCGGCTCCTTCGCCTCCTGGGCGCTGAAAGCCTCCTCGAACTCAAGCTCGCAGATGCCGTAGTCGCAGCATCCCTCTATGCAGTGGGCGCAATCTCCGCAAGCCGGCTCGTCCACCCGGTTCCACGGCGCGTCCGGATCGTCGTCGAAGCACCCTGGCGGCAGGTTCCACCCGCTGCCCGGCTCGTAGTAGGCCATGCTCACGAGGCATCACCACGGCACGGTAGGTCGTACCCGATGAGCTCAAGGTCGTAGGCCACAGCTGCGGCGCGCTCGACCTTGCAGCCCCGTGCGTTCTCCCAGCCATCGCATAGGTACACAGCGTCGCACTCGGCCATCTTGCCAAGGCTTTGGCTCAGGTAGTACAGCGACACGTTCACCACCTTGGGCGGCACCGCGAGGCCGTCCTTGAAGTACGTGTCCACGACCTCGTATCCGCGCCGCTCAAGCTCTGCGACCGCCTTCGCGCGGGCCTCAAGTATCTGCTCCTCGCCAAGCCCGTTCATGGGCTGGACGATCATCGCCTTCTTCATTTCTGCTCCTCTCGCACGTTGCTATAGTCGATTTCGTCGCGGCACTTTTCGCAGACCTCGCCGACACACTTCTTGTTGTCCTTCCAAAATTCGCGCGGGTAGCACGTGAAAAACGGGTTGCAGTACGTTTTGCCGCACCTCGCGCACGTCCATTTATACGGGTCGCAGCTCATGCGATCTCACCCGCCTCGGCCATGGCGATCCTCTCGCCGATGAACCTCATGACTGGCACAGCCATGCTGTTGCCGATCGCCTTGTAGCGTGGCCCGTCCGGGCACTCGTCGGCCGGCTTGCCGCGATAGGGAATCTTCGTCCAATCGCTGGGAAAGCCTTGCAGCCGCTCGCACTCGCGCGGCGTGAGCCTTCGCACAACCATGTCGCCTCCTTCCTCGCTGAAAAGCGTCTGAGTGTTGCTCGTCGATAGGGTGAGCGATACCTCGTCGCTCACCAGCGCGCCCTTGCCGCCGCCCGCGCATCCGCAACGGACGAGCAGCGTGCAGGCGCTCACAGGCACACCGACGGCGCGTCGCCGCCAACCTTGAGCGTGCCCACCATGTCGTATCCGATCGCCGTGTTGGCGTTGAGGTCGGCCATCGTTATCGGCTCGTCGATGGGGTACACGGCCGGGTTGTGCCAATCGGCGGTGAGCGTGGGGGACTGCTCCGGTTCCGCGCCTACTCCTCCCGCGCCTGCTCCCTGGTGGTACTTGAAGCCTGCGCTACGAGGGCTTCTTCCAGCCTCTTCGGCAAGGCTCGCCCTCTTTTCCGCGCTCGATTCAAGATCCCCTCGCATGCTCTCCGGCTCAATGAGTACGCCGATGGGGGGGCAGGCTCCAAGATGTCCGACAAGAAAGAGACGGCGGCGTCTTTGGGCCACTCCGAAGAACTGCGCATCGAGTATGCGCCACGCCAGGCCGTACCCGAGCTTGTCCATTTCGGACAGCAGCTGTCGGAAAGCCTCCCCATTCTCGCTTGAGAGCGCTCCCGGGACGTTTTCCCAAAGAAACCATCGAGGACGTATCTCACGTACCGCCCGAATGTACTCGAACATGAGTCCTGACTCACCTTGCAACCCCTCCCGTTTGCCCGCGATCGAGAAGGATTGGCATGGGCTTCCGCCCACCACCAGATCCACCTTGTTGCGGTACTTCTTCCAGTTCATCTTGGTAACGTCGCCGATATTCGGCACCTCGGGGTACCGCTCGGCCAAAACGGCGCTGGGGAACTCGTCGAACTCGGCGAAGCACACAGGCTCCCAGCCCAGCGGCTCCCACGCCACGGTCGCGGCCTCTATGCCGCTGAAAAGCGAGACGTACTTCATTGGTGCGCCCCCAATGCTTGCTCGACGAGCATGAAGAAGCGGCGCTCGGCGCTGTCCGACGGGTTGCGCTTGCGCATGTCGGCAATCTTCAGCAGCTCGTCTTCCTCGTAATAGGTGGCGTCCCAATCGACCTCGGGCCAGTCGTAGCAGGAGCAGTGCCAGCCCTCCAGCAAGATGTAGCCTTTGTCGTAATAGTCGTCGCTTCCATCGCCGGCGTAGATCAACATGTAGCGCTCTTCGCTGTAATCAGGCTCGCTTTGAGCCGCGCAGATGATGCGCCACGGCTCGATAGTTTTCGGCGCCTCGATGGCCTTCATGACTCGTCACCGTCCTCGGCCTTCGGCGGTTTCTGCTCGAATCGACACCACCTGGTTCCGCGCACGTCTATTGCAACGAAATTGTCGTAGCGCTCGCAGCACGTGCGCTCCACGTGGTCGAGGTATGCCCCGCTGTCGCACAAGATTGTCACGCTGTTGAAGGCCTTGAAGCGCGAGTGCACGCATTGGGTGCACGGCGGTGTCTTGGCCTTCCTAATCTCCCTGATCGGGTTTTTGAGCTTCATCGTAGGCGCCTCGTTCCTCTTCGCTTGCTCATCGCTCCGCCTTCTTCCCGCTCAAGACATGCAGCACCCATTGGGCTGGCACCATCGCGCAGCCGTACACGTATTCGCCGCTCGGCGGCTCGGAGGGGTCGAAGGAGAGTCTGTCGGCGAAGAAGCCGTCGTCGCCTTCCATGTCATAGAGGTCGATTCGGCTCGAAAGAGCCCGGCATTCGTCAACGAGCTCTTCGATTGTTTCGGGGCGCTTCTTTTCACTCGTCATCATCTTCTACCTCCTCGCTCTGCTCGTCGGCGCATGCCGAGCCGTCTATCAAGCCAGCCAGGCGCATGAACAGACTGCGCGGATTGGGAAAATCGTCCTCGCCCGTGGCGATGGATTGCAGCCTCGCCCACCACTCGGACAAAGTCGCGCCTTCGCCGTAGACCGCATAGTGGCGAAGCTCTTGCGCAATCTCCCTGCGCTCTTCGTCGTTCACCGTGCTGGCCACCTCGTCGATTGGCGGCACGCGTATATCGCTCATTCGGCCACCTCCACACACCCGGGGAACCGGCCCCGAAGGTCGAGCACGGTCCCGTCTTCCAGCAGCGCGAAGCACTGGTAGCTGTCGTCGGTCAGCGACTCGACGATCGAAAGCGCCTCGGCCTCGTCGTCGGTCTTGGCGAGCAGGATGCCCTGGCGGTAGGCGCTCGCGTAGCTCTGGCAAAGCGAGCGCTCGTAAATGCGTATCATTCCTGCCCCGCCTTCCACTCGTTGACCAGTTCGTCGTACTCCTCTCGGAACTCAGGCTCGAAGTAGGTGATGAACTCGCTCTTGGTCATGCCGCAGCGCAGGCTTGAGTAGCCGACGTGCTCGATGCACCAGTCAGAGAACGGGATGATCTTGCCGCCGTCGTCCACACTCGTCCTGTAGCCGGTGCCGTCGCGGTAGAGCTTACGGCGGCCCTCCTTGCGGATGGCCTGCTCGACCTTCGAGGCATCGCGCTCGCCGCGCTCCATAAGCTTGCCGCGCAGCTCCTCTGCCTCGTCCTGCGCCTGCTCAAGCTTGCCGCGCAGCCAATCGCGCTCAGCCCGCGCCTGCTCCAACTGATCGAGCACGTACTGCTCGCATGTCTTGATCTCCATGGGTCATATCCCTTCTCGTATCATCTCGTTGCCGTCACGGTCTGTGATCAGCCAATATCCGTATTCGTAGAGGCCAGGGCTGTGCGGCTCGTAGACCTGCAACAGCTGGCCCGTCCACCAGGCCTCCTCGTAGACCGGATGCCGCCAGCGCCACTCGGCCTTGAGCCGCGCCCCGCCGTGGAACTTGTCGTGGCACCCGGTCGTCCCGCTGCCGCAGAGGCAGAACAGCGGGCTTCGCAAGTCCCAGGCGCCGCACGGCGTGACCAGGCGGAACGTCTCGCCCCAAGACCGGTGCGCCACGTGGTGCACGCTTCCTGCGCGCCTGCCGCAGACGCAGCACCGGGGCGAAAGCGCCTCGTAGGCCTTTCCGTGGGTGTAGTGCGCCCCCAGGTGAGGCTTGCCGTAAAGCTCGGCTCGCTCCTTGGGGTAGCCGCGAAGCACCCCCGCATCGAGGATCATTGCAGCCTCCCGTCCGGGCCATCGAAGTGCTCGACCCTGGCGCCGCCCCTCAGCCGCGACACTATTGCCTTCGCGGTGTCGGGGTCTCCCTGCTCGGCGAGCCTGCGCACGAGGTCGCTCGGCTTGTACTGCGTTGTCACCAGCGTGGGAAGCATCGCCGAGTAGCGCTGGTCGATCAGGCTGAACAGGCTGTCGAGCACGAAGCCCGTCGGCCTGCGCTTGCCCAGGTCGTCCACGATCAGGTAGCGCACCTCGGCGTAGCGCTTGAGCGGGTCGCCGCCGTCGTGGAAGCTGCGCTGGATCTCGTCGAGGATGCGGTACATCGGTGCCATGAGCACCGACCGCTTGCCGCCGGCCAGGCGCTTCGCCACGGCTGCGGCGCAGGTGGTCTTGTGAGTTCCGACGTCTCCCCAGAGGTACACCCACTGGCCGCGCTTCATGCACTCGGCGATCTCGGCGGCCAACGGGTGGTCGAGGCTCATGTAGCGATCGGGCACGCCCGCCCGCTTCCAGTCGTGCATGGCTCTGTCGAGCGCAGCCTTGCGAGCCGCCTCGGCCTCGGCCTGGCGCTCCTTCTCGCGCTCGGCCTCGGCGCCTGCGCAGCCGCACTGCTCGTAGCCGCAGAACAGCGTCCGCCCAGCGAGCCGCGTGGTGCGGGCCTTGAGGGTCGCGCCGCAGTGCGGGCACTCAGTCGTAGGCCGAAAATCCATCGTCTGGCACCTCCTTTGCCATGCCGTTTTTTGGCTTCGAGGAGCGCACCCAGATGCGCACCGAGGCCTTCCAGTCCTTCATCTTCGCCTTTCCGACCATCCAGCCCTTCTGGGCGTAGAAGTCGACGAAGCGCTCGGGGTCGAAGTCGGTCGAGGCGAGGTCGAGGCCCTTGCCCTCCGCGTAGCTTCGGGCGTACTCGTCGACCTCGGCGGGAGAGGGGGCGCGGAAACGCGCCGCTTTCCCTCTCTCCTTAATCCCTTTTCCTAACTCCTCTTCCTCTTCCTCTTCGCTTGCCCGTTTGCTCTCGGGTTTGCTTGCATCGTTGCTTGCCGCTTTGCTCTGCGTTTTGCTTCCGCTTTTGCTTGGCGGTTTGCTTCCCGTTTCGCTTGCCCGTTTGCTCTCGGGTTTGCTTGCCGCTTTGCCGCCAGATCCTCCCGCCACGATGCGCTTGCGCGAGGTCTCCATGACTGGCTGCACGGCGAACAGCACGGCCTCTTGGGCGTCCGTCCGAGGCTCGGGCTGCTCGCCAGTTCGCAGGTACCGGACGATCATGCCGATAAGCTCGTCGCCCTCCCTGCGGTTGCGCAGCCTAAGCGGCCCGTCTATGAGCGAGTCCAGTACCTGCATGCCGCCATCGCCCCTAAAACGGGATGTCGCCGTCGTACAGGCTTTCCTGGGCGGGCGGCATGGGCGCTTGCTGTGGCGCCGCCTGCGGGGCGGGCTGCGGCGCGTACTGTGCGGGCGCCTGCTGGTAGCCCTGCGGTGCCGCCGGGGCTTGCTGGTAGGCCTGCTGCGCGTTCCACTGCTGCGGTGCCGCCTGCGGGGCTGGCTGCGGCGCGTACTGCTGCTGGTATCCCTGCGGCGCTTGCTGGCCCTGCTTCTGGCTCATGAGCTCGATCTCGTCCACGATCACCTCAAGCTTGGATCGGCGCTGGCCGTCCTTGTCCCAGCTCGAATAGCGCAGCTTGCCCTCGATGGCCACCTTCATGCCCTTGTGCAGGATGCGGCCCATGCTCTCGGCGCGGTTGCCGAACATCGTGCAGTCCACGAAGTTCGGGTAGTCCTCCCACTCGCCGGTTTGCTGGTTGCGGCGGCGGTCGTTGACGGCCACGCCAAAGCCCAGAACCTGCATGCCGCCCTGGGTAGCCCGCAGCTCGGGGTCGCGGGTCAAGTTCCCGCTGATGTTCACTCGGTTGATCGACATTTAGTAACTCCCTTCGCCGGTCCCGTTCGACCAGGTGCGCTTTATGTCCTCGTCGACGGTTCGGATCTTGAGCTTGTACACGTTTATCGCCTCTTGGCTCGCCTTGTAGAGCGCTTCGGCGCAGTCCCTGCGCTGCTTCAGCTCGGCTATGTCCTCACGGCCTCGGCAGAGGTCGCTTATCACCGTCACTGGCGTTCCCTTGGATCGCTCCTCAAGAATCGCGATGCGCAGCGCCTTGCGGTACTCGGCCTCGTTCTCGGCGTACTGGCTTCCGCTGTTGCGCAGCGCCTGAAGCTCGTCCATGAGCCTGTCGAAGAGCTGCATGCGCTCGGCGTAGAGGTCTTGCATGGCCTACACGACCTGCCATGCGGGGGACGGGCAGCACCCGGGGTTGGCCTTGAACTGCTCGTACTGCTGGCGGCTCTCGAACTGGTAGGAGGTGCCGCAGCTCTTGCACTTGGCGATGAATTGGCCGAACTCGGGCGGCTCCTTCTCGGCGGGCTTGCCGTCACCCATGAGGGTGTCGGGGTCACTCGTGCCGTCGATGTCGAAAGCTCCGCAGAGCGCGTACTTGCGGGCATAGCTCGATGCGCTGCCCGTCACCTGCGCCTCGTTCATGCCCTTCTGGCTCAAAGGCTCGCGGGCGTACGCATCAATCTCCAAAGGCTCGCCGTGGCCGTCCTCGAAGAACAGGCGGCACGTGGCCTTGACGTAGTAGCGCTCGCCGATCTGCTCGATCGAGTCGTTGAGCGTGAAGGCGATTCCCGCCGCCTTGCACGGCTCCTTGAGCGCCGCAACGATGTCCTCCATGCTGCGGTAGTAGAAGTTGCCGTGGGCGTTGTAGCGTGCCTTGGGCACCACCACGGATCGCTGCACCTGGGCCACGGCCTCGGCCAGCGTCATGTGCTTGTCTTCTGCCATCGTCTACTCCATCCTCGCTGCCACCTGGGCTGGCGTGCCCCGGCGGATGCTTCCGGTGATTCCCTTCGCCTTGAGCAGGGATGCGAGCGCCTGCATCTGCGATCGCGTGGCGCTCGGCACCTCGACCGTCCACGCCTCCAAAGGCTCCGCGACCGGTGCTGGCATGGGTGCCGGCATTGGTGCGGGCATTGGCACTGGAGCGGGCATCGGCTCAGGCTCGGGCGCTGCGATCGGCTCTGGCTCAGGCTCTGGTTCAGGCTCCGGCTCAGGCTCGGGTGCCATGGCCGCCTTCAGCTCGGCGATTCGCTGGTCTTCCTCGTCGGCCAGACGCGCCGCGTTCAAGGCGGCTCCGAGGTCGAGCGTGCGGAAGAACTCGCGCTCCGCGTCGGCGTAGTGCGGCATCGCCTCCTGCTGGGCCTTGAGCGTTTCCCAGTCTCTGGCCACGTCGGACACCTTGGCCTCAAGCGCCTGCTGCGCCTTGATCTCGCCGAAGGTCTTGTTGAGCCACTGCGGCTCATGCAGGCGCTCGTAGGGGACGACCGGCGCGAGCAGCCCCGCGAACTCCTCGTAGTGCTGCTGTAGGCGCGAGTAGAGCGCGTCCTTGCGCGTCTGCTCGGCCTCGTCAAGCTGCGCCTTGATGGCGTCGGTTGATTCGTCGATGATGGCCGTGATCTGCTTGCAGCGCCTCTCGAATGCGTCGAGCGGCTTGTTGTACTCGCGCTTCACGGCCTTGCGGCGTTCGTCGATCTCCTTCTTGATGCCGTTGAGGTAGCTGCGGTCGTGCTTGGCCTCCTTGATGGCCTGGGCGCTCGTGAGGTCGTAGGTGGCGCCCTCGTAGTCGGCCACGACCTTCTTCACGTGGGCCTCCAACGCGTCCATGTTCGAAGCGATAGTGGCCTCGGTGTAGGTGACCTCAAGCGTGGTGGCCTCGGCCTCGATGACCTCTGCCTCGACCTGCTGCGGTTCGGTTTCCTTAGCCATAGATCTCGCCCGTCTCGTCGTCGAAGTCCATGGCCTGCTGCTGCTCAGCCACGGTGAGCAAAACCGTCTTGCCGCTCTGCTTGATGATGCGGAAGGCGTCGGCGTTGTCGGTCAGGATCTCGAATTGCAGGGTCGCAACGCTGCCCTTCACGGTTGCCTGCTTGAACTGCGCCTGGATGGTGGCTTCGTTGATCATGTCGTTACCTCCTATTTGATGCCGAGAACGGCGGCAAGGAACGCGCGACCGAACTCGCGCTCTTCCTCGCTGACGGGCTTGATCTTGTCGGCGATGAACTCGCGGCTCTTGGCGACGCACTTCTCGTCGATCCTGGAAAGCCCGGCCTCGCAAAGCGCGATCATCATGTGGTAGGCGTTTGCCGCCGTCTCGCCGTCGTTGTTGTCAGGATGCGTGGCGTCGAACATGAGGTTGTTCGCAATGCAGGCGGCGTGGTCGAGCACTGCTTTGTGGAACTTGGTCCCGTGGAAGTCCTCAAAGCCGTTCTCTTCGAAGTATTTGGCGTTCATTTCTTCTCCTTCACGTACTCCTCGACGAAGTACTCGATGTAGATGTCTATGCGCGGCTGTGTGCCGTATGGGCTTCTTGGCCGCTTGGTGACGGCTCCCGTATCGACCTGCGAATCGTCCTTGAAGGCGATCCCGTTGAGCGCGTCGCAGGCGAGCTTGCCCAGGTTGTCCCAGTCGGGCTTGCCGAGGTCGGCGCGGCCCTCCCAGTACTTCGGGTTGCTCTTCGCGAGTGGCCTGGTGGTCGAGATCCGCATCACAACCGGGCCGTCGTGGTTGGCGAAGGTCTCGCCGTATGCCGCGCGGAACGCGTCCTTGATGGCCTTCTCGGCCTTGAGCGTCTTGGTCGGCGTGTAGGTGCGGTGGTTGCGGTAGTCGGTCATGGGGCGCTGCTTTCCGACAAGCTGGGCGGGGTGCATGGTGATGTGCGCCGTGGCCGCAAGGGTTCGCCGCCAGCTCATTCGGAAAACCCATCGCTCTGGCTGCGGTGCTTGTTGAAGGCTCCGCGCAGCTCCGGGTATCGCGCCTCCATGATGCGGGCAAGGGCGGGGGCTATGCCGTTCTTGCAGCCAACGTGCAGCTCGTTGCGCACCATGTTCACCAGGTAGTTGATCGACACGTAGCCCTTCTCCTTGAGGCGGCGGGCGTTGGAGAGCATGAACTGCCACGCCTCGGGGTTGGCCTCGATCCACTTCTTGGCCTCGGCAACGTCCTGCTCGCCAGCCATGCCCAGGCCGAAGATCTCAAGCTGGTTGCTCTGGGGCTTGGGGCGGTATATCTCGTCGTTACGCATTGAGCACCGCCATGCTGCCCACGGCTCGCTGGGCGTCGGCAACGGCCTGGTCCATCGTGGGGATAACCCAGAGCCAGAGCACGGCGAGGAAGATCATGAGGGCCGCGAGGAAGCCAACCATGACGCCCGCCTTGAACTGGGAGCGCTCAAGCTGCTCCTGCGCCGTCGGGCGCTTGCCCTCGAATGGTATGATGGATGCAGCCTCTTTCGAGGCGGCTACGTAGCGGGTGCCCGAAGTGTGGTAGCGGGGGGCGCTCGCTTTCTTTTTTGTCTGCATATCGTTTTCCTTTCGGTGTTTTCGCAGGTCAGGTTAACCGTGGCTTTTTCCGTGGCTATTTTTCTTTTTCTTAGCCCGGCTTTTCGCGCTGTAGAAGCACTGGCGCGTGCGGTTGTTCCTGATCTCCCTTGAGGCCTCTTCCTTCATGGCCTCCGCTTGTTCTGCCAGGTCTGCCATGTGAAGCTCCTTCGTGCACTCGATGCACCAGCCGTTGATTCGGTTGAGCGGTCGAAACGTCCACTGCCCGCAATGGGGGCACTGCCTGCGCTTGCGCAGCGAGATGCCGCACTTCCGCGCCTGCCACTCGACCGAATCAACCGATCGCCCCAGAGCCTTGGCAATAGCCGCCGCACCTTCGCCTGCGTGCTCTTCGAGGTAACGAAGTTCACGTGTAGACCATTGCCTCATGCCGTCTTCTTCTCTCCTTTCTCCCATTCGCGGTACGCCTGCTTGATCGTCGAGCACATGGTGTCGAAAGCGACCTCACGGGCGGTCTTGGGCTCGTTCTCTTGATTTCGCTCGGAATCGTCTGGCATTAGGCCACCGTCCTGTTCTCCGTCAGCCCGAGCAGGTAGTCTGCCGAACAATGGAATAGGCGCGTCATGGCAATGAGCTTCGAGCTGGGGATTTCGCCACCGCTCTCGTATGCGGCGATAGTTGCACGACTCTTCAGATCGAGCTTGCTTGCTAGTCCCTCCTGGCTCAGGCCGATACGGACGCGTTCACTTGCGATTTGGTTCATTAGCACCTCCACTTCACTATCTGTGAACTTCACAATTAGTGAATATAGAAGAACATAGGACTTTTTGCAAGTAGATAATTCACTATCTGTAAAGTTTTTTGTACAATATGCCCATGGAGTAAGGAGGACACGGTGGGCACACGTCTTAAAGAAACGCGGCTTAAATATGGCAAGAAACAGCCTGAGGTGGCTGAAGTGCTCGGTATCGGCGTACCGGCTTACTCAATGATGGAAAGCGGCCAGCGCGAGATCAACTCGTCGAAGCTCATAAAGCTTGCCGAGTTCTACGGATGTTCGGTCGATGAGTTATTGGGAACGTGGTACTGGCACGAAGTCGAGAGCCAGCGTAAAGGTAAGGAGTAGCTATGGGGATGTTCAACAAAAGCGCCGCAAAGAAGATGGCGAGCGATGCGGAGGGCTTCATCGTCAACGACGACAAGCTTCACGCGCTCGTGTTCCAGGTGGCTGGCAAGGCCGTGTTCTCCACGGGCACGCAGTTCGAGGATAAGGTAACCGAGCGCCTGGACGGCGCATTGGCACGCGTGCAGGAAAGCGGTTGTCAGGTCGTTGACGTGAAGATGTCTGCGTGCGCCAACTCGCGCGACACGGACATGATCCTCTACAGCTTCACCGTTCTCTACCGCTAGAAAAAAGAAGAAGCCCCACGGGGTCATAGCGCTGCAACGCTGCCCGCGGGACTTTCCTAAAGAACCTCTGAAAGGAGGCCGTTTCCAATTATGCCAAAAACTGCGGTGATATACGCCCGCTTTTCGTGCAATAAGCAGCGCGAGGCCTCTATCGACGACCAGCTGCGCATCTGCCGCCAGTGGTGCCAGCGCGAGAGGTACGCCATCGTCACGGAGTACTGCGACTACGCCATAAGCGGGCGCACCGACGACCGCCCCGAGTTCCAGCGCATGGTGGCCAACGCGGGCGAGAGCGACATAGTGCTTGTGTACATGATGGATCGCTTCAGCCGTGGGGAGTACGACGCGCCCATATATAAGCGCGAGCTTGCCCAACACGGCGTGAAGCTCGTCTCGGCGCTTGAACAGATACCAGATTCGCCCGAGGGCATCATTTACGAGAAGCTGCTTGAGGGCCTTGCGGCATGCGAGTCGAAGAAGACCGCGATCCGCACGAGGCGCGGCATGGAGGGCAACGCGCTCAAGTGCAAGACCAACGGCGTGCGCGTGTTCGGCTACGCCAGCAACGAGGCCGACGAGTACGTGATCGACGAGGACGAGGCCGCTTTCGTGCGCGAGGCGTTCAAGCGGCGCATAGCAAAGGAGACCACCAACTCGATAGCTCGCGACTTCGCGGCACGCGGGGTCAAGACCTCGCAGGGAAACCCGTGCGGCTACTCGATGGTCGAGCGGATGGTGAAGAACCGGAAGTACACGGGGCGCTACGAGTGGGGCGGCGTTGTCAAAGAGGGCGGCATGCCCGCGATCATCGACGAGGTGACGTTCATGGAGGCACAGGGCATACGCGCGGCCAAGGAGCGCAGCGCGGAGAGCTGGGGCGACTTCGCCCTTTCTGGCAAGGCGATCTGCGCGGGCTGCGGGCGCAACCTGCAAGGCGTGAGCGGGCGCGGGCGCGGCAACCGCAAGTACGAGTACTACCGCTGCCACGACGGATGCGTTAAGCCCGTCAGGCGCGAGGAGCTTGAGGGCGAGATCGTCAAGGCGCTGCGGGCTCTTCTGCAAGACCGCGAGGAGGCCTTGAGGATAGCCCGCATGGTGGCGGAAAGCTCGGACGGGGCAGAGGTGGCGGCGAGGCGCAAGCAGGCCGCCCAATCGCTCTCGGCCGCCGAGCGCGGCCTGAAGAACATCCTGAACGCCATCGAACAGGGCATAATCGCCCCGGGCGCGAAGGAGCGCATAGCGGAGCTTGAGCATCAGCGCGACCGCGCCAAGCTCGACCTTGAGGCGATCAGGGACGATCAGATAGACCCCGAGCGGCTGGCCGACTTCCTGCAATGCGGCTCCGCCCTGGACGACGCGACTCTATTGAAGGCGTTCGTATACCAGGCGAGCGTGAGCGACGAAGAGTGCATAGTGACGCTGAACTACGACGTGGAAAACAACGAACCCGCCAGACTTGACATCCAGCGGGTTCGTACAAAATGCAAATGGTGCCCC
>DBEZXW010000074.1:0-21798 GCA_048291725.1 Collinsella sp. | reverse complement strand
CGGATGCGACACATCTGGTGTGTCCATCCTCGCAGTATCCGGTTCTCAAGGTGCACGCCCCGCGGCTGATCCGGTTCCACCGGTCCGCGCGGCAAGGAGATATATTGCCAGACCGGAGGGGCCCCGGGGGCGGGAATCTGGGCGTACACATTTCCTACATATCTTGTGATCCGACTAACGTTTGCCAGCCGTTAACTACCGCTCGCCGAGCATCTCTTTATATAAGGCAGTCTCATGGTTAAAGCGGATACGTCCCCCTAGCTAAAGCACAGCCAGCATCGAGCAACTCATCGCGTTCTTCCACCGAGAACCCCTCGGCGTAGACGCGCACCACTGGTTCGGTCCCGCTAGGACGGACCAGCAGCCACGTGTCATCCTCGAATGACAGACGCAAGCCGTCCATATGACTAACGTTTTGCGGCACCTTGCCACAAATCGACTTGGGGTTTACGCCCGGCAGCAGGGTTCGTAACGTTTCGGCATCTTCGGCCTCAAGGCGCAAATCACGTCGACCGTAACTCGTCTTACCAAAACTGTCCTCGAGTTGGTCGACCAGAACGCCCAAAGGCGCGTCCGTCTTTGCCATAAGCTCGCACAGAATCAGACAGGCGAGGATTCCATCGCGCTCGGGCATATGCGCGGCGATGCCGATACCACCGGCTTCTTCGCCGCCCATGAGGACGCCGCCCTTCTTCATCTCCGCCGCTATATATTTGAAACCGACTGGTTTGACGGTCACGCGGCAGCCAAGCGCCTCGGCAATGCGACGCACGAGCGTCGAGCATGAAAGATTGACAACGACGCGCCCCTCCAAATTACGAAATTGAACCAAGTCGCCCAAAACGAGCGCCATGATCTGATGCGGATGTATATATCTGCCGCGCTCGTCAACCGCGCCGATACGGTCGGCGTCGCCGTCGGTCACCAGGCCAGCGCAAGCTCCGTCCTCGATAACCGTGCGCTCGCAAGCGTCCACCCACGGCTCAACGGGATCGGGGCAGATATCTTCTTGGTCAGACGCCTGTCCGGCGTGAATCTCGTGTACCTCAACGCCAAGCTCGCGCAGTAAGTCGGCTAGATAGCCCTGGGCTGCGCCGCCCATGGGATCAACAACCACGCGCAGGTGCGCGGCGCGGATGGCTTCGGCATCGACAAACGATGCCACCGCCTGCATATAGTCAGGAATGATATCCGCGGTGCGATATTGCCCCTCGATCCCCATTGGCTCGGGAGCCATGGTCTCTTCGAGCTCTTCGATGACATCCTGGTTGGCGGTCGAGCCGTCACCCATGCGAATCTTGAGGCACAGATAACCCTGCGGATGATGGGACCCCGTCACCATGAGCGCGCCGCACGCCTCACCGTCATAAGCCGCCGCCCACGTAAGGGCAGGGGTCGGAACAGGTCGCGAAGCGAGCACGGCGTCTAGCCCGTGCACTGCTAGCACACCCGCCGCAAGCTCAGCGAACTCGCGCGCCAGGGGCCGAGTGTCGAACCCTATATATACCGTTTTGCCCGGATTGGTCTTTTGCCACAACTCGCCGACGGCATCGGCGATACGGGCAACGTTATCGGCAGTGAAGTCCTCATCGACGCGAGCGCGCCAACCGTCAGTTCCAAAATGAATTATCGCGCACACGCGCAGACACCTCACAGTGTTTGGATCATGGTACGCATGAGGTATACCCGCGATACACACTCGGCAACCTGCCGGCACCAGCATTCACCATTTGGGCAAATGCTGCCGAGGACATGCAAGCAATAAAAAAACCGCCCCGTATGGAGCGGTTTTACCCTTTATATATCGAGCGCCTCGGCCATCGCTGCCGTAGTGATTGCCGTGGTTCCACAGCAACTGCCCACCATTGCGGCACCGGCATGTCTCCATTCGATGCATGCGCGCGCGAAAGCCTCGGGGTTCTCGTGCCATACGGGGCCATCCTGAGTCTGGACCGGATCGCCCACGTTGGGACGCACCGTGACGGGAGTAGTCGCCGATGCAACCATCCTGGGCACTGCCGCGTTCGCAGCCGCAAGCGAACAGCAATTAACACCAACCGAGTTTGCGCCGTGTTTTTCGGCGTACAAAACGGCTGCCTCGATGTTGAGGCCATCGCCCAACAGGTCGCCTTTATCGTCAACAACAAAACTCACCAGGACAGGCATGCCGTCGGCGGCATCTCGGGCGCCGGCAAGCATGGGCTGCAAATTACGGATAGACGTCACCGTCTCGATCAGCAGACCGTCAACACCGGCATTGAGCAAGGCGTGCGCCTGTTCGCGCGCAATGCCTCGGATTTCACGATACTCGGCAGAGTCTTCGGCAAACCACTCAATACCGATCGGGCCCATCGAGCCCAGCAGCAGCTGAGGGTGCGCCTGGCGGGCATCGTCAACGGCCCCTCGATTGACCTCCGCCACGGACGGCGCAATCTGGTCGTGCTTGAGGGCATAGCTTGATGCCTGAAAGGTGTTGGTAATGAGCACCTGCGCGCCGGCGGCGACATACAAGCGATGAATACGAGAAACGGTCTGCGGCTCGGCAAGGTTCCAAAACGCCGGTGGGATGTCGGCGGCGTCGTATTCACTCATCAGCACGCTGCCCATGGGGCCCTGCGTCAACAGGGTCTCGCTCGACATGCGGCGCATAAGTTCCTCGCCGCCGGGGCGGTTGTAATAACTCGTATCCATATATGTGTTTCGCTATTCCTCGACGCTGATTCCCTGTTTTTCGAGATAGGCGAGCCAGCGGCTCATCGTGTCCTCGGAAAGCGCATGTTCCATCATGCACGCCTCGGAATCGGCCCGCTCAAAATCGACACCGAGCTCCTGAACCAAAAACGTGCGGATGAGGCGATGACGGTACCAGATAGCCGTACCAACCTCGCGGCCGCGATCGGTCAGGACTACCTTGCCGTAATGCGATTGCTCGACAAGTTCGGATGCCTTGAGCGCCGAAACCGCTTTATTGACCGATGCCTTGGAGACGCCAAGGCGCTGCGCGATGTCGACCGATCGCACGCCGTTGGTTTCCCCCTCTTCGCTTTCAATGCGAACCATGCACTCCAAGTAGTCTTCGTTCGCCACCGTCAGATGTAGTTCGCGCGAGCTATTTATCGTATCCATGATCTTCCGTCCCTTCTGCATTCATTGGCTGATTCTACCCCATCCAAGCGTCGCGGTATGCCGTGGCATACCGTGCTAGAGTTCTTGTTGCACACGACGACCAAGATTGGAGCGGTCTTTATGGAAAACACCACCACAAACCCCGATGTCCTCGAGCGCTTTTTGCGCTACGTCCAGATCAACACGCAGTCCGAGGATGCAAACTGCGACCAGGTACCCTCGAGCGCCGTTCAGTTTGACCTTGCCAACGTGCTGGCTGAAGAGCTGCGCGAGCTTGGTGCGGAAGATGCCCACGTGACCGAGCACGCCTATGTCTGCGCGCATATCCCCGCAAGTGCGGGCGCTGAGGACAAGCCCGCCCTGGGCCTGATCGCCCATCTCGACACCACCGAAGTTGCACCGGGCGCCGGCGTGAAGCCGCACATCGTACACTACGAAGGCGGCGACCTGGTCTGCGGCACGGTTGACGGTAAGCCCGTTGCCATGAGTACCGCCAAGCTTCCCGCCCTGGACAACCTCGCGGGTGAGGACCTGGTCTGCAGCGATGGCACCACGCTGCTGGGCGCAGACGACAAGGCAGGCGTCGCCGAGATCATGTCGCTTGTCGCGCGTATCGCTCAGGACCCTTCTCTGCCCCATCCCGCACTCGGCATTTGCTTCTGCCCTGACGAGGAGATCGGCCACGGAGCCGAGCTGTTGGATATCGATACCTTTGGCTGCAAGTACGCCTACACGGTCGACGGCGGCCCCATCGGCGAGCTGGAATGGGAGTGCTTTAACGCCGCCGAGGCGACCGTCCGCTTTGAGGGCCAGTCCATCCACCCGGGCGACGCCAAGGACCGTATGGCCAACGCAGGCAATCTGTTCTGCGACTTCAACGCGTTGCTCCCCTACGTGCAGCGCCCGGAGTATACGGAAGGCTACGAGGGCTTTTATCACCTTGAGGGCGTTTCGGCAACGGTCGACCACGCCACGGCGCGCTACATCGTCCGCGACCATGACGCCGCCAAGTTCCAGCAAAAACTCGACCTTATTGATGCCGCCGCCTCGATGCTCAACCAGCGTCTGGGTGAGGAGCGCGTGACGGTCGAGATTAAGCAGCAGTATCGAAATATGGCAGAGATCGTTCGTGACTATCCCGAGCTTATTGATGTTGCCAAGGAAGCCTACCTTGCCTGCGGCGTTGAGCCCCAAGTGCTGCCGATTCGCGGCGGCACCGACGGCGCGCAGCTGTCGTTCCGCGGTCTGCCCTGCCCCAACCTTTCCACCGGCGGCTATTGCTACCACGGCGTCAACGAGTTCGTCCCGGTCAGTTCGCTCGTCAAGATGACCGACGTGCTCCAGGAGCTCGTCACCCGCTTTGCATAAGCCTGGCTGCACAAGTCCAAAAGACGAATCGCCCCGTCCTCAACCAAGAACGGGGCGATTTTTTGCTGCAATGAGAACAGGTTGACGCACGCCAGCCTCTTAACGCAAGGAGTGTCCCAAACTGCCGGCACAAAAGGAACGTCCCCAAGTGCCAAGTGTTCCGGCAACGCCGATGTTTTGGCGCGGACAGCGAAAACCCGCCAGAGCGAGCAAGGTGCCTTGAAACGAGGCGGCATTGATCTTTTGATCATGCCGCCGAAGTTGAAAGGCAGATTGCCGCTCTGGCGGGTTTGCAGCGTCGAGCAGTTACGCGGTTTGGTAAAACCGCGTAACTTAGTAGTTGGCTTCGTAGCCGTTGCCGTCGCCGGTGGGCTCTTCGTAGTAGTCCGAATCGCTCGAATCGCTTGAGTCATCGGAATCGTCAGAGCCGACCGATGAGGTTGCGGTACCGTTTGCGTAGTCGTCAGACGTGTTGTTGTTCAGGTCGCCGATCGTAGAGCTGGAACCGTCGGAAAGACCCATGGTGTTTGGACCCTTGGGATCCTTGCCGGCATCGACGCGCTCCATCATTTCCTTGAGCTCGTCCTCGTAGACAAAGACGTAGCTCACACCGTCGATCATGGTGCTGTCGTCGGCGTACGAGGGCAGGTTGGCCGAGTAGATACCGTCGACATCCATACCGCGCATGGCGTTGACCGTAGAGACGATATCCTGAACGCTCATATCGGTTACGAGCATATCGGACAGCGAATTAACCAGACCAAAGATCTTCGTGGCATCGAAGTTATTGAGAATCTGGTTGGCAAGGGCGCCAAGCACCTGACGCTGGTGGCGCATGCGCGTGTAATCGCCGTCGGCATAGGTGTAGCGGCAGCGGGCATAGGTAAGGGCAGTGGCACCGTCCATATGCTGCTGACCAGCGGTAATCTTAATATCCAGGTGCTCGGGGTCGTCAACATCATCGGTTGCGTTAATGTCGATACCGCCAACCGAATCAATTAGCGCCTGCATACCGTCGAAGCTGACCTCGGCATAGTGGGAAATCTGAACACCGCACAGCTCGTTGACCGCCTCGACCATGGCCTCAGCGCCGCCAACGGTATGGCAGGCGTTGATCTTCATGGTCTCGCCCTTGTACACGACCTTGGTGTCGCGCGGAACGGAAATGAGCGTCGCCTGCTTTTGCGTGGGGTCGATGCGTGCCAGGATAATCGAGTCGGCACGATACGTATCCTCGCCCGGACGGCCGTCGGTGCCAAGAAGCAGCACGTAGAACGGATCCTTTGCCTCATCGGTGTCAACCAGAACCCGACGCAGATTGTCGGTAATGACATTAGAATCGCCGAGCTTGCCCATAATGGTGGCAAACCACAGGCCGGCAGCGGTAGTGGCACTCAGCAGCACGCCAAGCACGACAATGAGCGCGACGTGACGAATCGTGTGGCTACGACGACGTTGACGAGCGCGCTCGGAATAGCGAGCCACGTTATCGCGACTGTAGATCTTGGCCTGCGCACCAGTTGAGGGTCTTCGGGCGGTGGTATCCGCGAGGGGCTTTTTATTAAACATAGGCAACCTGTATTAGTAGATGACGGGATCGGGGACGGTAGCATGCTCGACATGCGCGCCGAGCGCCTGCAGCTTTTCGACAAACTGCTCGTAGCCGCGCTTGATGTGATGGATGGCCGAAACCTCGGTCGTCCCGTCGGCGATCAAGCCCGCTACGACGAGGGCCGCTCCGCCACGCAGATCGGGCGAGGTAACCTGTGCACCCGAGAAGCCCTTGACGCCATGAATCATGGCATGATGGCTCTCGATACGAATGTCGGCACCCATGCGCACCAGCTCAGAGGCAAACATAAAGCGATTCTCGAAGATATTTTCGGTAATAACAGAACTGCCGTCGGCAAGGGCGGAGAGCACCATAATCTGCGCCTGCATGTCCGTCGGGAAGCCGGGGAACGGAAGCGTCTGGATGTCGACCGGCTTGATACGCTCGGCACGGCTCACATGGACGCCGTCGTCGGTACGCTCGCAATCGATGCCCATAAGCTCCATCTTCTTGAGCACCATGCCCAAGTGAATGGGGCAAAAGCCCGTGACATCGACACCGCGATCGTCGGCCATCAACGCACCGGCAACGATAAAGGTACCGGCCTCGATGCGGTCGCCCACCACGCGATGGGTAACGGGATGGAGCTCTTCCACGCCTTCGATAGTCACGACGGGCGTACCGGCGCCGACAATCTTGGCGCCCATCTCGTTGAGCATGTTAGCGAGATCGACGATCTCAGGCTCGCGGGCGGCATTGTCGATAACCGTGGTGCCCTGTGCGCGCACAGAGGCCATGATGAGGTTCTCGGTCGCACCGACGCTGGCGAACTCGAGCGTGACGGTGGTACCGCGCAGACCTTGGGGCGCATTAGCGTTGATGTAACCGTGGGCGGTATCGAACTCAACGCCCAGGGCCTCAAGACCAAGAATGTGCATATCGATCTTGCGAGCACCCAGGTTGCAGCCGCCCGGCATGGCAATTTTGGCGCGATGGAAGCGGCCCAGCAGGGGTCCCATGACGGCGGTGGAAGCGCGCATCTTGGCAACGAGCTCGTAGGGGGCCTCCCAAGAATCGACCTGAGAGGTATCAATCTCGAGCGTGTGCTCGTCGAGAACATCGATCGTAGCGCCCATGCCTTTGAGCACCTTGCCCATCACGTGGACATCGGAAATATCGGGCACGTTCTGCAGCGTCGTCTTGCCCGGCGCCAGAAGCGTTGCCGCCATGAGTTTGAGCGCGGAGTTCTTGGCGCCCGAAACAGGCACGGAGCCTCCGATGGCGTGGCCACCCTCAACGCGGATAATATCCAAGGTCTACCCTTTCAAAAAGCATGCCCGGGATGGCTGAGCCATCCCGGGCATGATGTGTTCGCAAATGGTCGAACGCTAAATCGTTTGACTATTGGGCAAGCTTGAGCTTACACCATGCGATTTCATTATAGAGGTAGGCGCGGCGTGCATCATCCTCCGACAAATTACCCAGCTTCTCTTCAAAACCTTGAATATCAGCTTTAAGCTTGTCGGCATCGACGGTCGCCAAATCGCAAGCGCGCTCGGCGAGAACGGTCACGACATCGTCCGCAACCTGGGCATAGCCGCCGGCCACGGCAAACGTGTGGTCAACAGTGCCCATGGCCTTATCGGAAACGCGAACGTAACCGCGGTCGATCGTGCAGATCTCGCTGGAGTGAGCAGGCAGGACGCCAAACTCGCCATCCGTGGACGGAATCGACACAAACGCAGCGTCGCCCTCATAGGCGCAGCTAACGGGGCACACGATGCGGATACGCATAACCTACTTCTCCCCCATCTTGCGGGCGCGCTCGCGCACGTCCTCAATCGTGGAAGCATAGCGGAAAGCCTGCTCGGGCAGGTCATCGGCCTTGCCATCGACAATCTCGGCGAAAGAGCGGACGGTATCCTCGACGCGGACGTAGACACCGGGGTTGCCGGTGAACTTCTCGGCGACGTGGAAGGACTGCGAGAGGAACTGCTGAATCTTACGGGCACGGTTGACCGTAAGGCGCTGCTCCTCGGACAGCTCGTCCATACCCAGAATTGCGATGATGTCCTGAAGGTCGGAGTACTCCTGCAGGAGCTCCTGGACCTTGACGGCGACACGGTAGTGCTCCTCGCCGACGATCGAGGGATCGAGAGCGTCGGAGGAAGACGCGAGCGGGTCGATAGCCGGGAACAGGCCGAGCGACGAAATGCTTCGCGAAAGAACCGTGGTGGCATCGAGGTGCGTAAACGTCGTGGCAGGCGCCGGGTCGGTCAGGTCGTCTGCGGGGACGTAGACAGCCTGGACGGAAGTAATGGAGCCCGTCTTGGTCGAGGTAATGCGCTCCTGGAGGTCGCCCATCTCGGTTGCCAGCGTGGGCTGGTAACCAACGGCGGACGGCATACGGCCCAGCAGTGCCGAAACCTCGGAACCTGCCTGGGAGAAGCGGAAGATGTTGTCGATGAACAGCAGAACGTCCTGGCCGCGATCGCGGAAGTACTCAGCGGTGGTAAGGCCGGCCAGACCGATGCGCAGACGCGCTCCGGGCGGCTCGTTCATCTGACCATAGACCAAGCAGGTCTTGTCGATAACGCCAGACTCGCTCATCTCGAGGAACAGGTCGGTGCCCTCGCGGGTACGCTCGCCGACGCCGGTGAACACCGAGGTGCCGCCGTGCTCCTGGGCGAGGTTGTTGATGAGCTCCTGGATCAGAACGGTCTTGCCGACGCCGGCGCCGCCGAACAGACCTGTCTTGCCGCCGCGGATGTAGGGCTCGAGCAGGTCGACGGCCTTGATGCCGGTCTCGAAGATCTCGGTCTTGGTGGTGAGCTCGTCGAAACGGGGCGCTGCATGGTGGATGGGGTAGAACTCCTCCACCTCGGGCATGGGCTTGCCGTCGACGGGCTTGCCCATGACGTTCCAAATGCGGCCGAGCGTCTTGGGACCAACGGGCATCTTCATGGGCTCACCGGTATCGGTGGCGATGAGGCCGCGCTGCAGGCCGTCGGTCGAGGACATGGCGACCGTGCGGACGACGCCGCCCGGAAGCTGGCTCTCGACCTCGAGGATCGTGCTCAGATGACCGATCGGGGTCTCGGCCTCGACCGTGAGCGCGTTGTAGATCGGGGGCACCGCGCCGTCAAACTTGACGTCGACGACAGGGCCGATGATTCGCACGATGCGACCATCACCGGCAGTCGTCTTCTTGGTGGCTTCCTCGACCGCAAGCTTTACGGTGTTATTAGCCATTACTGTTCCTCCAATGCTGAGGCTCCGCCGACGATCTCGTTAATCTCGGTCGTGATCGAAGCCTGGCGCACGCGACTATACGTGCGGGTAAGGGTCGAGATGATCGCGGTGGCGTTTTCCGTCGCGGAGTGCATGGCCTTGCGGCGTGCACCCTGCTCGGCAGCCGCCGAATCGATCAGGGCCTGGTAGATGACCGTCAGGATATAAGACGGCACAAGCTTGCCGAGAACATGCTCGGGAGAGGGCACGAACTCGAACGTGGACGAGATGCGCTTAGGGGCGTCGGTCTCGTTCTTACGCGGACCGTGGGCCATAGCGATCATCTCGGGGTCGAGCGGCAACAGATGCTCGACGCGAAGCTCCTGATCCACGCGGTTCTTGGCGTGGTGGTAGACAAGCTCGACACGGTCAAGCTCACCGGCACGATACGCATCGCAGATATGAGAGGAGATCATGCGGGCCTGATTGAAATCGGGCTCAGAGGAGTTGCCCTCAAAGTGCATGATGACGTTTGCGCGGTCGCGGAAATACGTGGCCGGCTTACGCCCGCACGCGATGATCTCGCACTCGATGCCGTCGTTCGCCCAAGAAGCGGCGAGCTTTTCGGCCGTGCGCTCCACCGTCGTATTGAAACCGCCGGCAAGGCCGCGGTCCGAGGCAATAACGACAATCAGGCCATGCTTGACGCTCTCATGCTTCTGCAGCATGGGATCGGTGCCCGAACAGGAGGCGTCGCCGGCGACCGTCAACATGACGTCGGTCAGCGCCTCCTTATAGGGCTCGGCCTGCTTGGAGCGATCGAGGGCACGACGGATCTTGGCCGTAGAGACCATCTCCATCGTGCGCGTGATCTGCTTGGTCGTGGTAACCGAGGAGATTCGCTTCTTAATGTCGCGAAGGTTGGCCATGGGGCTTAGTTCTCCTCTGATCCAGAAACATCCGAATGGTGCTTGGCCATGAACTGCTGCTTGAAGTCGCCGATGACGCGCAAGAGCTCAGCCTTGGTGTCATCATCGATCTTCTTGGCGCGAACCTTGTCGAGCAGCGAGCCAAAGCCATTGTCCATGTACTCGATGAGCTCGGCACGGAAAGGCAGCACGTCGGCGATCTCCAGGTCATCCAGGAAGCCCTCGTTGCCAGCGAACAGCGTAACGATCTGCTCGCCAACCTCAAACGGCTTGTAACGCGGCTGCTTCAGGAGCTCGGTCATGCGGGCACCATGGGTCAGCTGCTTCTGAGTAGCCTCGTCGAGGTCGGAGCCGAACTGCGTAAAGCCGGCGAGCTCCTGGTACGAAGCGAGGTCCAGACGGAGGTTGCCGGCGACCTGCTTCATAGCCTTGGTCTGCGCGTCGCCACCGACGCGGGACACGGAAATGCCCACGTCGACTGCCGGGCGCTGGCCCTGGAAGAAGAGCTCGGACTGCAGGTAGATCTGACCATCGGTAATGGAAATGACGTTGGTCGGAATGTAGGCCGAGACGTCGCCGTCCTGGGTCTCGATGATCGGCAGAGCCGTCATGGAGCCGTAACCGTTCTTCTTGGACATCTTGACTGCACGCTCGAGCAGACGAGAGTGCAGGTAGAAGATGTCGCCAGGATAGGCCTCGCGTCCGGGCGGACGATGCAGCGTCAGCGACATCTGACGGTAGGCCACAGCCTGCTTGGACAGGTCGTCGTAGATGACGAGCACGTGGCCACCGGGGTTGGTCTCGCTGGCGGGCTTGCCGTCCTCGCCGTTGTACATGAAGAACTCGCCGATAGCGGCACCGGCCATAGGCGCGATGTACTGCATAGGGGCGGAATCGGCAGCGGTGGCCGAAACGATGATGGTGTAGTCGAGCGCACCGTGCTGAGCGAGGGTCTCGCGGATGTTGGCAACCGTGGAGGCCTTCTGGCCGATGGCGACATAGATGCAGACCATGCCCTTGCCGCGCTGGTTGAGGATAGCGTCGATGGCGATGGCGGTCTTACCGGTCTTACGGTCGCCGATAATGAGCTCTCGCTGACCGCGGCCAATAGGCACCATGGAGTCGATAGCGAGCAGACCGGTCTGAACCGGCTCGCACACCGGGGTACGATCGATGACGCCGGGGGCCTTGAACTCGATGGGGCGACGGTGCGTGGCGACGATGTCGCCCAGGCCGTCGATGGGCTGGCCGAGCGGATTGACGACGCGGCCGAGCATGGCACGGCTCACGGGGATATCCATAATGCGGCCAGTGGTGCGGCACTCGTCGCCTTCCTTGATGGAGTCGACGGCACCGAACAGAACGGCGCCGACCTCGTCACGGTCAAGGTTCTGGGCAAGGCCGAAGACGGTCTCACCGGTATCGGAGCTCTTGAACTCCAGAAGCTCGCCTGCCATGGCGCTCTTAAGGCCGGAGACGCGCGCGATGCCGTCGCCTACCTCGTCGACCGTTGAAACCTCATGCGTATCGACCGTCGCGGAGAGGCTCGTGAGCTGCTCCTGCAGTTTCTTGGCGATATCCTGGGCATTGAGGGTTTCGGACATTAGGCTTCACCTCCGTACGAATTAGCAGAGTTTGCGAGGGTCTCCTGCGCGATGCGCAGCTGCGTCTTGACGGAAATGTCACGACGCTCGCCGCGGGCCTCGAGCACCAGGCCGCCCACGATAGACGGGTCGACCTGCTCGATAAGGAATACCTTGCGGCCGAAGTCCTGCTCGCATTTCTTAGTGATGGTTTGACGCAGCTCGTCGTCGAGCGGGATCGCCGTGGTGACGGTCACGCCCACTACATCCTCGTCTTCCTCGGCAACATACTTAAAGGCAGCTGCCACCTTGGGAAGAAGGTCGAGCTGGTCGCGCTTGGACATGGTGTCGAGCACGGCGATGATCTCGGGGCTGGCAGAAGCCAAGCGCTCGATCATCTCGAGGTCCTCGAACACATGGTTCTCGGCCTTGGCGGCTTCCAAAAGGGAACGCGCGTAGGTCTCGAGCACCTTGTCCTGATAGCGGCTAGTCGGCATTCAGGCTACCTGCTTCCTGGATGTAGCGCTCGATGAGCTTCTTCTGCTCGGCATCGTCCTCGAGTGCCTCGCCCACGATCTTGGTGGCGACGGCAACGGACAGGTCGGCGATGGAGCTCGCGGCACCGGCGTAGATGGACTTGCGCTCGTCCTCGACGGTCGTATGGGCCTTGGCGATGATCTCCTCGGCCTCCTTGTGAGCAGCCTCGATGATACGGGCACGCTCGGACTCGGCGTCCTTACGGGCCTCGAGAACGATGTCGGCAGCCTGACGACGGGCGTCGGTGACGATCGAGTCGGACTCAGCGCGCTTGGCGATAGCCTCCTGCTTGGTCTTCTCGGCCTCGTCGAGGCTCTCCTCGATCTTCTTGCCGCGCTCCTCCATGGTTTTCATGATGCCCGGCAGGGCGACCTTGGCCAGCACGATCCAGATAATCAGGAAGGCGATAAGCGCCGGGATGAACTCCGCCATCTTAGGGATGAGGATGTCCGCACCGGCGGCGCCGTCCTCGGCGAACGCGGAAACCGGCATGAGCAGCGCGGCCGCGGACGCGGAGAGTGCGATCGCGCTCTTCTGGGATGAAAGATTCATACTTGACGCTCCGTGCTATTTAACGATCAGCGCGACAACGAAGCCGATCAGAGCCAGAGCCTCGCCGAAAGCGGAGCCCATGATGAAGACGGTGAACACGCGGCCCTGGACCTCAGGCTGACGGGCCATAGCACCCGTAGCACCCAGAGCAGACAGGCCGATAGCAAGACCAGCGCCGATAACACCGAGACCGTAACCGATAACTCCCACGATTCCTCCTTTGTCGTGCGTGTCTTATTTCACGCAGGATAACCTTTTTATAACTGCCGGGCTCCATGGGTACGGGCACCGGCGGTTTAACGAATTGCCTTACCTTTAAGGCGCGAACGGAAGACTACTCCTCCTCCGCGACCTCCTCTGCCTCGGAGACATACACGGCGGTAAGGACCGTGAAGACGTAAGCCTGGATGGCGCCGACCACAAGCTCGATCGCATAGATCAGGATGAGGATGGCAAGCCAGGCCAGCGAAGGCAGGGCGCCGACGGCGTGGGCCGCGGAAACCTGCTGAAGCAGCGGCTGCATGAACATGCTCGCCATGATGGCGAACGAGCCCATGACCACGTGTCCTGCGAACATGTTGCAGAACAGACGGACGGCAAGCGTGATGAGGCGCAGGAAGGTCGAGAAAAGCTCGACGACCCACACGAGCACGTTCATCGGGAAGCTCACGCCCTGCGGGGCGAGGCTCTTGATGTAGCCGATCACGCCGTGAGCCTTGCATCCGTAGTAGATGAAGTACACGAAGGCGAAAATGGCGAGTGCGGCGGTGGAGCCGATTGCGCCGGTGCCGGGCTTCATTCCCGGGATCAGGCCGATCATGTTATTGATCAGGATGAACAGGAAAAGCGAGCACAGGAACGGGAAGTGCTTCTTCCAGTTCTCACCCACGACACCCTTGCCGATATCGTTCTCGACGTACTCGATGATGTACTCGAAACCGTTGACGAAGAAGCCCTTGGGAACCAGGGTCTGCTTCTTCTTGAACACGGCCAGGACGATCAGGAGCACGATCGTGGAGACGATCAGCCAAAACGAGTACTGCGTGATGCCGCAGCTCAGATCGCCCACGACAGGGGTGGAGCTGAACTCGCTGACCAGATGATTAATCTCATCAGGCAGCTTTTCAAAAATTTCCACGACTTACCTTTCGACCTCATGAGGATCTCGCAGCGCCTTGGCGACGCGAACCGCGCAGGCGGCCATAAAGGCCACGAAGCCGATCGCCTCGCCCAGGAGGAACATGCGAAATGCCTCTCCGAACAACACAAACACAACCAAGGTAAAGACAAGCAACGCGATTGCCGAGACCGCGAGACTCACCATACCCTTGAGCATGTCCGCATTCTGCTTATCGTCAAGAACCGGCTTGAGCGTAAAGACAAAGGGAAGGAAGGCAATCGCGCCCGCGATGGCACCTGCAACGATAGCGAGCAGATCGGCTATCTGAAACACTGGCGTCCTCACTTTCCTTTTTTATCGCCTCACAGGACAGTTCCCGCCAAACATTGGTGACTATTGTACGAGCCAATCGCTAAAGTACAACCGAAAAAGCATCGGTTAATACGCACCTGTTCGTTTTCTTAAGACCTTCTTTATGCCGCAGGTACGGTAATACGTTTTTCTCGAACCCTGCAGGGCAAAACGTCCGTTAACAGGAGTGCGCGCGGTCGTCTTTTGCTCGCCCGCGCGCACCATTTCTTCGTATTTTCGACGTTAGCCGGTATGGCTCAGAGATTACAGCGTGCCGTAGATGCGGTCGCCGGCGTCGCCGAGGCCGGGAACGATGTAGGCAGCCTCGTTGAGATGGTCGTCGATGGCGCAGGTATAGATATGCACATCAGGATCCTTCTCAGTCAGCGACTTGAGGCCCTCGGGGGCCGCGACGATGCACAGCATGCGGATGTCCTTGACACCGCGCTCGCGCAGGTAGCTGATGGCCATCTCGGCCGAACCGCCCGTGGCAAGCATGGGGTCGACGACCAGGCAGATGCGCTGGTCGATATCCTTGGGCATCTTGCAGTAATACTCGTGCGGCTCGTGGGTGACCTCGTCGCGCTCCATGCCAATGTGGCCCACGCGAGCGGAGGGCACCAGGTCGAGGATGCCGTCGACCATGCCAAGGCCCGCACGCAGGATGGGCACGATGGCGAGTTTCTTGCCGGCAAGCTGTTTGAACGTGGCGGTAGTGATGGGGGTCTCGACCTCGACGTCTTCCATGGGCAGGTCGCGCATGGCCTCGTAGCCGTCAAAAAGTGCGAGCTCGCGCACAAGCTGGCGGAACTGGTTGGTGCCGGTGTTTTGTCGCGCAGGATCGACAGCTTGTGCTGGACGAGCGGGTGATCGACAAGCGTCACACGGGACGCATCGTAGGTGACGGTCATGGGTTGATTGCCCCTTTCGTTGCGGCCGCAAAACGGCCTTGCTGACAAGGCGCGCAGCAATGTTGCCGCCGCACGCCATGCATTAGTTTAGCGGTTTGTTGTATCGAGCAGCCCATCGCAGCCCTACTGTGAGGTGCTGAGCGAGCGCCTGACTGCATCACGCCAGCCCGCAAGGTTTTGCTCGCGGCGCTCGGCGGACATGTGGGGAAGGAAGGTCCTAACGATCTGGGCATTTTGCTCCAGCTCTTCCAGGTCTTCCCAATAGCCGACGGCAAGACCCGCCAAGTACGCGGCACCGATTGCCGTGGTCTCCACCGTCTCGCATTGCAGCACGGAGATATCCAGCAGGTCGGCCTGGAATTGCATGATGAACTCGTTGCGCGAGGCACCGCCATCGACAGACAGGCGCTCAATCGAAAGCCCCACGTCCTGCTCCATGGCGCGCAGCACGTCGTAGCTCTGATATGCCATGGATTCGCAGGCGGCACGTACGATGGTCGCACGGCTCGAGGCGCCGGTCAGACCGCACACGATACCGCGAGCATGCGGGTCCCACCAGGGAGCACCCAAACCCGCAAAGGCCGGAACGAAGTAGCAGCCCTCGTTGTCGCTAATCGAAGCGGCGAGTTGTGCCGACTCGCTCACGCTCGAGATGATGCCCATGTTGTTGCGAAGCCAGTTCATCGTTGAGCCGGCGGCAAAAATAGAGCCCTCGAGCGCATAGCTGACTTTGCCGTCCGCAGCGATACCGATGGTGGAGACCAGGCCATTCTTGGATTCGACGATCTCGTCGCCGGTGTTCATGAGCATAAAGCAACCCGTGCCATAGGTGTTTTTGGTCTGGCCGGGACGGAAACAGCAGTGGCCGAACAGCGACGCCTGTTGGTCACCCGCCACGCCCATGATGGGCGGCATGTTGGTCATGATGTCGCTCGCGACGCGGCCGTAGTCGCCCGAGCTCCAGCGAACCTCGGGCATCATGGAACGTGGAACGTCAAAGAGTGCCAGCAGGTCGTCGTCCCAATCGAGCGTATGGATATTAAAGAGTGCCGTGCGGCTGGCATTGGTGTAGTCGGTGGCAAAGACCTGGCCGCCGGTGAGGTTGTAGATGAGCCAGGTGTCGATGGTGCCAAACATGAGGTCGCCCGCCGCCGCGCTTTCGCGTGCGCCGTCGACGTTGTCGAGAATCCACTGCACCTTGGAGGCCGAGAAATACGGGTCGAGCGTGAGTCCCGTGCGGGAGCGCACCAGCCCTTCTGCGCCCTGCTCGACAAGCTCGTCGATCAAAGGTGCGGTACGGCGGCACTGCCATACGATAGCGTTATAGATCGGCTGACCGCTCACGCGATCCCAGACCACCGTGGTCTCGCGCTGGTTGGAGATGCCGATGGCGGCAATGCGGTCGGAGTGGATACCGCTCTTAAACTGGACTTCCATCATGACGGCGATCTGGCTAGCAAGGACCGCCATGGGGTCTTGCTCCACCCAGCCGGGACGCGGAAAGCTGGTTTTGACGCTGCGACGTGCCTGCGCGACGATGCAGCCGTACTCGTCGACGATGGTCGCAAGTACCGAGGTGGTGCCGCAGTCGAGCGCCATGATGTAGGAACCGCCAAAGTCAAACGAGGCATCTTCCATGCCCAGGCTGCCCAGATTCAACGACATCGCTTAAACCTTTCTATTGCATCGGGTCGGACAGGACCCGTTCGATCTCTGATGCGGGAAGTGCGCCTTGGCGCAGGATCTGGAGCTCGCCGTGCTGAAACGACACGATGGTCGAGGCGTCGCGACACGGGGTCTCACCGGCGTCGACGGCAACATCGACCCCCTCCAGGATGCGACCCTCCACCGTGATAAAACTTGCCGGCGCGGGCGCGCCATGCGTGTTGGCGCTGGTGCAGGCAAGGGGGCTGCCACAGGCGCGAATGAGCGCCTGCACCACGGGCGAGGCCGAAGCGCGAAGTGCCACCGTGTCGTCGGCAGCGCGCATAAAGGTCGGCACGCAGGGGGCTGCCTTGACCACGATAGTCAGGGCTCCCGGCCAGCATCGTCGCGCGAGTATGCGGGCATCTTCCGGGATATCCACGCCATAGCGGTCGAGTGCTTCGACGCCATCGACCAGCCAAGCGACGGTTTGCGTGAGTTCACGTTGCTTGAGAGTGAAGATACGGCGATAGCCGGTGCCGAGCGCAGGAACTGCGGCGCCATTGACGGCAGCCTGCGGATCGCGCGGCCACGATGGGAATTCGCTTGTATCTTGGGGCACGGCGTCCGAGAAGGCGTTGACTGCCACGGCGACACCGTAGACGGTCTCGGTCGGGATCAAAGCCAGGCCGCCGCGGCCGAGCACCTCGGCCGTGCGCTCGACGGCAAGCCGATGCGGCTCGCGCGTTCCCTCGTATACCCGATAGACCGTCTGCATGTGTATGCCAGCCCCTTACGCTCTGGTGCAAGTTTGTTTACTGTGGGGCATTCTCGCACGAAACGTTCAACCTATTTGCCCAGAGCGCATGTTGGTTTGGTGAGCGGCTCTAGTAGTCGGTGAAAGTGAGGGGGTTATTGGACTGCGACGAACTTCTTTGGCCTGCCGGCGTGACGTTCTTGGGCGGCGTAACGCTCGATGCTGTCTATCGTTATCATCCGACGGCCGTCGACGAGTTCAACATCGAGCTTTCCGGCTTTGACCAGCGCGGTAATCCGCGGAGCGGAGACTTTGAGGTCCAGCGCTGCGTCTTTAAATGTTCGGCACGCCGCTTCCCGAGCGTCCTCGTGGTCGATTTCGACTGAAAGGGCCACGACCTCGGCCGAGCGTTCGTACCCTGCCGGAGTCAAACCGTTGTTGAGGTCGTCGGCCAAAAACGCCATCAGTGCCTCGGTGGCATGGGCAATCGCTTCTTCGCGCGTATCGCCATCGGCAAAGGCGCCGGGAATCTGCGGGAAGCTAGCGCAGTAACCATCGTCTTCTTTTATGAGAACGCAGTCATAGGTAAATCGCTGCCTCATTTTGCCTCCAACTACCATCCAGCTTGGCGACGAATACTTGCCCACGTGCCCTTCTTTGGTCGATCACCACCAGAGCCGTTCACGGTGACAACGCGGTCACCAGAAACATACTTAGCATGACTACCGACTTGCGCGACCTTCACGAATCCATCGTGCTTGAGTAGGGCAATGATTTCCCGAAAGGTAGGAGGTTGCATGGGCCGACCTCTTTCAGCCGTCCTAATTATAAACTACTTTATAATTTTTGCTAACCAGTTAATAAATATTACTGGCGTTGCTTGGGCTCGGTGACGATGGCTCGGACAATGCGGGGGCGATCGGTGAGGTCGTGGACGATACGCACGTCCGAAAGGCCTGCTTGACGACAGAGCTCGGCCGCGGCGTCGAGCGCGCCCTCGTAGAGCTCGCAGGCAAACAGGCCGCCGGCACGCAGCATGTAGGGCGCCGCGTTGAGCAGGCGGCGGAAGATATCGAGACCGTCGGCACCGCCCTCGAGCGCCAGATCGGGCTCAAAGTCCTTGACCTCATGCGGCAGCGAGCGCATGACGTCGGTCGGGATGTAAGGTGGGTTGGAGACGAGCACATCAAAGGTGCCCCACTCTTCGCGGGGAATGGAACTCACCAGGTTTGTGAGGCTGAAGGCGACCTCGTCGGACGTGAGGCCAAGCGCATCACGGTTTTTGGTGGCCAGATCGATGGCGCGCGGCTCGATATCGGTAGCAGTGCAGGTAACGTGGCCGCGGCGCTCCCAGGCAAGGGAGAGCGAAATGCAGCCCGTGCCGCAGCCGACCTCGAGAACGCGGGCAGTGCGGGGCTCGGCTGGGGCAGGCGCAGCGGTATCCTGAGCTAAAGCCGTCTCCTGGTCGGCACCCTCGATGGCGACGCCGTATTCGTCGAGCTCGGACTCGGCGGCTTCCGCGGCTTCGGCTTCTGCTGCCTGCGCGGCGGCTTCCTCGGCCTCGCGATCGGCCAGTTCCTCGGCATAGGCACGGCTGCCCAGTACGTCGCCGCCTAGCGCCGCCTCATCGGCAGCCGTCAGATTAGCGGCACGGCGCTCGGCAGTCGCCCGTTCGTCGGCCAATGCGGCCTCGGCCTTGCGTGCCTCCTCGACCTCATCGTTCCAAGGCAGCTCAACACGCTGACGGGCAGCGGCCTCGGGGCTCAGTACCTCGGCATCCAGATAATTGAGGACTTCCTCGACGAGCATCTCGGTCTCGGGGCGCGGAATGAGCACACCGGGGGCGCACGCGACGTCGATCATGCGAAACTGCGTGCTGCCCGTGATGTATTGCAGCGGCTCGCCCTTAGCGCGGCGGACAACGGCCGCATGCATGGTCTCGAGCTGGGCCGCGTTAAGCGTCTCGTCCATACGCATATATAGGTCAATGCGCGCCAGGCCCGTGGCGGCGCACAGCAGCCACTCGGCAGAAAGACGGGGGTGCTCCTCGCCGCGCTCGGCCAGGTACTCCTTGGTCCACTCGAGACAACGCTTGATGGTCCAAATCTCGTTTGCCATGGGGCCCTCCCCTCTTAAGCGCCGGACGGCGCGCGAATGTCGGAGCAGATTGTAAGCGAGGCCAGCGCTTGGCAAGGGGCAATTGAAGGCGATTATCGAGAATCAGCCCAGAATTTTGCACCGAGCTCGCTCAAAGTGTTCATTCGCTGACGTCTAAATTTGCATTCGTCAAGCTTTTGGCAAGGTTGCCCCAAAACTGACCAATATCTAACCAAGAACTTGCCACATCACTTGACGCGCGACGCACCAAAAATGGCCCCGCGACTTCTTGGACGTTTTTTCGAGCAATATTTTCAATAGCAGATATATGCCGTCAATTACCTTAAGCAGGTAAGCAGCTCAAATGCCATAACAGCCGACTGAATAAAATATCAAGGCAATGTCACCAATGACTCCCTACGGATCATTTGACAACCAAGGAAACGCCAATGATTTGGCAATGTCAGCGAGCGACGTCCAGAGCGAACAAGTTGGCATGAAAAAGGCAAGGCATAGACCTTCTGGTCATGCCTTGCCTTTTGAATGACAAATTGTCGCTCTGGACGGCGCGCAGCGTCGGCTGGTCCGCCGTTCGGTAGAACGGCGGAACTTAGACTGCCTGTGCCAGCTTCTCGGCACGCTCGGCGGCGGCGAGCGCCTCGATGACGGTGCCGAGCTGGTCGCCCAGGAGGACGCCATTGTAGGTGGAGTTGAAACCGATGCGGTGATCGGTCACGCGGTCCTGGGGCTGGTTGTAGGTACGGATCTTCTCGGAACGGTTGCCGTGGCCGATCTGGCTCTGGCGCTCAGCACCGAGCTCTGCCTGCTGCTTCTCGAGCTCCATCTCGTACAGACGGGCGCGCAGCATCTGCATGCAGACTTCGCGGTTCTGGATCTGGGAGCGCTGTTCCTGCGACTGCACCACGGTGTTGGTGGGCAGGTGGGTGATGCGCACGGCGGAGTAGGTGGTGTTAACGCACTGACCGCCAGGGCCGGAGGCACAGTAGGTATCGATGCGCAGGTCGGACTGGTTGATCTGGACGTCGATCTCCTCGGCCTCGGGAAGCACGGCGACAGTTGCCGTGGAGGTCTGGATACGGCCCTGTGACTCGGTCTTGGGAACGCGCTGGACGCGGTGCACGCCGGACTCGAACTTCATGACGGAGTAGACGCGGTCGCCCTCGACCTTGAACTCGATGGACTTAAAGCCGCCGGCCTCGCTGGGGCTGGAATCGAGCACGGTGGTCTTCCAGCCGCGCGATTCGCAGAAGCGCTGGTACATCTTGTACAAGTCGCCGGCGAAGATGGCTGCCTCGTCGCCACCGGCGGCGGAGCGAATCTCGACGATGGTGTTCTTGTCGTCGTTGGGGTCACTCGGGATGAGCATGTACTTGATGTCTTCCTCGAGCTGGGGAAGCTTTTCCTCGTTCTCGGAGATGTCCATCTGGAGCATCTCCTTCTCGTCCGCATCGCTGGTGTCGCGGAGCATCTCCTTGGCGGCCTCGATGTCATCGAGCGCGCCGATGTACTCGCGCGAGGCAGCGATGAGGTCGGACTGGTGTGCGTACTCCTTGTTGAGACGCGTGAACTCCTTGATGTCGGAGGCGACGGCCGGGTCGGAAAGCTTCTTCTCGAGCTCCTCGTAGGCCTTAATGATCTTTTCGAGCTTGTCGCGCATGGCGGGACTCCTTTATGTGCGTGAAGGCGAAAATCGGCAGAGTTGATGGGGCGCGCGGCGCCACTGCGGGGGTAAGCCCAGCTAGAACATGTCGATCTTCAGATACATGCGCATCCCTTCGCGTATGAGGTACATAGTTGCGGTCTAACCCATACATGATAGCGTGCGCAGGCATACCTGCATATAACCCGCACGGAATGCGACAAAGGGTCAGTCTCTTTCCTTGATTATCAACTTCATCCGAACACCTCCCACATTCATCCGCACATGTGCGGATGAATGTGGGAACCCGATACCCTGAGGGCCGGACCGGCCGGCCCCGGGAGATCGGAGGACGGCATGTCCGGAAAGAGGAAGAAGGG
>DBEZXW010000073.1:0-36388 GCA_048291725.1 Collinsella sp. | reverse complement strand
GCTCAACTCGCGCAGATTACTTATACTCAAGCGGACATGGCTCAGTTGGTAGAGCACAACCTTGCCAAGGTTGGGGTCGCGGGTTCGAGCCCCGTTGTCCGCTCCAAACGCAATAGCCCGGCTACTACGGTAGCCGGGCTTTTTTGTATCCATCGCATGGGCTCGAACCCGAGAGGGAGCGAGCGTTTTGGGTCGTGGCTGTGGCGTTGTTTGCTGCGAATGTCAGCTTTGGGCGTATCATCGTGGGCATCTCGCATAACCTCGTTGCAAGGGAGATACGCCCCATGGCTACAGAAAAGTCTTCTTCGCGTTCATGGATGTCCGATGCCGCGATCTATCAGATCTACCCGCGCTCGTTTAAGGATTCGACTGGTTCGGGTCTGGGCGATATCGCGGGCATTACCCAGCAGATGGACTATCTTGAGCGGCTGGGTATCGAGGCCATCTGGCTGAGCCCGTTTTACCCATCGCCTCTTGTCGATGGTGGCTATGATGTGGCGGACTACTGCGATGTCGATCCACGTCTCGGCTCGCTTGACGACTTCGATGATATGATCGCTGCGGCTCACGCGCGCGGCATCAAGGTCATCGTCGACATCGTGCCCAACCATTCATCCAGCCAGCACCCCTGGTTCAAAGTCGCTCTTGCCGCCGGCCCCGGATCGCCCGAGCGCGCCCGTTATATCTTCCGCGATGGTCGCGGCGAGCATGGCGAGCTGCCTCCCACCAATTGGAATGCCAACTTTGGCGGCCCCGCATGGACGCGTGTTGCGGACGGTCAGTGGTATCTGCACATGTTTACGCCCGAGCATCCGGACTTTGACTGGTCATGCCCTGAGGTTCACGCGCTCTTTTGCGACGTCCTGGCGTTTTGGAGCGATCGAGGCGTCGATGGCTTTCGCATTGATGTGGCGCAGGGTCTCGCCAAGGATCTCGACCGCGATGACCTCGACCGGTGGCATCTCGCCGAGGGCGATGACATGGTTGACGACGGCACCCATCCGCTGTGGGACCGCAACGAGGTCCACGAGATCTATCGCGAGTGGCGCCGCGTGTTCGACCGCTATAATCCGCCGCGCAGTGCCGTTGCCGAGGCGTGGGTGCTGCCCGAGCGCCAGTATCTCTACGCGCGTCCCAGCGAGCTTGGCCAGACATTCAACTTTGAGTTTGCCAAGGCCGCTTGGACCTATGATGACATGCACACTGCAATCGAGAAGGGCTTGAAGGCAGCCGTCGAATCCGATTCCGCCTCGACTTGGGTACTCTCCAACCACGACGTGCCGCGCGTGGCGACACGCTATGCCCTGCCGCAAATCAAGGCGACGCGCTACCACCAGATTGCGCTCGACTGGCTCTTACGTGACGGGTCGTCTTATGACGAGGACCGTGAACTCGGCGAGCGCCGCGCGCGGGCGGCCCTTTTGCTTGAACTGGCGCTTCCGGGCTCGGCATACGTGTATCAGGGCGAGGAGCTCGGCCTTTTTGAGGTGGCTGATATCCCGTGGGCTGCACTCGAAGACCCTACTGCGACCAATACGCACGGACCGAAGCGTGAGAAGGGGCGCGACGGCTGTCGTGTGCCCCTGCCGTGGGTGGCGGCGGACGATCCCGCGCATGGCGGATCGTTTGGGTTTTCGCCGGCAGACGCCGATGCGGCGCCCCATCTGCCGCAGCCTGCATGGTTTTCCGATTATGCTGCCGATAGGGAAGAAGTGGACCCGACATCGATGCTTGCGCTCTATCGTGACGCCCTCTGGCTGCGGCGCAAGCTGCGCGGGTGCGCCAACGATCTTGCGTGGCTCGATCTTGACGGGCGCACCGGTCTTGCGGATGGTGCCGAGGGCGCTGAGGGCGGCGTCATCGCCTATCGCCGCGATAACGGCTGGGCGTGTGTGACGAACTTCGGTGCAGCACCTGTGGAGCTGCCGGCGGGCAGGGTCCTGCTCACCTCATCACCGCTTGCAGACGGCAGGCTCACGCAGGACAGCTCTGCCTGGATCATGCTCGGCGAGATGTAGTGGCCTCTTGCGGCGAGTTTGCGTTTGCCTGCGCCTTCCGTGGTGGCTGATGTCCTCGCGAGGTTCGCGAGGGCGTCGCAAAACTTTTTAAAAAAAGTTCTTGCATTTGGGTGGATCATCCCGTATATTAAATCCTCGCAGGCGGACATGGCTCAGTTGGTAGAGCACAACCTTGCCAAGGTTGGGGTCGCGGGTTCGAGCCCCGTTGTCCGCTCCATTTGGGCGTTTAGCTCAGGGGGAGAGCGCTTCCCTGACACGGAAGAGGTCAGAAGTTCAAATCTTCTAACGCCCACCAAATGTTCGCAGCTCAGAGGCTATGTCCTCTGGGCTGTTTTGTTTTATGCCGCCAAACATGCCGGCAAATAAGCCACCAAATACTGATCCAAGGTCTGTACGCGATGGTCTTCGCATCCCGTAGAGGTGCCGGCAGATTGCATACGTCCTGGCCGATCGTGACCGCAACATGTTGGTCAAGCATAATCTTTTGGATTCTTTTGGCGTGAGCGGCTTGGTTTTGGTAGGATTTGTCAGCGGCTTGACTAAGGGGGTTTTATAACTGCCATGCAGGTAGCCGTGTTGGTAACGTTTTACCGACTTGCCAAGAACCCCTCATAATTAATGCGTCTGGAAAATGACCAATTGCTTTGACCTGCTGAAACACTATATGTTGTGTTTGACCTAAAAAAAGAATACAGGATATAGATGTGTCTTTGTCGTATGATAGATGGCGGACAGAGAACGAAGACCTTAACTGCCTCTTTCGAACGTGTCCTTGAGCCGCTTGATTGGCTCTAGGGAATGTCCGCATGGAGGCTTATGGTTTATCGAGAACACAGATTGCGCGACGGCGCCGCAAGACAGGGGCAAGCCCTGCCGGGCATCGTTTGGCTCTGAAGCGCAATGAGGCTACGACGCGAAAGAGGCAAGAGGATGAAGATCATCAAGCGCAGCGGCACCGAGGTTGTCTTTGACATCGATAAGATCGTCAATGCCATCCGCGCCGCCAACTTGGAGGTCGAGGAGAGCTCTCGTCTAACCGACCGCCAGGTGGTTTATGCGGCGCAAAACGTCGCCGAGGCATGCGAGAACGCGGGCCACACCGTTTCGGTCGAGGAGATCCAGGATTTGGTCGAGGACGAGATCATGCGTCTCGACTGCTACGAGGTTGCCCGCCACTACATCATCTATCGCTATGTTCAGAGCCTGAAGCGCCAGAAGAACACGACCGATGACAAGATCCTGTCGTTGATTGAGTGCAATAACGAAGAGGTCAAGCAGGAGAACTCCAACAAGAACCCGACCGTCAACTCCGTTCAGCGCGACTATATGGCCGGCGAGATTTCCAAGGACCTGACCCAGCGCGTGCTGCTGCCTCAAGAGATCGTGGATGCCCATAATGAGGGCCTGATCCACTTCCATGATTCGGATTACTTTGCTCAGCACATGCACAACTGCGACCTGGTGAACCTGGAGGACATGCTCCAGAACGGCACCGTTATCTCGGGCACGCTGATCGAGAAGCCGCACAGCTTCTCGACCGCCTGCAACATCGCGACGCAGATTATCGCTCAGGTTGCTTCCTCCCAGTACGGCGGCCAGTCGATTTCGCTGACCCATCTTGCTCCGTTTGTTGAGGTGAGCCGTCAGAAGATTCGCGGCGAGGTCGCCCGCGAGCTCGAGGAGCTCGGCGTTTCCGCATCTCCCGAAAAGGTCCGCGAGGTTGTTGAGGATCGCCTGCGCGATGAGATTCGTCGCGGCGTCCAGACGATTCAGTATCAGGTCGTGACCCTTATGACCACCAATGGCCAGGCGCCGTTCGTGACGGTCTTTATGTATCTTAACGAGGCCCGTACGCCTCAGGAGAAGCACGATCTTGCCATGATCGTGGAGGAGACGCTTCGCCAGCGCTACGAGGGCGTTAAGAACGAGGCCGGCGTTTGGATTACCCCGGCATTCCCCAAGCTCATCTATGTACTCGAGGACGATAACGTTCACGAGGATTCCCCGTACTTCTACCTGACCCAGCTGGCTGCCAAGTGCACCGCCAAGCGCATGGTTCCCGACTACATCTCCGAGAAGAAGATGCGCGAGCTCAAGCTGTCGAAGGGCGAGACCGCCGGCAACGGCGACTGCTATACCTGCATGGGCTGCCGCAGCTTCTTGACGCCCGACCGCTCGGGCAACGGCTTTAACAACGTTGCCAATGCGCTGAACTACGACCCGAACAAGCCCAAGTACTATGGTCGCTTTAACCAGGGCGTCGTGACCATCAACCTGCCTGATGTCGCGCTGAGCTCGCATCAGGACATGGACAAGTTCTGGAAGATCTTCGACGAGCGCCTTGAGCTGTGCCACCGCGCCCTGCTGTGCCGTCATGAGCGTCTGATGGGTACGCTTTCTGACGCCGCACCGATTCTTTGGCAGTACGGTGCCCTCGCCCGCCTGAAGAAGGGCGAGACGATCGATAAGCTGCTCGTGGGCGGTTACTCCACCATTAGTCTGGGTTATGCCGGCTTGTATGAGTGCGTCAAGTACATGACGGGCCACAGCCACACCGAGAAGGAGGGCACGCCCTTTGCCATGGCCGTCATGCAGCGCATGAACGACAAGTGCGCCGAGTGGAAGGCCGAAAGCGATATTGACTTCTCGCTGTACGGTACCCCGCTTGAGTCGACGACCTACAAGTTCGCCAAGTGCCTGCAGCGTCGTTTTGGCATCATCCCGGGCGTGACGGACAAGGGCTACATCACCAACAGCTACCACGTCCACGTGTCCGAGGAGATCGACGCCTTCGATAAGCTTAAGTTTGAGGGCATGTTCCAGCAGCTTTCGCCGGGTGGTGCCATCTCCTACGTCGAGGTTCCCAACATGCAGGACAACCTCAAGGCTGTCATTCGCGTGATGCAGTACATCTACGACAACATCATGTACGCCGAGCTCAACACCAAGAGCGACTACTGCCAGGTGTGCGGCTACGACGGTGAGATCAAGATTGTCGAGGATGACGGCAAGCTGGTGTGGGAGTGCCCCAATTGCGGCAATCGTGACCAGGAGAAGATGAATGTCGCCCGTCGCACGTGCGGTTACATCGGTACCCAGTTCTGGAACCAGGGCCGAACCGAGGAGATCCGCGACCGCGTGCTGCATCTCTAATACCGCTCCGGGGCTGAGCCGGGAGGGCCGCTTGGGCATTTGTTCGCTATTTCGGACAGTCCTGCGCAAGACGAAGGCCACATTAAGTGGCCTTCTTTGCGTGCGGAACTCATATCGAGCAAAAGCCCAAGCGGCCCTCTCGGCTCAGCCAAGTTGACGTAGCTGAGATGCGGCATGCGGTCTGCTCACTCCTCGAAGTTCGTAGCGGAGATAATTCGAGCTGCAGCTGCGATTTACTTGCGATGGCGGTTGAGCCGCAACCCAGTTTTTATTAGATCTCGAACCCTATGCTCGATGTTCGCTTCGTTCATTGAGTTACCCTTTGCATGAGGCCGGGACATATCGTCCCGCCCGCAGTTTCGCAGGCCGCAGGCCGAGAATGTTTGAGGACGGGATGATATGTCCCGGCCTCCCGGGAGAGTTACCTATGAATTACGCGAACATTAAGTATTTCGACATTGCTGATGGGGAAGGCGTTCGTACTTCTCTGTTTGTGAGCGGGTGCCGTCGTGGGTGCAAGAATTGCTTTAACTCCGTCGCGTGGGACTTTGCTGCGGGTGAGCCGTTCGACCGTGCCGTCGAGGACAAGATTATCGAGAGTCTCGACCATCCCTTTATTGATGGCCTGACGATTCTGGGCGGCGAGCCTATGGAGCCCGAGAATCAGGCGGGGCTTGTTGACTTTATCGAACGCGTGCGTGCGGCCTATCCCGCGGGGTCGGGCAAGACCATTTGGTGCTTTACCGGCGACGTGCTCGAGGAGCTTATGCCGGGTGGTCGTCACCATACCGAGGTGACGGACCGTATCCTTGCCTGCCTCGACATGTTGGTGGACGGCCCGTTCGTTCAGGATCTGTACGATATCTCGTTGCGCTTTAGGGGCTCGAGCAATCAGCGCGTGATTGATATGAACGCCACGCGCGCCCGTGCTGTGCGCGAGGGCGTTGCGCTTTGCGACGCTGTGGAGCTTTGGCGGGACGATCCGGTCTATTCGACCCATACTATGTAGCTTGTGGCCGATGCCAAAGGGCGTGGTACCATAGCGCGAACGCAAAATCGGAAAAGTGAGGCCCAGATGGTCGATCAGGAAAAAGTCGAGACCGCCATTAAGCTGTTGCTTGAGGGCATAGGCGAGGACCCAACTCGTGAGGGCCTGCTGGAGACCCCGGCTCGCGTTGCCCGTATGTATGGTGAGATCGCCGGCGGTATGGACCAGAGTGCCGAGGAGCACCTGTCCAAAACCTTTGCCGTCGCTTCGAACGATTTGGTTATCGAGCGCGACATCACGTTCTACTCGCTGTGCGAGCACCATCTGCTGCCGTTTTATGGCAAGGCTGCGATCGGCTATATCCCTAACGGCCGCGTGGCGGGTCTGTCTAAGCTTGCCCGCACGGTTGAGGTCTATGCCCGTCGTCTGCAGCTGCAAGAGCAGCTGTGCGCACAGGTTGCCGATGCCCTCATGGATTATCTCGCTCCCCAGGGAGCGATTGTGCTGATGGAAGCCGAGCATATGTGCATGACCATGCGCGGCGTGCAAAAGCCCGGTACCAAGACCGTAACGCTTGCTCGCCGCGGTGTCTTTGAGACCGATCCCGCGCTCGAGGAGCGATTCTTTAGGATGTTGGGCCGCTAACCATGAGAGTCGTCAACGACTTTGCATCGAAGACCGATGAGGGAACGTCGCGTCGCGGTTTTATGGCTTCGGGCCTGGCGCCTTTTGGCGTCATGCCTCGTATCGATTACATCTGTGCCAACGGCCTGTTCCGGCGGCACCTGGGCAACATTGCACAGTTGGAATCGGGGCGCATCTTCTGCCGCCACGGTATTGACCATCTGCTGGATGTCGCGCGCATTATGTGGATCAAGAATCTCGAGGAACAGCTCGAATTTGACCGCGAGGTCATCTACGCCACGGCACTTCTTCACGATATCGGCAAAGATGAACAGTATGAATCGGGTATATCCCATGATGTTGCAAGCGAACGCGTCGCTGATGCGATTCTCGGCGGCATGCCCGATGATGTGGCGTTTGAGCCGGCCGATGCCGCAGCCATTAAGACGGCCATTCTGGGCCATCGAAAGTTGCGTGTGAACAGCCAACCGCTTGAGCGTCTGCTCTATGCAGCCGACAAAGCGTCGCGCGCCTGCTTTGCATGCCCCGCGCGCAATGCTTGCAACTGGAGCGATGATAAAAAGAACCTGTCGATTCGCGTGTAGTTAGTTTGCGCGGTCGGGGTTCTAAACGAAGGAGACGATCGCGATGAGCAACAAGAAACTGCCCGAGAATGCAACCAAGACTGAAGGCGCCGAGCTCGCCCGCCGTGGAAGGGGCGAAATATCCACCGCAACGGCGGTTCCCCACGTGAGCTATGACGATCTGCGCCATGCTGACCGCATTACTATCGACGGTCTCGAGGTCTTTGCCAACCACGGCGTGTATCCCGAAGAGAACGCGCTGGGCCAGAAGTTCATCGTGTCCTTGGTGCTCTATGTCGACCTGCGTGCAGCGGGGGAGCACGATAACCTGGACGCTTCGATTGACTACGGCTCGGTGTGCCACGATGTCGATGGCTATCTGCGCGAGCATACGTTTAAACTCATCGAGGCGGCAGCCGAGGGTGTGGCCCAGATGCTGCTGCGTCGTTACCCCTTGCTGCTTGGCGTGCGTGTTAAGCTCGATAAGCCTTGGGCTCCCGTCGGTCTTCCCCTGGCAAGCTGCGGCGTCGAGATCGAGCGCGTGCGCTAGTCGACGCTAGAGCTTGTTGAGGGGCGGCTGCTTGAGCCGCTGCGACAGAGCTCTATTGTTGGGGCAGTATGTGTCGAGCAGGACGTGGAACCGCTGGTTGTGGCTCGGCTCGAGCAGGTGGACGAGCTCGTGGGCGACAACCATGTCAAGGCACTCGACGGGGTAGGCGGCAAGTTCTCGTGCGATGCGAATGGCGCCGGTTTTGGGCGTGCATGATCCCCAGCGCGTTTTCATGCTGCGCACGGAAACGCGGGAAACGGCGACACCCATTGCGATTTCGTACGCGCGCACCATATCGCGCAGCGCCGTGGTGACCTCGGATGCATAGAGCTGGTCGATGCGGGTCTGGAGCTCATCGGACGTCAGGCCGTCGAGGGTTGCGCGCCGCTTGGCCTGTGGGCGTTCGTTCGATTTGTCGGCACCCATAAAACTTGCGAAGGTGGCCTGCTTGGGCCGCGGTGCGGGTGATGCAAAGTTGCGATCGAGCGCATCTTGTACCGTGATGGGCTTGCCCCAAAGTGCAATGATGGACGAGGGGCTGAGCGGCTCTCGTGCCGTCGCCTGACGTTGCTCGCGCTGGGCAAGTCGACTGATAATCCAGGCGCTGTTGCGCTTCACAAACGCTTCGATACGCTCGCGGCTGGCACCGAGCGGTGCACTGGCGTGGACCTCACCGCTCGATGTGACGCGTAGGTTGAAGTTCTTGACGCGCTTTTTGGTAACGACGACGGGGATGGGCGTCCCATCCGGTCGGGATACGGAAATCGTAAACTGCTGCGTCAAAAGCGGTCCTTCAGATTGGGGACGGGCCGGCATGTCGACCGTTCGGCATGTCGGCCCGCTCAAGGGATGTGAAATTAATAACGCTCAAAGAAGGCAAGCGCGTTGTCGCTGCAGAGCTTCTGCATCACAGTCTTGCCAAAATGCTTGGAAAGCATGTTCTGGAACTCGGGCATCTTGCTGGCATCGGAGAGGAAAGCGGGCACCGTGGCACCGTCCCAGTCGCCGCCGAGCGCGATGGCGTCCTCGCCGCCCAGGTCGAGCCAGTGCTCGATATGTGCCGCCAGCTGGTCGAAGGTGACGCCTGCGGCGGTCTTGTCGGTTGCGTCGTTGGAAAGGAACTCGCTGCAGTAGTTGAGGCCGACGATGCCACCCATGTCGCGAATGGTGCGGAACTGGTCGTCGGTGAGGTTGCGCTTAACGCCGCAAACTGCACGGGAGTTGGAGTGGCTGGCGACGAAGGGGCGCGTGGCGTGGGCGACAACCTCGTCAAAGCACTCGTCGTTGAGGTGGGAGACATCGAGTACCATGCCGGCGTGCTCCATCTGCGTAAGTGCCTCGATGCCGGCGGCGGTGAGGCCGGCGTGGGTATCGTGTCCGCTCGCGAGCGGTCCCTGCGCATTCCAGCTGAGCGATGACATGAGTACGCCCAAGCTCTTGAGCACCTCGATCAGCGCGGGGTCCTCGGTAAAGAACGTGGCGTTTTCGATGGTGTGGATGCAGGCGACCTTGCCGTCTTTGAGCGCGGGGCGAATGTCTGCCGCGCTGCGTACGTTGACCATGCGGTCGTGGTTGAGCATTGCCTGGCCGCTCATATGCGCCATGATCTGCGCCTGGAAGCGCGCGGCGTGGGCGGTGGGAATATCATCGGGGACAAACGTGGCGAAGCACTGTGCCCATGGCGTGTTGCCGATCTTTGCGAGCGAGATGGCGCAGGCGTTGCCCTCGATGAGGTCGAAATCTTGCGGATGCGTTTCGTCGCCGGGGAAATAACCGTCGGTGCCGGCGGTAAAGCGCAGGTCGAGATCGAGCGTGGCCCAGCCGATGCGGTCGGCGGTGTCGCAGTGTAGGTCAAATACGGGATATGCCATGGTTCCTCCGGTTGCAGCGTTTCTTTGCAAACTGTCATTGAATTGTATGACTAGGGTATAGTTAGCGCCATATGTTCATGGCGGCCCGCGTTGTGCGCCGCCCTTATCACGGAGGTTTCCATGTCCAACCAGGGCAAGAAGGTCAAGACTCATTATCGCGGCACGCTCGACGACGGCACGCAGTTCGATAGCTCCTACGATCGCGGCGAGCCGCTGGAGTTCACCTGTGGTGCCGGCCAGATGATCAAGGGCTTCGACGCCGCTGTTGTCGACATGCAGGTGGGTGAGAAGAAGACCGTGCACATTCCTGCTGCCGATGCCTACGGCGAGCACAATCCCGAGATGGTCCTGACCTTCCCGGCCGAGCAGGTTCCCAATATCGAGCAGATCGAGAAGGGCATGAAGCTCTTCCTGTCCACGCCGAGCGGCATGCCCGTTCCCGCCGTGGTCATCGACGTAACGCCCGAGGCTGTGACGCTCGACGCCAACCACGAGCTGGCTGGCAAGGACCTCAACTTTGATATCGAGCTCGTCGAGGTCGAGGGTTAGAGTATGCCTGAACGCTTGGTTTCGACGACATGCTTGGGAAATCTCAACGATCCGTCCTATGAACTCCTGCTTCGCCGGAAGCTGGGCGGCGTCTTTGAAGTTGACGAGCTGCTGCTCGATTGGGACCAGGCTGATACGCGCGCGTTTGTGGGTGTGACGGAGCTGGGGCGCACGGTCGATGTTCGGCTGGATACTGCCGACGGCGGTCGTTTTGTCGACGGCGACGTGCTCGCCGTCGACCGTTCGGGCATTGTGCCCGTGGCGGTTGTCGTGCGCCTGCGCAGCGCTGAGGTTTATTTGGTCGAAGTCGACCGCATGGACCCGATTGCGCTCGCGCATGCGTGCTGGGAGATCGGCAATATGCACGCGCCGCTTTTCCGAGGCGATTCGGACGAGCATACCGTGCGCATGTATACGCCGGTGCAGCCTGTTTTGGGCCGCATGCTCCGGGGCGTCGAGGGTGTTCGGCTCTCGGTGGTTACCCGTGAACTCGATGCGGACCGGCGCTTTGCATCGAGTGCGGCGGAGGCCGTCGTGAGCATGGCTCCCGACTTTACCATCGTAAAAAAGACGCGCGGCTAAGCGCGTGTATACGCAAGGCGGGCTTTGAGGGGCGACCAATCAAGGTCCGTCTTGCTGTTGATAGGAGGCTTTGGGGAAGCATATGGGTCTTGAGGGAATCAAGCTGATTGCATGCGATTTGGACGGCACGTTGCTGCATCCGGGGGAGCGCGAGCCGCGTTCCGAGGCCTTTGAGCTCATCGATGAGCTGCATCGTCGCGGTATCGTGTTTATGCCGGCGAGCGGCCGTCAATATGCGAGTTTGCGCTATCTGTTTGCCCCGGTGGCCGATGAGCTCGCCTATGTATGCGAAAACGGAGCCCTGGTGATGAGCGAGGGACGTGCCGTTGTCAAGCGTTCCATGGAGCGTAGCCTTGCTATGGATATCGCGAATGCCGTGGTTGCGTATCCCCATGCCGACGTGACCCTTTCGTGTGAGGGACACCTTTACACCATGAGCGGCAACGATACGTTCGTCGACCATTTGCGCTATGAGGTCCACTGCGATGTGGCGGTGGTCGACCGTCCCGAGGACATCGACGAGGACGTCATTAAGATTGCCTTCCAGACACCCGAGGTGGATCAGCCGGCGGCCCTGGAGTATTTCGAGCGCCTCTTTAGCGACCGTGTTGACGTGATGACGTCGGGAACCGAATGGACGGACTTTATCGGTTTCGGTTCGGGCAAGGGCTCCGCGCTTGCCGATTACGGTCGTGCCCTGGGTATTTCGCCCGATGAGATGATGGCGTTTGGCGATAACGAAAACGACCGCGACATGCTCAACGTAGTGGGCCATCCTTATCTAATGGAGAGCTGCAATCCCTCTATGCGTGGCATCAACGACCGCGTCCGTTACGTGCGCACGGTCGAAGAGGAATTGCATCGCCTGCTTGCTGAGTAGATATTTGGGACATGCCTAGAAATCTATTTTTTGCTGCAAAGCGCGGAAAGGTGGATTTTAAGGCATGTCCCGAACATCTACCGGCAGTCGGGGCAGAGACCCTCGAAGATGGTGTAGTGCGACGTGACGTGCCAGCCGATTTGCTCGGACGCCTTGGCGTCGAGCTGGGCATCGAAGGGGGAGCGGTACGTCGATGACGCGGCTGCACGAGGTGCAGATGATATGCGCATGCGGCTCGATCGTGCGATCGAAGCGGCTGCCGCCCGGCGTCTTGATGGAGAGGATTTCGCCTGCGTCGGCCAAGAGATTGAGATTGCGGTAGACCGTACCGCGGCTGATTTTGTCATCCTGCGCGCGCACGACGTTGTAGATTTCGTCGGCGGTGGGATGGTTATAGCTTTGGCGCACGGCGTCAAGAACCAGCTTTCGCTGCCTGGTATTCCTTCTTTGCACCGCCATGCGCCTCGCCTCTTTTCTATTAACGGTCGTAGGTAAATGATACCGTATTTAGCACACAATACTAATAATGAGGACTGAAACCGTCTTCATTGGCAAGTGGGGCTCGGGCCTGGGCGTCTACGAGACGAAAACGCGTTCCCATGCGCTCGTAGGAGGCATGAAGCGCCTCGAGATGAGATAGGACGTTTGCCGGAGCTCCCTGTATCTCCATCTCGACTGAGCCGTCTTCCATGTTACGCACCCAGCCGGTGAGTGATCGTGCCTGTGCGAGGTTGGTGTTGGTGAAGCGAAAACCAACGCCTTGGACTTGCCCCGCCCAGCGCAGGAAATAGCGCAGGGGAGTGTCTTGAGTGGCCTCGTCGCTTGCGAGTACGGTAAGCCTGCGGCGCAGCTCGAGCTCGACGTTTGATGGTTTTTGAGGCTCTCGACTGCCGCCGGTGACGCTGGAGAAGAACGTATCGAAGAGGCCCATCGCTATGCCTGCTTGCCTGCGTCGGCCGGGAAGGTAATACCGGCCTGCTGGCGCACGGCATCCATGATGCGCAGTGAGACGAGCGTGACATCGCGGTAGTGGCCAAGCTCGTGACGTCCCGCCGGGGTCTCCCAAATCTCTTCCTTGACGTTATCGATGCCGCCGATGGCGGTGATAAAGTCTGCGAGTTCGTATTCCATAGTGTTGCTCGATTTGGGCAGGTCGAGCACGCGGCCGTTGTCGCCCTGTTCGCGCGGTGCCTCGGTCGCCGAGCCGCGTACGACTTCGCCGCGATAGTCGATGCGGACGTTGCGGGGCGTGGACAGATGGTCGATCTGGATAGTGCCGTGCTCGCCTTCGATCTGCGAGGGCAGCAGGTCATTCGTAATTTTGGAGTGCGCGAGCTCGACGGAGATGCGGCCTCCGCCATAGCTGGCGAGGATGGAACCGCAGCCGTCGATGGGGCCGTGCGTGAGCTGTCGCGTGGTGGGGTCGAGCAGAGTAGTCATGCTCGTAAGGCCGGAAGGCATGCCGAAAATCTCGACCATGGGCTCGACGGCGTAGACGCCAATGTCCATGAGGGAACCCGATGCCATATTGCAGTCGAAGATATTGGTGGCGCGTCCCGCGAGAATCTCGTTGTAGCGCGAGGAATACTTGCCAAAGCGCAATGAGGCGCGGCGGATGGGGGCGATCTCGCCCAGGGCGTCCTCGATGGCGTGGAAGGCGGGATCGTGGAGGGGACGCATGGCCTCGAGGGCCACGACACCTGCTGCCTCGGCAGCGCGGAAGACTTCCAGCGCCTGCGCTTCGGTGGCGCAGAAGGGTTTCTCGACGATGACGTGCTTGCCACCGGCGATGCAGGCAAGGGCCTGCTCGTAGTGAAGTGCGTTAGGGCTGCCGATATAGACGGCGTCGACGTCGACGGCGGACGCAAGCTCGTCAAGTGCGGTGAAGTTACGTTCGCCGCCGTGTTCGGCGGTAAAGGCAGTACCGCGATTGGCGTCGCGCGAAAGCGTGCCCACAAACGCGGCTTGGTCGTTGGCGTTGACGACTTGGATAAAGTCGTCGGTGATCATGGATGTGCCGATGGTCGCGATGCGCAGCATACGTCCCCCTTGCATTGTTTGGTCTACAGGATGAGTGTAGCGCGTGGGGATATAAAGCTGCGCGAAAACGCTATTACAGGTCGCTCTCGTTAAAGCCGGTGTCGATATCGAGGTTGCTGCCGTCGGCCGCCGTGGTGGCAAGCTCGTCGCAGCGCTCGTTGAGCTCATGGCCGGCGTGGCCCTTAACCCAGATGAACTCCACTTTGTGCTTGCTCTTTGCGGTGAGCAGGCGCTCCCACAAGTCGCGGTTCTTGACAGGCTGCTTGTTGGCAGTTTTCCACCCGCGTTTTTTCCAGCCGTCGATCCAGTGTTTATTGAAAGCGTTGACGACGTACTGCGAATCGGAATGGACCTCGACCTCGCAGGGGCGGTTGAGCGCCTCGAGCGCCACGATGACCGCCATGAGCTCCATGCGGTTGTTGGTGGTCTTGGCGTAGCCGCGCGAAAGCTCGGAGGTGAAGGTCTTGCCGGCGGGGTTGGTGTATTTGAGCACGGCGCCGTAGCCGCCGCGTCCCGGATTTGATCGGGCCGAGCCGTCGGTATAGATGATGACCTTCACATGGTTCCTTTCGTTGGGTACGTTTCGTGTGAGTGACCATTGTAGCGCCATGTCCGCCGGGGGCTAGCAATCTACGATTTCTACCCCGTCTTCCGACAGTTAGTTGGCATGGATGATGCGGTTGAGCTCGTCGAGGTATTGCTGCAAGAGGGGAGAGGGCTTGCGCTCGTCGTGCATGATATAGCCTACGTGCATCGTTGGGGCGTCTGCTAACGGGATCGATGCCATACCCCATTGCATTTCATTGGAGAGGACACCGGTCGACAGGGTGTAACCGTTCGACGTGATAAGTAAGTTGGTAAGTGTTCCGCGGTCCGAGATTCGTATGTTGCGGTCGCAAGGGATATAGCTAAAAGGTTCCTCGGCGTAATAGAAGGAGTTTGAGGTTCCCTGCTCAAAGCTGTAGCGCGTATAGGGTGTGAGGTCGGCAAGGGACAGCTGCGGGCGGCGGGCAAGCGGGTGGCGCTCGCTAACGAAGACATGGACCGTCGCGTCGAATAGGGGATGGAAGCTCGCACGCGCATCGGCAAAAGCCTTCTGCAGAACGCGGGCATTAAAGTCGTCCAGATACAGGATGCCGATGTCGCTGCGAAACGCGCGGACGTCATCGATGATCTGCGACGTGGTGGTCTCGCGCATGATGAACTCGAACTTGCTGTCGCGGCAGCGCTCGACCACGTTGACAAAGGCCTCGACCGAAAAGGCGTAGTGCTGGGCGGAAATGGCGAGGCGGGCTTGCGGGGTGCCGCCGTCCTCGTAGCGGGCCTCGAGCATATCGGCCTGCTCTACGACCTGGCGCGCATAGCCCAAAAGCTCGGTGCCGTCGTTGGTGAGCGTGACGCCGCGGCTGGAGCGCGTGAAGATCTCCAGGTGGAGTTCCTGCTCCAGGCTTTTGACGGCGTTTGAGATGTTGGACTGAGCGGTATAGAGGCGCTGAGCTGCGGCGTTGATTGAGCCGGACTCTGCCACGGCGATCAGAAAACGAAGCTGCTGGAGGGTCATCGGCGCCGTCCTTTCGAGCGTTATCTACAAAACCGATAACAGGTTAGCGCTTTTAAGTGATTGACCGAGCGAAACAATGCTCGTACTATTCAAAACACACAAAGGCGGTAGGTAATTAAACCGACCACGGAACCGGGATGCGAAAGGAGGCCCGCATATGAAATGCTTACCAAGACGAATGCCGGGCTCCTGTTTGCGCCCGTCGGCGTGATCAGGAGACAGCGACTTACTTCTCTCTAATTTATTAACTTTTGTTCGATCAAGGAGATCATCATGAGCCAGTTCATCAACAACCCCGAGCACACCTTTGGTTTCGATACCCTGCAGCTTCACGTTGGCCAGGAGAGCGCCGATCCCGCATCCGACTCCCGCGCCGTGCCTATCTACCAGACCACGAGCTATGTGTTCCGCAACTCCCAGCACGCCGCCGATCGCTTTGGTCTTGCCGACGCCGGTAACATCTACGGCCGTCTGACCAACTCCACCCAGGGCGTCTTCGAGGACCGTATCGCCGCACTCGAGGGTGGTGTGGCAGGTCTTGCCGTCGCCTCCGGTGCTGCTGCCATCACCTATACCCTGCAGGCTCTTGCCCAGGCCGGTGACCACGTGGTGGCTCAGAAGACCATCTACGGTGGCTCCTACAACCTGCTGGAGCATACGCTCTCCCAGTTTGGCGTCGAGACCACCTTCGTCGATGCCCACAACCTGGACGAGGTCGAGGGCGCCATCAAGGACAACACCACGGTCATCTACCTCGAGACGCTCGGCAACCCCAATTCTGACATCCCCAATATCGACGCCATCTCCGAGATCGCCAAGAAGCACGGTTTACCGGTTGTCGTCGACAACACCTTCGGCACCCCGTATCTGTTCCGTCCGCTGGAGCATGGTGCCAACATCGTCGTCCACTCCGCAACCAAGTTTATCGGCGGCCACGGCACCTCGCTGGGCGGTGTGATCGTCGACGGCGGTAACTTCGATTGGAAGGCGAGCGGCAAGTATGAGCAGATCGCCGAGCCCAACCCCTCCTACCATGGCGTCTCGTTTGCCGAGGCTGCCGGTCCCGCCGCCTTCGCAACCTATGTCCGCGCCATCCTGCTGCGTGACGAGGGCGCCTGCATCAGCCCGTTCAACGCTTGGATCCTGCTCCAGGGCACCGAGACTCTGTCGCTGCGCGTTGACCGTCATGTCGAGAACACCAAGAAGGTCGTTGAGTTCCTGGCTGGTGATAGCCATGTCGCCAAGGTGAACCACCCGAGCCTGTCTGAGCACCCCGATCACGAGCTCTATCAGAAGTACTTCCCCAACGGCGGTGCCTCGATCTTTACCTTTGAGATTAAGGGTGGCCAGGAGGCAGCTTGGAAGTTCATCGATCATCTGCAGGTCTTCTCGCTGCTCGCCAACGTGGCCGACGTCAAGTCGCTCGTCGTGCACCCGGCTACCACCACGCACTCCCAGCTCTCTGCCGAGGAGCTCGCCGAGCAGAACATCACGCCCTCCACGATCCGTCTTTCCATCGGTACCGAGAACGCCGAGGATATCATTTGGGATCTGAAGCAGGCCTTCGCCGCGCTGGACGAGTAAGGCGACTTGTGCAAGGACCCCTTGCGACTCGATAGGTATAACTGCATAAAATGCCTGCTCAAGGCGCCTGTGCGAACAATGGTTGCACAGGCGCCTTTTTTGCATAGAGCGGGTGCAAAAACAGGGTTTTTGACACGCTTTATGCATTCGAGTTGTGGAAAACTCCTGTTGAGAGGATGTGAGTTTTACGCAATTGACGTGCGCCTTTTAAGTAAAACCGCAGGTCGCGATTTGCTCGGGGTACTATGCAGCGCGATCGAATCACACGCAGCTCAAACGCAGCAAAAACGCACTACGGAGGTTTCCAGCTACATGAGGATTGATTCACGAAAACCGAAAACCGCCGCCCTTTCCGCCGCTCTGACCGTGGCACTTTTGGCGGGCGCCGGTGCAACTGATGCCCACGCCGCAACACTGTCCGATACGGTTGGATCTACTCCGTCCGAGACGACGCTGGTGCAGCCCGTTGACTATCGTGGCGATGGTTATGGTTCCATGCAGGAGTGGAACGCCTCGATGGAGGCCAAGCGCGATTCCCTGGAGATGCGCGCTCAGATCATCATGAATATGTATGGCGACTATGCCACCGATGACGAGCGCGCTGTGCTGCAGGGTTGCATCGACGGTGCGGGTAGCCTGTTGACGATGGGGGAGGTCGACGCCAAGTCGACCGAGCTCGATGAGCTGCGCACTGCGCTTGAGGATGCCAAGCGCGAAGCGCTCGAGGCTGCCGCCGAGGCGGAGGCTGCCGAGGTCGCCCAGGCTTCGTACTACAACGCCGGTTACACTCCGTCCTACGCGTCTGCCGCGTCCTACGCGAACGGATCGGGCCTGACGCGCTCTGCGGGTGTCAATAACTACAACGGGCGCCGCGAGACCTATTACAGCAGCAATGTGCTTTATCACTATCGCACGGGCGAATGGACTCAGGATTCTGAGGGCTTTTGGCGCGATTCCGACGGCTATTACGTTGTTGCCGCGGGCGATATGGCCCAGGGCTCGACCTTTACGGGCTCCAAGGGTGATTGCAAGGTCTATGACTCCGGCTGCGCTGCCGGAACCACCGACTACTACACTGGCTGGTAATTTTTCTGCATCACGGATATTTGGCGGACGGGCGTCTTTACCGAGCTTTAGGGCAACGTAAGGACGCCCGTTCTATGTATGCGTTTGAGTTAACAGAGCCCTTACCGTGGCGGTACGCTGGGCGTATGGATGCGGGGCACACTGGTTCTTGAGAAATAAGGTCTTTCTCTTGGAGGAAGTGGTCTTGTGAATGCTCGAGATATTGCCGTTGCCGCCGTCGCGTTGATGCTTGGCTGCCTTGGTCCCACGGCCGCGCTCGTCGCGGGCATGCAGGGGACATGCGGGGCTGCTCCTATCGTGGTCGGCGCGCTGATCGCGGCCACGCTGCTGGGAAGCGCAGGCGTGGTTCTTTGCCGCGACGATGAGGACGAGGTGCCGGGGTCGCAACGCTAACTGTTGTGAGATCGGCCGCCGGTCATAGACGAAGATGAAGGCCGCCGCAGGGGGGGGAGGTTCCCTTGCGGCGGTTTTGCTGTTAAGGCTGTTGAATGCGGCGCGTTGGCGCTACCAGCTTTTCTCGATATCGCGGATGCGCCGATAGAGCCACTCGTTTTGCGGTGCCTGGATATCGTGTTTGGCTGCGAGGCGGCAGATGGTGCCCGCGAACTCATCAACCTCGGTTTTGCGCCTTGCGATGCGGTCTTGAGCCATCGAGGGCATACCGGCGGGGTCGATTCCCTCGATGAGGTGCACCATTTGCGTCAGGTCTGCCTCGGTCAGTTCAACGCCCTCGGCGTTGGCGACCGCAAGCGTTTCGCGCATGGCGGAAACAAAGCAGCGACGCTGCTCGGAGCCCGGCTCCGTGGCGCTTCCGTAGGTCCCGCCGTAGGCCATGCAGGTCTGGTTGATGCCGTCGTTGAGCATGAGTTTGGCCCACATGCGGTGGGCGATGTCGTCCTCGACGGTATGGGCGATGCCGCAGCGCGTATAGAGCTCGTCGATCGCGGTGATGGTTGCGGGGTTCGTGCCGGCCGCCGCGCCAAAGCGGATTTCGCCCGCATTGGTAAAGGTGAGCGCGCCGTTGAGAAACACGGCGTCCATGCCCTGGCAGATACCAAGAACGGTATGCTCCCAGCCAAAGCGTTCGGCAATCTTTTGCTCGCTCGTAATGCCGTTGCACAGCGAGGCGATGAGCGTGTTGGGTCCCACGACGCGCTCCATAGTCTTGAGTGCTTGGTCGAGACCGGTGGTCTTGACTGTCAGGATGACCAGATCGGCGGGCGTCGCCTCGCTGGCACGGACGGACGTGAGATCGCAGGGCTTGCCGTTGACGGTGAGCGCGTCGTTCGCATGACGCTCAAAACGGGCATCATCCATGACGTATTCGACGGCGTCGTTGCCGAGCGCCCGGGCGATCATGCTGCCGTAGAGCAGGCCGACGCCGCCCTTGCCGATAAAGGTGACCTTGTTGATCTGCATGTGAATCATCTCCCCATATAAAAGGCGCCCGCGTAAGGGGCGCCTGATGGATTGTATGCTGCCAGGGTGATTGGTGGGTGCGCGGGGCGGCTGTTATAAAAAAGAAACTATTGCGCTGTGCGCTTATGCCGCGGGGCAGACCGCAAAGACATGCGCGTGGTCATGCCCGACTCCTTTCATCGGGCTTTTTGCTGATGTTAAAGCGGTGCCGTGACAGCTCGATTTCTGCTGCGTTACGATACGTTCTCGATTGCGATTCCACGATGTTTCGGCTGCGTGACCATTGTGTTTCGCCTTGTCGGGGCGCTGATGGCGAAGGGAGGGGCCATGCAATACCGCGTTGACCCCAAAAGTGGTAACCGAATATCCGCTCTGGGTCTGGGCTGCATGAGGTTTCCCAGTGTGCCGGGACGCCCGGATGCGAAGGCAGCCGACGCCATCATTTCCCGTGCGGTGGAGCAGGGGATTAATTATCTGGACACGGCCTATCTCTATCCCGGCAACGAGGCTTGCGTGGGCGCTTCGCTTGAACGCCTGGGCTTGCGCGACCAGGTTTTGCTCGCAACCAAGCTGCCGCATGCTTCGTGCAAATGCGCGGAGGATTTCGACCGGTTCTTCGACGAGCAACTGCGCCGCCTACGGACCGACCATATCGACTATTACCTTATGCACAACATCACCTCGCCTGCGCAGTGGGAGCGCGTGGTGGCGCTGGGCATCGAGGACTGGATCGCGCAGCAAAAGGCTGCAGGGCGTATTCGTCAGATAGGCTTTTCGTACCACGGCAGCGCGGCGGACTTCCTTACGATGCTCGATGCGTATGAGTGGGACTTTTGCCAGATCCAGTACAACTACGCTGGAGAGCGATATCAGGCGGGAACGGCGGGGCTCATGGCTGCCGCCGAGCGAGGTCTCGCGGTGTTTGTGATGGAGCCGCTTTTGGGCGGACGCTTGGCAGGCAAATTGTCTCCGCGGGCGCGCGCTGTTCTCGATGGTGCATGCGATCGGCATTTGCATACGCCTGCCGCTTGGGGGCTCTCGTGGGTGTGGAATCATCCTCAGGTGACGATGCTGCTTTCGGGTATGACCGATACCGCGCAGGTGGATGAGAATTCGTCACTGGCAGACCTCGCGTTGCCGAATTCGATGACTGCCAACCAGCTCGACACGATCGCGCACGTGCTGGATGAGTTTGAAAAATCGAATCGCGTGCCCTGTACGGGATGCGGCTATTGCATGCCGTGCCCTAAAGGCATCAATATCCCTGGATGTTTTGCCGCCTACAACGCAAGCTATGCGCACAGCTGGTTTACGGGGCTGTCTCAATACTTTACGGCGAGCGCGGTGCGCACAAGCGAGCCCAAGTTGGTGAGCAATTGCGTCAAGTGCGGTAAATGCGCACGTCACTGCCCGCAGCACATCGATATTCCCGAGCGTTTGGACGACGTACGCCGCCGTTTTCAGCCTGGCCTCGTGACGTCGGTGCTTAAGGCCTTCGGCAAAACGCGCTCCTGATGCCCCTTTTATAACTTGCGGTGGAATAGTTCCTGTTTGCGGCAGAATAGGGGCCAAACAGGAACTATTTCACCGCAACTGATGGGAGGCTATCGTGGGTGACCGAGGTTTACGTAATGATTCGCGTGAGGTTCGTTGGGGCATTTTGGGCGCTGGGCACATTTCGCATCGATTTGCATCGTCGCTCAAGAAGGTCGACGGGGCACGGCTGGTGGCTGCGGCCGGCCGCACTCCTGCACATGTCGAGGAATTTTGCCGAGCGTTTTCGATCGATGCTGCGCATGGCCATGCCTCGGTCGACGATAACGGCAATGCGGCTTATGACGCGCTGATTGCCGACCCCGATGTCGACGCAATCTACTTGGCTCTTCCGCATTGCATGCATACGCGTTGGGCCTGTCGCGCGCTGCGCGCCGGAAAGGCCGTGCTGTGCGAAAAGCCGGCCGTTTTGAGTGAGGAAGAGGCTCTCTCGATTGCCTCCACCTCTCGCGAGTGCGGCGTGCTGTTTATGGAGGCGATGAAGAATCGGTTTTGCCCGATGCGCACTCGCGTGAAGGACTTGTTTGCGTCGGGTGAGCTTGGCCGTATTGTCTCGATTGAAAGCGTGCAAAAGCTCGATTACGGCGAGTCTCCTTCGGGCTATCTGCTTGATCCGTTGCAGGGCGGCTGTCTATATGACATGGGCTGCTATGCGGTCGGTTGGTCTGAGGATTTGCTCGCGGGCGCGTGCGAGGTTTCGTCCCGTGAAGTTCGCTGGCGTGACGTGTCAGGCGGCCGCGTCGATTGGGCCGACGAGATCCATATGAGCGTCGGCGGTATACCCATTCATATGGTGTGCGACGGCAAAGCAATATATGAAAGCCGCTTAACGATTGCCTGTGAGCGGGGCTCGTTGGAAATCGAGCGTCTCCATCGCCCCGAGCTCGCCCATGTGAACTATTCCGACGGTCGAACGCTAGAAATAAATGCCCCGTTTGAGATCGATGATTTCTACGGCGAAATCCAGCATGCGACGCAGCTCATTCAGGCGGGGAAACTCGAGAGTCCCGTCATGCCCCTTGCCGCCACGCAGCGCTGCGCACGCATCATCGATGCGATTCGTTTGAAACTTTAGGGCGTGGGGGCATGGCACCAGCGCTTGGAATGCCTGGAGGCCTTTGTCCCTGATGCCCCTTTTATAACTTGCGGTGGAATACGGTCTGTTTGCGCCAAAATAGGGCACCAATAGACCGTATTTCACCGCAACTGATGAGGGGGAGTTGGAGATGCTGACGATCGGGTGTCATCTTTCGACGACGAAGGGCTATCGGGCGATGGGGGAGACGGCGCTGTCCATTGGCGCCAATACCTTTGCGTTCTTTACGCGCAACCCGCGCGGTGGCAAGGCAAAAGATCTTGACATGGATGACGTGGCGGCTCTGCGCGAGCTTATGGCGCAAAACGACTTTGGACCGCTGGTGGCTCATGCCCCGTATACCTATAACCCCTGCTCCGCTAAGGAGCGAGCGCGCGAGTTTGCCCTGGAGGCCATGGCCGAGGATCTGCAGCGCATGGAAGCACTGCCCGGCAACTACTACAATTTTCATCCCGGTGCGCATGTGGGACAGGGGGCAGACGTCGGCATTCAGATGATCGTCGACACCCTGTGCCAGGTGATGTTTGAGGGACAGCAGACGACGGTATTGCTTGAGACCATGGCAGGCAAGGGCACCGAGGTGGGCCGTAGCTTTGAAGAACTGGCGTGCATTATCGAGGGCGTTGCCGCCAAGTGCCCAGAGCTGTCCGATAAGCTGGGCGTTTGTTTGGACACCTGCCATGTGAGCGATGCCGGCTACGACATCATCCATGATCTGGACGGCGTACTCGACGAGTTCGACCGCGTGGTGGGTATCGATCGCTTGCATGCCGTACACATCAACGATTCGAAGAACCCTTGTGGCGCCCATAAAGATCGTCACGAGTGCATCGGCAAGGGATACCTTGGCAGCGAGGAATTTGGTGGCGGTATGCAGGTTATGCAGAATATTGTATCGAATGGCCGCTTGCGCGCATTGCCATTCATTTTGGAGACACCGAACGAACTTGCAGGTTATGCGGCTGAAATCAAACTGTTAAGGTCATTGCAGCAGTAATGGCTGCCATAAAGTGGGACGCTCCATTCACGTTATGGGTTTGTTTCAATCAGTTTTCTAATTGCAGATTCTTCCAAGCGGGTGCATAATAACCCTCAGTTTTTGCAGACCTCTGAATCACGTGGGGTCATTGGAAGGAGACTGATTATGAAGCTGAAGAAGCTTGGCGCATTTGCCGCCACGGGTGCTATGGCGCTCGCCCTCGCTCTGACGGGCTGCGGCTCGTCCAACGCCACCTCTGGTTCTAATGCCGGTTCCAGCAGCTCTGGCGACGCTAAGGTCGAGAAGGTCGACGGCTCCAAGGAGTACGCGCTCGTCAAGGACGGTACGCTCACCGTCGGCACCTCTGCCGAGTACGCTCCGTTTGAGTACAAGGATGACAACGGCGATTATCAGGGCTTTGACCTTGAACTCATCAAGGCTATCGGCGACAAGCTGGGCCTGGATGTCGAGTATGTCAACAATGACTTTGACACGCTGGTTCCGGGCGTCGCTTCGGGCGCCAAATATGACGTCTCCATCGCGGCTATCACCGACACGCCCGAGCGCGAGAAAGAAGTCACTTTCTCCGATTCCTACTACATGGACGATCAGGCTATCGTGACCAAGGTCGATAACGCCGACATCACGGCCGACAACTACAGCGAGAAGCTCAACAACGCCGATGCTACCATCATCGTCCAGTCTGGCTCGACCGCCGAGTCCTTTGCCCAGGAGAACTTCCCCAAGGCCAAGATTGTCCCCTACAAGGACGCCACCGAGTGCTTCAGCGCCCTGCAGTCCGATAAGGGCGACGCCGTAGTCACCAACCGCTCCGTTGCCAGCCAGCTGACCGCCGAGCAGTTCAACACCTGCCAGACCATTAAGCAGATTAGCACCGGCGAGGAGTACGCCATCGCCATCAACCAGGGCAACACCAAGCTCAAGGACGACATCAACCAGGCCATCAAGGACCTGACCGACGACGGTACCGTTGACGCCCTCATGGCTAAGTACAACATCAAGTAAAATAGCTACTTGATTGCTCACGGGCCCTTTCCGTTTTGGCGGAGAGGGCCTTTGCGCTTCTCTTGACGGAGAGTATTTCCGTCTCGTTTTGCCGGCAACTTCTACGATAGGAGCCACCTTGTCTCGACTGAACAAAGGGGCCGCGGAGCAGCGTTTTCCACTGCCCGCCTTGCTCCAAAAGCTAGTCTGCGTCATGGCCGTGGCGCTTGCGCTGGTGTGTGTGGGGGCATATGCGCCCACGACCGCCCAGGCGCTTGAGACCGCAAAGATTACCGCCCGACCCAACACCGGTTCGGGCAGCGCTGTGGTCGGCGGTACCGAGACGCGCATTACCTGGGAGGTCCAGGCCGATGCCGACGAGGAGCTGAGCGGTCTTTCTTTGACTTTTGTCGACGGCACGACGTTTGGTACCGATGACACGCGATTGACGATGCTCTCGGGCGAGGACCTCATGGATCGTACGCCCATGAAACCCACGTGCAAGGCTGACGGCCAGACGCTCAAGATTGACTTTGGCGAGACGGCGCCTGCCGGCGGCTTTTTCCGTGTCGAGGTTTATGGTGTGACGTTTCCCGTCGAGGGCGGCGATGAGGCCTTTAGCGGCACCTACACTTTGGCCGATGGCTCGACCAAGAAGATCTCCAAGATTCCGTCGGTGGAGATCAAGGGCGTGACGGCCTTCGATAACTTCTTGGCCGACCTTAAGGAGCAGCCGTGGGTCGAGGCTTGGAACTCCAATATGTTCCTGCGCCTGTTCTTGAACCCGGTCATTTTGGTCCAAAGCCTGCCGATCGTCTTCAAGGGCTTCCTCATGTCGCTTTCGATCGTGCTTGTGGCGTTTCCGCTGGCAATTCCCTTCGGTTTCGCCCTGTCGCTCATGCGCATCTCCAAGTCGCGCATCCTGCGCTGCCTCGCCGGCATCTACGTGAATATCATTCGCGGTACGCCGGCGTTCCTGCAGATCTATATCGCGTTCTTCGGTCTGCCGTTGGCCGGCGTCAAGGTGGACGACTATGTCTTGGGCGTTATCGTCATGGCCATGAATTCGTCTGCCTATCTGTGTGAGATCTTCCGCGCCGGTATTCAATCGATCCCCAAGGGCCAAAACGAGGCTGCTCGCTCTCTGGGCATGAATGCCTTCCAGACGCTGCTCTACGTTATGATTCCGCAGACGTTCCGCAATGTTTTGCCTACGCTGACCAGCGAGTTTATCTTGCTTTACAAGGATACGTCGCTGCTTGCGGCCGTGGGCGTGGTCGAGATCGTCATGAACGCCCGCACCATCGTGGCCACGACGGGGTCTATCACGCCGTATGTGGTTGCCGCCCTGTTCTATCTGGTCATTACCCTGCCGCTTGCGCGCTTGGTGAGCGGTCTTGAGGCGAGGCTGTTGGGTACGGCCGAAACAAAAAAGAAGCGTCCCACCAAGAGCGCCGGACAGGTCGTCGCGACGCCCGCCGACCACATCGCCGGTTTGTAAGGAGGTTCTATCATGAGCGAAACCAATAACTCGAACGAGGTCGTCGTCAGCATCAAGAACCTCCAGAAGGCCTTTGGCGACAACGTGGTCCTGCGCGATATCGATCTGGATGTGCATAAGGGCGAGGTCGTCGTAGTTTTGGGCCCCTCGGGCTCGGGAAAGTCGACGATGCTTCGCTGCATCAACCGTCTGGAGCATCCCACGAGTGGCTCGATTGTCGTTGAGGGTGTGGACGTGTGCGCCAAGGGCGTCGACCTTAACAAGGTGCGCACGCATCTGGGTATGGTGTTCCAGCAGTTCAATTTGTTCCCGCACTTGTCAGTCAAAAAGAACGTCATGCTCGCGCAGCAGAAGGTGCTCAAGCGCAGCAAGGAAGAGGCCGAGAAGATCGCCGTCGAGGAGCTGACCAAGGTCGGTCTTGCCGAGCGTATCGACTTTATGCCGAGCCAGCTCTCGGGCGGCCAGCAGCAACGCGTTGCCATCGCCCGCGCCCTGTCGATGAACCCGCACGTCATGCTCTTTGACGAGGCCACCTCGGCGCTCGACCCTGAGCTCGTGCGCGACGTCTTAGGTGTCATGCGCGACCTGGCACGTGACGGTATGACCATGATCGTGGTGACGCACGAGATGGGCTTTGCCCGCGACGTCGCCGACCGTGTCGTCTTTATGGACGGTGGCGTCATTGTGGAAGAGGGTACGCCGAGCGAGGTCTTCGACCACCCCAAGAGCGAGCGCACCAAGGCGTTCTTGGGCAATATCTCGTAGCCGGTTGATGTAACTGCCGTTATAAAAGAGCGGGGGCTGGACTTGAATCCAGCCCCCGCTCTTTTGTAGGGATGGGGATGCGCTTTGATGCGGGCTTTTTTGGAGGTCCTGGGTTCGTTACGCGAGCTCGGCTCCGAGGGCCTTGCAAGCGGTCTCGCCCTCGTCGTCGGGCGCGTCGTAGCAGATGGTGGAGTCCACGACGTTGACGCCGGCATCGTCGGCGTCGGCCTTCCAGTTGTCCATCCACTCGCCCTCGGCCCATGAATAGGAGCCAAAGAGGACGACCTTCTTGTCGCCGAGAGTCTCCTTGACCTCGTCCCACATCGGCTGGAACTCATCGTACTCGAGTTCCTCGGAGCCCATGGCGGGGCAGCCGAAGGCGATGGCGTCATAGCCTTCGGCCTTGTCTGCGGAGAAGTCGGAGCAGGAGATGACCTCTGCCTCGGCACCCGCGGACGTGGCGCCTTCGGCGACGAGGTTTGCCATGGCCTCGGTGTTGCCCGTGCCGCTCCAGTAGACGACGGCGATCTTGCTCATGTTGAGTCCTTTCAGTTGTGCGGCAGGTTGCCGCGGCTTCTATGTTCTATCGGGTTGCCTGGGCAAGTTGCGCCAAGCTGCAGCCCTGCTGATAGGTGTAGGTAAGGTATTGCGTGCATGCACGATAGGAATCGAAGGTCGTGAGCGCCTGTTCGACGTTTGTGTATACCTTCCAGGCGCCAAAGACCTTATAGTTTTCGCCGTGCTGGACGATAAACTGATGGACATCTTCGTAGGGATAGCCCAAAAAATAGCCAATTTCGTGGGGGAACTCGCACATGCACCCCGTATCGCAGTGCCTATTTCGCGCGAGTGCGCAGACACTGCCGTCATAGGCGCTTTCTGCGGCATTGCTGCTTGCCAGCGTGATGCGCGCGGCGAGATGCACCAGGGATGCGGGCAGGTTGTGGACATCGTAACCTTCGGCGACAAGCGCCGTCGTGGCGCGGGGGTCGGAGAGGTATCGCATGAGGTCCGCAGGGCGGTACACATAGATGAGCGCTCCGCAGGGGCGCCAGACCAAAACGCTCATATGGATCCCGAGCGGCTGGAGCTCGCGGTTGCATTGGGCTATGACGGCGAGCAGGCGAGAGCGTCGCTCTTCGATTTGAGCGACGCCGAGTTTTCCGTTTTGGTTGGCGTAAACGCCGGGATAGGTAAAGAGCGAAGCCGGCTTGATACCTGCGAGCGTAGGGGAGCAGTTGCGCACGACAGCCGTTTGGTATGTTGGGATGTCAATGGTTCGAGTCACGTTGCCCCTTTCGAGCCCTCACTTGTTAGCCTAGGAAAACTTATACACGAAAGTAAGACATGGTCAACAAAAAAGTTTGAAGAGGGAAACTAATTGACCGAACGGACATGAATTTGGGTTAAGATGGGGACACCCCATGGGGGTATCTAGATAGTGCTACTTGAAAGGGGAACGCATGAGTGACTTGCTCAACCCTGCGAATCTCATCGTGCTGGCCGTCATTGCCGTCGGCATGTTTTTTGGACTGCGTCGCATTGCCGCTTCGACACACGGGAAGAGTTGCTGCAGCGATGGTGCGAGCGGTAAGAAGGCCAAGAAGGTAGTGGTTGCGGATACCGATCCGTCCCACTACCCCTATAGCGATGAGTTGCTCATCGGCGGCATGAGCTGCGATGGCTGCGCTCAGAATGTGGCCAATGCCCTCAATGCGCTGAATGGTGTGTGGGCAACGGTGACGTACGCGGACCACACGGCCCGCGTACGCTCTAAGCAGCCGGTTGATCGTGGTGTCCTCGAGACGGCCGTGAAAGACGCGGGCTACTACGTCATGACGCTGTAAGCGCCGCCCCGGATGCGCTTCCTTGGCTAGGTTCGTCCGCGCAGTTCGATGTCTTGGATGTCGTCGAAGTCGATGGCGATGTCTCGGAGCTTGAGGAGCTTGAAGGCGGGAAGCACCTCATCAAGGATGCCCGTGCGAGCTCGATAGCCGTACGTATCGTAATAGGTGACACGAACCAAGTCGCCACGTTTGAGACCCTCGAGCTTTTTAGAAAGCACGAGGGCTTTTTCTTCCGTGAGCTCACGTTTTGGCTCGACGGTGATTTCTTGCTTGCGCACGAGTTCGTAGTATCCCGTGAGGGCGGCAAAGGGCATAAACTGTGCGGCGCGGTTGGCGCGCACGGCACCGTTGGCTGTGAGGTTGGGGTCGGCGGCGCGGCGTCTGCCCTCGGGGTCCGCCAGGCGCTCGAAGGCGGTCGGCGGGCGCACGGGCTGTTGTTTGGGTTTAGGCACGGTGTCCTCCAACTTGGTCGTTGCGTTCGCGCGCGGTGGCGCCGGCGGTAAAGCTTAATCCCTTGACGAGCGCGTTCTTGCCGTACTTGCCTTTCACAGCCAGGACGGCGCGCGCCAGGTCGCGCTCGCGCTCATCGGCCTCGACATCGCTAAACAGATCGATGGTGGCAAATTCCTCGGGCATGAGGTTGCCAAAGCCCAGGTTGATTCGCTTGACCGGTCGTTTAGGGTCGACCGTTTGCGCCCAAAGGTCATCGAAATAGCCCATGATCTTCTTAAACGAATTGGTGCGCTCGGGCAGCTTGCGCGAGGCGTTGGAGTGCGCAAAGAGCGCGGCATAGCCACCACGCGGTTTGCCGCCATGCTCTCCCGCAAAGATGCCATCGATTGCCTGCGCTTCGCGCACCAGGCGACGCCTTTCGTCATCGCACTGGACGGGCTTGGGCGCACGGGGTGCGAGCTCGGGGCCGGCGGTTGCGGTGGGTTCGATGCTCGACGTACTCGAGCGCAGGTGTCCGCATCCGTCCACATATTGTGCAGTACCGCTGGCATCAAGCCTGCGGATGTCGGCGCGCTCGCTCGCGTAGCCCACAAAGAGCGAGATGCTGTCGCAGACCACGTGCTTATCGACCAAGTCCAGCACGGCACTGTCGACCATCTCGCGCAAGACGGTGTAGGCCTGCTCGTAGGCATAGCCCTTCGAGAGCACCTGTCCTGTAGTGGTCGAAGTTGCTTGTGGGCGATAGGCTTGGATATCGGCGATGGTTGTCGGCTCGCGCCCAAAGGCGTGGTCGATGAGATATTCGGCATTGACGCCGAGCTCGTCGTAGAGCAGGTTCTCGTCGAGTGCGGCGACACCCATCAGGTCGTAGACGCCATACTTTTCGAGTCGTGCTGCCACGCCGGGGCCGATGCCCCAGATATCGGTGATGGGACGATGGGGCCAGATCTCTTTGCGAAAGGTCTCGTCGTCGAGTATGCCGATGCGGCTGGGTACGTGCTTGGCGGTGATATCGAGCGCTACCTTGGCCTGGAATAGGTTGGGGCCGATGCCGACCGTCGCCGTGATGCCGGTGCGCGCGAGGACCTCATCGCGCAACATGCAGGCAAAGCCTTTGGCATTGGTATGGTAGAGGTCTAGATAGGGCGTCACGTCGATAAAGCATTCGTCGATTGAATAGACGTGAATGTCTTGCGGGCTCACGTATTCCAGATAGATGCCGTAGATTTGCGCCGACACTTCCATGTAGTGCTGCATGCGCGGTACGGCTTTGATGTAGTCGATGCCGTCGGGAATCTCAAACAGACGGCAGCGATTGTGAATCCCTAAGTCCTTCATGGCCTGTGTGATGGCGAGGCAGATGGTCGTGCGCCCGCGCGATTCGTCGGCAACGACCAGGTTGGTGGTGAGCGGGTTGAGCCCGCGGTCGACGCACTCGACGCTGGCATAAAACGTCTTGAGGTCGATGCAGATATAGGTGTGACGCTCGTGCCCCACGCGTCCTCCCATCAAACACATGTTCTTATCGAATATCTGTTCGATAATACCCGCTCGTCCGGACATCGTCAAAACCTGTCAAAAAGGGACTGGTTTGTTTTGGTAGGTATGGTCGTGCGGTTGGATCGGGTTTTTAACGCAGCTCTAAAGAGTGCGAAACAGCTCGGAAAACCTTGCTTCGTAGCATGAGCCTAACGATTGATACCGCCTATGCGCACGGAAGGGTTGTGGGAAAGATGGTCAATTACGGGTTTGGTATGCCGACGCGCCTTGTTGTGGATGGAGACGTGGCTCGCTGGTGCGGACGATTGGTCGCTCACTACGGTGGCACTAAGGCGCTGGTCGTGTTGGGCGGTGACAAGCATACGCGCGATGAGCTTGTCTCGGCGGCACTTGGCTCGCTTGATCGAGCCCTACTCGAGCGCGTACTTTTCCGCTGCGGCTCGGTTGGGGGCGACGGGGGAGACGAACTGATCGACGAAGCCGTGGCCCTGGCGACCGACGAAGGCGTGGACTTTGTCCTGGCGATTGGCGATGCCGATACTGCTGGCTTTGCGCGCGAGCTCGCGCGTCGCATGGCGGCGCTCGATGCCGGCGAAGACGGTTTTGTCCCTTATGGATGCATTCTCTCGGAGGGCAAGGCGCCTGCTGTCGTGGGCACCGGTGAGGTTCCCGTTTTTGCCATTATCGCGCCCGAACTGCTGGAGGGCATCGGGTCTCCTCTGCGTGAGTTGCTCGGTAGCATCTGCGCCGCGGCCTAATATTTGCCATAAAAGGACGGGTTATTTTTGGTTGGTAAAGCGTTTGACCTGCCAAAATAAGCCTGTCCCTTTTTAATCGGTTGCCGTTTGGGGGCCGATTGGCAACGCTCGCTGATTGTAGTCTTGACCTGCGCTAGAATAGTGGCATCTGAATGTCCGGGCGCATGGAGGCGTGCGCCCGTATGCTGAGGAGGACTCTATGGCAACTGTTGCCGCACCTATCGATGCCACGTCGACTGCCGCTTGGAAGGCACTCGAGGCTCATCAGGAGAAGCTTGAGGCCGATGGTATCGACCTCAAGGCCTGGTTCGCCGCCGATGCCGAGCGCGTGAACAAGCTGAGCTTTGACGCCGGTGACCTGCACTTCGACCTATCCAAGAACCTGGTGACCGACGAGACCGTCAAGCTGCTGTGCGATCTTGCCCGCGAGGTGAAACTCGAGGAGCGCCGCGACGCCATGTTCTCCGGCGAGCACATCAACACCACCGAGGACCGCGCCGTCCTGCACACCGCGCTGCGCCGTCCGGCAAGCGAGAAAGGCCAGCTCATCGTCGACGGCCAGGACGTCGTCGCCGACGTGCACGAGGTCCTCGATCGCATGTATGCCTTCGCCGAGCGCGTGCGCTCCGGTGAGTGGAAGGGCGTTACCGGCAAGAAGATCGAGCACCTGGTGTCCATCGGCATCGGCGGCTCCGATCTGGGCCCGGTCATGGCCTACGAGGCTCTGCGTCCCTACGCCGACGCCGGTATCGACTGCCGCTACATCTCCAACATCGACCCCAACGACCAGGCCGAGAAGCTCAAGGGCCTGGATCCCGAGACCACGCTCGTGATTATCGTCTCCAAGACTTTCACCACGCTCGAGACCCTCACTAACGCTCGCGAGGCCAAGACCTGGATGCTCGAGCAGCTCAAGGCTCAGGGCGCCATCGACGGCTCCGATGAGCAGAACGCCGAGGCCGTGGCCAAGCACTTCGTCGCTGTTTCCACCGCACTCGAGAAGGTCGAGGCCTTCGGCATCGACCCCGCTAACGCTTTTGGTTTCTGGAATTGGGTCGGCGGCCGCTACTCCGTCGACTCTGCCGTGGGCCTGTCGCTGATCGTCGTGCTCGGTCCCGAGCGCTTCCAGCAGTTCCTCGAGGGCTTCCACGCCATCGACGAGTACTTCTGCAACACGCCGCTCGAGAACAATGCCGTCGCGCTGATGGGCCTGCTCAACGTCTGGTACGTCAACTTCTTCGGTTCCAAGAGCCACGCCGTGCTTCCGTACTGCCAGTATCTGCACCGTTTCCCGGCCTACCTGCAGCAGCTCACCATGGAGTCCAACGGCAAGCATGTCCGCTGGGACGGCAGCGCTGTGACCTCCGATACCGGTGAGATCTTCTGGGGCGAGCCCGGCACCAACGGTCAGCACGCCTTCTACCAGCTGCTGCACCAGGGCACCGTGGTGGTCCCGGCCGACTTTATCGCTTTCGCCAATACCGCCAACCCTGCGACCGACAGCGGTCAGGACGTGCACGAGCTGTTCCTGGGCAACTTCCTGGCCCAGACCAAGGCGCTTGCCTTTGGTAAGACGGCCGATGAGGTGCGCGCCGAGGGTACGCCCGAGCAGATCGTCCCGGCCCGCTGCTTTGAGGGCAACCGTCCGACGACCTCGATCTTCGGCGACACGCTGACCCCGTTTGCGCTCGGCGAGCTCATCGCCCTGTACGAGCACATCGTATTTGTCGAGGGCACGGTCTGGGGCATCGACTCCTACGACCAGTGGGGCGTCGAGCTGGGCAAGCAGCTTGCCAAGCAGATTACCCCTGCCTTCCACGACGACGCCGCCAAGGCCGAGCAGGACGCTTCGACTCAAGCGCTTATCGAGTTCTATCGCGCGCATCGCAAGTAGTCGCTGCTGTTAACGCATCGCGCCTTATAGTCAGGGGCCCGTATCCTATCGGATGCGGGCCCCTTTGCTTTGCCGTAGTCCCGGGGCGCACGGCCTTTGTGGAACATCGCCGGGGCGCCGCGCGCCGCGAGAACCCTGCGCCTAGATCTCGGCATCCGCATGGCCTCGCTGCGCCTCGGACAGCTCCCCGTAGAGCGGATGGTCTTCGAGCCTAAAGCGCTCGACCTGTTCGGGGGTGCGACCGCGCACAAAGAGCCACGAGCGATCGATCGGCGTCGCCATGAGCGTGCTGGGCAGCGCGTCGGCGCGGTCGGAAAACACCCGGGCACTCTCGGGATCCTGGAACGCCAGCACCAGATGTGTGTCGCAGTTGCCCATGATGGAGCGTGCGCGTGCCTCGCCATAGAGCGCATCGAGCTGGTTGGTCGACTGCAGCAGCAGCGTTGCCCAGATGTTGCGGCTTCGGATAATCGAGAGCACGTTGTCGATCTGGGGGATCTGCAGATTTGCGAAGTCATCGAGCATAAAGCGCACGGGCACGGGCAGGCTGCCGTCGGGTTGCCTATCGGCCTCACGAATGAGGCCCATAAACGCCTGCGAAATAAAGAGGCCGGTCAGCGGATCGAGATTGCGGTCAATATCGCTCACGGTTACAAACAGGGCGCAGGGGGTGTGTCCCATGGAAGCGAAGTCCACCTGATGACACTCACGATAGAGCTGTGCCGCACCGTCGAATCCCAGACACATGACCTTTTCGGCAAGGATGCCGACGATGCTCGCGTGCATGCGCTCGGCATTTTGCGTAATGGCGTAGCGCCGCCATAGCGAGAGGGCATAGCTTTGGGGGTCGGTCGTGATCAGGTCGTCAAACAATCGACCCGTGGCGCCGTCCTGCAGGTGCTCGATCAGCTTGATGACCGAGCTGATCGTCTGCTCGTCGGCGGGTAGCTGTTCGGTGACGTAGGCGATAAGACACGACAGCAGGTTTGCCGCCGCATGATCCCAAAAAGGCTGGTTGTTGTCCTCGATGGGGCAGATGGCCTTTGCCACCGAGAGGATGTCCTGCTGGTTGGGCCTGCCGTCCGCCTTGCGGCGAATGTGCCTCAGGGGGTTGTAGCCGCAGCGCTCGATGCCGGGCGCAAGGGCCGGGACGGTGTTGAGGTCGGCGAAGTTGAGACATTGCACGCGGTAACCGTGGGCTGCCAGCACGGGTCCCACTTCGCGACAGAGCGTGCCTTTGGTGTCGAGCACGATGTAGCTTGCGTTCATTTGCAGCAGGTTGGGCTTGAGGACGTTTCGGGTCTTGCCGGCTCCCGAGGGGCCGATCACAAGTGCGTTGTTGTTGAGTCCCGTTTGGCGGGTGTCGCAGGAAAGCGTTCGATCCTTGGCGAGGATGGTGGACGATGCGGACTCAGATGCGGCGAGGCGGCTGGCGAGGTTAGACATGGGCGACCTCCTTGGTGGTCGAGAGGATTTCGTGGGCAAAACCGAGCTCGACGGCGCGCTCGGCCGAAAGGTAGGTGTCTTTTGCAGTGAGGGACTGGATGCGCTTGGGCGTGAGGCCGCTGCGGTCCGAGAGGATTTGCGTGAGGGTCTTGCGGGTCTGCATGAGACGCCGGCTGGTTTCCTGCAGCGCAAGTGCCGAGCCGCCTGCCCCCTGGGGGATCAGCGGGTCGTGAATCATGAGCTCTGCATGGGGCGCCATGCGGCGATCGTCGCCGCCCATAAAGATCACGGCGCCCATGGACGCGGCGAATTCCAGACAGACGGTGCGGATGGGGCACAATGCGAGGCGCATGGCGTCATAGATCGCAAGACCCGATCGCACGCTTCCGCCGGCGCTGGCGACAAATATGGTGATGGGGCGGCTGGGGTCGGTGGCATCGAGCAGGCGAATCTGCTGGCATAGGTCGTGGGCCATCGGGGTTTCGATGTTTCCCATGACGGAGAGCTCGCGACGGGCGAGCATCTCATCGTAAATGCTGGTGAGCGTGATACCTCGGGCGGATTCACGCATGGTGAGGGGGCTGATGATGGTGGAATGATTGGTGTCCATGAGGACTCCTTTCTGTTGGTTGTGTTGTGGAATAGGATTGTTGCCCGTGGAGGGGCTGGCGGGCTACAGGGTTCGTCCGAGCCTGAGATCGAGCTCGGTTGTGGGGCAGGCTGCCTGTTCGTGCGGCTCGCAAGCGCCAAGGGCTCCAAAGCGATGGAGCGTTGCGGTGGGCGTGGTGTAGGCGAGCCGCAGCTGATGCTCGACAGGGGCACATCCGTCATTTTTGTAATGAGCCGCGTAGTACTGCGCGATGCTGACGTTCATCTCGCTGCCATTGCGATGGCGCTCAAACTGGCGTCTGCAGGTCTCGATGATCTTTGCTACCGACTTGGGTGCCGTCGCGGGAACAAGGGCGAGATAGCCCTCAAATAGCTCGTTGATGCTCAGGAGGCACAGCAGATCGATCAGCGTCCTTATGGCTGCTCCCTCGGCGGAAAAGTGCGCGGTCATGCGGTTATATCGGTTGCGGTCGACGATGGCCGCATGGGGTCTTGGAGTTTTCTGCCCCGTGGTCCCGGGCTTTTGCCGCGCCTGTGTATTGAGCTCGACGTTGCAGCGCTTGAGGCCGTCCAACGGAAGGAACAGTGCGGTGCGCAGGGTGTTCCGCTTGCTTTCGAGTTCATGACGCTCGTCGGGTTCCCATTCGAGCTTGAGTTTCGTGTCGAGCGCCGTAAGCATATGGGCTAGGCAGCCTACGGTAAGAACGTACGAATCGTTGTAGCGTTTTGGGGCATAGGGGTCTGTCAGCTTGCGAATGTCGGGGTCGCCCATGATCTTTGTGCAGCGCTTCAGCAGCTGAGGGTGGTCGGCCAAGATCGTCGCGAGCGGTAGCGACGCGTAGTTCTTGATGGTCGCGGCGGCAAAGGCGGCGTCATATTCGTTTGCATATGCTCGCTCAATTCGGGCATCCAGAATGCTTTTCTTATCGCCGTCTTCAGCGTGGTGGTTTGTCATAGCTTCTCCAATCGGTTGATGTTCGTGCTGTTTGTTGATGTGTTGGTTGTCGTGAGTGATGTGCTTGCCGTGGGTGATGTGCTGACGCTGGGGTGCTATGCGGTTTTCAATGAGCCCGTGAGGCAGTTGCTGCAGGGGCGGGATGGAACGGCCCACGCAAGGCGGAAGGCATCGTGCTCAAAATCGAGACAGCAATGCCCTGGGTGCCTCACATGTGGCAGTTACCTCATTAAGTTGTCATTGCGTTTGGGGTTGTACTTTGCCGATCTTCCTTCTCTTACACGCTAAAACTCAAACTTCATATGCTCGATCTACTTAAAACCGCAACTGCGGTCTTTTATCAACTTATATGTCGGAACGCGTCTTTGCAAGTACTTTTTTGCCTTTGTTTCAAATGCCTTGATTATCAACTTCATCCGAACACCTCCCACATTCATCCGCACATGTGCGGATGAATGTGGGAACCCGATACCCTGAGGGCCGGACCGGCCGGCCCCGGGAGATCGGAGGACGGCATGTCCGGAAAGAGGAAGAAGG
>DBEZXW010000072.1:0-10127 GCA_048291725.1 Collinsella sp. | reverse complement strand
TCGACCAGGTTATGCGGGCTCGCCTCGCAGGCGCAGACGAGCTCGCCGCCGGACAGCTCAACCGAAAGCACGTGCTCAAGGGCGCGCAGCCGCTCGACCGTGGCGGCCTCGACGGCGCCGACCTCGACGGTCACGCGCTCGCCCATCTGAATCATGCGCTTGAGCTCGTCGTTGGTGCCCTGCGCCAGCACGCGGCCACCGTCCATGATCATGATGCGGCTGCAGATTTGCTCGACTTCCTCCATGTAATGGCTGGTATACACCACCGTGGCGCCTTCGTCGCGCAGGCGGCAGATGCCCTCCAGGATGGCGTTGCGGCTCTGCGGGTCGACCGCCACCGTGGGCTCGTCAAAAAAGATGAGCTCGGGTTTGTGCGCGATGCCGCAGGCAATGTTGAGGCGACGCGCTAGGCCGCCCGAAAGCTTACCGGGGCGAAACTTGGTAAAGTCGCCCAGCCCGACAAAGTCGATGGCCTCGTCGACCAGTGCGCGGCGACGCTTTCGATCGTTGACGTAAAGGCTGCAGAAATAGTCGATGTTCTCGCGCACGGTGAGCTCGTCGAATACCGCCACCTGCTGCGGCACCACGCCGATGCGGCGCTTGAGGTCGTAGCGGGCGGGCGTCATGGGCTCGCCGAACAGCTCGATAGTGCCTTTGTCGTAGGCGAGCAGCTGCAGAATACAGTTGATGGACGTGGTCTTGCCCGAGCCGTTGGGGCCCAGCAGGCCAAAGATCTCGCCGGGGGCGATGCTCAGGTTAAAGTGGTCGAGCGCAATAAGGTCGTCATAGCGCTTGACGAGGTTTTCGACGTGGACGATGTCTGTCATGAGGCGGCCCTTCTGTTGATTGCGACCCGGTACGATTGCATCATCGCAGGAGCCGCCGGCGCGCGCCAGTGAGCTTTGTCACGAGTGCGGAGCTTGGCCGTGCGGCCTGCCGATGTCCCCGCTTTGCCGCGTGGGAGGAATGTCACGGTTGCGCAGGCGGTCCCTCCACCACGCGCGGCTTCGCGTACAATACCCGTATGAACAGGCTTTTCGACAAATCAATCGTTCTGGCGTGCTGTATTGCGGCCGCCATGGGCCTTGCTGTGGACGCTCACCTGGTCGCGGCGTTTTGCCTTGGCGTTATTGCCACCTCACTGGCCGAGGTCGCACAGGGGGAACGCACGCGTCGCGCAAGCAAGACCGCAAGTTACGCTTACATCATCGCGGCTGTCTTCGTGCCGCCGTTTGTGCCGTTTGCGCCTCTCGCCCTCTATGACATCGCGCGACGCGTGCGCCGCGAGCACGCCTGGGTCGCGCTGGGCATTGGCTCCGTCTTTGCTTTTGCGCTCGTCGCGAACCTACGCGCCGACGCGCTCACCGCCCGAACGCTCCTGCTGACCGCCATCCTTTCGGTTGCCGCCACCTTGCTATCGCTACGTACCGCCCAGCTGGAACACGAGCAGGAGCGCATGCGCCGTACCCGCGACGAGCTGCAAGAACGAGCCTTGGCGCTCGAAGCGCGCAACCGCGACCTTGCCGACCGTCAGGACTACGAGGTCGAACTCGCGACGCTCGCCGAACGCGCCCGCATCGCGCGCGAGATCCACGACAATGTGGGCCACCAGCTCACACGCGCCTCGCTGCAGACCGAAGCCCTGCGCGTGGTCCATGCCGACGAGCCCGGCGTCGCCGCCGACTTCGCCGACGTCAAACGCACGGTTGACGAGGCGCTCCAGCTTGTGCGCACCAGCGTCCATGCGCTCAACGACAACGCCGTCGACCTTTCCGTGCAGCTCGAACGCATCGTTGAAGGCGCGCGATCGGACGGCGACCCGCAGATTGAGCTTGAAGTTATGACCGAACATGCGCCCGCAAACGTCGCCAACTGCTTTGCGGCGGTCCTGCGCGAGGCGCTCTCCAACACCATGCGCCACGCTTGCGCCCAGACCGTCACCGTACGATGCATGGAGCATCCGTCGTTTTACCAGCTCATCGTTACCGACGATGGGACGGGCGGGACCCAGGCGAGCAGCCGTGGCGTCGCGGAAGGCATGGGGCTCGGCTCCATGCGCGAGCGCGTCGAGGCGCTTGGCGGCACCTTTACCGCCGGCCCGCGCGCCGGCTCCCCCGGCTGGCGCGTGTTTGCCACCATTCCCAAACAGCAAGGAGATGAGGGCCGATGAGGCTCATCGTTGTCGACGACGACCGCTTAGTGGTCGATTCGCTCAAGATTATCCTGGGCGCCCAGCCGCAGATCGAGATAGTGGGCACCGGCGCCAACGGCAATGAAGCGGTTTCGCTCTATGCCGAACACGCGCCCGATATCGCACTGCTCGACATCCAGATGCCGGGGCGCGACGGACTTTCGGCGGCACGCGAGATCCTTGAGCGCGACCCTGCGGCGCGCGTGGTGTTTCTGACGACATTCTCGGATGACGAATACATTGTGTCGGCGCTCAAACTGGACGCGCGCGGCTACTTGATTAAAACCGACGTCGCTGCCATCCCTCCCGCGTTGACACAGGTCATGGATGGCAAACGCGTGCTCGAGGGTAAGGCGATCGAGGATATCAACTTTGATGGGGCGGGCGTCGAGGCCGGCACGACCCGCCGGCCCGCGGCCTTTGTCAGCCTGACCGACCGCGAGTTCGAAGTCGCAGAGCTCATCGCCCGCGGCCTCGACAACAAGGAGATTGCCGCCACCGCCTATATGGGCGAAGGCACCGTGCGCAACCACATCAGCTCGATCCTGGCAAAGATGGGCCTACGCAACCGCACGCAGATCGCCATCGCCTATCTGCGAGGGTAATTACCCAACGACCGACCGCCCCGGCATAGCAAAATGGCTGTTATCGATTTAATGCCATTTCAAAACCATGCCGGATTACGGGGCTAAACTCAGGGCCCCATCCATACTTGCGTTTTCTGCAAGATGACGGCTCGTCTACCTGCGGTTTTATTTTCACGAATATCGGCATGGTTGGGGACTCGTGATTCAGCCCCGTAAACCGGCATAGTTTTTTCGGACGGCCCTGTACGAGCGCCTCCGCAAGCCTCGTGAAACCAAGATGACCCGTTTCCCTCAGTCCCCGGGGGATCATTTGACGGTGCCCGCCACGAAATCGGCCCATCTACTACGTTTGACTCGGTACCCCTGACCATGCCTTCGTTTTAAGCAAAACCGCAGGCGTTCTACCTGCGGTTTTGTTTTCGCGTTTTTCGGCATGGTTGGGGGTAAGGGGCCAAACGTAGTAGATGGGCCGATTTCGTGGCGCACCCTCCTCCCCCGGCACACAAAAGTGCCGCCACGGAGGAGGGAGATACCTCCGTGGCGGCTGGGGGTGGGGGTGGGGGCTATGTTCTGGCTCCCCGCCGGCCGCCCGGGGCCTTTTGGCCCCGGGCGCTGCCAGCGTGCCTAGCGCTTACGGATACCCCAGACCAGGGCTCCGACGCCGGCCATGGCAATGACGAATGCCATGAGCAATGCGGCGGCCTGCTGGTCACCCGTGGTGGGCAGGAAACCCTTGACCGTCTTGACGATGTTCGTCACGGTCTTGGGCGTGCCGGGATCGGGTGTCGGCACGGGCGTCTCGGGCTTCTTGTACGTGTTGTTGAACACGATACCCTCGACGCTCTTGTCGCCCTTGGTAAAGGCGACGTTCGCCTTGAGGTTGCCCTCGCCGTCATCGACCACGTTGACGGTCACGGTAAAGACGGACTTGTCGTAGGTCATACCGACCTCGTCGCCCTTGACCTCGCTGATGGTGTAGGCGTGCGTACCGGGCTCGTCGTACTCAAACTTGTCAAAGTTGATCTTGCCGTCGGCATCGTTGGTAACCGTAGACTCGATGTCCTCGCCAACGAGCTTAAAGCTAAACTCGTCCTTCTTGAGCTCGCGTCCCTCGAGCACCTTGACCGCGCCGATGGAAACCTGCGTAGGCATGGCGTGATACTTGTTGGTAAAGCCAGCCGACTCGGTGGTTCCCTCGAGCTTGTGCGTCGCGGTCAGCGTGCCGTCGCCGTTGTCGGAGACGGCGGTCACGACGGTGTAGGTCGTGCCGTCATAGGTGACGCCCTTGTACAGGCCGAGCGCGTTGGGGCAAGCCTCGCGCAGCATGTACGTGTGCGTGCCGGGTGCCTCGTAGCGGATCGGGCTCAGCGTCACGGTGCCGTTAGCGTCGTTGGTGCCGTTAGCGACAACCACGTCGTCCTCGAGCAGCTCAAACGTGAACTCGCCTGCTGCAAGGTCGCGTCCGGTCAGACGCTTAACCGTCTTGACCTGATCGGTCACGGAAGAATCGGTGGGCGCCACGCCGTAGGTGTTGGTAAACGTGAAGGCCGCACCGTCGTCGCCTTCGTGCACGACGCTCAGATGTCCAGTGCCGTCGTCGGTCACGGTGTAGGAAACCTTGCGCGTGGCGTTGGCATCGTTAGTCACGCCAGGGGCGCTACCGGACTCGGTCACCGTATAGGTAAAGGTGTGCGAGCGCGGAGCGGTGGGGGCTGTGGGCTCGGACTCGTCGCTGGGCTCATCGGCGTTGGTATCAACGTCGGCGTCGGCCTCTTCAGCCTCTGCCTCGTCGGACTCGACCTCGTCAGCTTCGTCTGCCTCGGCCCTATCGGTCGCATCGTCCGTCACGCCCAGAGCGCGGTTGAGGTCCTCGAGCGTAAAGTGGATCTTGCCAAAGTCCACGTTGCCAGCCGCGTCGTTGGTTGCGGTCGTGCGCTCGGGCATCGGGGCACCAGCCTCGTCGGCGGTCACGGTAAAGGTGAACTTGCCCGTGATGTCAGCCGGGGTCAGGCCCTCGGCAGCTTGGAGCTTCTTAGTGCCGGTGAGCGCGGCATCGACGGCTTCGGCGCCGTAGACGTTTTCGAACAAGGGCTCGACGCCGCCGTAGTCGACCGTTGCCGTCAGGGTACCGTCACCGTTGTCGACGACGATAACCTTAAAGCCAAAGCTCCACGTTGTAGCGGAAACGCCATTCGGCAGCCCGAATAAATCTTCGTAGGCCGTGTAGTTAATGGTCCAGGCGAGCTTACCGTCCTTATCGGTACGATAAGCAAGCCCAGCAGCCTCAAGATTAGCAAGCATCTTAGTGTCGTAGTGCAGCGTATCAAAGCTCACGTGCCCGCCGATATTGGGCTTGAGGTTTTCGTATGCCACAAGCTCACCCTGATAGGCGATGCCGAACCAGAACTCGCCGTCGGCCATCGGGCGGCCGGTCAGAGTCTTGGTGGCAACGACCTGAGCGGCGGTGCCGCCAGGCGTGTTGGTCGTAGCGCTGTAACTGTTGCGGAACGGCACCAGGGCCTTCTCGACCTTGTTCTCGCCACTCTTGTGGACCGTCTCATGCGTGCCCTCGGGACCGCCGGAAACGGTCGTCGTAGCAGTGAGCGTGCCGGCGGTGTCGTCGGCGATGACGATCGTCACCGTACGCACGGCGTCGTCGTAGGTGTAACCGGGCTGGCCGTCGTTCTTCTCGGCCACGGTGTACGTAAAGGTCTTGCCGGCGTCAGCCTGCGTAAATATAACCTCATGACCAGCCAGAATGTCGATCAGTCCGACCGTTGCCTCTGCCGCTGCGGGGGACTTGAAGCTATTAGCCCCGGGCAGCAGACCGAGCGCGCGAGCCGAAGCGTCGTCAGCAGGTGTCACGGTAAAGGTGAACTGACCCTCGGTCATGGGGCGGCCATCCAGATACTTGCTGAGCCACAGACCGCCGGCAGCGGTGTAGTTAAGCTCAGTGCGGTACGTGTTGGTAAAGCGTCCGTTTTCCTTCTTGGTGACGTTGGCGGTCAGGCTGCCATCGCCGTTCTCGGTCACGGTCACTTCGGCGGTTGCGACATGCGCGTCATACGTCATGCCGACCGTGCTGCCCGCGTTCTCGCGAATCTCGTACTTATAGGTTCCGGCGGCAGCGTAGTGAATCTTGCCGAACTTGATGGCGGCAATGCCGTCCTTCGCGTCCTTCTTGCTCACGGTTACGGTTGCGGGATCGGGCAGTGGGGCGTCTTCGGGGGCGGTGATGGTAAAGCTGAACTCGTCCCCATCCGTCCAGTCGCGGCCGCTGATGACCTTGCTCAGGTCAAAGTCGAGCTCCGCATCGAGCGGGGCCACGCTGTAGGTGTTCTTGAAAGTCGCAGCCGTGGCGTCCTTCAGGACATGCTCGGCCTTGAGGGTGCCGTCGCCGTTGTCCGTGATGGTGGTCTCGATGGTGTACTTGGCGTCACTGTAGGTGATGCCCTTGCTGGTGGTTCCGCCCTTGATCTCGCGCAGCGTGTAGGCGTGCTTGCCGGGCTTGTCGTATGCGACCTCGCCCATCGTGATCGCGCCGTCGGCAGCGTTAGTGCCGGTAGCGACAACCTTATCGCCCTCGACGAGCTCGAAGGAGAACTCGCCTTCCTTGAGCTCACGCCCGGTCAGGACCTTGTTCGCGGTGATCTGGTCGGTGACGCTCGTCTCGACAGGCGTCACGTTATAGGTATTGGTGAACGTGAAGGCCGCATCACCGTCCGGCTTGCGGGATACGCGCAGATTCCCCTTGCCGTCATCGGTCACGGTGAAGGAAACCTCGCGCGACGGCTTAGCGTCGTTGGTCACGCCAGCGACCTCACCGGACTCGGTCACGGTGTAGGTAAAGGTGTGCTCGCGCTTCTCGGGCTTCTCACCCACAGCCTTGTTAAGGTCGTCGAGCGTAAAGGTAATCTTGCCAAAGTCGACCTTGCCGTCAACGTCGTTGTGCACGCTCGTGCTCGCAGGCATAGGTGCGCCCTCTTCACCGGTCACGGTAAAGGTGAACTTGCCGGTGATATCAGCCGGGGTCAGAGCGTCTTCAACCTGCAGATTCTTGATACCCGCAAGCGATGCCTCGGTAGCATTCGTGGTGTAGGCGTTCTTGAACTCGATGCTCTTGACGTCCTTGGCGTCCTTCAGCTCGTGCGTGGCAACCAGCTGGCCCTTGCCGTTATCGGCGATGGTCGTCACGATGGTGTAGACCGCGTCATCGTAGTCAATACCGCCGGAGTTGCCCTTAACCTCATGCAGCTTGTAGGTGTGCTGGCCGATCTCGGTGTACTTGATGGCACTGAACGTCACCTTGCCGTCGGCAGCGTTCTTAACGGTCTCGATAAGCCCAGAGTCCTCATCCTTAATCTCGCGCAGCTCAAAGCTGAACTCACCGACCGTAAGGTCGCGCCCGGTCAGAGACTTGGTCACGGCAATCTGACTGGTTACGCTGGACTCAACAGGATTCGTAGCGTAGGCGTTCTTGAACTCGGTCTCACCCGAGGTCGCCTTCACGTCAGCGCTCAGTTCGCCCTTCTTATTGGGCTTCACCGTCACGGTGATCTCCGCGACGTTACCGCTGTAGGCGATGCCGTCAATCGTGGTCCCGGCGTGCTTTTCACTGACCTTGTAGACGTACGTGCCAGGTTCGGTGTATTCGACCGTGCCGAAGTCGATGACAGCCTTGCCCTTGTCGTCCAGGTCAGCCTTGCGCACGATCGCAGTCGTAGTCGCAGGCATCGGGGCGCCGTTCTCGGACGTCAGGCCAAACTCAAACGCGTCAGTATCCCTCCAGTCGCGGCCCTCGAGCACCTTGGTTAGACCAAAGCTGGCTTTGGTGTTCACCATTGCCGGCGTCATGTCATACGCAAAGCTGATCTTGCCGTTGTTGCCCAGGTAGGAATTGACATGCGTCGCGGCCGCCTTGGCGGACATGTTGTTCCACTTGGGGTTGAGAACGTCGGTCGCGGTGCCAGTGTTGTTGTCGCCCACACTCTCCTTGGTGGTGTGGAGCTCGTCGATAAAGGCTAGGCGCGCGGTTCCCACGCTAAACGAAAGGTTGCCGCCCTCGTCGGCAACAATAGCGCCGTCAAACTTCGCAGCGTCGCCGCCGATAAACTCGATGACGGTGGTGGCGGGCTTGGCCTCGCCGTTCTCGCCCTGCTCCTCAAACTCATCCTTGTAGTAATAGGTGCCGGTATCTGCCAGTGAATTCTTTGCGGGCTGTGTGCAGTCCTTGTCCGTGTAAATGGGAGTCTGCTTCTGGAAGTAGTAGTAGCGGTTGGTGTCGGCCGGCTCAAAGGTCGCAACCGTATCACCCAACGCACCACCGCTCCACTTGTTCGCGTAGAAGCTCACGGTCTTGGTGCCGTCAACGACAGTCGTATTATGCTCGATGTAGTCCTTGAGCCCCGTGACCTTCTCGGGCGTAAACAGGTTGTCAAGTGCGGCGCTCTTCACGCTCGAGGCATACTTCACCTGAATGGGCTTAACGTTGTCGACCGAAAGCTTGCCGTCTACGGTCTTAAAGTGGCTCAGCGGAATCAACGACGCAGGAATGTTAACCGTTACGATATCGCCCTTCTGGGGATTGTCAGCGCCAGCACGCTGCACGGTGATGAGCAGGTCTTTTGCCTTGCCGGTGAACTCGTATGTGTCGGTATTGGTTTCTTTGTTGAACGTCTTGCTCGCCTCGGTAAACGGCGTGCCGTTGATGACGACTTCGGTAAATCCGTCGACCTGCATAAAGTCGCCCAGCTCGTCGGTAAACGTAATGTAGCCGGACTTGGTCTCGTCGTAGCCCTTATGGATTTCGGTCGGATAAGGCGCCTCCGATGTGATGGCCTGTGAGATGTCGTCGAAGACCTTCTTGAGCTCTTCGGCGTTGGTCGCCGACTTGTAGTAGTCGGAGTTTTCCGCGCGTGTGCCAAGCTTGTCGCTCGCATACGACGTGGCATCGGGATAATTACTCGACACGGCGTGCATAAACTTGTTGACGTCGCTTGTCCCCTCTTTCGAGGGATCGTCAGCGGGGTCCGCTCCACTAAAGATGCCGATGGTATAAACGGTGGCTTTGCCATCCTTCATCTTCTTGGCAGCCGTCACGGCACCCTTGGCGACGTCAGAATCAAACTCGCTGAAGCTCGTTGGCTTGCCGTCGGTAAAGAACACAACGATCTTCTTGGCATCTGCGCGGCCAGAAGTGATATCCCCGGCCAGTTCCAGACCATAGTCGGCACGCGTGGCACCGCTTGGTTTGATTCCAGCAACTGTATCCTCAAGAACTTTCACGTTGCCGCCAGAGCAATCGGTCAAACCCTTCATCACCTGCGAGTTGTTGTACCAAAATTGCCCTTTCTTGTACTGGTCATTGCCGACCTTATTGGTCTTATCACCCGCAAACTTAACAATGGCAACCCTGTGCTGCCTATCGACACCCTCGATACCCTCGTTTTGCTTGGCAATGGTATTGATAAAGCTGTTCGCAGCGCTCTTCAGTGCATCGATACGCTTGGTGGAATCTCCGCCACCCATAGGATCATCCATCGAGCCAGAGGCATCCAGCACCATCACGATGTCAAGCGGCGTGGTGACCGTCACGGTTGAATTAGACGTCGAGGACATCGCCGAAAGCGTGGTCAAAAAGTCCGACTCTTCGTTTTCCTCGGTTGCCTTGACCGTCTTGTCGGTCCAGATTCGACCGACGTTTTGGGTCGTTACCTTATTGCCACCGTGGCCTGCCGCCCAGATTTCCCAGCGACCGCTGGTGTCGGGGTCGGCGACCTTTCCGGTCATTATCGGTCCGTCCATTCCTGTGCTGGACCTGGCGTTGGCCTCGGGCAGCATGGCGAATGCTGCGGCTGGCAACACCAGCACTACGGCCAGTATCACCGCCAAGAGACCCCTCGTGTACTTACCCATCGTGTCTCCCTTCTCGCGGTCTCAGACCTTGCATCAGCCTAAAGTTACGGAATGAGACACAATTAGGGCAGGTGACACATGTTCCAGATTCGGTTTTGAGCGTGAGACAAATGTCTCACCAAAGTTGAGACACGGCGTTTTCGCAGGAAAACGGGTGCGACTCGGAGCCATCAGGCAAAAATGACCCACTTTCCTCCGTCCTTGGGGGATCAGGAGCTGTTAACGGGTGGTAGTGTCGAGAAAGTTGGTGTAGCGCCCGATCCGAAGCGAGGCGGCCCGGCGTCCTGGAACCTGGAACACGGTTGATATCCTATGCCGTCTCGATCCTGTCCGCAAGCTCGAGGCCGGACTCGAGCATCTTCCTGGCCTCTGCCTCAAGCCGCGCCCAGTCGACCGTGCCGTCGATTCCCCGAGTGCGCCCGTCATCGTAGAGC
>DBEZXW010000071.1:0-7868 GCA_048291725.1 Collinsella sp. | reverse complement strand
CCTATCGAAACACATCTCCACCGTTCCTTCAACTGGGAAAACGGCGCCCCCGGACCCCAGGAGGGGCCGCGGGGGCGTTCAGCTAACTGCGGGAACGGCCTATCCGCTCAAAGTGTTCGGCTGAGATCGGAAATCAACCTTTGTTTCAAATGGGGTGGTTTTGCAACCGTCATACGCGCGCCGTGCGAACGTGCCCCGGCTCGGATAAGATAGTGCGCGATAAAAACGATGCAAGGAGGCATATATGGCAATCAAAGCCATCGCGATGGATATCGACGGTACGCTCACCAACGACCAGAAAGTGATTAGCCCGCGTACGCGCGAGAAGCTGCTCGCGGCGCAGGAGTCGGGCATTAAGCTCATTTTGGCTTCGGGCCGTCCCGCATGGGGACTACATGCTCTGGCGCAGGAGCTCGACCTTCAAAACCATGACGGTCTGCTAGTTGCCTTTAATGGCGCGCATGTGGTCGACGCTCAGACCGATGAGGTCCTTTTTGACCAGGCCATGCCGGCTGACGAACTGCACCGTCTGATTGATCATCTGCGCAATTTCGACGTGATCCCTATGATTTCGCTCGGTCGCGACTTGCATGTCGAGGATTCGTACCGCTGCATGATTACGCTGCCGGATGGCTCGCAGAAAAACATCGTCAAATACGAGCGCGATGCCTGCGACCTTAAGATCCGCGAGGTGGAGAGCCTGCATGAGGTCGCTGATGCTTATCCCGTGGACAAGCTACTCACTGCGGGCGACCCGGCATATCTGCAGGCGCATTACGAGGAGATGTATGCGCCCTTTAAGCAGACGCTTTCGGGCATGTTTACGGCCGACTGGTACTTTGAGTACACGGCGCCCGGTATCGACAAGGCCCGCGCGCTCGAGGGTGCCCTGCCCAAGCTCGGCATCGATGCCAGCGAGGTCGTATCGTTTGGCGACGGCCAGAACGACAAGTCCATGATTGAGTGGGCCGGCACCGGTGTTGCCATGGGCAACGCCGTCGATGAGGTTAAGGCTGTAGCCCAGATGGTGACCGCTAATAACAACGAAGACGGCATTGCGGTGGCGCTGGATAAGCTGCTGGGTTAGAATCGCCGATAATGCATGGTTCGGGCGTCCGCTTGCGGGCGCCCTTTTGTTAGGGAGGGTGCCGTGTCCGCATTTCCGTTCGACGCCGTGATCTTTGACATGGACGGCGTCATTGTCGACACCGAGTATTACTACCTGGGCGAGACTGCCGCGTTTGCCAAGGAGCTTGGGCTTAACCTGACTCAAGAGGAGTTGAACGGGCAGGTCGGTACCTCGCATCAGTTCTTCCTGCGTATGCTGGTCGATTGGTTTGAGCGCGCCGGTAAGGGGCATTTAACTGGCGAGGAAGCGTTGGCCCGTTGGGACGAGTGGGCGCATAAGCGTCCGCGCGACTATCAGGCTTTGATTAACCCAGGCGCCGTGGAGACGATTCGAGAGCTGCCGCGCCGCGGCGTTCGCGTGGCGCTTGCCAGCTCGTCTCCCATGAATAGCATCGAGGAAGTGCTCAACGCATGCGGGCTGTCGGATACCTTTGAGTATGTGGTGAGCGGCGAGCAGTTTAAGGAGAGTAAGCCCGAGCCCGACATCTACCTGCATGCGCTGGACCTGCTGGGGCTGCCCGCGAATCGCTGCTGCTGCGTTGAGGATTCGGTGCCTGGCATCACCGCTGGCAAGCGAGCCGGCCTGACAGTCATTGCCAAGCGCGAGGAGCGCTTTGGCTTTAGCCAGGATGCCGCGGACAAGATTATCGACCAGCTGCCGGAGCTGCTGGAACTCGCGTAGATCCTGGGCGGTACTGCTGTCGCAACAGTGGTTCCGTTGGCATAAGAGAGAGGAGCGGCGTCATGGCATTTAACGTAAGCGCACTGGGATTTGGCGACAACGTCGTCGACTGCTATGAGCATATTCACACAATGTATCCGGGTGGCAATGCGGTGAACTTTGCCGTATATGCCAAGAAATGCGGAGCCGCGCGCTCCACGTATATGGGCATCTTTGGTAATGATGCTGCTGCTGAGCATGTGATTGCGAGTCTTGAGGATGAGGACGTTGAGCTTGCCAAATGCAAACAGCTCATCGGCGAGAACGGTGCGGCACGCGTTACTGTGGTTGATGGTGATCGTGTCTTTCTTGGCTCCAACGAGGGCGGTATCCGTGGCGATGCGCGCTATGTCCTCGATCGCTTTGACCTTTCGTACATGAAGCAGTTCGATGTGGTTCATTCGGGCAACTATTGCTTTACCGAGCGTGAACTTCCCAAGTTGAAGGCCGCGGGCATCACGGTTTCGTTTGACTTCTCGGACGATTCGACCGACGAGTACTACGAGCAGATTGCTCCCTACGTTGACTTCGCGTTCTTTAGCGCGGCAGACGTTGCGAGCGAGGATGAGATTCGCGAGCGCCTTGCCTGGGTGAAGGGCTTGGGCCCATGTTTTGTGTCAGTAACGGCTGGCGCTGAGGGCTGCATTGCCTATGACGGCGAGCGTTACTATCGGCAGCATGCCAAGCCCGTGGCAGACATGAAGGACACCATGGGTGCGGGCGACTCGTTCCTGACTTCGTTCCTGATGTGCTATCTCGATTCCGCCAAGCGTGGCGAGGATGGTGCTGAGGCCATCGAGCGCGCACTCGACTTTGCGGCGGGGTTTGCTTCGACCGTATGCGGCATGGAAGGCTCCTGGGGCCATGGAGCGCCGATTTCCGAATAGGTGAGCAGTCCCGGTGAGTCGAATTGTCGCCTCCCCGGGACCCCGTGGGCAAAAAATGCCAAATATGAGTACTGTCACTAATTTAGTAACAGCGAAATCAAGCTTTTGAGAGCCTAGTTGGGTGTCTGCGAGCGATTAAAACCTGCTAAAAATGATTTTAAGCATCTTGATAATGAACAGTTGTGCATTATCAAGATGTTATTTTGCCGTAAATAATGTGACTAGATTTGCAACAGTACTCATATTTGGCATTTTTTGCACACCGAGCTTAGCGAAGGCTAAAAACAGAGCGTGCATTTGCTAAAACTGCCGACTCGATGTGCTTTGCGTCACAGTTTTTGAGTGAGGCGATGCGTTTTGAGGTCCTTGCGAGCGATCTGATGAGCGACTGTGCGCTTGTTTCTGTGTTTGCCTCCGCTGGTGCATCGGTCTCGAGCAGTAAACGATCGAGTGGAATTTGTCGTGCGTATTCGCGTCCTCGTTTAGACGCGAGCATACGCTCGTTGACGGAAAAATAGCAGCCCGCATTACGCGCGCGGACGAGTTCGTCCGAAGTACCGCTAAACCAGTGGAAGATGATAACGGGGGAGTCGGGGTTTGGGATGAGTAATCCGTGCGATTCGAGGGCGTCCAGCACGGTTCCTGCCGAACGAACGGCGTGAATTGATATCACGCGCCCGGTAAGAGGATGTTGCACGAGTGTATCGCAGAGCCGGATAAGTGCCTGTATTTGTAGCGGTTCGCTTCCGGCGAAGCGTGCGGAAAAGTCGAGTCCGACTTCGCCGATGTAGCGCTTTTGGGCAGCAACTTCGCAAAGCAGATCGACTTCGGCAGGACCGCAGCGGCCGTCGGCGAGCCACCAGGGGTGGAGCCCAATGCCGGCGATGATGCCCGGATGGCGATGAGCGCGCTCGTTTGCGGCCGAAAAGTCGCGTGGGTCGACCCCGCAGTCAAAGAGCCCCAGACCCAACGCCGCCGACTCACTGGCTGCGGCATCGGGGCTGAGCGTCAAATCAAGGTGACAATGCGTGTCAAAGAATCGCGGTTCCATCGCAGGGCATCCTGCTAGTCCAGGCGCTGGCCATCGGCGCGCACGCGCTCGGTGCCGCGCCCACTGATCTGGCGGATAACCTCGCCGGCAATCATCTGACCCATGATGGGCGGCATAAAGCTGGCGGTTCCGAGTTCGGTACGCTCGTGGATGTTGGAAGGGTCGCGGGGCTGTGTCTTAACCGATTCCTCGCAGCTAAACAGTACATGCAGGCTCTTGATTCCGCGCTTCTTGCATTCTTTGCGCATGATGCGGCTCATGGGGTCACGTACCGTATCGAAAATGTCGGCAAAGCGGAGGCACTCGGGATGGAGCTTGTTGGCCCCGCCCATGGAGCTAACCAAACGGATGTCGTGGTCCTGAGCATATTTGGCAATGGTGAGCTTGGCCGAGATGGTGTCGATGGCGTCGACGACGTAGTCGAGTTTGCCGTCCGTCTGCTCCAAAACGCTCGCAAAGAACTCGTCGATGTTATCGCTCAACAGGTATTCAGTTCGCTTGATAACGGTGGCGGCGGGATTGACATCGCGAATCATGGCTTCCATCACGTCAACCTTGCGCTTGCCGACGGTGCTGTGAAAGGCGATGGCCTGACGGTTGATATTGCTGGGCGCGATGACGTCCTTATCCAGAATGACGAAATGACCGATGCCGCCGCGGGCGAGTGCCTCGCAGCAGTTGGAGCCCACGCCTCCGCAGCCGAGCACCAGTACCGTAGCATCGGCGAGCTTGTCGAGTGCCTCGCGGCCCATGATGATCTCGAGCTTGGTGTCGCGTGTCTCGATGGGGGCTGCGGCTGCGGTTTCGGTCATAGATATCCTCCGATGGGGAGTCGGTCGTGTTTTAGCTATCGCCATTATAGGTATTATTGCGATTCCATTTGAGCCCTTGGAGCTTGTTGAAATGGGATCGGGATTCGCATAAGATTGAAGCAGATGGCACCCGTTGCCGCGGGTTGGCCAACTCCCAAACACGTTTGTAGCGTGAGAAGTGGCCGTCTTTGCATTACGCGGGGGCGGCTATTTCATTCGACCTCCAATGTGGATGCCGAGCTCCACAGCCGCGATTACAAGCAACAACAACGTCAGGACATCGTCAATACTCATAGTCCATCTCCTTCTCGGGTAGAGGGAGCTGGCCCATCTGCTTCAACTTCCATTGTAGCTAAATACGAACGAATGTTCTATAGAAGCTGCTGTATTAGATAATTAGACAAACATCTAAATATCGAGTATAGTGTGCGCGTCGAATGAAATGATGAGAGGAGGTCCTATGCCGGGAGAGGGTTTTAAGGCGCTTGCCGATCCTACGCGGCGGCGCATTTTGGAACTACTGCACGAGGGCAATTGTACGGCCGGAGAGCTTGCCGAGCATTTTGACATCAGTAAGCCGTCACTGAGCCATCACTTGGCGACGCTCAAAAACGCCGGGTTGGTGACCGATGAGCGCCATGGCCAAAACATCGTATACAGCTTAAACACCACCGTCATGCAGGATTTAATTGGCTGGTTTATGGGCTTTACAAACACGGAAGGTGATAAGGATGAATAACGAAAACAAGGGCATTCACCCCACGGGGGTATCGTCGCGCGTGTGGATTGCGCTGGTCGCTCTGTGCGTCGCCAATGTCGTAGCGCACCTCATGGTGATGCCGAGCTTGCCGGCGCAGATTCCCACGCACTGGGGCGCGAACGGCGCCGTCGACGGTTGGGGTCCTAGCTGGATGGCCTCCGCGCTCGGCGTGCTGCCTCTGGCGCTTCTCGCAATGTTCTGCGTGGTGCCGCGCATCGACCCCAAAGGTGAGGCATATCGAACCTCGGGCAAGTTCTACCAGGGCTTCGTAATCGCCTTCACCTTGTTCATGTGCGCGATAAGCTGGCTGGGAGAGCTTACGGTCTGGGGCGTGGTGCCGGCGGTCGGTTCGGTTAACGTGCTGATTTCCGGTGTTGTCGGTTTGCTGTTCATCGGCGTAGGCAACTACTTGCCGCGTGTGAAGCAGAACTATACGCTCGGTATCAAGACACCTTGGGCGCTTGCCGATCCCGAGAACTGGCGCCGTACGCAGCGTTTTGGCGGCGCCTGCTTTATGGTGCTGGGTATTGGCCTGATTGTGATGGGCGTGGCAGGCAGCGTGCTTTCGAGTGAAGTCGTCGCCGCGGTGATTGCGGTTCTGGCGTTTGGTTCGGTCGGAGCCGTCTACGTCTACTCGTATCTGCTGTGGCGCAAATCGCAGCGGGCCGTTCGCTAAGGTTGCGGAAAACTAGCGTACGCAGTTCATAGTATGTTTCGGGGGACTTTTCCCAGGTAGTATTAGGGGGTGTGGGCAACCATGCCCCTTTTTATTAGAACGCGTGGACTGCCTCTCCGCTTTTTCCAAAACGGAGAGGGGGAGAAGATTTCCGCAGCTAGATAAGGAGAAATGACTGTGGCGGAGTTCATTTATCAGATGTATCAGGCTCGCAAGGCCCATGGCGACAAGGTAATCCTTGACGACGTGACCCTGAGCTTCTACCCCGGTGCCAAGATCGGCGTTGTGGGTCCCAACGGCATGGGCAAGTCGACCCTGCTCAAGATCATGGCCGGCATCGAGGAGGTCTCCAACGGCGATGCCAGGCTTACCCCCGGCTACACCGTGGGCATCCTGCAGCAGGAGCCGCCGCTCGACGACGACAAGACCGTCATCGAGAACGTGCGCATGGCGTTTGGCGATATGATCGCCAAGGTCGATCGCTTCAATAAGATCGGCGAGGAGATGTGCGACCCGGATTGCGACATGGACGCCCTCATGGCCGAGATGGGCAAGCTCCAGGACGAGATCGACGCCGCCGACGGCTGGGATATCGATTCCAAGCTCGGCCAGGCCATGGACGCCCTGCAGCTGCCCGATTCCGACATGCCGGTCAACGTGCTTTCCGGCGGCGAGCGTCGTCGCGTGGCCCTGTGCAAGCTGCTGCTCGAGGCTCCCGACCTGCTGCTGCTCGACGAGCCCACGAACCACCTGGACGCCGAGTCGATCCTGTGGCTCGAGCACTTCCTGCACAACTATCAGGGCGCGGTGCTTGCCGTCACACACGATCGCTACTTCTTGGATAACGTTGCCGAGTGGATCTGCGAGGTCGACCGCGGCCACCTCTATCCCTACAAGGGCAACTACTCCACGTATCTGGAGACCAAGGCCGCGCGTATCGAGGCACAGGGCAACCGCGACGCCAAGCTCGCCAAGCGCATGGAGGCCGAGCTCGAGTGGGTACGCTCCAGTCCCAAGGCCCGCCAGGCCAAGAACAAGGCCCGTCTGGCTCGCTACGAGGAGATGGAGGCCGAGGCCCGCGCAAGCCAGAAGCTCGACTGGACCGACATCCGCATCCCTGTGGGCCCGCGTCTGGGCAACAAGGTGCTCGAGGCCCATCATCTGCACAAGGAGTTCGACGGCCGCGTGCTCATCGACGACCTTTCGTTCACCCTGCCGCGCAACGGCATCGTGGGCGTCATCGGTCCCAACGGTGTCGGTAAGACCACGCTCTTCAAGACGATTGTGGGTCTGGAGCCGCTGACTTCGGGCGAGCTCGAGGTGGGCGAGACCGTCAAGATCTCCTATGTCGATCAGAACCGTTCTGGCATCGACCCCGATAAGAACCTGTGGGAGGTCGTCTCGGATGGCCTGGACCACATGATGGTCGGCGAGACCGAGGTCCCCAGCCGCGCGTACGTGGCGAGCTTTGGCTTTAAGGGCCAGGACCAGCAGAAGCGCGCCGGCGTGCTCTCCGGCGGCGAGCGTAACCGTCTGAACTTGGCGCTTACGCTCAAGCAGGGCGGCAACCTACTGTTGCTCGACGAGCCCACCAACGACCTCGACGTCGAAACGCTCGAGAGCCTCGAAGAGGCGCTCATGGAATTCCCGGGCTGCGCGGTTGTCACGAGCCACGACCGCATGTTCCTCGACCGCATTGCCACGCATATTCTGGCGTGGGAAGGCACCGACGAGAATCCCGGCAACTGGTTCTGGTTTGAGGGCAACTTCGACAGCTACCAGAAGAACCGCGTTGAGCGCCTGGGCGAAGAGGCCGCCAAGCCGCATCGTATC
>DBEZXW010000070.1:0-3975 GCA_048291725.1 Collinsella sp. | reverse complement strand
CGCTTGACTACAAGACGTCCAAGGAAATCTTGCAGCTCATGGAGGATGTCAACCGCACCTACGGCTGCACCATCATCATTGTCACCCACAATGCCGCCATCGCGCGCATGGCCAATCGCGTGCTGCGCCTGCGCGACGGGCACATCGTCGAGGATGAGCTCAACGAGTCGCCCGTCGCGGCCGCCGAGCTCGATTGGTAGGCGGCGCCATGACACCTCTCGCAAAACGTCTCCCGCGCGAGCTGCGCCGCAATATCGGCAAGTACCTGGGCATCTTTTTACTCATGTGCGGAAGCATCGCCCTTACCTCGGGCTTTTTGCTCGCGGCGCATTCCATCGGCTGCCTTATCGACGACATGCGCGATGCGTACACGATTGAGGACGGCCGCGTGACCACCTCCTTCGAGGCTACCGACGATCAACTCAAAGCCGCCGAGGATGCGGCCGGCGACGTCGGCGGCGTCACGCTCTACAAGAATTTCTCCATCGATGCCATCATCAAAAAGACCGCCGGCGACGACGGCACCAAGCGCACACTGCGCACCTATGCGCACCGCACCAAGGTCGATATCGCGTCCTACTGTGAGGGCAGGGAACCCAGGGCGGACGACGAGGTGGCCATCGATCGCATCTTTGCCACCAACAACGGCCTCGCCGTGGGCGATAAAGTCGAGCTCGAGGGTCGCACCTACATCATCTGCGGCATCATGACCCAGCCCGATAGCCAGGCGCTGTTCCTCAACAATTCGGACTTTACGGTGAACACCATCACGTACGGCGTGGCCGAGGTCACCGATGCCGGCTTTGCCGCGCTCGAGGATGTCGGCGGCGCGCCCGCCTACACCTACTCCTTTACCTTTACCGATCGCGACCTCCCCACCGCGGATCGCATCGATGCGGAGCAGGATATGGTCGAGGCGCTGACCGATGCCGATGCGCGCGTGGATGACCTCATCGACGCCGATTCCAATCAGGGCATTGGCTATGCGCGCGACGACGTGGACGGCGACTCTACGATGTGGATGACGCTGCTCGACATTATCATCGTGATCATGGCGTTTGTCTTTGTGGTCCTTACCGACGCCACCATCGAGGAGGAGAGCGCCATCATCGGCACGCTGCTCGCCAGCGGCTATCGTCGTCGCGAGATTGTGCTGCACTACCTGGCGCTTCCCGCCATCGTAGGCGTGGTCGCGGCGCTGCTGGGCACCGCGCTCGGCATTGCGTTCTTTACCGAGCCTATGCGTAGCCTGTATTACGGCTCGTACAGCCTGCCGCCCTTCCAGGTGTACTGGAGCTGGGAGATCTTTGTGAAGTGCGCCGTGGTTCCCGCTGCCGCGCTCATCCTCATTACACTGGTGGGCCTGCTTCGCAAGATGGGCAAGACGCCGTTGCAGTTCCTTCGCCACGAGGCGAGCGGCAAGTCGGGTACCAAGCGCGGTCTGCAGCTGTCGGAACGCATGGGTTTTGTTTCCCGCTTCCGCTTGCGTATCTTCCTGCGCAACCTGGGCAACTTCGCCACGCTCTTCGTGGGCATTACATTTGCGTCGCTGCTGCTGCTCTTTGGCCTGGCGATTCTGCCCACGATGACGCACTACGCGGACAACCTCGAGACGAGCCTGGTCGCCGAGCACCAGTACACGCTCAAGGCTCCGCTGGAGCTCGAGGGCACCGCCGAGGAGCGCGAGCAATGGTCAGCACTCGAGCGCTTGCAGTCGGTTGACGGCGCGCTGCTTTCCGCCGCCCAGGATGCCGATGACGAGCTCGATGACGCGGCCGATGCGGCGCAGGCGGCAGCCGATGCCGCGACCGCATCTCCGTCTGCCGAGAGCCTGACCGCAGCGCAGGATGCGCTTGCCAAGGTCCAGGACAAGAAGGATGCGCTTTATGCGCGCCTCGATGACCTTGCCGATATCCTCGGCTGCAACCGCGACGAGGCTATCGACCTGATTGACAAGGCCTCTAAGATCGACACCGACAACGACGACATTCACCCGGTCAACACGATTGACAACGGCGCGGGCGCAATCGCGCAGGCCGAGAAATATGCCGTTTACCAGCTGCAATACGACCGCGGCGATGGTAATGGCGAGGAGACGATTTCTGTCTACGGCATCTCGCCCGATTCGCGCTACTGGAAAGGGCTGGACGTCGGCGACGGACGCGTCGTCTTTGGCGGTGGCTTGCTCGACAAGTTTGGCTGGAGCGAGGGCCAGAAGGTCACGCTCAGCGACAAGTACGAGGGTGAGTATTATTCCCTTGAGTACGCGGGCAAGGACTGTGCCTGGGGCTCCAAGTCGGACATGAATATCTATATGAGTATCGACGACTTTAATGAGCTGTTCGACAACGACGCCGCCTACTTTAACGGCTATGTGAGCAACGAGAAGCTCGACCTCGATGCTCGTTACTTTGCCGGCGACACCACGCCCGACGACATGCGCGCCGTGGGCGACCAATTCATCGGCATGATGAGCAAAATGATCGGAATGATGGTTGGGCTTGCGGTGTTCATCTTCTTGCTGTTTATGTACCTGCTGACCAAGGCTGTGATCGACCACAGCGCCCGTTCGATCAGCTACATGAAAGTCTTTGGCTATCGCGATAGCGAGATTTCGCATCTGTACATCCGCTCGATCACGTTGTGCGTTGCGGCGTCACTCGTGCTGAGCCTGCCGGTCATTATTGGCTCGCTCACGGCCATCTTCCGCTCGATGCTGCTCGCCTATAACGGCAATATCGAGATCTACGTGCCCGTTTGGTCCATGGCGGCGTGCGCAGGAATCGGCTTTGCGACCTACCTGGTCGTGGCGCTGCTGCACATGCGTTCCATCAAACGTGTGGGCCTGGCCGAGGCGCTCAAAGTCCAAGAGTAGTCGTTTAAGAACGTCCCCAATGACTAGGTGCCGTACTTGACTTTAACTCTGCTTTAACTGGTACCATCCTCTTATGTCTGTAACGCCATATAGACCGAGGGGATATATCTATGACCGCAACTACACCCGCAGCACCCGCTAAGGTGTACTTCACCAACTTGCGCACGCATGCTCGCGAGAGCCAGCTCGACAAGCTCAAGCGCCTCATACGTCACGCCGGTATTGAGCAGATCGACTTTGAGAACAAGTTCGTCGCCATCAAGATTCACTTTGGCGAGTTGGGCAACCTGAGCTTTTTGCGCCCCAACTACGCCCGCGCCGTCGCGGACGTCGTGAAGGAATTGGGTGGCAAGCCCTTTCTCACCGACTGCAACACGCTCTATGTCGGTAGCCGCAAAAACGCGCTCGAGCACATCGATACCGCCTACCAGAACGGCTTTACCCCGTATGCCACGGGTTGCCAGATCATCATCGCCGACGGCCTCAAGGGCACCGACGAGGCGCTCGTCCCGGTCGAGGGCGGAGAGTACGTGCACGAGGCTAAGATCGGTCAGGCGCTCATGGATGCCGATATCGTGATTAGCCTCACCCACTTTAAGGGCCATGAGCAGGCCGGCTTTGGCGGCGCCATGAAGAACCTGGGTATGGGAGGCGGCAGCCGTGCCGGCAAGATGGAGCAGCATGCCGCCGGTAAGCCGAACGTCGCGACCGAGCACTGCGTTGGCTGCCGTGCCTGCGAAAAGATCTGCGCGCACGACGCCGTCTCGTTCAACGACACCCGCGAGCGCGAGCTTGCCAGCGGCGCTACTCGCACGGTGCACGTGGCCACCATCGACCACGATCGCTGCGTGGGCTGCGGCCGCTGCATCGGCGTGTGCAACCAGGACGCCATCAAGCCCGGCTATGAGGCCGCGGCCGACGTGCTCAACTGCAAGATCGCCGAGTATACAAAGGCCGTTGTCGACGGCCGCCCGAGCTTCCACATCTCGCTTGCCATGGACATCAGTCCCAACTGCGACTGCCATCCCGAAAACGATACGCCTATCGTCAACGACATCGGCATGTTCGCGAGCTTCGACCCGGTCGCCATCGACCAGGCC
>DBEZXW010000069.1:0-2805 GCA_048291725.1 Collinsella sp. | reverse complement strand
CGCTTGACTACAAGACGTCCAAGGAAATCTTGCAGCTCATGGAGGATGTCAACCGCACCTACGGCTGCACCATCATCATTGTCACCCACAATGCCGCCATCGCGCGCATGGCCAATCGCGTGCTGCGCCTGCGCGACGGGCGTATCGTCGAGGATGAGCTCAACGAGTCGCCCGTCGCGGCCGCCGAGCTCGATTGGTAGGCGGCGCCATGACACCTCTCGCAAGACGTCTCCCGCGCGAGCTGCGTCGCAATATCGGCAAGTACCTGGGCATCTTTTTGCTTATGTGCGGAAGCATCGCCCTTACCTCGGGCTTTTTGCTCGCGGCGCATTCCATCGGTTGCCTTATCGACGACATGCGCGATGCGTACACGATTGAGGACGGCCGCGTGACCACCTCCTTCGAGGCTACCGACAATCAACTCAAGGCGGCCGAGGACGCAGCCGGCGACGTCGGCGGCGTCACGCTCTACAAGAATTTCTCCATCGACGCCATCATCAAAAAGACCGCCGGCGACGACGGCACCAAGCGCACGCTGCGCACCTATGCGCACCGCACCAAGGTCGATATCGCGTCCTACTGTGAGGGCAGGCAGCCCAAGACGGACGATGAGGTGGCAATCGACCGTGTCTTCGCCACCAACAACGATCTCGCCGTGGGCGATAAGGTCGAGCTTGAGGGCCGCACCTACACCATCTGCGGCATCATGACCCAGCCCGATAGCCAGGCGTTGTTCCTCAACAATTCGGACTTTACGGTGAACACCATTACGTACGGTGTTGCCGAGGTTACCGATGCCGGCTTTGCCGCGCTCGAGGACGCCGGCGGCGCACCCGCCTACACCTACTCCTTCACCCTTAACGACCGCGACCTCTCCACCGCGGACCGCATCGATGCGGAGCAGGATATGGTGGAGGCGCTGACCGATGCCGATGCACGCGTAGATGAGCTCATCGACGCCGATTCCAACCAGGGCATTGGCTACGCGCGCGATGACGTGGACGGCGACTCTATGATGTGGATGACGCTGCTCGACATTATTATCGTGATCATGGCGTTCGTCTTTGTGGTCCTTACCGACGCCACCATCGAGGAGGAGAGCGCCATCATCGGCACGCTGCTCGCCAGCGGCTATCGTCGACGCGAGATCGTGCTGCACTACCTTGCGCTTCCCGCCATCTTGGGCGTGGTCGCGGCGCTTTTGGGCACTGCGCTCGGCGTTGTGTTCTTTACCGAGCCCATGCGCAGCCTCTATTACGGTTCGTACAGCCTGCCGCCCTTCCAGGTGTACTGGAGCTGGGAGATCTTTGTGAAGTGCGCCGTGGTTCCCGCCGTCGCGCTCATCCTCATCACGCTGGTGGGCCTGGTCTGCAAGATGGGCAAGACGCCGTTGCAATTTTTGCGTCACGAGGCGAGCGGCAAGTCGGGTACCAAGCGTGGTATGCAACTGCCGGAGCGAATGGGTTTTGTTTCCCGCTTCCGCCTGCGTATCTTCCTGCGCAATCTGGGCAACTTCGCTACGCTGTTCGTGGGCATCGCGTTTGCCTCGCTGCTGCTGCTCTTTGGCCTGGCGATTCTGCCCACGATGACGCACTACGCCGACAACCTCGAGACAAGCCTGGTCGCCGAGCACCAGTGCACGCTCAAGGCGCCGCTGGAGCTCGAGGGCACTGCCGAGGAGCGCGAGCAGTGGTCGGCACTCGAGCGCTTGCAGTCGGTTGACGGCGCGCTGCTTTCTGCCGCCCAGGATGCCGATGACGAGCTTGACGACGCGGCCGATGTGGCGCAGGCGGCAGCCGATGCCGCGACCAGCGCTCCGTCTGCCGAGAGCCTGACCGCAGCGCAGGATGCGCTTGCCAAGGTCCAGGACAAGAAGGATGCGCTCTACGCGCGCCTTGACGATCTTGCCGATGCCCTCGGCTGCGACCGCGATGAGGCTATCGACCTGATCGACAAGGCCTCTAAGATCGACACTGACAACGACGAAATCCACCCGGTCAATACGACCGACAACGGCGCGGGCGCAATCGCGCAGGCCGAGAAATATGCCGTTTACCAGCTGCAATACGACCGCGGTGATGGTAATGGGCAGGAGACGATTTCCGTCTACGGCATCTCGCTCGATTCGCGCTACTGGAAAGGGCTGGACGTCGGCGACGGACGCGTCGTCTTTGGCGGTGGTCTGCTCGATAAGTTTGGCTGGGGTGAGGGTCAGAAGATTACGCTCAACGACAAATACGAGGGCGAGCATTATTCCTTTGAGTACGCGGGCAAGGACTGTGCCTGGGGCTCCAAGTCGGACATGAATATCTATATGAGTATCGACGACTTTAACGAGCTGTTCGACAACGACGCCGCCTACTTTAACGGCTATGTGAGCGACGAGAGGCTCGACCTCGATGCTCGTTACTTTGCCGGCGACACTACGCCCGACGACATGCGCGCCGTGGGCGACCAGTTCATCGGCATGATGAGCAAAATGATCGGCATGATGGTTGGGCTCGCGGTGTTCATCTTCCTGCTGTTTATGTACCTGCTGACCAAGGCTGTAATCGACCACAGCGCCCGGTCGATCAGCTACATGAAAGTCTTTGGCTATCGCGATAGCGAGATCTCGCATCTGTACATCCGCTCGATCACGCTGTGCGTGGCGGCGTCGCTCGTGCTGAGCCTGCCGGTCATTATCGGCTCGCTCACGGCCATCTTCCGCTCGATGCTGCTCGCCTATAACGGCAATATCGAGATCTACGTGCCCGTTTGGTCCATGGCGGCGTGCGCAGGAATCGGCTTTGCGACCTACCTGGT
>DBEZXW010000068.1:0-57241 GCA_048291725.1 Collinsella sp. | reverse complement strand
CCCGAGCCCCTGCGCCCCTTTGCCATCGTGCTTTCGGCCGTGGCGGCCATCATCGCCTCGCAGGCGCTCATCACCGGCTCGTTCTCGCTGGTATCCGAGGCAACGCGCCTCAACCTTATGCCGCACCTGCGCATCCACTACCCCAGCGACACCAAGGGCCAGCTCTATATTCCGCTCGTCAACAACATCATGTGGGTCGGCTGTATCTTCATCGTACTGCTGTTCCAGAACTCCGAGCGCATGGAGAGCGCCTATGGCCTCGCCATTACCGTGACCATGCTCATGACCACCACGCTGCTGACGAGCTATATCGCCGGCATTCTCAAGCACAAGCTGGGCGCCTGCGTCTTCGCCCTGCTCTTCGGCGCCATTGAGCTGTGCTTCTTCACCTCGTGCCTCACCATGTTCTTTGACGGCGGTTACGTCATGATCTTCCTGGCCGCACTGCTGCTTGGCCTTATGTACGTGTGGCGCCGTGGCACCGCCATCGAGCGCACGCAGACGATTCTGTTGCCCGTCTCCAAGTACATCGATCAGCTCAACCGCCTGCGCAACGACGAGACCTATCCCGTGCTCGCCGACAATCTGGTATTTCTCACCAACAGCCCCGACCCGCTCACGCTCGACCGCGACGTGCTCTATTCCATCCTGGATAAGCATCCCAAGCGCGCCAAGGCATATTGGTTCATTAACGTGCACGTTACCGACGAACCCTATACGCACGAGTATTCCGTCGAGACCTTTGGCACGGACTTCCTCTTCCGCGTTCGCCTGGACCTGGGCTTTAAAGTCAACCAGCGCGTCAACGCTTATCTGCGTCAGATCGTCGGCGACTTGATGGCATCGGGCGAGCTGCCGCCGCAACATCACACCTACTCCATCTACGAGACACGCGGCAACGTGGGTGACTTCCGCTTTTGCATGCTGCGCAAGATGCTTGCCCCCGAAACGGACATCAACCGCAATGACCACCGCGTGATGGCCATCAAGTACGCCGTCCGCCGCGCCTGCGGAAGCCCGGCACGCTGGTACGGTCTCGAGAACTCGGCCATCATCATCGAGTACGTGCCGCTGTTTGCCCGCATGCGCCCGGCCGTTAAGCTCGTGCGCACCCAGGTGCCGCTCGAGGTTCAGATCGAAGAGGCCGAGGAAATGGAAGTCGACATCTTCTCGGACGACTTGGTCAACGGCAACGAAGCCGGTAAGGACATGAACGTCGATCCCACCGAGTTGCTCGAGAGCGTCGCCGATACGCCCGAACAGCAACAGCTCGACGGCCTCGAGAACGAACAACTCAACGACGCCAACTTCTAGCGACGTCACAAATCAACGACAGCGGCCCTGCACCTCACGGGAGATGCAGGGCCGCTTTGCATTGCGGTAAAGCTATCGGCTACGAACGACGCGGCTCGGGAACCACGAGTCTATCGGGGCTCGCGCCCTCGGCATCCATCAGGCTCACGTAGCGAATCGACGGATCCCCATACATCGCGTAGTAATAATTGCCCGTGCGCGCGCTAAAGCATCCGGTGTAGATAGTCTTCTCGAACTTGCCATCGCCCATCCTGGACGCTCCCTCGATCATCACCACGCCCTCGAGCGAGCGGAACATGCGAACGACGTTTTCGGTCTCGCTCTCCTTTTGCGGGTAATTGGCATTGAGGTACGCCGCCTTTACAAAACGGCTCGGCGAATAGCAATCGCCCGGAATGCCGCGCATGCCGGCACCGGCTCCATAGGGCTTGAGCTCGGCGCCACGCCATGTCGCCGTCTGCGGAAAATCGCTTGTGGCGGTGATATAGGTGCGTAGGTTTTCCATATGCCACGGGAAGGTCGGCTGATTGGCAAGGGTGTCGACCGGATCGTCGTATACATGCAGGCCGTCAGCCATCATCTCGACCACGATGCTGCGCTGGCTGTCGCCGATAATCCAATGGAGCAGTGACACGCCCAGCCCCTCTCCGGCAGATTTGGCGACAATCACCGTGTCGCGCAGCGCGGCCTCGACCTCATCGACCGTCGAGAACGTCGCTGCCACCCACAGGGGAAACTCATAGGCCGCGATATTGGTCTTGCCGTCGACAGGGCCCTTGGCATACTCGGCATAACCCGGGAAATTGAGACCCGCCACGGCGAGGCCCGCATCGTTGCCGCAATCGAAGAACATAGGGTAGTTCCTGTAATCGATGCACATACCGATCACCGCGTGCGCCGCTGTCGCGTCGTCGATAAACGAATACGGAATGTGAAACCCGCGCGGCATCACGCGAACCTGTTGGCCGTAGTCAAAGCTCCAGTCGAGATTGCGGCCCAGATACATGTGGCCAGAATTATCGGTAAATCGAATACTCGTACACATAGCGCCTCCTAGCTTTACGTTCTTGCTAATTTCATTGTCTCCAAACAAAAAGGCGCTAAACACAAAAGCCCGGACATGACAACAATGTCATGCCCGGGCTATTCAAGCAGGATAAACTCAACCAAGTTAACCCCGCAGGTCGTCTAAGGGGTCAAAGTGCCGCAGATTGCCACGAAAGAGGAGCGAAGCGTACTTAAGGTACGCGAGCGACGATTGAGCGGCAAGGTGCGGTGCTTTGATCCCCTTAGACCAACTTGCCGAGACAGTGGTCGATCATATGCTGGATCATCTGTGCCTCAAAGCCCGCGTAGTCGCGGCGGCACTCCTTCATCTTGCCGTCGACAATCTGGTCAAAGGCAACCTTGCACTTGATATAGCGCGTGGACTTGGTGACCTCCTCGTGCGTCAGGCAGCTCTCCTCCATCTTGCTGGCACCCAGGCCAAACACCAGACGGGGGTTGTAGAGCACATGGGGCTCGCCGGCGTCGTCCAGATAGACGCAGACCTTCTTGGTGACGCCGATCTGGTTGGCGGCAAGGCAGCCGGCATCGTCGAGCGACTTGATGGTATCGATCAGGTCCTGTGCCACCGACTCGTCCTCGACGGTCGCGACCTCGCAACGCTGGGACAGAATAGCCTCGTCGTGGCAGAGCTCTTTAATCATACGTTCCTCCATAGGGGTCGTTGTAACTGCTTAAGTATACGGTACCCACACATTTTCATGCGAAAAATACCGTCCGTCTGCTACAAAGCGCCGAACATCAACATGCGAGGAACATCAACCTTTCAAAGGCGATATAGTAGTTGAGTTCGTGTCAATCGGCCTAAACTCGGGGCCGAACAAGGAAAGGGTATGCATGGACGAACTTTTTCACGTCAGTGAGCGCAAGTCCACAATCGGGACCGAACTTCGCGCTGGACTGACAACATTCCTGGCGATGGCCTACATCATCGCCGTCAACCCTGCGGTGCTCTCGGGCGCCGGCATCGATGCGGGAGCGCTCGCCTGCGCCACCTGCCTGGGCGCCGGCATCATGACCATCTGCATGGGCATCTTCGCCAACCGCCCGCTCGCCTGCGCGTCGGGCTTAGGCGTCAACGCGATGATCGCTGGAATCACCACCACCGTCTGCGGCGGTGACTGGCACGTGGCCATGAGCGTCATCTTCCTTGAGGGCGTCGTCATCTTGCTGCTCGTGCTTTGTGGCCTGCGCGAGGCCATCATGGACGCCATCCCGGTTGTCCTGCGCCACGCCATCTCGGTGGGTCTGGGCCTGTTCATCGCCATGATTGGCCTGTGCGATGCCGGCATTATCACCGCTGGCGCCGGTACACTCGTCGGTCTGGGCGACATCACCTCCCCCACCTTCATCGTCGGCATCATCTCCATCCTGGTGACAGTCGCCCTCGCCTGCCGCAACGTCCCCGGCTCGCTGCTCATCGGCATCGTCGTCGCCGTCATCGCCGGTATCCCCCTAGGTGTGACCCAGGCTCCGACCGGTATCATCGCCCCGCTCGACTTCTCGAGCATCGGTGGCCCCATCGCCGACGCCGGCGGCGTGCCCGCCATCGTCAAGGTCCTTACCGACCCCACGCTCCTCGTCATCTCGTTCTCGCTGCTCATGAGTGACTTCTTCGACACCATGGGCACCGCGATGGCCGTGGCCAAGCAGGGCGAGTTCCTCACCGACGACGGCAACGTCGAGAATATCAAGGAAATCCTGATCGTCGACTCCGCCGCCGCCGCTGTGGGCGGTTTCATGGGCGTCTCCTCCATCACCACCTTCGTCGAGTCCACTTCCGGCGCCGCCGACGGTGGCCGCACGGGCCTCACCTCCGTCACCACCGGCGTGCTGTTCATTCTCGCCGCGTTCTTCTCCCCCATCGTCACCATCGTTTCCAGCGCCGCCACCTGCGGTGCTCTGGTCTACGTCGGCTACCTCATGATGAGCGAGGCCTCCGAGATCGACTGGTCCGACGTGTCTCAGGGTTTCCCGGCGTTCATGATTGTCGCCGGCGTGCCCTTCACCTACTCCATCTCTGCCGGCATTGGCCTGGGCTTTATCGCCTACGTGATCGTCGCGCTCTTTAAGGGCGAGGCCTCCAAGATCAAGCCGCTCATGTGGATCGCAGCGCTCGCCTTCCTCGTCTACTTCTTTGTAGCGTAGCGGCAACGCTGCCAAAGCAGAACACCAAAGCGCGGAGTCGCATCGAGCGGCTCCGCGCCTTTCTTTTAGCGTCTGCCCCCGTGCCAGCGTGCGACAATTGAGGCTGTCAATATCACAACACCGAGAGAAGCCTGCCTTGGAAGCGCATCATAAGCAGATAACCGTTTATTCAGAGTGTGCGGAAGGCGCGCCCGTCATCTACCTCCCCGTAGTCATGGGCGACGGTAGTGATGTTTATGACCGCTGCCGAGAGCTCGACTGTCCGCCATTCACCCTCGTCGCCATTGGCGGGCTCGATTGGAATCGCGAGCTGAGCCCCTGGGCATGCGACGGGACCGTACGCGATGCCGAGCCTTTCGGCGGCCAAGCTGCCAGTTTTCTTGATGAATTGCTGAACCGAATAATCCCAAAGGTCGAATTATCGCTCCCACTGCCGCCCACCTGGCGCGGCATTGCCGGCTACTCGCTCGCGGGCCTCTTCGCGCTCTGGTCCCTCTGGCAAACCGACACCTTTGACCGCATCGCGAGCGCATCGGGGTCGCTATGGTTTCCCGACTATGTCGATCGCGCCAGCACGGCGCCATTTGCCGGCAGCCCACAAGCTGTCTATCTGTCACTCGGCAAAAAAGAAACCAAGACGCCCAACCGCATGATGAGGCACGTGCTCGACGACACGCGCGCAATGGAAGAGCTACTCATCGAGCGCGGTATCCCAACAACGATGGAGCTCAACCCCGGCAATCACTTTGCCCAAACCGACTTGCGCATGGCCCGCGGCATCCACTGGATACTGACGCATTAAAAATGGCGTCCACGCGTACACACGCATGGACGCCATTTTTAATTTGGCTGAACGCAGCTACTATGCGACAGTCTCCTCGAGTTCAGATACGGTGGGCGTCGAGAACTGGGGCATGGATGTCCTTTCATGATGGAAGGGCGATCAGGCATATCGGATAACCTGCCCGAACGATACGATCCGAACCATTGTACGCGATACGCAATGCCTCGCACGCGCCGCCACCTGCAAACGGTAGCGTTACTTCCAAACGCGCTCGGCAATGCGCTTGACCAGCGCGATCTTTGCCCACTGCTCGTCCTCGGTCAGCTTGTTGCCAATCTCGCAGCTGGCAAAGCCGCACTGGGGCGACAGGTACAGATTCTCGAGCGGCACGTACTTTGCGGCTTCGCGGATGCGCTCGACGATAACATCCTCGTTCTCGAGCTCTGCCGCCTTGGTGGTTACCAAGCCCAGCACGACCTTCTTGCCGGGAGCGACGTACTTGAGCGGCTCAAAGCCGCCGGCGCGCGGCGTGTCGAACTCCAGATAGAACGCATCGACATTCTCATGTGCGAACAGGTACGGTGCGATGGGATCGTAGCCGCCTTCAAAAGCGTAGGTGGAGTGGTAGTTGCCGCGGCACACGTGCGTGTTGATAACCAGATCGTCGGGCTTGCCCTCGATGGCGGCGTTGTTGAGCGCCACGCCCAGCTCGCTTACCTTTTGCAGGTCGACCGGGCTCATGCCGGTCTTGGACACAAAGTCGGTATCGCAATAGATGCCCCAGGTGCAGTCATCAAACTGGATGTTGCGGCAGCCTGCTGCGTACAGGTCGGTGATCACCGTGCGATAAGCGGCCGCAATGGCGTCGGCAAGTTCCTCATCGGTCTTATAGACAGCGCGCAGGCTCTCCTGCTGGCCGTCGCAGCGATCGAGTGCGACCTCAGAGAACGTCTGGATCGGCGCCGGAATGGTCTGGCGTGCGACCTGGCCCTCCCCCTCAAGCACCTTGACGAACTTAAAATGCTCGACGAACGGGTGGTTCTCGCCGCTAATGGGACCAGTAACCACGGCGGTGTCGGCCGTCGTCTCCTCGTCATGGAACATATAACCCGTGCGTGAGGTGCGGCGTTCAATGCCGTTGAGCCCCCACATAAAGTCGAGGTGCCAGTAACTGCGGCGGAACTCGCCATCGGTGATCACCCGCAGGCCGGCGGCCTTCTGCTTGGCCACCAAATCGCGAATGGCGTCGTCCTCGACGGCCTTAAGGCCGGAAGCGTCGAGTTTACCCGCGACATAGGCGGCACGGGCGTCCTTTACAGCCTGCGGACGAAGAAAACTGCCGACGATATCGGCGCGAAACGGCGCGTTCGGTTGAATCGAAGTGCTCATAGATATCTCCCTTTGCATTGGTTGCTTTACTGGGACAGAGTATGAGCGCTCATATGACCATCGTAAAATATACGTTTATAACAGTTTGATATAGATGCTTCCTATATCAGTCTGGACTGCCATAAAGAGACTTGAACCGTGCGGAGTACAGCGGCCTAGATATGCTGACGAATCGCGTCGATATAGGCCCGACCGTAGCGCGTGAGCGTCGTGTTCTTGCGCGTGATGATGCCAATCTCCATATACTCGTCCACGTCGAGCGGAATCGAGATAATGCCGGGACCGTTGAGCTCGTGGCTGATCACGCCCGAGCATACCGTGTAGCCGTTGAGGCCCATGGCCAAATTGAACAACGTCGCACGGTCGCGCACGCGGATATTTTTGCGACGCTCGAACGTCGAGGTCAGCTCCTCGGAATAGTAAAACGAGTTGTAGCTGCCCTGCTCGTAGGACAGGAACGGGTAGTCTTCCAGATCCTCGAGCGTCACGCTGGAGCGGTCCGCCAGCGGATGGTCGGCGCAGACGAAGACATGCGGCGTGGCGCAGAAGAGTCCTTCGAACACGAGCTCGTTGGCCACCAGCATGCGCTCGATGACCTCGCGGTTATGCTCGGATAAGTACAGGATGCCCAGTTCGCTTTTCATATGCGCGACATCCTCGATAATCTCGTGAGTCTGCTCCTCGCGCAGGGTGAAGTCGTAACGCGCGGCATCGAACTCGCGAATCACGTCGACAAACGCGTTGACGGCAAAGGAATAATGCTGGCAGCTCACACTAAAGTGCGGCACCTGCTCGGATGCGCCCTTGTACTTACCCTCGAGCAGGTCGGCCTGGTCGAGTACCTGGCGCGCGTAGCCCAAGAAGGTCTCGCCTTCCTCGGACACAATGACGCCCTTGTTGGTGCGCTCAAAGATGTGCACGCCCATTTCGTTTTCGAGATCGCGGATCGACGCGGTAATCGAAGGCTGCGACACAAAGAGCCGGCGCGAGGCCTCGGTGATGCTGCCGCATTCGGCAACTTTGACGACATACCTGAGCTGTTGGAGCTTCATAGCTTTCTCCCTAGACGTTCGTGACGTCGAAACCCGTCGTATCCATCTGGCGCATAAACGGCGGCATCTCCCCCGTCGCGGCACAGGCGGCAATCTGATGCAGAGCCCCGGCAACCGCATCGTCTACCGCAGCGCCGATATGCCAGCGCGCGGCAGCCGTGACGGCCTCGTTGGCATTGGCGACTGCAACGGAGTTGGGAACGGCATCGATCATGGGCAGATCGTTATCGGAATCGCCGAATACGGCCACCTCGTCGGGCGCCAGGCCCAAAGCGCGCGCCAGCTCCAGCGCAGCGCAGCCCTTGTCCCAACCGGCCGGAAGGATGTCGAACAGGCGCACACGATTGTTGGGAAACACAAGCGAGAGTTCCGGCACCTCAGCGGCAACGCGCTCGCGTAGCTCCGCGAGCTCCTCACGCGAACGGGCACTCCAGATATTCGCCTTGAACACCGGCGCGTCATCGACGACGGGACGGCACGGGGCCTCTTCGCCTTTGAGCCATGCGTTGCCGCCCGACTCCATGGCGCGACGAACGCGCTCGGGATCACTCGTCACGCAATAGGCATCGTTGCCCCAAAAGTCATCGCCCAGGCTATAGACCTTCAGATAGGTATCGTCGGTCTCTTGCTCAAGATAGTCGGCAAGACGCATGAGGGCACCGTTGTCGCTCGCACGGGAGGCAACAACCTCGCCGTCGACAAACATCACCTGGCCGTTACAGAACGCGCCAGTCGAGAAGCACTCGGAACGATTTTTGAACATCCAGCCCATCGCGGACGGCTGGCGACCCGAAACCGGGCCAAAGTGCAGACCCGCCGCCTGCATGGCATGAATGCCCTCGATGGCGTAGTCGCTGGCGCCGTCATGCCCGGCTGGAATCAGCGTATCGTCCATATCGGTCAGCACAAGTTTAATCATAAGGCCCCCATTCGTATCGGTCCTACCTATTGTAACGACCTGTCAAAATAAACCTGTCCCTTTTTGGCAGGTGCGTTAGTATAGGGAACAACAGATTCGATGCGGGAGTGCCGGCGGTGCAAACCACAAGGCTGAGAGGGCATAGGGCCCAATCCTTTGAACCTGTCAGTTAATGCTGGCGTAGGGAGCATGCCGCCTTTACAGGGGCGCTGTCTATGCACAGCGCCCCTTTTCTATGCCAAGGAGGCATGTGCAGTGATTGATTCGGAACAGCTTAAGCAACATATGGTCAAGGCCGTGGAGGAGATTCGCGCCACCAATCCGATGGCCGGCTCCATCACCAACACGGTGACGATCGACTTTGTCGCCAACGCGCAGCTCGCCGTGGGCGGTTCGGCCGCCATGGTCTATCTGCCCGACGAGGGCGAGGCACTCGTTGCCGGCGGCGGCGCCATCTATCTCAATATGGGCACGCTCTTCCCCATCTACGAGCAGACGATTCCCCGCGCGGCCAAGGCGGCACACGACGCCGGCAAGCCCTGGGTGCTCGATCCGGTGGGCCTGGGCATCGGTAGCCTGCGCACCCAGTTGGTAAACGAGCTCAAGCAGTACAAGCCCGCCATCGTACGCGGCAACGCCTCCGAGATCATCGCACTCGCCGGCCTGTGGGGTCTTGAGGGCGAGGCGGCCGATCTGAGCCGCGTGCGCGGTGTCGATACCACCGACACGGTCGACGCCGCCCGCGATGCCGCCGTGGCGCTCGCCCGCTACACCGGCGGCGCCGTGGTCGTCTCGGGCGAAGTCGACCTGATCACCGACGGCACGACGGTGGCCAAGTCCCACGGCGGCAGCCCGCTCATGTCAAAGATCACCGGCTGCGGCTGCTCGCAGGGCGGCGTGCTGGCCGTGTACGCCTGCGTCACCGATCCGTTTACGGCAGCCGTCTGCGGCACCGCGGTCTACAACGTTGCCGGCACGCGTGCCGCCGCTGTCGCCGATGCCCCGGCAAGCTTTAAGGTGGCCTTTATCGACGAGCTCTACCGCGCGACCGCCCAAGACATCGCCAACAACCAGCTCGAGCTCGAGGAGGCATAAGCCATGTCCGAGCCCGCAACCAATACCGGCATGAACACGCTCGTCGCCGTGGCCATCGCCCCGTGCGGCACCGGCGATGAACTCTCCGCCGAGGTCGCCGAGGTCGTGCGCGTCATTCGCGAGAGCGGCCTTCCCAACCGCACCACCTCGATGTTCACCGAAATCGAGGGCGACTGGGACGAGGTCATGCAGGTCGTGCGCGACGCAACCTTTGTGTTGGCGAGCAAGGGCATCCGCACCGAAGTCGTGCTCAAGGCCGATATTCGACCCGGATTTACCGACACCATGACCGGCAAACTCGAGCGCATGGAAGCACAGATCAAAAAGCAGGAGGAAGCACGATGAGCATCCGCGACAACCTTGATATCTCGGCCTATCTCGTACTCGGCCCCGAAAACACGCTGGGACGTCCCGTGGGCGATGTGGTGGCCCAGGCGCTCGATGCCGGCTTTACCTGCATCCAGGTGCGCTCCAAGGTGGCAAGCGCCCGCGAGATCATCGCACTGACCGGCGACGCCGCGCAGGCAATCGCACAGGCCGGCAAGACCGGTCAGGTCGCCTTGCTGATCGACGACCGCCTTGACTGCGTGCTCGCCGCGCGCGAACAGGGCATCGCTGTCGACGGTGTGCACGTGGGCCAGAGCGATATTCCCGTCGAGGTCTGCCGCAAACTTCTGGGCCCCGATGCCATCGTGGGCCTTTCGGCCCGCTGCGAGGAGATGCTCGAGTACGTCAAGACCGCCGACATGAGCCTGGTCGACTACCTGGGCATCGGCCCGCTCCACGAGACCGAGACCAAGCGCGACTGCGGACGCGCAGCCGATGGCTCCATCATCACCAAGAGCTTTGAGGACCTGGCCGCACTCCATGCGGCAAGCCCCGTGCCCATCGTGGTGGGCGGCGGCGTCAAGACGGCCGACCTGCCGCAGCTCAAGGCCACCGGCGTCGACGGCTTCTTTGTGGTTAGCGCCGTCTGCAGTGCCGACGACCCCTACGCCGCCGCCAAGGAGCTTGTCGACACCTGGCAGCAGGCATAGGCATAGGCCGAGCAGCTGATTCGCAGCCTCATATCTTCAGCAATGGAAAGCGCATCCCGGTTTGGACCTCCATTCCGAGATGCGCTTTCCGCATGCGACCCTTACCCCGCCAGATACGCTTTCAACGCCGGCAAAGTCGCCTCCGCATCTCGACAACCGATCTGATAGATGCGCTCGAGCTCATCCGGTTCGCGGCACAGCGACGGCACCTTCACCGATTCGCTCGGCCGCACCACAAAGATTTCGCCGGCAGCCTCGCGACGTGCCAAGTCATCGAGCGTGGCATTGTAGACCTCATGCCGATGCTCAAGCGCTGCGACAAACTCCGGATAGTGACGGAACACGCGACGCAGCATGGGCATTACGCTGTTGGGCTGCTTCACAAAGCCCGCCGGCTGCGTGAGCACCACGATATTGCGGTCATACCCCTGCGCAAACAGCCATGCACTGGGAATAGAATCAGCCACGCCACCATCCAGATACTTATGCCCGTCAATAGCAACGGGACGCGTCGCCACAGGAATCGCCGACGATGCCCGGATCCACTCGATATCCCGCTCGTCGCCATAGGGCAGGTCGTGGTAGACGGCCTTGCCCGTCTCGATATCGGTGCACACGCACGTAAACCGCATGGGACAGGCGCGAAACGCCTCCAAGTCAATGGGATCGCGCTCGATAGGCACCTCGTGATAGGCAAAATCGGCATTGAACATGTCGCCGGTCCGCAGCCAGCTTGCTACGCCCGCATAGCGCTTGTCGGCACAATAGGCCTTGTTGTAGCGAATGGCGCGTCCGATCTGCCGCGATTTAAAGTTGTAGCCAAACGCCGCGCCCGCCGAGACACCCACCATATGGTCGCAGGTCAAACCGTGCTCCATCCAAACGTCGAGCACGCCCGCCGTATACATACCGCGGTAGCCGCCTCCCTCGAGCGCGAGCCCCACCGTGCGCGTCGTATCCGGCTGTGCCATGCGACCATCTCCGTTCCTGCGTTTAAAACCGGAACAAGTATACCCGTCAACATATATCGTCTCAGTCGCATTTTTATCGGACATCGCATCGTCGCGCTACCGTTTGTCGAATAATAGCCGCCCACAGCATGTGCACCCATATATAATTCTGCACTGTTGTTTATACTACTCAGCAGTTATCAACAGCGAACATTAGCCGGTAAATTAACCCAACAACGCAGCGAGGCGGGGGCTTGGATACACGCAAAGCGCCGAACAACAATGCGTGTGCACAACGAGCTCGCCCGACGCAATTCGCCCGACCTCAGAAAGCCGCTTACGACATGGATACTGTCAGCAATTACACCGAAACGCTCGGAAAGACCGTTCGCGACCTTCTCGAGCGTCAGGATGATCTGATTAGGACCGCCTTTACCGACCGCTTACCGGACTTGGCAACCGCGGCGGCTTTGCCCGCTCCCTCGAGGAGCTCTGGGAGCAGGACACCCCCGTTACCATGGCGTTCATCGATATCGACAATCTCAAGCACTGCAACGACGTCTTTGGCCATGACGAGGGCAACCGCTATATCTTGCAGGTAAGCCTTTATCTCAAGCTGTATATGAAGGTAGACGAGGCGGCATTTCGTCTGGGAGGCGACGAGTTTGCCATCCTATCTACGATTGCGACCGAGGACGACCTCGCCGAACGTCTGGAACACTGCCGAACGATCCTGCTCAAAAACAACGATTCCGAGATGCCCCACTCGTTTAGCTACGGAGTGTCACATGCCGACCCCGCCCTGGGCGAAGCCCCCAATCGCATGACGCTCGATGCCGACCATCGTATGTACGACTACAAGCTACGTCATGCCGTGCACCTCGATCGACGCAATATCACGCAAGTCCACGCCGATGACTTCGAAATAAGCGATCGTATTTTCGACGCCTTTTCGATGCTCAACGAGGGCCGCTATTTCTTTATCGAGAACTTGGACAAACATCGCACCCTTTGGTCACAAGGTGCCTTGCGCGATCTCGGTCTTCCTTCGGAGCATATAGACAACTGCAGCGATTACTGGAAAACGCGCGTCCATCCCGATGACCTTGAGGCTTTTACCGACGACATCGACCAAGTCTATAACGGCACTAAACACCGTCGAGTTATGCAGTATCGTGTGCGCAACGCCGTCGGCGACTACGTCCTTTGCCGTGCTCGCGGGTTTCGTATCGACGGCGACGGAAATGTCCCCTCGCTCTATGTCGGCGAGCTCGTCAACCACTCACTTGCCGAAACCGTCGACGCCGCCACAGGCCTCGGAACGCAGCGCATGCTGGCCAACGCCATCGACGCCTGCCGCCGCGATCGTTGCGAGACAGGGCTTATAGCGGTGCGCGTTCGTGGCACGACAAAGCTCAACGAGCTCTACGGGGCCGAGGCCGTCGACAACATGCTTGCCGAATACGCAGGCCGTATGCTGTCGATCACTCGCGGCAGGAGCCGGGTCTACCGTTCACGAAGCGTTCAGTTCGTCGTGCTCAGCAACGACCTAGACCACGAGGCATTCGAGCAACTGACCCGCCACCTTAAAGAGGCCGTTTTCGCTCCTGTTCGAATCGCAGGCGACACCATTACTCCCGTCTGCCTTGTCGTCCCGGCCTTTTACGAGCACTTAACCCATCAAGCGACCGCCGTTTTAGGCGAACTCAACCGTCGCCTTCGCACGGCCGGCGGGCTTGTTCCCAACGACAGCCTCCCCATACCCGAGGCTGAGCGCAAAAGCGCCATCGCCGAACGTATCGACTCGCTCACGGGTCTCTATCGACCCAGCGAGTTTATGCGGCGCGCCAACGCTTTTCTCGAGGCAAGACGCGACGGCGCCTGGTGCATCGCCACGGTCGACATGGGCCACATGCGCCTGTTTAACGAATGGTATGGACAGGCCGAAGGCGACCGCCTGCTTGCCGATGTGGGCACGGTCCTCAAGGACATCGAGAATGCCGACATGGGCGTCGCAGGGTACTGGGGCCAAGATGACTTTTGCGTACTCATCCCCTTTAAGCACATCACCGTCCATCAAATCTACAACCGCGTTCGCGAGGCAGTAGCCAGGTATGATGGCGGCGTAGGTTTTTGGCCGTCCATGGGCGTTTACCCCATCGATTCCAATGAGGAGATCACCATCGATGCGCAGGCAAAGGCCATGTTTACCAATCGGCGCGCAAAAAACGACTTTAAGGAGCGCATTGCCATTTTTTGCCCCGAGGAGTACAAGCGCGAAATCGTGTTCAACCGCACGCTGACCGAATTCCAGTACGCGCTGTCAAATGGTCGCATCACGTACTATCTTCAGCCCCAGGTCGATATGGAAACCGGCGAGATTATTGGCGCCGAAGCACTCACCCGCTGGATTAACAAGGACGGCTCTCTCATTTCGCCCGCAACGTTTATCCCCGCACTCGAGGAAAGCGGCTTTGTAGTGACGCTCGACAAATATGTTTGGCAGGGCGTCGCCATGTGGCTCCGCGAGCGCCTCAATCGAGGACTTCGCGTGGTTCCGATTTCCCTCAATGTGTCGCGCGTAGACATTCTTGCCTGCGATGTCGCCGAGCATATGGGGTCGCTCGCCGCCCAGTACAACCTGCCGCCCGAACTCATGCACATCGAGATCACCGAGACCGCCTATACCGGAGAGTCCGAGGCCGTGGATAAGCTGACCGCGGATCTGCACACCCGTGGCTTCTCGACCTACATGGACGATTTTGGCACCGGCCAGTCCACGCTCGCGATGCTCAAGAACGTCAACGTCGACGTCATCAAGCTCGACCGCACCTTTGTGCCCACCGACCGCGATCAAGGCCGCAGCACGCAAATCATTTCATCGATGCTCGAAATGGCGCAGTCGCTCCATCTGCCCGTCGTGGTCGAAGGCGTCGAGACAAATGAGCAGGCGAACATGCTACGACAAATGGGCGCCCGCTACGCTCAGGGCTTCCTCTACTACCGCCCCATGCAGGCGAAGGATTTTGAGGCATTGCTCGATGGCGGCAATAACAACTGATACGCTCGCGCGCAAAACGCCACCGTCGAAGGGGATATTTGTCTCCATTAGCTAACTTATATCCCCAATTCAAACCGAATTGGGGATATGATACAAACCGTTGTTCCGCCCAAGGAGGTTATCCATCATGAACGAGTCGTATCGCCTGGGCGAGCAATCGATTATTGCCTATCTTCAGCGACTTGCGAACGGCGTCTCGACCGCCGAACTCGATGTTGCCGCGCTGCCTGCTGGGCTACGCGCCGTTGGCGAGCAACTGCAAAAGACGCATGCCATCCTGCAACAAGAGCGCCAGCTGCTTGAGCGCAACGCCTATATCGATCCGCTCACCAACTTGGGCAACCGCAACGGATTCGACCGTCACGTCGAGCAACTCTGGCGCAAAGGCGACCCCTTCACCTGCGCCTATATTGACATCGACCATCTCAAGCATTGCAATGATAGGTTTGGCCACGCCGAAGGCAATCGCTATATTCTGAGCATCTGCCGCACGCTCTCCGAAACCATGGAGCACGATGAGATGCTGTTCCGTATCGGTGGAGACGAGTTTGTGCTCATCTCGCTCTCCGCAAACGAGATTGAACTCGAGCAGCGCTTGGAGCAGGTACGTACCAGGCTGATCGAGGCGAGCTCAGGTGGCAAGGCGCCCATGATCGGCAGCTTTAGCTTTGGCTGCTCGCGCGTCGATCCACTTGCTGGCGACACGCGTCGCCAGATGACAATGGATGCCGATCGCAAGATGTATCGCTATAAGCTTATGCATCGTGTGCAGCAACCGAAAGACGATGACGCGCCGCAACGCCCAATCGTCGATCAGCTTCCCTGCAACGACCGGGTGTTCCAAGCGATCTCCATGAGCTCCGAGACGCGCTATCCGTTTATCCTCAATCTCGATACGGGAGAATCGCAATGGTCGGTTAACGCCGTGCGCGATTTTGACCTGCCCTCCCAGCACCCTTTTAACTCACTCGACATGTGGCTCGCCCGCGTTCATCCCGAGGACCGCGACAACGTACGTGTCGAGCTCGACATGGTGATAAACGGCACGTGGCACTTCCACTACATGCAGTATCGCGTAATGGATGCCACCGGAAAATACGTGCTTTGCGACTGCACGGGCTACCGCTTGGACGGCACCGATACCGAGCCCGGCATGTATGTGGGCATTATCATCAACCGAAGCTTGGCAGATACGACCGACTCGGTAACGGGCCTGGGCGATGTCCACGCACTGGTCAACGCTATTGGAGAGATGCGCCACGTGCCGCACGAGGCAGGCTTTATTGCCATTAAGGTCGACGATATCGCCGAGGTCAATGCCCGCTTTGGATTCGATGCAGGCGACCGCGTGCTCGCCGAAAGCGCCGCCTGCCTCATGGATTGTTCGCGCGGCAAGGGCCGCCTGTTCCGCTCGACGGGGCCGATGTTCGTGGCACTCTTCGATGAGCTCGGCCCCGAGGCGATCGACGAGATCGCAAGCGACATCGAACGGTTCCTGGGTTCTCCCGTGCTCATCGGCTCGCTTGAATATCAGCCGCCCATTCGCGTGGCCACGCTCCATCTGGACGGCGTCGACCGTCAGCCCGTTTCCATTTTGAACGAGCTCAAAGCGTTGCTTAAAGAGGCACCGCAAGTACCGGGCACCAAGCTGGACTAGCGTTGTGGGGCGCGATGTGAAACACAAGCCGTTTCACATCGCGCCCCACGTCATCTACCCTCTCGTGCGATAATCCTCCGCAGAAGTCACCGACAGCAGAGGGAGTTTGTGATGAAGGTTCTTTTGGTCAATGGCAGCCCCAAGGCAAACGGCAACACCGCCCGCGCACTCGCCGAGGTCGCCGAGCAGCTCAATGCGGAAGGCATTGATACCGAGGTGTTTCAGCTGGGCGCCAAGCCCATTCGCGACTGCATCGGCTGCGGTCAGTGCGGCAAGCTTGGCGGACGCTGCACCTTTGACGACGACGTGGTGAACGAGCTCATCGCTGCCGCCGAGCAGGCAGATGGCTTTGTCTTTGGCTCACCCGTCTACTATGCGCACCCCAGCGGCCGCATCCTTTCGGCCCTCGATCGCGCCTTCTATGCCGGCAGCAAGGCCTTTGCACACAAGCCGGGCGCTGCCGTCGCCGTTGCCCGTCGCGGCGGCACGTCGACGACCTTCGACGTACTCAACAAGTACTTCACCATCAACCAGATGCCTGTGGTAGCGTCCACGTACTGGAACAACGTGTTTGGCTGCGTGCCCGGCGACGCCGATGGGGACGCCGAGGGCCTTGCCACCATGCGAAACATCGGCAAAAACATGGCCTGGCTCCTGCGCTGTATCGAGGCAGGAAAAGCCGTCGGCATCGAAGCCCCCGAAGCCGATCGCGAGCGCACCAACTTCATCAGGTAGAACGGCGGAACATGAATATCCAGATTTTTGGCACCAAAAAGTCTTTCGACACCAAGAAGGCGCAGCGTTATTTTAAGGAGCGCCGCATTAAGGTGCAGTTTATCGACCTTAAGGAAAAGGAGATGAGCAAGGGCGAGCTCACGAGCGTGATGCAGGCGGTCGGCGGCATCGACAAGCTGCTCAACCCCAAGGCCAAGGACGAAGAGACGCTCGCGCTCATTCAGCACCTTACCCCCAGTCAGCGCTTCGACAAACTGCTCGAGAACCAGCAGGTTCTAGCCGAGCCCATCGTACGCAACGGCAAAAAGGCCACCGTCGGTTATTGCCCCGATGTATGGGGAGCCTGGGAGTAGCCTGTGTTATTTGCCAGCGCGTGGGTATAAGAGCGAGCGTTTGGCATAATATTCAACTGTAAGCCATGTCTAACAAAGGAGGGCACATGCCCAACAAACCCGTGAAGATCATCATGCTTACCGGCTACCTCGGTGCCGGCAAGACCACACTGCTCAACCACATCCTCGCTAACGACGGCGGCATCCGCGCCGCCGTAATCGTCAACGATATCGGCGAGATCAATGTGGACGCCAGCCTTATCGCCGACGGCGGCCTTTCCGAGACCGACGACCTCATCCCGCTCACCAACGGCTGCATCTGCTGCACGCTTTCGGATGACCTGGCCAACCAGCTGCAGGGCATCGCCGATTCGGGCAAGTTCGACTACATCATCATCGAGGCATCGGGTATTTGTGAGCCTATCCCCATCGCCTACACCATCTCGAGCTTCTGCGACGAGGCCAAGGTGGGCGGCGAGCCCAAGCTCGCGCTCGATAACATCGTGGCCGTGGTCGACTGCGCCCGCATGTACGACGAGTTCAACGGCGGTCGCGACCTGCTGGCCGAGGATATCGACGAGGACGACATCGAGAGCCTGCTCATCCAGCAGATCGAGTTCTGCTCCACGCTGATCCTCAACAAGACCGATACCGTGACGCCCGAGCAGATCGCCGAGCTCAAGGCCATCGTGCGCAGCCTGCAGAAAGACGCCGTGATCGTCGAGGCCCAAAACGGTGAGGTCCCCATGGAGGAGCTGCTCGATACCGGCCGCTTCGACTTTATGCGCGCCTACAACTCCGCCGCTTGGATCGAGGCCATGGAGCATCCCGAGGAGCACGACGACCCCGAGGTGCTCGAGTACGACATCGAGACCTTTGTGTACTCGCGCCGCAAGCCGTTTGACCTGCAGAAGTTCACCGATTTTGTTGAGCAGGAGTGGCCCGACGAGGTCATCCGCGTCAAGGGTCCGCTGTGGCAGACCGGCAATCCGGACATGTGCTACATGTTCGAGCAGGCGGGCCACCAGATGCGCTTAATGGAGAACGGCCTGTTTGTCGATTCGGCGCCCGAGGGCGAGAAGCAGAAGATCATCGACGAGAACCCCGAGATCATGCAGATTTGGGACGACGAGACGGGCGACCGCATGACGAGCCTGTGCATCATCGGCCGTCACATGGACAAGGATGCACTCATCGCCTCCCTTGATGCCTGTCTGACCGACTGGCACCGCGCCTAGGTTTATCCAAGCGGGCATTTTTCCGCCTACGTAACCGCCAAACCACCACGAAGGTGCCCTTCGTGGTGGTTTTTCGTTCTGAGCCAAGGAGATTCATGTTCAACATCGTGCTGTACGCGCCCGAGATTCCGGCCAATACGGGCAATATCGGCCGCACCTGCGTGGTTGCCGGCGCCCGCCTGCATCTGGTGGAGCCGCTGGGGTTTTCGCTCGACGACAAGACGGTGCGTCGCGCCGGACTGGGCTACTGGCAAAACTTGGACGTGACGACCTATGCCAGCTGGGAGGATTTTCTTGCGCGCAACGACCTCTCCCCTGCCGATGGTAGCCTGCATCTGCTGACCAAAAAGGCACGCCGCACCTATGCGCAGAGTACCTACCGCGATGGAGACTACTTGGTCTTTGGCAGCGAGAGCTCGGGTATTCCCGAGCCACTGCTTGCCACGGCGCCCGAGCGCTGCGAGCGCATCCCGATGCTGCGCGATTGCGATTCGCTTGACAACGCCGAGGCATGGGAAGCTCACGAGGAATCGCTGGGACATACCGAGGACGGCCACGAGGCCATCCTTCGGCAGGATATCTGCGGCAACTTCGTCAATCCGGACGACTACCGCATCAGCGCACTCAACCTCTCCAACAGCGCCGCCATCGTCCTCTACGAGGCCCTACGCCAAACAGGCTTTCCGGGAATGTGATAAAGGGACTGTCTCGTTGTCGCATTCGGTTATAGGTAGCGGCCGGTGATGCTTGCGGAGCAGGCTGCGATGTCGCCCGGCGCGCCGGCGCAGACGATTTGCCCGCCGGCGTCGCCACCGCCCGGGCCCATATCGATCACGTAATCGGCGTTACGGATAAGGTCGAGGTCATGCTCGATCACGATAACTGTGACGCCCTTGGCAACAAGGTCATATCCGTGCCACAGCACGCGATCGCGAAGGCACTCGCCCAACCCCGAGTGTGGTCGCAACGTTCAATGACGTCCGCGCCCGACCTACACCGATTTACACCAAACGCCGCCAAGGCCCTCAGTCACCAAAGAACGCGGCCGGCTATCCTTCTGCGGAGCAAATCTCAACCCCACCGCTCACGGAGGCAGTCTCCACACCGACAAGTCTTGCAATACGCTCCTGTTTTTCAATGATGAACCGCTTATGGTAGAAGATGTTGGCATATTGCAAAACACGATTCATCTGTGAGACATCAAACAAGGCGCCAACAACGCCGCCAAACACGGGAATGGCCTTGCCGAGAGATTTTTGAGTGATATTCCTGCCAATTTGTTCGAGTACGTTTTTGAAAACACTATTCTCGAGCGACTTCTTGCCGGCATTCTCGAGTGCCTTACGCGCAGCGACATTAGCAAGGGCGCGAATCTGCGTGACAAGCATAGCCGCACCGCCCCGTGCCGCCATTGCCGTCCAGCCTTTCTTGACCGTCTGCTTCACACCCTCCATCTCGGCTACAAGCATCACTTTACCGATTGCGACAGCCATGCCATCAGCAGAGCCTGCAGACGGAGCCATCGCGTTTGAAAACACATCGCCCGCAATGACCATTTCAGCCGGATCCTCTTTAACGTTAAATCCGTACATCATGGCAACCGACTGCACAGCGCGATAATAGAGAAACATGCTGAATACGATATTGAAGGGCAGGCCGGCAAACCCCGGAGCACCCGTCACCGCACCCTCGGTCGCCGCAAGCAGCAAGTGTCTACCGTTCTCACCTGCCGCAATCCTCGCGACGTCAAAACTGCGAAGCATGAATAACTCGTCAATCGAACGGATAGTAACGTCTTCAAGAGTGGTGTTTGCGGCCTCAACAATCTGCGCCTCAGTAACGCTGTACTTGGCAGCCTGCTCCTCGATAGCCTTGAAACCATCGACAACCTGCTTCATAACCTGTGCATATAGCTCTTGTTGTTGAATCTCACTTGTAAGCTCATCGACCGCATCTCCAACGGCGGTGCGAAGATTCTCAGGTATCTTTAACCCAGCCATATCGGTCAGCTGTTTAAGCTTTGAAGGCGCCACCATCTTTTCGTATTGCTCGGTCAATACCTCAAGCTCGGCAAGCTCTCGATTGGTCAGTAACGGATCGGGCAACACCCAATCACCGTTATCGTCAACGAGCGTCGATGACAGGCCGAGTTGCTCTTGTCGCTTTGCACTGTAGCGTTCATTCGCCGCGACTGCAGTTGCAGAAGCAATCCCATTTGCAAAGTCAGTAATACCTTTAAGCGCATTATCCGCCAACGGGCTAGCGGCGTCCGCCAATTCACTCGATTTCTTTTGGGTCTCCTTGACCACATCCATAATGGCGTTTTGCGCGCCATTTAATGCTCCAAACATTATGTTCTCCAGCGAAGAAGAACCGACACCCGGCTTCCGCTGCTTTTCGGGCTCTGCCTCACCAAACTGTTGTCGTTTATCAGACACACTATTCACCCTTACTTAAACGTAACGTTAATATCGACATCGTCACCGCATAGGGCTTTGACCTGCTTTTCGATCAATCCGCTGGCTCTATCATCAGATTCTTTGAGCATATCGCTCTCTTCAACCTTCTTGGTCTGCTCTTTCTTCGCCTGTTTCAACAAACCGTTCAGATCGTCCGTACTTACTTGATTCCAGTTCAGAAAACCATTGTCCTCAACATATTTTTTCAGTGTATTGGGGTCTGTTGAGAAAGAGGTAATTTCCGAGTGAGGCAATGTAACCTTTACGCTCTTGACCTCTGAGTTCTCGTCGTTCATATCAACCCGCTTGATTTCAATCTTCATTTTATCGGCATCGATCCCGATGTCAGCCTTGCCGTCAATCGTTGCGACATATCGCTTAGACGTAAAGGGGTTTTCCCATCCAAGCGGATTCCCCGCTTCATCGATTGAGAGCAGCTGCGTGAAGTTATATTCGTACGTCACAAGCTTTACGACCGGCGCGATCTCCTCGCGAATCGAATCATCGGTGATCGTTGTAGGATTACGTGTCAAATACATCCAGATACACCCGGCAGTCGCCACGGCCGTAACAGCCAGCAAACCGCCAAAGATTAGCTTTTGCGTTATTGTTGTAAACAAGTTTGTTTTTGTCATCCTGCTTCGCCTTTCTTTTATGGGCCTGACTTCTCCATCATCTTCCATCGTGTACATGACGGCACGGATCATTCTGTCAACGGCTTAATGCAAAACGCGACCGTTCGGAGAAAACGGTCGCGCATTCTTTCCAATTCCCGCGAATTATTCCTTGACGCTGTAGCTCGATACAGTTGGTGCAACCCTTGAAGCGTCAACCTCACTCATTACCTCAAACTTCACCTTCTCGCCAGGCGCCCAGGCGGATGTATCTGCGTAGCATTCTTCCGCCCTTACACCATCGGCATCGTAAAGGGCAACATTTAGAAAAACGTTTTCGAACGATATGTCAGAGGTGTTTTCGACGATTGCAGTGTACGTATAGAGGCCGTAGCCGTCGTCACTTTTCTCAAAGGTCGCCGATGAGAGCAGGCCGTTGATAGCTTCATCATTATGCGTCTTTTCCTCCACGGTCCTACCGTTCTTGATTAGCTCGTCAAACGCATCTCGATACTCGTCATCGACCGTCAAGTCATACCGATCAACCAGTTTCTTAAGCTGTGCAGATCGTGCGTCATAGGCCTTTTCCCATTCGTCGTAGTACTTGGGATCCGATTCCGCATACTTCTTGACAACATCAAGCTGATTATCAAGCAGATTGAGATAGGCAATGACGTCTTCTTGCATCTTAGTGTCTTTAAATGACGCCTTTTTGAGTTCTTTGTCGTTATCGATCTCGGTTTTAATTGCCTCTTTTCGAACTTTATTAGAGCCCAGATCAGCATCCTCTCCCAGTGATTCAAGGTAATCCGACCGCTTTTGATAGCCTTGAGCAATCACGGCCATTGCGCGTTCATCGGCATAATCAGGCCCATCGTTTTTCTTCTCAACCTGTGAACAGCCGCTCAGCAGAAGTGCCCCACAGAACACCGTCGCAAATAGCGAGATCGCCACAGCCATCCCATAATGCCTTTTCATCTTGTCCTCCTTTAAATACAAAACACGATATCTAGCCCCCCTCGTCAAATAGCAGACGAATTGGCGACGCGGTGGCACTATTTGACTCAAGGGCGTGAACTGGATAAACATCGAGGGAAGGAGTGGGCCCTGTGCAATAAATTCCCTCGTCAAAATGTCTAGCTAAAGAGGACGGGCAGACGGCGAACGGTCATATCCGTTCGCGTCCGCCCGTCTCCAACGATCAAACGTCGATGCGCTAACGTTCAAAAGCATTGCGGCCTCTTGCCTCGTAACCTCACCTCCTTCGAATGATTTGATGACATCGCGGTAGCTATCCGGACGTTCGAGCGTCGGTCTCCCAAATCTCACACCCCGCAGACGCGCCGACGCGATACCCTCCGCCTGGCGCTGCTTTATGTTTTCGCGCTCCACCTGAGCCACGTAGCTCAAAACCTGAAGCACTAGGTCGGCAATAAAAGTCCCCGTAATCCCATTGGGCTGTTCGCGTGTATCAAGTAATGGCATATCGAGCACCACGATGGCAACGCGTTTGCCCATCGTTATGCGACGCCATTCATCGAGAACTTCACGGTAGTCGCGGCCTAATCGGTCGATACTCTTAATCACCAGAACGTCCCCTTCGCGCAGACGACGAAGAAGACGCTGGTACTGAGGACGTCTGAAGTCCTTTCCGCTCGCTTTGTCAGCGTAGATCAAATTCGTTTGGACCGGAAACCGCTCCAGCGCATCCAGTTGGCGATCCAGGTTCTGATCTGCTGACGAAACTCGAGCATACCCATAGATACTGTTTTTCATGATTGCCCCTATCAGCCGCACGATGGCAGCATCAGCTCATTTGAGAGCCCACTCACAATAGGGCGTGCAAATTTCGCGAATGGGTTGAGCCCATTTTCGAGCTACAACGTAAGTTATTCAAGCATCACTTCGATAACGCGCGATGCCAACCAGATGCTTTGAACTGAAAATAATCACTTTTAACTGAAATTAACTAGAATAAAATGAAGTTAACCCGAGACGCTAAAGGAGGGCATTGTGAAATATCTCGAGAACCCGTTTACCCCCAGTTTTGGTGAGGTTCCTGCCCATCTCGCTGGCAGACAACAGATTATTCGGGATTTGGACCGTGCCTTCTTGAGCCAGCGCAGGCGCCCAGAATTGACCTCTATCTTCTCAGGCGCGCGTGGAACCGGTAAAACCGCTCTCATGTCGTCGCTCGCGACAAGGGCGGAATCCCACGGCTGGATAGCCGTAAAGACGACCGCGCTCCCGGGAATGCTTGAGGAAATCGAGTTCGGGACGAAACGTGCCGCAGCCCATCTCATCGACTCGTCCAACCACTTCGAAGTCACCGGTCTCGGAATTGCACCGCTCGGCAGCGTTGAGGTCAATCGCGTTCACGATGCCTCAACTTGGCGTTATCGCATGAGCGACATCATCGACCAGCTCAACGAGGCGGGCACCGGTCTGCTCGTCACGGTTGACGAGGTGGACCCGACACTCGACGAGATGATTCAGCTCGCAGCAACGTATCAGCACTTTGTGACCGATGGGAAACGCGTCGCCCTGCTCATGGCGGGACTTCCCAACAACGTCTCTACGTTGCTGAACCACAAGACGGTCTCGTTCCTTCGCCGCGCCCAACAATATCATCTGGGTCGCATTGCCGACTATGACGTACGCGAGGCCTTGATTCGCACGATCCAGGAAAACGATCGCCTGGCAGATGCCGAGGGAATCGATAGAGCCGTTCGCTCGATCTCTGGTTTTCCCTTCTTATTGCAACTCGTAGGCTACCGTGCCTGGGATCTCACAAGCGATTCGAAGGAAATCTCGTCACGCGACTTTGACCTGGGAATCAAAATCGCGCGCGACGAGATGGACGACCGAATCCTCGCGGCAACTTATCGGGAACTCACGGCAGAGGACAAGCGATTCCTCATCGCCATGCTCGATGACGAGGAAGAATCCACCACCGCTGACCTTGTCGAGCGCCTTAAGCGTTCGCCGCAGCAGGTCTCCCGCTACCGACGCCGCATGATAGATGCCGGCATCATCGGGGAGCGAGGACGAGGGCTCGTCGCATTTGAATTGCCATTCTTCCGCGACTATCTCGCGGCTCAATGCGTGAAATAGGCATCAATGAGGCAAAGGGACTGTCCCTTTGCCTCATTGTCTATAGGTAGCGGCCGGTGATGCTTGCGGAGCAGGCCGCGATGTCGCCCGGCGCGCCGGCGCAGACGATTTGCCCGCCCGCGTCGCCACCGCCCGGACCCATGTCGATCACGTAATCGGCATTGCGGATAAGGTCGAGATCGTGTTCGATCACGATAACCGTGGCGCCCTTGGCAACAAGGCCATCAAACACACTCAGCAACACCTGAACATCGAGCGGATGCAGGCCAATCGTGGGCTCGTCAAATACGAATACGGCATCATCCTGCACGCGACCCATCTCGCTCGCGAGCTTAAGACGTTGAGCCTCGCCGCCCGAGAGCGCCGGCGTGGGCTCACCAAGCGTGAGATAGCCCAAGCCCAGGTCGTGCAAGGTCTGTAAACGCACCTGAACTTTCTTGAGCCCCACCGTGGCGTCGAGCGCCTCATCCACACTCATGTCCATGAGCTGCGGCAACGTAAGTAGGCTCCCGTCCTTGCCCTCGCGATGGATATGCGAAGCAGCGTCTGCATAACGTGAGCCGCGACATGTCGGGCAGACGATCTCGACATCGGGCAAAAACTGCACGTCGAGCGATATCGAGCCCGTGCCGTCGCACGTAGGGCACCGCAAGGTGCCAGTGTTGTAGCTAAAGGCGCCCGCCTTGTAGCCGGCCGCCTTGGCCTCGGGCGTGCGGGCGAAGGCGCGACGCAGCTCGTCATGGATGTCGGCATAGGTTGCCACCGTCGAGCGAACATTGGCGCCAATGGGCGTAGCGTCAATCAGGTTGGCGCGGGCAATGCCTTCGGCATCGACCCAGCGCACATGTTTTGGCAGGCGCTCGCCAGCTGCCTGCGCCTTAAGCGCCGGGATAAGCGTCTCGAGCACCAACGTCGTCTTGCCCGAACCCGAAACGCCCGTCACCGCAACGAGACGGCCGCGCGGAATATCGACTTCGAGCGGTTTGACGGTATGGATGGCCTCGGTTGCCATGCGGATGTGGCCCTGATCGAACATTTCGTCGTCAGTCACCTGCGGACGCAAGCGCTTGGACTCTGCACGCAAAAACGGAGCGATGCGGCTGCCCTGCGATTGTTCAACCTCGTCCACCGTGCCAGCGGCAATCACATTACCGCCGCCTGCTCCGGCAACGGGGCCCATCTCGACCAGATAATCGGCTTCCGCCAGTACGCGCGTATCGTGGTCGACAACGACCACGGTGTTGCCGTCATCCACCAGATCGCGCATCACGCCTACCAAGCCGTCGACATTGGCAGGATGCAAGCCGATCGAAGGCTCGTCCAGCACATAAAGCACGCCCGTCGATCGATTGCGCACCACGCGGGCGAGCTGCACACGCTGACGCTCGCCCGTAGAGAGCGTGGCACCGGCGCGATCGAGTGAAAGGTAATCGAGACCCAGGTCGACCAGACGACGGGCCGCGCCCAAAAATGAATCGCAGATATCCGCTGCCATGGGCTGCATCTCGGTCGGCAAGGATGCGGGCACCCCGCGCACCCACTCAATCGCATCACCAAGCGTCATGGCCGCCGCCTGCGCCAGATTGATACCGCGCACCTGGGGCTGGCGTGCCGCCTCGGAGAGACGCGTGCCACCGCAATCGTGGCATGGCCCCTCGCGTAAAAAGCGCGCAACGCGCTTGAGGCCCTTGTCGTCCTTAACCTTGGCGAGCGCATTCTCGACGGTATAGATGGCGTTGTAATAGGTAAAGTCGAGCGGCGTGGCGCCGTCGCCGTTTTTGGGAACGTAGAGAATGTGCTTCTTAACCGCCGGACCATGGAACACGATGTCGCGCTCTTGAGGCGTGAGCTGGTTAAACGGCACGTCGGTGCGTACGCCCATCTCGCCGGCCACCTGTTTCATCAGGTCCCACATGAGCGTACCCCAGGGAAGCACTGCGCCCTCGTTGATAGTCTTTGACTCGTCGGGCACCAGGCTCGCTTCGTCCACCTCGCGCATGACACCGGTGCCGCCGCAGGTGGGACATGCACCACCGCTATTGAAAGCCAAATCCTCGGCACCCGGCGCGTAGAACTCGCGACCGCACGCAGGACACGTGAGCGACAGGCCCGCAGCCACGTTAAGGCTCGGCTCCAAACGCGCCCCGCAATGCGGGCACACGTGATGGGCACAACGGCTAAAGAGCAGACGCAGGCTGTTGTTGAGCTCGGTCATGGTACCAAAGGTCGAGCGCACGCCCGGCACGCTGGGGCGCTGGTGCAATGCGAGTGCCGCCGGCACATGCAGTACCTCGTCCACCTGGGCGTGCTCGGCCTGCGTCAGACGACGGCGGGTATAGGTGCTGAGCGCCTCCAGATAGCGGCGCGAGCCCTCGGCATAAAGAACTCCCAGCGCCAGCGAACTCTTGCCCGAACCCGACACGCCGGCAATACCCACGAGCTTTCCCAGCGGAATATCGATATCGATGTCCTTGAGGTTATGTACACGCGCGCCACGCACCTCGATAGCCAGCGGGCTCATCTTCTGTTCCGTCACCTTTATCACCCTACTCGTGCCATAAAATGCGATCGCGAATGTACGTGCCCAGCATGGGCACGGTAAACCGGACGAGGCCGTATCCGGCAGCCTCGATGACGCGCTCGCGAATCAGGCTTGCACGATATTTACTCGCCCAACTCTGAGTACGGTCGCAGCGCTCAATGATATCCGCCATACGCGTCGGTTTACCCTCGTCAACCGCCATGGCCTCGATAAAGAGGCGTTGCGGACTGCGCAATCCATAATACAGGGGCGCGTCGACCGCTTCGTAGAACTCGGAGACGGCATCCGCATGGCCATCCTCGACATCGCACCTTTCAATGACCTGCGAGTTGCGTCGGACAGCAGAGCGCCACATGTAATAGCCCACCAGCTGAACCATATAGGGATGGCCCATACTCTTGTGCGCCGCAAGGTCCGCCGTCTCCGCATCAACGCAAAGACCAGCGTCTTTGACCGTCTGGATATACGAATCGCGCACCTTGGGCAAAGATATCGCCCCCAACGTACGCTGCTGAGCACGCCGCAAAAACGTCACGCTCGGCTCTTCGAGCAGATCGTCAACCATACTGGGCAAGCCGGCGAACGCCAGCGCAAGACCGCGCTGGTCGCTATCGGGCAAGCCCGTGGCATCCTGATCTCCGAGCACCTGCTGATAGAGAACGGCAAGAGCCGCCAGTTCCTCGATAGACGCCGATTGCGCCTCGTCAATCGCAAACAGTATGCCCTTGCCTGGACCGAGCCTCTTGAGGCGCTCGTTGACCAGTCCTCGCAACGTCTCGCCTTTTGCCCGCGCCGCCTCAACCGACATCCGGCCAAACGACGGACCGAACTCCATTGACGTCACAACGGGTTTATTCGAGCGAAGCGCATCGGCCAAGCGGTCGCATAAGCCAAGCGAAGCGGAATCGGAGACAACCGCCCATCCGCGCTCATTGGCTAGACGTTGCAGCTCCCGCAGGAGAACCGTCTTGCCGCAGCCGCGGTTTCCCGTAATGAGCATGAGCCTGCCCGGCGCTCCGGCGCCATTATCGAGCCCTTCCTCGAAATCTTCGATGGCAGACTCGCGACCGATGAGTATCGGAGGCCGCTTGCCTGCCGTTGGCTTAAAGGGATTGAGATTCATGTCGGCCTCCTCGGATTGGCAAACCCTGGTAATAGTTATACCAACTTATACTGAGTTATACCAATAGCATGTGACAAGGGAGCTATCCCTTTGTCACATGTGGCCAAAGAATTCGGCATCGGCTGCTCGCCAAGGGCGGAAGGTGGCGGGATCGACCTTTACGTGCGCCGCGGCGGGGACGTCGTGCCACTTGACGGTGTAGCCGGCGCCATGAGAGCAGAAGACCGAGTCGGGCGTATTGGGCAGATCGGCCTCGGGCTTATAGGCGGCCGCCTCAATTACGCGCTCAGCATCATGACAGGGCGCGTAGCCGGCAAACTCCAGGTACAGATGCCCGCGGCCACTCGTATAGGCAGCCACCTCCAGCGCGTAATCCTGCACTTCGGATGCCGGCACGCTGCCCATGAGCTTGGCGCGGTCGTCCGTCATCTCCGGCGGCTCGTACTCGGCACCCATACGCGTGGCATCCGACAACGAACGACCCACGCACTCCCCCGGCACCTCGAGCTCAAAGTGGTACCACGGCTCCAACAGCACCGCCGCACCCGCCTCACGCGCCTGCATGAGCCCCTGCCGAATCGCGCGGTACGTGGCCTGGCGAAAATCGCCGCCCTCGGTGTGTTTGGCATGCGCACGGCCGCCCGTGAGCGTAATGCGCACATCGGTGATGGGAGAGCCGGTCAGCACGCCCAGGTGATCGCGCTCCATGGCGTTGGTGAGTGCCAAACGCTGCCAGTTAAGATCGAGCTCGTCGGTCGAGGTCACGGTGCCAAACTGCACGCCCGAACCCGCTGGCAACGGCTCCAAGCGCAGATGCACCTCGGCATAGTGGCGCAGTGGCTCAAAGTGGCCCGCGCCCTCGACCGGCTGCGAAATAGTCTCCTTATAGAGAATGCCGCCAGACTCAAACGCAACCGAAAGACCAAAGCGATCTGCCAACACCCGCTGCACGACCTCGAGTTGCACGGCGCCCATCAACTGCAAATGAATCTGCTCAAGATGCGTATTCCAGCTTACGCCGAGCATGGGGTCTTCGTCCGCCAGCTCAGTCAGTGCTTTGAACACGGCGTGGACATCGTGTTCGCCCGGAAGCACCGTATAGGTGAGAACTGGCGCAATGACGGGCGCATCGCCCGCGGGCTCCGCGCCCAGGGCGTCCCCTGGGCGAACGTGTGCAAGACCCGTCACGGCACAAATACCGCCAGCAGCAACTTCTTGGGCAAGCTCATACTTCTCGCCGTTATAGATGCGTACCCGGTCGACCTTCTGCTCCCACGCCTCGGCACCGGAACGTCCGTTAATCATCTGCTTGGCATGCAGCGTGCCGCCGGTCACTTTAACCCAAGCCAAGCGCTCACCGCGATCCCCGCGGCTCACGCGGTAGACGCGCGCGGCAAACTCCAGGAGCCACGCCTGTTCACGCATCAGTGTACACATGCCATCTAGCAGCTCGTCCACGCCTTGGTCCTTGAGCGCCGAGCCGGCAAAGCAGGGAAAGAGCTTGCGCTCGGCAACCATGCGCGACAGCGTCGCGACGGAAAGCTCACCCGCCTCAAGAAACTCCTCGAGCGCTGCTTCGTCCAACGCAGCAGCGTCCTCCTGAACGACGCCACCCGCCAGTAGTTCGTTGGCATCCAGGCACCCCTCAGAAAGACGTTGCCCAAGTTGTGCCAGCAAAACATCGCGGCCGGGATTCTCCAAATCGATTTTGTTGATATAGATGAACGTCGGGATGTCATAGCGCGCAAGCAGGCGCCACAGGGTTTCGGTATGTCCCTGCACGCCATCGTTGGCACCCACAACCAAAATCGCGTAGTCCAGCGCGCGCAACGTGCGCTCCGCCTCGGCAGAAAAATCGACATGCCCCGGTGCATCCACGAGCATGACGTGGGTATCGCCATGGTCGAGCACGGCTTGCGACGAGAAAATCGTGATGCCGCGCTCGCGCTCGATCGCATTAGTGTCCAGGTGCGAATCGCCATCGTCCACGCGGCCGCGCTTGCGAATGCGGCCCGCGTTGAACAGCATGGCCTCGGCCAGCGTGGTCTTGCCGGCATCGACATGCGCCAAGATTCCAACGACCGCTTGCTTCGACATGGCTCTCCTCTTATTACAAGCCCATCGCACGCGGCAACGGGCACTCACGCTCCACACTGGATGATACAATTTACGGGCCGGCGGGCGAAGCGGGCCCTATCCCCCGACCGAGCTCATCGCCCTGCGTTGCCGCGCGGCGATTTTCGTAGGTTCGCGCCTTGCGAAAGCCGGCTTTCAAAACAGTGCAGCGAACGAAAATAGCCCCACCCGAGGCCATTTGTCGTTCGAGTGAATTGTTGCCGTAAGGCCCAGCTTTTACGCCTCGCGCAGCCAATCGAACGCGACACGCACCGTGCCGTCGGACACATAGACGATACCAGCGCGCTCAAAGCCGGCCTTTATGATGGCACCCTGCATGGGCAGGTTGTCCTGATGCGTGTCGATACGCAGGTGATCGGCACGCTCTTTGGCAAAGGCAAACATCGCAGCCGCGATACCGTGCGCGGTGCCGTCGGACGCCACACGGTGCAGCACAGCATACGGAGTGTCACTGCGCCATTGCCCGTCCTCAATTACGTCATAGCACTCGTCCGGGCCCGGTAAAAAGGCAAACGTCGCTACCACGCGACCGTCGACTTCGCACACATAGCTGCCACCGGCGACGATATCGGCAGCCAGCTGCTCGGCAGAAGGCGTGCCCTCGGGCCATTGCGTGGCGTTGCCATGCGCGCGCATAAAGGCGCGGGCAGCGTCGTAGATAGCCATGACGACGGGAATGTCGGTATCGAGGGTTTTTCTGATCATCACGCGGCGGCCTCACGTTTATTGGTATCACTTTGATTGAGCAATGATACCAGCGTTTGAAGAGGGGCGCGAAGCAGATGGGAAGCAAAAAGCGAGCCGCCTGGTCAAAGGCCAAAAGCGAGTTTTTGGGCGCTGCCACCGGCGGCGATATGAGCGACCTGTTTGCGCGCGAGGACGAGCGTCGCGACGCCTTGGACGCCGAGCGCGATGAGGCTTGGCGCTACAAGTCGTGCGAGCGCAAAAACCGTTACGACACGCGCGCCGAGGCCGAGGCAGTTATGGCCGACTGCGAAAACCGCGGGCGGCGCGGCTTAGCCTGCTACAAATGCGAATACTGCGGCGGCTGGCACCTGACGTCGCACCCTTGGAAATAGACCCCACATCGGCACGGCACTGACGGAGCGCCGGTAATCGCACGCAAGTTACGGGCGCGGCGGCACTAAAACATCGTAACGAACTGCCTTGCCCGCAAGTTGATAGCTCGGCTTAACGCCGGCAAGCAACGGCCCCTTCACCGGCCGCTTGATAACCACCTTGCGCGGATGCACCGCAAGCGCAGCTTCGACCAGCGTCTCCTCATCGGCGCACGGCTGTTCCAGATGATGCAAGAGTTGGAACTTCTTTTTAACCGCCGCGCTCTTGGTGCGCCCGGGAAACATGGGGTCCAGATACACCACGTCGGGAGCGGTGAGCTCGCTCTGCCCGATCAGCTCAGCTGTATGGCGAAGGCCGGCAATGCTGTCCTCGCCCGCATGTAAGCACATGCGGGCCACGGCTGTCGCAAGCGCCGGATCATCTGCCGCGCGATCCAAGGCATCCTTGAGGAGCGCCGCGATCACGCAATCCTGTTCATACAGATCGACGGTAAAGCCCGCGGCCGCCAGCAGCAGCGAATCCTCGCCAAAGCCTGCCGTGGCATCAATCGCCCATGGGCTCTCGATACCTTTTGCGCGCGCAGCCTTCACCAGCAGCTCTTGCTGCAGACGGCCCTGCTTGAGCCGCGGAAGCATGCGGGTAAAATCGGCACGCAGCTCCATCGTGCCGTCGGTGAGCGTGAGGCCCTCGGGCTTCCCGGTCAGCTCAAGCCCCGCGGCCCGAGCAACAGAAAAGGGATCGACGACGCCCATGGGTACTCCTTAGCAAGCAAAACGAATACGCGGGGCGCCGTTTATGCCAGCACCCAACCGTCCGCTATTGTCCCACATGCGACATGGCCCACAGCATCGCAATGCAAAGCACCGCCATCAATCCCGTGCACACGGCAGCGATCACAGAATCACCCATGCGCCTTCCCAACGACCGCGGCTCACGCACTTGCCCTGTTCCGTACATCATGGCTTCTCCTTCGGTCCAACTCTTACCATGGCCCCATCATCGCAGCGCCGCGCATACGCTGCCATCGATTTGACTTACGCCCAGCTTTCCTTTTTGAAAGGTTGGGTTGGGCCGCGCGGGCTCAAAGCGCTTTCAGGCGCATGCATCGCCGCGTTGAACTACAATGTGCTTCACGATATGTGCCACAACCTGGGTGCGGCAGATTCTCCGCGCCCGCATCGAAAGGACCAGCTATGAGCGCCGCTCGCAAGACACTCAAAATCCTTGCCCTGATTTATTTTGTTCTGGGCATCGCCAGTCTCGTCATTGGAATCGCCGGCGTCGCGGCCGGCAAGCTCGAGTCCACCTACGGATCGAACGCCATGCTCGCCGCGACCGTGATTATCGCCAAGGGTCTCATCGATCTCGCCGCGGGCGTTGCGGGCATCAAGGGTGCCAACAAGCCTTCGCAGGTAGACGGCGCATTTAAGCTCGGTATTGTTGCCGCGGTCGCCACGCTTGTCCAGGCGGTGCTCACGCTTCCCGCGCTCGGCGGCAGCGCCGTCAACATCGGCGCCTTTGTCATCGTGGTGTACGACCTGTTCTTTGTTCAGCAGGCACGCGCCGTTAAGGCCGAAAACAAGGACCGCCTGTAGCGCTCGCTACTCATAACCTCTGTAGCCAAGCAACTAAAAAGGGCCGATCGCGCATCTCCGCGGTCGGTCCTTTACGTTTGACCAGATAAAACCTACCAAAATAAACCTGTCCCTTTTTGGCAGGTTGTTAGCTGTGGCGGTACTCGGCGATAATGAAGTCGATATCGGTTTGGAGCGTGTCCAAGTTTGCCAGGCGCTCTTTGTCGGCAGGGCGTGTGCGGTAGTAGTACGGCGTCATCTGGAACACCGCCTCGATGTCGGCCTGGGTCTGAAGCGTAATATTCGCAGACACCCGCTGCATTCCGACTAACTCGAGCTCGGTGGTCTTCGGCAGCTTCTCATCGTTAAGGTACGGCGTGTCGTAGAGCACCTCCTTAAGCCCAAAGAGATGACGGGCGCCCGGCACCACGGTGTAGAGCGAGCCCTCTGGCGCCAGCACGCGGGCAAATTCGCGCTCGTTAAAGGGAGCAAAGAGCTCGGTCGCCATATCGAAGGCGCCATCGGCCACGGGGATATCCTTCATGTTGGCTACGAAATAGGCTGCATCGCCGCGCTTGGCGGCCAGGCGAACCATCTCTTTGCCCAAGTCGAAACCGTAAGCATCCACGCCTGGCACCGCGCCCATGGCGCTGGTGTAGTAGCCCTCACCGCAGCAAATATCGAGCAGCGTCATGGGATCTTTCGTAAACGCGGCGCGCCCAGACACCTGCTTGCGCACCAGCTCAACCATCGCATCGCGCAACGGCGCATAGTATCCACGGTTCAGAAAGTCACGACGGCTGCGTGCCTGCGACTTGGGATCGCCCATGGAGTCGCCGCTCTTGGACGAACGTAGTAGATATAGATAGCCCTCGCGAGCTCGGTCAAACCGGTGTCCGCCCGCACATGCAGCACCACGCTCGTCGTCCACCAACGGCTCATGGCAAACGGGACACAACAACATGGCAACTCCTTAGCGCGAACAACACAACGCCCACCATTGTCGCACGCCTTCCCCGCCTAGTCATTGGGGACGTTCTTGAATGACTAGTTAGAAGAGATAAGGAGTGTCCCCAGCTGCCGGCAGAAAAGGAACGTCCCTACGTGCCGACTGGTTGCATTAGGAGTATCATCATCTGCGCAAATAAGCACGAAAGAGCATATTAGAGATTGAGAGCATATGGCTGACACCGTATCTAAGCACATTGACATGACCACCGGCTCGCTGTGGCGCAATATCCCCCTGTTCGCCTTCCCCGTGGCCGCCACGAGCATCTTGGAGCAGCTGTCGAACCTCATCGCCACGGTCATTATCGGTAACTTCTCGGGCGACCAGGGAACCCTCGCCATGGCGGCGGTCGGCTCCAATGTTCCGCTTACCAGTCTTATGCTCAACCTGTTTATTGGCATGTCGCTTGGCTCCAATGTGGTCATCGCCAACGCTATCGGCCGCAACGATCAGAATATGGTCAACCGCGCCGTCCATACCTCGATTTTAATGGCGCTCGTGGGTTTTATCGTCATCGCGCTGGGCGAGATCTTTGCCGAGCCCATGCTCGCCGCGCTCAACGTTCCCGCCGAGACCATGCCGCTCGCTTCGCTCTACCTGCGCGTCTTTTTGCTGAGCATGCCCTCGATTTTGCTCTACAACTTTGAGGCCGCGATCTTCCGCTCCGTCGGCATCACCCGCATGCCGCTGCAGGCGCTTGCCGTGTCCACCGTCCTCAACATTGGCCTGGACCTCATCTTTGTCCCTGTACTCCACTGGGGCGTCGCGGGCGTCGCCATCGCCACCGCCATCGCTTACACCGTCAGCGCCGCTACGCTCTTTATCCGCCTACTCAAGACCGACTCCGTCGTCCGCGTCACCCCACGCGACCTGGCTATCGACCCCGTCGCCCTCAAGCGCATCGTCAAGATTGGCCTGCCCGCCGGCATCCAAAGCGCCGTCTTTGCCGTCGCCAACATCATCATCCAGTCCGCCATCAACAGCCTGGGCACCGAGGTCATGGCGGCATCGAGCGCCGCTATGAGCTTGGAGTACGTGTGCTATAACCTGCTCAACAGCTTTAGCCAGGCTTGCACCACCTTTGTGGGACAAAACCACGGTGCCCGCCAGATCGACCGCTGCACCAAAACGCTCAAGGTCTGCCTGGTCGAAGGCGGTATCGTCGCGCTCACCACAATTATCGTTATTGTCGGCCTGGGGCGTGAGATCTTGTCGCTGTTCAACAGTGATCCCAACATCGTCTCGATCGGCTATATCCGCGTGTGCTCGATCTTCCCGGCGTACGCCTTTAGCATGTTCTACGAAAACATGTCCGGCTACCTGCGCGGCTTTGGTATCTCGCTCACGCCCGCCCTCATCACCATGATCTGCGTCTGCGGCATCCGCTTCTATTGGGTGTTCTGCGTGTTCCCGCACTTCCGCACCTTTGCGAACATCATGATGGTCTACCCCATCAGCCTGGGCACCACGGCGTTCTTTATGGTCGTGGCGGTGCTACTCTGCCACCCGGCACGCACCTATCGCGCCACCCAAGCCAAAGCGACAGCCCGCTAAACACCGCACCCAACGCTACGCCAGTCATTAATTGACAATATGCGAGCTCATATAGTCGATAAAGCGCCTCGTGGCGATAGGCATGGTGTCCCAGCTGCGCCAGGCCGCCACCACGTCGCGCGAGGGGGCATGCACGATGGGCCGCACACGAATATCGGCTCGCATGCCCTCCACAGTACGACGGTAGAGCATGCTCACGCCTAGGCCCTCCTCCACCATCGCCATGATGGTGTAGTCGTCGGTGACCTCGCTCGTCACGTGCGGCGACAGGCCATGCGCCGCGAATGCATCGAGCACCAGGCTCTGTTCGCCCTCATCCAGAAGCACAAACGGCTCGGAAGCCAGGTCGGCGAGTGTCACCTTTTCCTTTGCCGCCAGCGGATGCGCGACAGGCAACAGTGCCACCAACTCGTCGTGATAGACCACGCGCTTCTCGAGGCCAGCGGTAAACCCGCGTGCCGTAAAGCAAAAATCGACCACGCCATCGTGCACCCATTGGGCGTTGCGCGTGTAGTCGCCCTGCTTAAGGGTAAAGCGTACGCCCGGGTGCAGCGCCCCAAAGTCGCGGATCACACGCGGTAACACGGTTCGACTCACGTTGGTAAACGTCGCGATGCGAATATCGGTCGACGAAAGCCCCAGCAGCTCCTGGCGCTTGCCCTCGAGCTCAGCCTCGGCAGTCACAATCTGGCGCAGATACGGCAGATATTGTTTACCGTCGCGCGTAAGCGAAACGCCCTGCTTACCGCGCTCGATAAGCGTGGTACCCAGCTCGCGCTCGAGTGCCTTGACGGCCTGGCTCACCGCACTTTGCGTATAGCCCAGCTCGTCCGCCGCGCCCTTAAGACTGCCGCGATCGACCACCATACAAACAATCTGATACCGCGATGCCATCGCACCTCCACATCAATGCAGCCGTAAAACGTTTTGCCAGGGCTTTTTCTGCCAACATTAGTATTTCTTAATCATACTGAAGATACATTCGCTTTACTACATCCACATCTGGGAGCAGAATCCTTTTTGCGAAACCGTTCTGTAACAAAAGGAGTCCCATGGATCGCAAAAAAGCAATCGCGCTCTCATTTTCCGTTCCCGTCGCATGGGGCTTTTCGTATCCCCTCATGAAGATCGGCATGGACAGCATGAACGCCACGAGCATCGTCGCGCTACGCTGCATCATCGCCTTTGTGGTCTGCCTGCTGCTCTTCCACAAGCACGCGTTGCGCATCAACCGCGACCTTATGGTCCGTGCCGCCATCATCGGCGCCATTATGGCAACCGAGCTCACCTGCATGTGCCTGGGCTCCAGCCTCACTTCTGCCTCCACTGCCGGCTTTTTGCAGAGCCTGACGGTCGTGATCGTGCCGTTTGCCAACGCCGCCCTGCTGCGTCGCGCCCCCGAGCGCAAAGTGCTCGTCGGCACCGCCATCGTCACCTGCGGTATGTTGCTGCTCTCGGGCGCAGACTTTACCAGCCTGAATCCCGGCGCGATCATCATGCTGCTCTCGGCCTTTATCTATGCCAGCCACATTATCGTGGCCAAGCGCTTTGTCGAAGAAGTCGATCCGCTTGCTCTGGGCGTTTGGCAGCTGGGCTTCGGCGGCTTGTTCTCGGGCATCGCCGCATGCGTCTTTGGCGGTTTCACACTTCCCAGTACGCCCAGCGAGATCGTGGTCGTCGTCGCGCTCGCACTCATCTGCTCTGCCTACGGCTTTATCACCCAGACGCTCGTGCAGCCCCACGTACCCGCCGAGACCACCGGCTTCGCCTTCTCGCTTGAGCCGGTCTGCTCCGCTGTCTTTTCGTTCTTCTTGGTTGGCGAGGTCCTGAGCCCCATCGCCTTCTTTGGCGCCGCCCTCATCCTCACCGGCGTCATGGTGGCAACCGTCGAGCTTCCGCGCCTCCGCGCACATGAACAGGCTCGCATGGCAGGAGCGCCCGAGCACGTCTCGTAGACCCCGCTCTTCATACAGCCGTGGCATAAAGGCAACCGGTGCGCCTTTACAATAGATGCCAACAGAGCATCTGCCATAAAGGAGCCCCATGGACACCGCGACCCGCGACCGCAACATAGCAACTTGGTTGGGCGATGCGCCGCAGCCGGTACGTGACACTACGAACCAGCTGCTCGAGCGCATCGCCCTCTTGCGTGCCGAACAGACCATCTACCCGGCACAAGACGACATCCTCAATGCCCTCGCCTACACGCCGGCCGACCAGGTCAAGGTTGTCATCTTAGGTCAAGACCCCTATCACGGACCCAACCAGGCCATGGGGCTGTCGTTCTCGGTCCCCGCAACGCAAACCAAGTTGCCGCCGAGTCTGCGCAACATCTATAAGGAACTCAAAGCCGATCTGGGTTGCCCCATCCCCGCCACGGGAGACTTGACACCATGGGCACAGCAGGGCGTCCTGCTCCTCAACACTACGCTCACCGTGCGCGAGCATGCCGCTAACTCGCACGCCAAACTGGGCTGGAGCACGCTCACCGACTACGTTATCGAACGCTGCTGCCAGCTGCCCCAGTCGGTCGTCTTTTTGGCATGGGGTCGCTTTGCCCAGCAGATGGTTGAAGGCAAGCTCGCCGCAACCGGCGCGGGCAAGGCAACCGGCAAGTTCTGCCTGGCCTCTACGCACCCCTCGCCGCTTTCGGCCAACCGTGCCACAGCAGAACTCCCCGCCTTTATGGGGTCGCGTCCCTTCTCGGCAGCCAATCAGCTACTCGAACAGCACGGCTCGACCCCCGTCAACTGGACTTGCCTCGGCTAAAAGTCGATACATCAAAAATGCGCCCGACGGCTTTCCATCGGGCGCATTTCCTATTCGGGCCAAATAAATTGTGTGCGGCCGGCCTCGCCGCCATCGATTAGCAGACTCTGCCCGGTCATAAACCGGTTGGTCACGCCCACAAAGTAGATCCACTCGGCGATCTCTTGGGCGGTGGCCCAGCGCTTAAGCGGCGTGAGCTCCATAATCTGGTTCCACAGGTGTTCGTCTTCCATCACGCAACGGTTGAGCGGCGTGATAACGCCGCCCGGGTCCACACTGTTGGCAATGGCCTGCGGTGCCAGGCGGTTTGCAAGGTTCTTGGTGTAGGCGATAACGCCGCCCTTGCTGGCAGCATAGGCAGGAAACTCCGATCCCGTATGACCGCTCGCCGACCCCACATTGACCACGGATTTGATAGCCGGCGCCGGCTTGGCGGCAAGCCCCTCCCCCGCAAAGGCGTAGCGCTCGGTCACGTTGATGGTGCCATACAGGTTGGCGGCGATGTCGTCAGCCGAATCCTGCGTACCGGCAACGTTCACGATCACCTGGGGTTCAAGATCGTCTGGAAACGCGTCCGGCTCGCGAACATCAACGATCAGATGGCGGTAGCGCTCGTGTTCGATCACCGCCGGCAGCAGATCAAAGCCCACGACCTCGTGGCCCTCGTCCAAAAAGCGCTGCACGCATGCGGCTCCGATACCGCCCGAAGCGCCCGTGATCAAAACCCGCATACTTGCTCCTTAGGCGGTTGCGTGGCGCTCGAGGTACTCGGAGCCCACATTCTCGCGCTCCCAGCCGCGCACGACCTTGTAGCCCACGGGGCTCAGGAAAACCTCGCACAGCAGCTCGGCAACAGCGCCGGTCAGCGAGCACATAAGGACCTGCACCCAGGTCCAACCAAAGAACGTGTGGCTCACCACAATGGCAAAGACCAAGTTGTCGATAAACTGGCCAACACCCGTGGACACATAGGAGCGGAAGGCGAAGCTCGCAAAGTTATTCTTTTTGAGCATGCGGCCGAGCGACTGGTTGAGCGTGGAGTTAACCACGGCAGAAACGAGCATTGCCAGCGAAGAGCCCAGCACCACGTACCAGGTGCCGCCGATGGTGGCGTTAAGGGCGGTGTTGACCTCGATCATGCCGGTGTCGTAGTAGGCGCCCCACATACCGGGCGTGAGCGAGCATGCCCAAAAGCACAGGCTCACGGCCAGGTTGACCAGCAGCGCGAGGATAGAGATTTTGATGGATGCCTTGGCGCCAAAGCGCTTGCAGATCATGTCCTGGCACAAAAACGAAACCCAGCTCACCACAAAGCCGCAATCGAGTGCCAGATACGGCAGGCTGATAAGCTCTTTGTTGGCCAGCAGGTTCATCATGATGACGCTCACGAAAAACAGCGAAACCGTTGCCGCGGGAATGCTCCGCAACAGGACCTTGTAGTCCTCCATGACCTTCTTGATCATTATGTACTCCTTTGGTTTTAGGTTTAACGAGCAGGATATCGGACCCGAACTGCTCGGACGCCCCGGTCTTGAGACGACGGTGGGTATGATAGCCGCTCACACGGCATCAGGCAAGCGAACGGCGCGGCAGCCCCGCAGGGCCACCGCGCCGATGCGTTAAAAGGCCACGTTGCCAAACTCCGACAGGATCAGGTCGGGGTTGTGGTCGGTTGCCCAATCCACGTTCCACGGGCTCGTGAACAGCAGCAGCTTACCACCGCGCATGTCCTCGACGCGCAGCGTGTCGCGCGTGAGCGAAAGGCCCGGGATATCGATAGTGTCGGGGTCATTCTGGATCCAGCGGATGTCCGTATAGGGCAGCGGCTGGCGACGAACCTCAACACGGTACTCGGCCTTGAGACGGCGCTCGAGCACCTCAAACTGCAGCACGCCGACCACGCCCACGATGACGCTCTCCATGCCGGCACCCAGCTCGCGGAAGATCTGGATGGCACCCTCCTGGGCAAGCTCCTCCATACCCTTGACGAACTGCTTGCGCTTGAGCGTGTCGACCTGCGTAATGCGAGCGAACATCTCGGGGGCAAACGTCGGGATCTGCGGATACTGCACGTGGCGCTTGCCGGAGCACACGGTGTCGCCGATGCTAAAGATACCCGGGTCGAAGAGGCCCACGATATCGCCCGCGTACGCCTCGTCCACGATGGCGCGATCGTCGGCCATCATCGACGTGCCCGTGGCGAGCTTAAGCTTGCGGTTGCCCTGCACGTGAAAGGCATCCATGCCGCGCTCGAACTTACCCGAGCAAATGCGCACAAAGGCGATGCGGTCACGGTGGTTCTTGTCCATGTTGGCCTGAATCTTAAACACAAAGCCGCTAAAGTCGTCGCGGCAAGGATCGACCGGCTCACTGGTGAGCGTATCGGTATAGGCGCGCGGCGTCGGGGCCAGACGCAGGAACTCCTTGAGGAAGGGCTCCACACCAAAGTTGGTGAGCGCCGAGCCAAAGAACGCCGGGCTCAGCTTGCCGCAGGCCACGGCATCCAAGTCGAGCTCGTCGCCGGCGCCATCGAGCAGCTCGATATCGTCCATTAGGTTCTTATGGTTCTCCTCGCCAATGAGCTCATCCATGGCGGGGTCGCCCAGCTCGGCCTCGACCTCGGCGACCTTCTTGGTGGCGTTGGCGTGACCATCGCCCTCAAAGGCGATAACGCGACGGGTCTGACGATCGAACACGCCGCGGAAGTTACGACCGCTGCCGATCGGCCAGTTCATGGGATACGTATTGATACCCAGGACATTCTCGATCTCTTCCATGAGCTCAAACGGGTCGCGAGCCTCGTGGTCGAGCTTGTTCACAAAGGTGAAGATGGGAATGTGGCGCAGCGTACAGACCTTAAAGAGCTTTTTGGTCTGGGCCTCGACGCCCTTGGCGCCGTCGATGACCATGACTGCGGCGTCGGCGGCCATAAGGGTACGGTAGGTATCCTCCGAGAAGTCCTGGTGGCCGGGGGTATCGAGGATGTTGACGCAGGCGCCGTTGTAGGTGAACTGCAGCACCGAGGAGGTAACGGAAATACCGCGCTCCTTCTCGATGTCCATCCAGTCCGAGACGGCATGCTTGGCCGAGCTCTTGCCCTTGACCGAGCCGGCAGTCTGGATGCTGCCGGTATAGAGCAGCAGCTTCTCGGTAAGCGTGGTCTTACCGGCGTCCGGGTGGCTGATGATCGCGAATGTGCGGCGCGACGAGATTTCATCCGACAGGCTTGCCATGCGGATCCTTTCTTGCGTTCTATATGCATTACGTCGATGTAACTGCCCTATTGTAGCCGTGAAACCTCGCCATAGGGCACCTATCAGGACAAATTCATCAGTTGGGGTCTGGGTAGCCGGCTTAATCCGTATTTGCCTCTTGCATAACTGTGCATAGTGTATATATACTGTGCTTACCGGTTATATACACGTGTAGCCCAACAGCTAAGGAGCCGCTGTGGACATTATCCTATCCAATTCGAGCGACAAGCCCATCTACGAGCAGATATCCTCGCAGGTCAAAGCTCAAATCCTTTCGGGCACGCTCGCCGCGGGAGCCAAACTCCCCAGCATCCGCGCACTCGCGAGCGACCTGGGCGTGAGCGTCATCACCACCAAGCGCGCCTACGCCGATCTGGAGCAGCTCGGGTTTATCTGCACCGTGCAGGGCAAGGGCTGTTTTGTCGCCGAGGGCAACCAAGAGCTCTTGCGCGAAAACCAGCTCTGCCATATCGAAGAGCTGCTTACGCAGGCGGCAGAACAAGCCGAAGCCCTGGGCGTCACGCGCGACAAACTGCACGAGATGCTCGACCTGGTAGCCCCCGAAACCATGCAGTAGCCATCTGCAAGAAAGGCTTATACCATGCAAAACTTGTTAGAACTCAAAGGTGTCTCACGCCGCGTGAGCGACCGTTTTTCGCTGCGTGATGTCACGCTCGCCGTGGAGCCCGGCCAGATTGTTGGCTTTGTGGGCGCTAACGGTGCCGGCAAGACAACGACCATTCGCGCCGCGCTCGGGCTTATCAAGCTCGATGCCGGCGAGGTACGCCTGTTTGGGCAGCGCTGTGGCGCCGACGCGCCCGATGAAACGCAGCGCCATCTACGCTCCCGCGTCGGTCTTGTCCTGGACACGTGCCCCTTCCCCTCCACGCTCAAGGTGGGCCAGGTCGAGTCGCTCGTAGGCCCGGCGTACCCCACGTGGGACCGCGAAACGTTCGCCGGATTCATCAACCGATTTGGCCTCGATCCCAAGACAAAGGTCAAGGACCTCTCCCGCGGCATGGGCATGAAACTGCAGCTTGCCTGTGCACTCAGCCACAATGCCAAGCTGCTCGTTTTGGACGAAGCCACCGCGGGCCTCGATCCCATGGCACGCGAGGAACTGCTTGATGAGCTGCTTGCCTTTGTCGCCGACGGCCAGCACAGCGTGCTGCTCTCGAGCCACATTACGTCCGACCTCGATCGCACCGCTGATCGCGTCATCTGCATCGATAATGGCGCGATTATTTTTGACCTGCCGCGCGAGGACATTACCGACCGCGCCGGCATCGCCCACTGTACCCAAGCACAGGCTGCCGAGCTTATGGCTTGCGTCGAAGGCGCCCGCGCCGCCCACCACGCCTATAGCGTGGACGTGCTCGTGCCCAACCGTCGCGAAACGCTCGAGGCCTTTCCCGAGATTCCCTGCGATCGGGCAACCATTGATGACTATCTGCGCCTCACGCTGAAAGGGGCTTCAAAATGAAACGCGCCTTTATGTCCGAGCTCGCCATCGTTCGCACGCTCACCCCGAGCATCGCGGGCGTCGGCCTGTTCATCTTCGTCGTGCTAACCCTTGCCAACGCGTCGGATGGCGATTCCGGCATGAGCGCCGGCGCCTGCGCGGTCAGCGCCATGTCGCCCATCATGGTCATGAGCTCGCTGGCCGGCTTCGACAATCAAAACGGATGGGAGCGTTATCGGGCAACGCTGCCTCTCACGCGCAAAGACATAATTTGCGCACGCTACCTGTGCATCGTTGTCTTCTCGGCCATCATGGCCTGCGCCGCCGTGCTTTTGAACATCATCGCCCTTCCGTTCTTCAACAGCGCTGGCGTGGCCTCGACAGGACAAACCATCTTTGAGATCGCAATTGCCTCGGCAGCATCGATGCTCATCTCCCTCATGATGGTGTTCTTGGCACAGCCGCTGTTCTTCCGATTTGGACACATGGAGGCACTACGCCTATCCGTTGGCCTGTTTGCCCTACTCGGATGCCTTACCATGGCAGCGCTGAGCTCCTCCAACCCCATCAGCAACTGGCTTATGTCGATTGCCGGGGCGAATCCCGATCCTGCCGTCCTTGGCTGTCTGTGTGCAGGAATTGCCGTACTGGCGCTCGCACTATGCGCAATCAGCTGCACCGTCAGCACCAAGGTTTATCGAGTACGCGATCTGTAGCCACACGAGTCTCAATCCGCGAAGGACGCGATCGCCGCCCCTCCCCGCAAATCCGTGGCAAAGGGCATGTCCCCGGCGTGCGCCACTGTACTACTTGCGCAGCGGCTTGGGCAGTGGAATGCCGGCGGCGATGACGGCCGCGATGATCATGCAGACGATACCCTTGAGTGGGAAGCACATGAGCAGCAGGCCCACGACCATGACGGGCTGACGCATGACCACACCCATCGTCGATGCCGTGCAGACGGCGACGCAAAAGACCGGATCTGCGCCGGTGAGGATGGCAAGGCCATAGCCCAGGCTTACGCCCGAGAAGATAACCGGGAAGAAGTGACCGCCGCGCCAACCAAGGTTGATGAGGGCGGGCGTCAGCATGGCCTTAACAAGACCAGTCGCGATAAGCACGCCAGCGGGAATGGTCAGATAGGTTTCCATGAGCACGTCGGCCTGGGTCTCGCCGGCAAACATGGTATAGGGCAGGACCGTGCCACAGATGGCGAGTGCCAGACCGGCCAGCATGGCCTTGACGACAGGACGCTCCCCTATTGCATGGGACAGTGCCTCGCTTACATGCTCAGAGACAAAGTACAGCCAGCCGCAGACGGTGCCGATCAACGACAGAGGGACGAGCCAGGTAAGCTCTAGGTTGCCCACCTCGGCGGACTCGAACCTGGGCATGCCCATGCCGCCGCCCACAAGCTGTCCAAGCAGCAGGTAGGTGCCCAGACCGCCGGCAATCGCAATACCGTAGACCACCGTCTTTTGCGCCTTGGGCAGCTTGATGGTGATCTCGCCGGACGCGGACTCATCGTCGGCGTCTTCACCCTGGCCGTCGGTGCTACCGGCAAGCGGCGCCACAAAGCCAAAGACGGGCGCGGTAAAGAGCGCCGTCAGGGCAGCCTGGGTGCCCAGCAACGTGAGCTCCCTAAACTCGGCGCCAAAGCGACGCATGCGGTCGCCGACCCAGCTGCACAGACCGGCGATAACGCCGGTCAGGCCGGCCTCCGGTCCAATGCTTCCGCCAAACAGCAGCGGCAGCAATGCCGCGAGCGAAAGCTTGCCCAGGTTGTCGTACGGGTAGCGCCCGTCTTGCTTAACCTTAGCCATCACCTGGTTGAGGTCATCGGTCTTGGTGCCTGTCATCTTTTCGTACAGACCGATTAACAGGCCGCCCAGCAGGCAGACAAAAAACGGGTACGGCAGAAAGCCAAACGGGCCGCTGGCAAGCTCGGGCGAAGCGACGCCCAGCGCGTGCGGAATCTCGGTCCATAGATAGTCGATACCGTGCTCCATCGCAAAAAAGAACAGCCAGACTGCGGCACCCGCGAGTGCACCGGTCACGGCAACGCTGACCAAAAACAGCGCTCGGTTCGTGGGTTTGGCAAGGTTATCCATCGGGTCCTCCCGCGGTCAAAGTCGACATAGATACGTTTTATTGTAGAGCGAGCGTTACCCGAACGAGCCAACCACCTGCGCCGCAAACGGCACCATTGGGAGCCATAGTGGGGCAGGCTCAAGACTTATCCGTTGATAATCGAGGCAATCTCGCGCAAATCGTCGGCAAAGTAGATACCTTGCTGGCGCTGCGGGCTCGATAGGCCCTTATCAATCATGTGCCCGAGCAGCGCCTTGAGGTCGTTGTAGTAACCGTCCAGGTTATACAGGATGCACGGAGCACTCAGGTGCCCCAACGACACCGCGGACATGACCTCGGCAATCTCCTCGAGCGTGCCCGTCCCACCGGGAAAGGCGATGAACGCATCGCCGAGCTCAATCATCTTGGCCTTGCGCTCCGCCATATCGCTCGTCACGATGAGGTCGTCGATACCGTCATGTTGAAACTCGGCCTCGATAAAAAAGCTCGGCTCAACACCCGTCACGCGTCCACCCGCCTCGAGTACGCTATCGGCAAGCGCACCCATCAGGCCCGACTTGGAGCCGCCGTATACCAGCGCGTGCCCGTTGGCGCCAATCCAGTTGCCCAGCTCCTGCACCGCGGGCAGAAACGCCGGGTCATTGCCAGTGTTGGCACCCAGGTACACGGTGATGTTCATATTTGGTCCCCCTTGTTATGGCACACGACGTTCGTCTTAGCGCTGGCGTCGACGATACTCGCGCACGCGACGCGAAAGGTCGGCAAGTTCGTCGCGATCGAGCTCTTCCAAATGCTCAAGATCGTCCATAAAGCGCGCCATGGTGTCCTTTTGGCGCAGCTTGATAAGCGTATTGCAGTAGTTCACCGCCACGCCCGTGAGCATGGCGATGTAGAAGATGCTGATGACGCTCAAGACGACGGTAATGGCGCGGGCAACCGGCGTCTCGGCCGGGATGTCACCAAAGCCGATGGTCGAGACCGTCTCAAAGCTAAACCACAGGCCATCGCCAAACGTGAGGGTCGTGGGCTCGGACAGCCAAACGGCCGTCGAGCATAGCAGGTAGAAGACGAGGAACAGCTCCGTAATGCGCACGAAGCCTGCCTGGCGCAACACGTCAGCAAGCGTCTTGAGCTTTTTCATCGCGACCCCTTTTCTCAGACGTCCAATCACATTCGCTCGGTATTGTCCCACGCCTCCCCCGCAAACGAAACTAGTCATTGGGGACGTTCTTAAATGACTAGTCAAACAAGAACGTCCCCAATGACTAGTCGGGCTGAGCTGGTATCCTTATGCGGTAATGTCTCAATTCGTTAGGATTGCACGTGAGAGCTGCCACTGTCCTTCGTTCAGTTATATGTCGCGCCCTGGCCATTGTGCTTGCCGCGCTTGCCGCACTGAGTTCCATCGCGCCTGTCCAGGCTTTTGCCGATGACTCTAGTCAGCCAGTCAAGACGGTCCGCGTCGGCTGGCTCGTCAACAACGAGGGCTTCCAGAACGGCACCCCCGGCGAGCGTCTCTCGGGATGGGGTTACGAGTACCTCCAGACCCTGTCGTACTACACGCCCGGCTGGCGGTACGAATACGTCTCCGGCACCTTCACCGAGCTTATGGACATGCTCGAGGCAGGCGAGATCGACCTCATGCCCAACATCTCCTACTCCGAGGAACGCGCCCAAAAGCTGCTCTTTTCCTCGAACCCCGAGGGCACCGAGCGCTACTACATCTACGCCAGGCCCGACCGTGACGACCTGGCCAAGGGTGACCCTCAAGCACTCCAGGGTCTCACCATCGGTTACAACTCCGGTGTTATGCAAACCATCGTCGGCCAGCAGTGGCTCGCCAACGAGGGAATCGCCTGCACATACAGGGAGTATGACGGAGGCTCCGTTCTCTTTGACGCGCTCGCAAACGGCGAGGTCGACGCCATCATCATGAACGACACCATTTCGTCGCCCGAGGCGTCGCCCATGTTCTACGTCGGTTCGAGCGACTACTACTTTGCCGTTCCCAAAAGCCGCCCCGACCTGATGGACAACATCAACTCCGCAATGGCGGCAATCAACCGCGTCAACCCCCGCTATAACGACGAGGTCAAATCGAACTATTCAGCGCAAAACAGCGGATCATCCTCGCTCACCGGCGATGAGCGCGCCTGGCTCAAGGCGAACAACAACACCATCACGCTCGGCTACATTACGGGCAAACTCCCCTACTGCAACGAAGACGAAGACGGCAAAATGGAAGGCTCGCTCGCATCGCTTGCGACGACGTTGCACGATAAATTTGGCATTACGGTCGAAACCGTCGCCTTTGATAGCTACAAGATGATGTCAAAGGCCCTGTCAAAGGGAAGCATAGACGTCGCGCTGCCGGTATACCGAGATTACTGGTTTGCCGAGCAATCAGGCGTTGTGCAGTCGGTATCGTTGGGGACCATATCCCTCACCGCCATCCACAGCGGAAGCAACCTGGACAAAGATCTTCAGAACATCGCCTGTACCAAATCATCGTTTGTCAACAAAAAATGCACTTGAAAGTCTGTTCCCCACAGCGACCGTGACCGAATACCAATCCGACGATGAAGCGTTCGACGCCCTCAGGAAGGGAACGGCGCACTGCATCGTCGCTCCCAGTTCACGCGTAAAGACCATCGGTGACCGTTACGATCTCGAGGACTGCAAGACGACCGAGCTCCCTGACACCTGTGAGCTCTCATGCTGGATTTCGCGCGGAAAACCCGAGCTGTTGGGAATCATCAACAAGGGCATCATCAATGCCGGAGAATCGCTCTCCGCAAGCAATTTCTCCCCCACGTCGTACACGGCCCAGGAATCCGACACGCTTCGATTCCTTTATCGCAACCGCACCGCTATCGCCGCCACCCTCATCGGTATGTTGTCGGTCGGCATCGTCCTGCTCATCTGGGCGCTCGTGCGCGCTCGAACCGAGCGCAAAAAAGCCGATGCTGCCAACGCCGCTAAGACGGCATTCCTCACGCGCATGAGCCACGACATCCGTACGCCGCTCAACGGTATCCTGGGCCTTATCGAGATCGAGGAATTGAAGGAAGGCGATATCCAGGTCGCCCGCGAGAGCCGTGCCAAGGCGCGCGTTGCCGCCAATCACCTGCTCTCGCTGATCAACGACATCCTCGAGATGGGCAAAATCGAAGACCGCAAGCTAACACTGGAGCATGCGCCTTTTAACCTCAAAGAGCTCTGCGACGACACACTGGTACTGTGCAAGCTCCGCGCGTCCAGTAACGGCATCACAATGCAGGACAATAGTCTGCCGTACGCCACGGGGCCATACATGATCGGCAGTCCCACCCATATCCGACAGATCATGATCAACCTGTTAGACAACAGCATTAAGTACAACAAGCGCGGCGGCTCCGTCACCTTTAGCTCAAAGACCAAGCCACTCGATAACGGGCGCGCGCTCTTTTGCTTTAGCGTTTCGGATACCGGCATTGGCATGGCTCCCGAGTTTTTAAAGCATATCTATGAGCCGTTTGCCCAAGAAGGTGACGATGCGCGCAGCAAGTTCCAAGGAACCGGCATGGGCATGCCAATCGTCAAGTCGCTTATTGAACTGATGGGCGGCACCATCGAAGTCACCAGCGAACTCCATGTGGGCACCACGTTCTACGTGGAAATTCCGCTCGATATCGACAAGAACCCCCGGGCGCGGGCGAATACGGTCGAGAGGGCGCTCGACTGCTCACTCGCCGACATGAACGTGCTGCTCGCCGAAGACAACGAATTGAATGCCGAGATTGCCCAGACGCTGCTAGAATCCGAGGGCGTCGTGGTTACCCGCGCCGTCAACGGCAACGAAGTCGTCGATCTGTACCTGTCTCATCCCGCCGGCAGCTTCGATGCGATCCTGATGGACATTATGATGCCGGACATGGACGGTTACGAGGCAACCCGCGCGATTCGCCTGAGCGAGAAGGTCGATGCAGCCGATATCCCCATCATCGCGCTCACCGCCAATGCCTTTGCCGAGGACGCCAAGGCAGCACACGACGCCGGCATGAACGCCCATCTGTCCAAACCGCTCGACTTTAACAAGCTCAAAAACATACTCGCCCGCATCAAGAAAAACGGAGCTGTTTCGCTATAGTTTGTGCTCAACAACCATACGCAGCAGAAAGGAAGCCAACAATGTTTAGGCCCTTACGCCGAAAGAAACGCGCCATCACCGACGAGGAAGCGCGCGAGCTGCTCGCTACCTGCAAGCGCGGCGTCTTTGCCGTCAACGGCGACGATGGCTACCCGTACGCCATTCCCGTCAACTACTTCTTTGACACCGAGCACGACAAGATTTATTTCCATGGCGCCAAGGCCGGCCACAAGGTCGATTCACTCAAGCGCGATGACAAGGTCTGCTTTACCGTTTACGGCAACGAGTGGTACAAGGACGGTGACTGGGCTCCCTACGTTATGAGTACCGTGGTCTTTGGCCGCTGTCGCCTGGCGAATGACACCCCCGCGTTTATCGAGGACAAAGTCCGCCAGCTCGCCCTTAAGTACTACCCTTCTGCCGAGGAAGTCGAAGAGGAAATCGCCAAGGACATCAAGGGCGTCCAGCTCTACGAGATTACGATTGAGCATCTCTGCGGTAAGCAGATTCAGGAAAAGTAAGCCCCTCAGCAGGTCTCACAAAAAAGCAATATGGCCCGGTTCCGACCCACCTTGGAACCGGGCCATATGCTTATGAAGCGTCGGCGGCGATGTGCGCCGGCGCCTCGACGAGCTCTTGCGAGTTCACAGGCTTGCTCAGGTGCGCGTCCATGCCCGCCTCACGCGAAAGCCTGCGGTCGTCGGCAAAGGCGTTGGCGCTCACGGCAATAATCGGCGTGGTCGCGGCATCCTCGCGATCGAGCGCTCGAATTCGACGCGTGGTCTCAAGGCCATCGATGCCGGGCATCATGATGTCCATCAACACCACGTCGTACTCGTGCGGTGCGCTTGCAGCAAACGCCTCAACGGCAGACTCACCATCCTTGGCATGCGTCACGACGGCACCGGCACGGCTGAGCGTAAACTGCGCGATCTCGGCATTCAGATCGTTATCCTCTACGAGCAAAACGCGCAGGCCCTGGAGCGCGTCGCCATCGCCCGCATCCGCGCGAACTGCCTGAGGAATCTCGGAGCGCTTGCATTTCTCAAACGGCAGGCGGATGGTAAACGTCGTCCCCTGCCCCAAGACGCTCGTAAAGCTCATGGTTCCGCCCATAAGCTCGACCAACTGTTTTGCGATAGGCGCGCCCAGGCCAGTTCCCGATGAAGCGCCTTCCACCTGTTGCTCCTCACGGCAAAACGGCTCATAGAGGTGCTGTTGGAACTCCTCGCTCATGCCAATACCGTTGTCGGCGATCGTGTATTCATAGACGAGGACGCCATCCGCCGGCTCCACCTCGCGGCACACCAGGCGAACATAGCCGCCCTGGCGGTTGTACTTGACGGCATTGCCGGCAATATTGAGCAACAAGCGCTTGAGGTGCGTCACGCTCACCCGTGCATAGGGATGATCAAGGGTCTGCTGGTCGCAGATAATTGTGACCAGACGCTCCTCAGCCTGGCGCTCAAGAATATCGCGCACCTCGTGGTTGAGGGTCACCAAGTTTGTGGGAACAAGCTCCAGGTCGACCTGCCCGCTCTCCAGGCGACTCATATCGAGTGCCTCGTTGGCAAGGTCGAGCAGCAGTCCCGATGCTGTCCAGATTTTTGAGCGGCACTCGGTCTGCTTTTGCAGATCGCCCGCATTGGCATCGCCGACCTCAACCATACCGCGAATGCCGTTGATGGGCGTGCGCAGATCGTGGCTCATGCGGCGCAAAAACTCCGTCTTTGCCGAGTTGGCAGACGAGGCCTCACGCGCCGCCTTTGCCAGCTTGTCGCCATAGTCGCGCTCCTGCTGCAGCAAGTCCGTCAAACGTCGACGGTCAGCGCGGCGACGCACCATCACAACAACGGCTACAACACCGCTGTAGAGCACCAGCACGCCGGCAGCAACAGCTGCGACGACCTCAAAGTAGCGCCGTGCCGAGGCATAGGTGTACACATAGAATTTGTGCGCTTTTCCAAATGTGCCCAAATACCACTCGCCGTCGGCGTTAACCAATCTGACCTTACCAGCCAGGCATCGATCCTTAATACCGTCGACAATGAAGACATCCGTCGCAGGCAGATCGAACACGCCCAATACGGTGGGTTCAACGGCATTGGTCGCAACGACCTTGCCGTCGCTTTCGATCACGATATTGCCGCTATCGATGGTTTCATAGCCATCAAGCAAGCTCTGCAGTTTGAGCGTATTGCTTGCAACTGCCTTCGCGCTCTGATGCCTTACTGCGACAACGATGCCCTCGTCATCCTGCCGGGTTACGCAGCCAATGTCTGCGACCGAATCATCCGAAAGCGTAATGCGGGCGGTATAGGACTTAAGCGGATGGGCTGCCACCTCCAGCACGGGTGCTTCCTTGAGATACGTAGCGAGCGACTCGTAGCCCACGCCATCCGTCGAGGACTCGGACACCAAATTGCCTGATGCGTCCGTCACGATCAGTGCGCTCACGTTGAACTGGTCAGCATATTACTCCAACATGGCGTTATCCACCGAACCGTCGCGCTCCATATCGCGCGCCGTCTCTCCTGAGATCTCCATAACGCGAATCAGGTTTTTGGTCGTATAGGCGCTATTGAATGCATCGTAGGAAAGGCTCTGCGTCGCCACGTAATCGACAACGTCGGCAAAGCGCTGCTCGGCTTGGGCCGTCGCGTAACCGTAGCTCATCATGCCGGCAACAACCGAGAGCGCTATCCCCAGCAGAGCGACAAGGAGCCATACCCCTGCCGAACGATTGCCCCGCTCCTGAGCGGCGTGGTCGGGTGCATCGATCATGACAGGCCCTCCATATTCAAAAATGGCGAAGGGTCATCAAAGTACTTTGACACCAGACGTTCCATGGTGCCATCGGCAAGCATTTCCTGGTAGGCATGAGTGAGCTTGACGTCGATGCCGCGCGTATCGTTGATATCGAAAGCGGTGCCCAAACCGACCTCTAGCAGCGGCTCATCCAGAATACGATACGTCACACCATAGTCTTTTTCGTAGGTGAGCAGAGAGGACTCATGCGCGGCGATGGCGTCGACCAGACCCTCGACGAGTGCCGGGTTCAGGCATGAACGGTCCGAAAAGCAGTAGAGCTCTTTGATCTGCGGAACGTTTTCATTTGTACGATTGAGCAAAATGTCCTCGGGCTTGGTGGTGGACTGGACCGCCACGACCTTATCCTCAAGATCCGCAAGCGTGTAGATATCGCTCTGGGGATCGACCGCGACCACCTGGCGGCTCGCAAGGTACGGGCCGGCCCAACGATACTCGTTTTCGCGACCCGTCATGCTAAAGCTGCCCATGACGCAATCGAGCTCGCCGCTCGCCAGCAGCTCTTTCTTCTTTTCCCAATCGATCAGCTGGTACTTTGGCTTGTAACCAATGCGGGCCAAAGCCTCGGTTAGTATCTCGACATCCAGGCCAACGATATCGCCGTACTCATCGGTATATACAAACGGTGGATAGAGGTCGCTGCCAACGTTGAGCGTCTTAAGGCTGTCGTCTTTGGCCCGCGCGGCGTCCAGACCTTCTAATGCAGACGTCGAGGCTCTGTCATTCGACCCGGAACAGCCGGCTATCGCTACGACAAAGGCACACGCTACCGCAAGCGCGACAAACAACGATATGGACACCGAGCGGCGAGGTCTTTTCATCGAGCTCCAGAAGATCCTGTTTACAGACTAAAATGGTTAAAGATAATAGCAAACGAAACCACTCGAGCGTCCAATGGTTACAGACGTTTTACCATGTGGGGCCTTCCAGCCGGCTTGGCAGAAGGCCCCGCATGCAGTACACGCCTACCGTGCATTAAAAACGTAGCGGTCCAAGCGATCGCACGCTTCCCTTACGCGCGAAAGCGGCAGCGCCAGATTCACGCGAATGTGGCAGGGCCCGTGGAACGGACGGCCATCCTGATACCCCACGCCCACGCGGGCGCCCTCGTCGAGCAGCCACTGAATATCGCGGTCATGCTCGCGGCACCACTCGGTGCAGTCCAGAAACACCATATACGTGCCCTGCGGACGCGAATAGGACACGCCCTCAAAATGCTCATCCACGTAATCGCAGAAGTACTCGATATTGCCGGCAAGCACCTGGTTGAGTTCATCAACCCACTCGTAGCCCTGCGGCTGGTAGGCACCGATAAGCGCGTGCATGGAGAGGACGTTCACCTCGTTGTAGTGAGTCTTGTTGGACACGGCGCACACGCGGTCGCGCAGCGTCTCGTTATAGATAATGTGGTAGCTGCCGACCAGGCCCGCCAGATTAAACGTCTTGCTGGGCGCGTAGAGGGCAACCGTGCGCATGCGGGCATCCTCGCTCACCGACTGCGTCGGGATGTGCTTGTGCCCCGGCAGGATGATATCGGACCAAATCTCATCCGAGATCACCACGCAATCGTGCTGGCGATAGATGTCCATGGCGCGCTCGATTTCGTCGCGCTCCCATACACGGCCGCAGGGGTTGTGCGGCGAGCAGAACACCGCGGCATGGATGTTGTTTTGGGCGAGTTTGCACTCCATGTCCTCAAAGTCCATGCGCCACACGCCCCGGTTGTCGAGTTTAAGCGGGCTGTGGACAATGCGATAGCCCGCGGCCTCGATGGACTTGGTAAAGCCGATGTAGGTGGGGCTGTGGACCAGCACCGCATCGCCCGGCTGGACATACGCGCGCAGCGTCGACACGACACCGCCCAGCACGCCGTTTTCGTAGCCGATATGCTCCGGCGCCAAGCCCTTGACGCCATTACGGCGGCTCTGCCATTCGATGATGCGGTCGAAGTACTCGGGACGCGGATTGAAGTAGCCAAACATGGGGTGCTGGGCGCGCTGAATGATGTGTTCCTGGACCGTGGGCACCGTGGCAAAGTTCATGTCGGCCACCCACATGGGAATGCGGTCGAAGCCCTCGTCGGGTGCGTTCGGAGCCATACCGGGGATCTCACCCCAAGAGTCAACGGCGATGGAGTCCATGCCGTGGCGGTCGATAAGCGAGCTAAAGTCGTATTTCATGCTGAGCCCCCGTGCAAAGTTGATTGTTTTGGTAGGCGTTATTGTCCACCAGCGTAGGCGATTTTGGAGCGGGGTTTGGCGCTTAATTTGACGGGTGCGGACGAATGGCTGGTTAGTCTCGCGCGTCGGTGACGGCGACCACGGTTAGCTGGGTTTTATCGACCGTAAAAGATATGTCGAGCCCGGCAAAGGCCAGGTGATAGACGCGGTTTGGCTCGTACTTGCTGCCTGCGCGGCGCGGGTCTTGGCGAAGGACCTCGACCAAGCCGGGGAGCTTTGCGGGCGAGACCATATCCTGCAGTGCCTGCGGAAACTCAACATCGAGCTCTTGCCACGGAGCATCCTCAATCCAGCCGCCCGTTGCATCCGGGTGGCAGTCCGCAAACGGAATGTAGGGCTTAATGTCGTAGATGGGCGTGCCGTCGCGCAGGTCGGCCCCCAACACATGGATGATGGGACCATCGTCGGTAAGCTCCACGCGGTCGAGCTTGACGCAGGTGAGCCCAATGGGATTAGGGCGAAACGGACTGCGCGTGGCAAACACACCCACGCGCTCGGCTCCGCCCAGACGCGGCGGGCGCACGGTTTTCGACCATTTTGCGTTGGTTCCGGACCTGTCCCGCGTCTTGGCATCGGCGGCTATGTCCTTAGCCGTGCCGCCGGGTGTGCCGTTTTCAAAACGCCACAGCAGCCATAGGTGAGAGAAGGAGTCCAGACCCTCAACCGCTGCATTGGAGGCAAATTCCGGCTCAAAAACGATGCGTCCCTGCAGATGAGGCGCCAAAAAGCTGTTGCGCGGAATGCCGAACTTCTGCGGCAGGTCGGTATGTATGTGTGCAATAGGTTCCATGCCGGTCATTGTACGGCATGGAGGCGTGGGGCGTTGCGCGCAATTCTTCGCCGCGGTCCCCCGTCGTGCAACCAACGGTTGCTTGGAAGGGCGCCTGCCGCCGCGTATGCTTAAGCCATCAACCAGCAGAAAGGAGCCGCTATGGCCTTTGCAGAAAAGCTCATTGCTGTCCGTCGCGCCCATCACCTTACCCAAGAGCAGCTTGCCGCTAAGCTCTTCGTCACACGCCAGGCCATCAGCCGGTGGGAGCGCGGCGAGGTCACACCGGGCATCGACATGATGAAGCTCATCGCCGCCGTAACCGGAGAACCGCTGTCCCACCTGCTCGAAATGCCTGAGCACTATTGCCAGAGCTGCGGCATGATACTCACGCCCGACGACTGCGGCACCGATGCCACGGGCACCGCGACCGATCATTACTGCAAGTGGTGCTACGACCACGGCAAGTACACCTATGACACCACCATGGAGGCAATGATTGAGGATTGTGCCCCGCGCCTGGCACAAAACACCGGCATGTCGCTCGACGAAGCCGTCTCGCTCATGGGCGCCGTCCTGCCGCAACTGGAGCGCTGGCGCACCGTGCAGGAAAACGAGGCGCGCTACGGTGCCGAGGCGCGGGCGCGCTACGGCGATGAGGCTATCGATGCAGCAAACGAAGCGTTGCTGGACATGGACCCCGAGACATGGAACGACATGAAGGAACTTGAACGCGCTATTCTGGGCCAGCTCTCGATTGCCATGGGCATTGGCGACCCAGAGAGCAACGAGGCTCGTAAGCTTGTCGCGATGCATCGTCGCTGGATTGCTCTCAACTGGGGATGCGAGCCCCAAGACGAGGCGTACCTGGGCCTCGCCCACGGTTATCTTGCCGACCAGCGCTTTGTTGACTACTACGACAAGCCCTGCGCCACCGGAGCCACGGCGTTTCTGGTCCAGGCCATCGAGTCTTCGTTGACGCGCGCATAGACCGCGGCGGCTTTGGGTATTTCAATCAAAACCTCAACCGATTGGAGACCTATGGCTACTAATCACGAGCTCGCGCTGTACGTTATGACCGGCTGCCCGTATTGCTTAAAGGTCAAGCACTTTTTGGCCGATAACGGCGTGACCATTCCCGAGCGCAATATCTCGACCGATTCCGATGCCGAACAGACACTCATCGCCGTCGGCGGAAAACGCCAGGTTCCCTGCCTGTTCATCGACGGCAAACCACTCTACGAATCGAGCGACATCATCGCGTGGGTGCAGGAAAACCTGCTCTAGTACGCACACTCTGTCCGTCCAGGGCCCCAACCCATACGACCCAAACATGTACACCAGCATCCAAAGTCGACATTTTTCGACATCTTTGGATGCTGGCGTACAGCTTTTTGGTAGTCATGGACGCTCTTGGCCGGCTAATTGTTTGAGGAGACCTTTGGATTATGGCTGTTTGACGCCTCTGGAAAGGTTTCCGAGAGGGCTGTGGTCAAAAAAGGGCAAATATGAGTACTGCTACCTGTTTAGTAGCAGCGATTTTGATCACTTCAGGAACTATTCAACGTTCCACTCGTGGTAGCGCACAGAGATGTGGTGTAAGAGGCGGGGCATGCCCCGCCTCCGCCCTTTCTTGAAAGGGAGGGGACACCGCCTAGAATTCGTCGTTGGAGTAATGAAGGTGACGAATGGAAGGAAAGGCGATGCCCCAAGAAGA
>DBEZXW010000067.1:0-7425 GCA_048291725.1 Collinsella sp. | reverse complement strand
CGCTCAACCTGGTCAAGAATACGTCGGTGCTGGCGCTTGTGGCCGGCGGCGACCTTATGTACCGTTCCGACAACTTTGTGAGTCTGTACGGTTACCTGCAGGGATACATCGTCTGCTGCCTTATGTACTACATCATCTGCTTTCCGCTCGCCATGCTGGTGCAGTGGCTCGAGCGCCGCTCCAAGGAGCGTCCGCGCGGCGTGAGCCTGGCCGAGCTGGGGCTCGACAACGTAGAGGAGGCCTAGCGCATGGAAATCTTCAACGCGTCCAACCTGCTCTACATTTGGGGCGGCTTTGTTAAGACGATCGAGATCTCGGCGCTGTCGATCTTTTTCTCGCTCATCTTTGGCACGGTGCTGGCGCTTGTTAAAAGCTATGCGCCCCGCCCGTTCCGTATTTTGGTGAGTGCCTATATCGAGCTGTTCCGTTGCACGCCGAACCTGCTGTGGATCCTTTTTATCTACTTTACGGTGCAGGGTTTGGACATTGTGATTTCGACCATCGCCTTTACGCTGTTTACCAGCGCTGTTATGGCCGAGATTGTGCGCGGAGGCCTCAACTCGATTCCGCGCGGCCAGTTTGAGGCAGCGCAGAGCCAGGGCTTTGGCTTCTTTGCCACCATGCGCTACATCATTCTGCCGCAGACGTTTAAGACGATCATTCCGGCGCTGTTTAGCCAGTGCACGACCGTCATCAAGGACAGCTCGTATCTTTCGGGCATTAACGTGGCCGAGCTCATGTACACGGCAAACGTCGTGATGGCCCACGCGATCGACCTGTCGCAGGTGCTTATGCTCTACGGCCTGGTGTTTGCGATGTACTTTGTACTCAACTTTGGTATCTCGCTGCTGGTCCGCGCATATCAGAGGCGAATGGTGGCAGCGTAGAATGTGGCAAAGGGACAGCCCCTTTGTCACATAGAGAAAGGAATCGCGATGAGCGATCTGGAGAATAAGAAGAATCCTGTGGTCATTACCATCGCGCGCGACTTTGGCGCCGAGGGCCACGAGATTGGCCGCATGCTTGCCGACGAGTTGGGGATTCCGCTGTATGATAACGAGCTGCTGGTACGTGCGTCGCTGCGCGCGGGCGAGTCGCTCGATAAGATGGCCGCCTATGATGAGCGTCTGGCCGTGGAGAACATGGCGTTTCTGCCCGACCGCTACGATGCGCGTTCGTACTCGGATAAGTTGTTCCAAAAGATGAGCCAGGTGATTTTGGATCTGGGCGAGACCGAGAGCTGCATTATCGAAGGTCGTCTGTCCGATTACCTGTTGCGTAACAACCCCAACCACATTGCCGTGTTGGTGACCGCTCCCTTTGAGGACCGCGTCGAGATCGTGCGCAAAAAGCGCGGCCTCAACAAAAAGAAGGGCGCCAAGTTGGTTAAACAGCAGCAGAAGGCGCGCGAGGCGTTCTATAAGCGCTACAGTGCCGGTAAGTGGAAGATGACGAGCGGCAAGGATATCGTCGTCAACCGCGCCAAGCTGGGCCGCGAAGGCTGCAAAGACGTCATCGCCGCGGCCTACCGCTACAAGGTGGCCCAACTCGAAGGCTAACCAGTTGAAACCACCACAAAGGGGACAGGCACCTTTGTGGTGGTTTTTGTTTTAGGCGGAGGGGAAGGCCTTGGTGAGACCGGCGCGCGTCTGTGTGTCGGTCTTTTGGTAGATAGAGCTCAGGTGGCGCTGTACCATGCGCATCGAGATGCCGAGCTCCTCGGCGATCTGCTTGAGCGGGCGTTCGTCCTGGGTTACGGCCACGAGCATGTCGACTTCGCGCGGGGTGAGAGCGTGGTTGACGATGAAGGTCTGGCGCTGCTCTTCGATACTCGGCGCGGCGAGTGCTTCTTCTGCCAGCTGCTCGCGCTCGCGCTCCTGCTCGGTTTGGGGTGGGCGGAACAAGCCGGCTGCCACGAATGTCGCGCAGGCGGCGACGAGCAAAACGAGCGTACCGATCATGATGAGAGCAACATTGTCCGAGGTCACGAGCGCCAGCGAGATACCCGATGTGGTGAACGCGCATACGTTGTTGGCAGCGCGACCCATGCCGGCCCATAAGGCGGGCGCGCGCATGCGCGGTGCCAGCTGCGTAAAGGTGGCGGTAAAGAACGTGACAAAAAAGCCCGAGCTCAGGTAAAAGACGACAAGGCCCAGGTTGGGATCGGCCCCGGCCTCCACGGCTAGGATGGAAATGGTCGAGAGCACGGCGATGCCGAACATGACAAGTCCCATGTAACGGCGCTCGGCAAGATCAAAAATAAGACCGGCGGCAAGGCCGCTCGCCGCCAAAAAGAGGCGCGGCCATGTTTGTACGGCAATGGTGCCGTGGGCGTTGGAGAGCGTGACAACGTTGTCGAGGGTCGAGAACAAGCAGGCAAGAACCATGACGAGCACGATGCTCCAGCATGCCTGTTTGGCGAGGGCATGTGAGGGCTCGGCAAAGGGATTGATGGCGGGGCAGGAGCTCTCAGCAGCCTTTTGGGGAACGACGATGAGGGCGGAGATGGCGATAGTCGCTGTGCCAAGGACAATGAGCTCTGCGATACCGCCGCAATTGAGCAGGTTGACGGCGAACTGCATCAGGATGCCCGCGGCGTAGGCTGCTCCCGCACCGGTGGCAAGCTTGGGGTCATCCTGGAATGCCAACGAAAAGGCGTGGTGAGTGGCGGCGCCCAGCAGGCCGAGTCCGAGGAATGCGAGGCATCCCAGAATCTCGAGCGCAAGAGGACCCGTGGGGAACTGGATCAGGGCCAATCCCAGGATGACGATAGGGACGGCGGCGGCGTTGACGGCTGCCAGTGAGTGGCCCTTGCGCTGCGCGAGCCCGAGCAGCGGCGCATATCCGATAAAGCCGATCACGCTGGCGCCGAGGATGAAGCCCTGCGCAATTACAACGCGTTCGGCACCGGAGAGCAGCCCGACATTAATGTCGAATCGAAACTCGGCGGCAAGAAAGACAAAGGTAAAGAGCGCAAGTGCCAAAAGCGCGTTGATTTTAGGCTTGCTCAGGTTCAAGGACGGTCCTTTGGGTGGACGGAATAATCGTGCCCTCGATTGTAGACCAGGATGGTATGGGCGGGTTTTTGGAAAGCGAAGACCCGCCCTCGGCGATTGCGCGCTTGTCGCCTTTTGCGCGGGCAGATGCGCCACTTGAGAATTTGTGTCCCGGGATCCGGCCATCTTCCCGTAACATGGTGTTACAGAAGCACCCCTTACGACAAGGAGGCTTACATGCGAAAGCAAATCCATGACAACCCAATCGACCACGGCCGCGCGTGCTCGCTCTCTCATGGAACGCGGCGCCGCGTGGGCGCAAAACTTGCTTGCGCGGGGGCCTGCGTGCTCATGGTCGGCCAGCTGTTGCTGCCGAGCGTGGCGCTCGCCGCCGACTGGGTCAACGTGGGCGGCACGCAGTACGACGCGGGCACCGCTGCCGGCGACGAGGCGGGAACCTGGTCCTGGGATGGCGCCGACGACATGAAGCTCAACGGCTACGACGGCGGCTCCATCGGCGCCAAGGGCAACCTCACCATCGGCGTGACGGGCACCAACACCGTCACGGCCGACGCCGGGCAGAGCGCCATTGCTGTTAAGAACGGTAACCTTGCCATTACCGGCGATGGCACCCTTAATGCGACGGCTCAGACCGATGTGATTGCGGCGGAAGGCGACGGCAATGCGGGTGGCGATGTGACCATCAGCGGCGCCAACGTCAACGTGACGGCTTCGGGCGCAGTGAACAGTGCGACGGGCATTCGCGCGACGGCCGGCAGCGTGACGATCGATAAGGGCGCCGATGTCAAAATCGAGGCAAAATCGGCGGAAGGATCTTGGCGTCCAACGGTGGGCACCTACGGTATCTTTGCCGATAACCTTCCCAGTAGACACGCTGCTCAGGAAGGCGAGCAGGAAGAACCGGATTATGTCTCCGTGCACGGGGGCGACGTCACGATCGATGCCGCCAACCTGTCGATCAAGACGGCCGATGCCTGGCAGGTTTCTGTGTGCATCAATACGGTCGGTATCAAAAAGAATACCCTCATGAAAATCGTCAACGGAGCCGATATCGCGCTTTCCGCCGGCAGTGCGGCTTCGCTCTCGGCGGGCATCAGCGCGCGTTCGCAAAGCGGTGCGGTGTGGATGCTTGTCGAGGAGTCGAATCTTACGTCTCGAAGCCTGTCTGCTGCAAACGGCATCGATGCCGTCCGCAATCAAAGTTTTGGAATCATGGCAGAGGCAAACACCGGGTCGGAAACGCCTCGTATCAAGATTCGCAAATCGAAGATTGAGGCTTCGGGCGCGACTGCGGGAATCTATGCGATCAACTGCAACGACGCGACTGCGACGCTGTTCCGTGCCGCGAGGATTGATTTGAGCGTGAACAATTTGCACGGGCGCGCGATGATTACGACTCCGACGGATGGTGCCGTGCGCGATGTGAAAAAGGCTGTTGATACGGGGAAGTGGCCGAGCTCCCAGAACGGGCAGGTCGTCGGTGTTGCCGGTTCGTCTGCTATTACGGATATCGTCGGTTCTGCCGAGGTCGCCCATGATGTAGTGATTGATTTTGGAGACGGGCAGGAGCCGGAGCCGACACCGGAGCCCGAGCCGACACCGGAGCCCGATCCCGATCCTATGCCCAATCCCGAGCAGAAGCCTGACCCCAAGCCCGTAGATAAGGACGCAAAGACCACCATGGCGGTTACCAAGACCGTTACGACCAAGACTGCCGCCGGCACCAAAAGCGCTTCCGGTGTTCTGGCCGCCACGGGCGACAACGCCGCGACGGCGGCAGCCGCACTCGGCATCGCCGGTGCGTCCGTCATCGGCGCCGGCTTCGTCGCGTCCAAGCGCCGCAACCGCTAGCGCAAGCTTCCGCAACATAAAACAGCGGAGGTACCCCTTACGACAAGGAGGCTCACATGCGAACGCAAATCCATGACAACTCAATCAACCACGGCCGTGCGTGCTCGTTCTCCCACGGAACATGGCGCCGCGTAGGCATAAAACTCGCCTGCGCGGGGGCCTGCGTGCTCATGGCCGGCCAGCTGCTGCTACCCAGCGTGGCGCTCGCCGCCAAATGGGTCAACGTCGGCGGCACGCAGTACAACAAGGGCGCCGGCGACGAGGCCGGAACGTGGTCCTGGGACGGCGCCGACGACATGAAGCTCAATGGCTACAACGGCGCCGGTATCAGCGCTCAGGGCAACCTCAATATCGGCGTGACGGGCACCAACACCGTAACGGCCGATTCCTTGCAGAGCGCTATCGAGGTCAAGGACGGCAACCTTGCCATCACGGGGGAGGGAACCCTCAACGCGACGGCCGAACCACAGAAGAGCAGGAGCGCTGTTAAGGTCGAGTGCGGTAGCCTCGCCATCTCGGGCGACGTGACTCTCAACGCGACGGCCGGGACCGATACGATAGCGGTTTCGGGGGACGGTAAGGCCGGCGGCGACGTGGACATCCGCGGTGCCAACGTTAACGTGACGGCAACGAACAAAGTGCCTCATACCATCGGCATTCATACGCGGGCAGGCAACATAACCATTAACGAGGGGGCCGACGTCCACGTCGAGGCGGAGGCGAATGGGGGGCTCAATGCCGTTGCAGTCTATGCCGAAAACATCTCCTCCGAGCATGGAGGCTGCATCGCGGTGGATAACGCAAAATTAGATGCGGCGGCGCGTAATGCAAACATGTTGTCGGTCGCCCTGTATTCGTCCGGGGGTAAGGATACATATTTGAGTATTACCAACGGGGCGGATGTTACGCTCGTGGCGAGTGATAGTGTCGAGGTTTTGGATGGTGTTTGGATGCGCGCGCAGGACGGCGCGTCGCGGGTGCTCGTCGAGAATTCGAGCCTTACAGTTCGATGCGGTGACGGAACTGGCCACAGTCGTAAACATGGCTACGGAATATATTCCCAGTCCGGCTCCCAGTCCGCCATCCCTCGAATTGACATCATTAATTCAAATGTTGAGGTGTCGGGTAATGCAGCGGCAATCTACGCTGTCAATCAAGGTGATGCAGCCCCTTGTCTCTCAATTGATGGCGGGTCGGTAGTTACGACTCCCGCCGGCGGCACTGTGCGAGAAACTACGGGAAACGGACTCGTCATCGGTGTTCCCGGGTCGTCTGTCATCCAAGACATTAGAACTTCCGACGAGGTCGCCCGCAGCGTGGTAATCAGCTCCGGAGATGCGGTCGAGCCTGAGCCCACGCCGCAGCCTGAGCCTACCCCGGCTCCCACGCCGCAGCCAGGCGGCGGAAGTGAGACTGGCACGCCGTCCGTGACGCTGACTCAGGCGAGTTCCACGGCTGCTGCCTCCAAGCCGGCCGCGAAGGCCACCGCTGCCCAGAAGTCCGTGGGCACTCTGGCCGCCACGGGCGACAACGCCGCGGCGGCGGCAGCGGCCCTTGGCATCGCCGGCGCAACCGTTGCCGCTGCCGGCATCGCCGCAACCAAGCGCCGCAAGCGCTAGGCTTTTGGTGGCAGCGCCCATTCTCGGCTTTTACAAAATCTCAATCTGTAACACCAAACCTGATAGTTGGGCTCTAGGTGTTACAGATTGAGACGAACTGTTCAGCCGCTAACCTAACGTCTCGATCTGTAACACGTGGCGAGGAATTTGGTCTCTAACTGTTACAGATCGAGACAAACGTCGGAATCGGTTTGCCGGTCAGGCTCCGGACCACCACAAAAGTGTCTGTCCCTTTTGTGGTGGTGGGACGGCCGGCATAAAAAAGTCCCCGCCGAGCGTGTGCTCGACGGGGACTTTGCCGTTTAATGGCTAGCGCTGAGGGTGATTACTCGCCCAGCAGGCTCTTGGTGATGGAAGCGGCGGCCTTCTTGCCAGCGCCCATCGCCAGAATGACCGTAGCGGCACCGGTGACGATGTCGCCGCCGGCCCAGATGCGGGGATCGGTGGTCTGGCCGGTCTCCTCGTCGGCAACGATGTAGCCCCACTTGTTGAGCTCCATCTTGCCGCCGATCTTCTTTGCGAAGGGGTTGGCGTTGGTACCGATGGCCGAGATCGCGACGTCGCAGGGGATCTCCTCGATGGCGCCCTCGATGGGCACCGGGCGACGGCGGCCGGACTCGTCAGGCTCGCCGAGCTCCATCTTCTGGACCTTGACGGCGCACACGGAGCCGTCCTCGCCAGCGACAAACTCGAGCGGGGAGACGAGCGGCAGAACCTCGACGCCCTCGGCCTTGGCATGGTGCAGCTCGGCGCGACGGCAGGGCATCTCGTCCTCGGTACGGCGGTAGGCGATGATGGCGTGCTCGGCGCCCAGACGCTTGGCGGTACGGACGGCGTCCATAGCCACGTTGCCGCCACCAAAGACGACGACGTTCTTGCCGTGCTTGGTGGGGGTGTCGTACTCGGGGAACTTGTTGGCCTTCATCAGGTTCACGCGG
>DBEZXW010000066.1:0-25441 GCA_048291725.1 Collinsella sp. | reverse complement strand
CGGACTTTACCCCACGACAGTTTTTGCATGAGAGATGCCCCTGAGAGCCGCGGGAGCCGGGCGGCGCATATGAACTTTATCGCGAGTTCCGCACGCAAAGGAAAGCACTTAATGTGCTTTCCGTCTTGCGCAGGACTGTAGAGCAGGAAAGTTCATATGCGCCGCCCGGCTCCCGCGGCTCTCAGGGGCATCTCTCATGCAAAAACTGTCGTGGGGTAAAGTCCGAGGTCAGTGGCGTTTTATACCGAGAAATTCAAAAAAAGTTGAAAATTCATTACAAATTTGCGTTGACTTTAGGTAACTAAAGTTTCATACTCCTTTTCAACCACTGGGGGATGTGAACACGTACGGATCGTTCGCATCATGATTGAAGAGGATTTCTTAGACATGTTCACGCATCAGCTAAACATTATCAGCGTAGTAATTATCTGATGCGGGTTAGCACATACAGCTAGCCCGTACGATAACGGGCGGCTGATGAAGATGAGGGCCGTCGAGCGCAACCGACGGCCCTCATTTTTTATGTCTAGGAAGTTCTTTTTAGAGGAGGAAATGTAATGAACGGAGTTTTGCTCATGGTTGTGGCCGCGGCGGTGCTCGCCTGCGGCTATCTGGGCTACGGCCGCTGGCTGGCCAACAAGTGGGGCGTTGACAAAGAGGCCCTCACGCCGGCCAAGCGCATGAAGGACGGCAACAGCTTCTCGCCCGTCTCCGCCTTCACCGCGTTTTCGCACCAGTTCAGCTCGATCTGCGGTGCTGGCCCTGTCACGGGTACGATCGTCGCCATGGCCTTTGGCTGGCTGCCCGTCGTGCTCTGGGTCCTCGTCGGCGGCATCTTCTTTGGCGCCGTCCACGACTTTGGCGCCCTGTACGCTTCGATGAAGAACAACGGCAAGTCACTCGCTCAGCTCATCGAGAAGTATATCGGCAAGACCGGCCGTCGCCTGTTCCTGCTGTTCTGCTGGCTGTTCTGCATCATCGTCATCGCCGCCTTCACCGACATGGTCTGCAAGACGTTCATGTTCACCCCGGCCGTCGACGCTTCTGGTGCTGCTACCGGTGCCATCGACTTCACCAAGTCCTATGCCGCTGGCTGCGCTGGTACCATCTCCATCCTGTTCACCTTCGTCGCTATCGCCTTTGGTTGGGCCCAGAAGAAGTTCAACCTTACCGGTGCTGCCGAGTTCGTCACCGGCGTGGTCCTCATGGTCCTCATGTTCGCCGTCGGTATGCAGTTCCCGGTCTACCTGGATAAGTTCCAGTGGTTCGCCGTCGTCATGGTCTACCTGGTCTTCGCTGGCGCTATGCCCATCCAGATGCTCAAGACCCCGCGTGACTACCTCACTTCCATCATGATGATCGTCATGATCGTCTGCGCTGTCCTCGGCATCGTCGTCTTGGGCGTCAACGGTCAGGCTACTATCACCGCTCCGGTCTTCACCGGCTTCTCCACTGCCTCCGGCATGATGTTCCCGGTCCTGTTCGTCTCCGTCGCTTGCGGTGCTCTCTCCGGTTTCCACAGCCTCGTTTCTTCCGGCACCTCTTCTAAGCAGGTCGAGAAGGAGCAGGACGCCGTCAAGGTCGGTTACGGCGCCATGATCGTCGAGTCCTTCGTTGGCATCCTTGCCATCATCGTCGCCGGCATCATGTTCTCCGATATGAACACCGCCGGTACTGGCGCTCTCAACGCCGGTGTCGCTTCCACCCCGTTCCAGATCTTCGCCGCCGGCATCTCCCGCGGTATGCAGGCCTTCGGTGTTGACGGCACGCTCGCTACCGTCTTCATGACCATGAACGTCTCCGCTCTGGCCCTGACCTCGCTCGACGCCGTCGCCCGCATCGCCCGCACCTCGTTCTCCGAGTTCTTTGCCCAGACCAACGACGCCCTGGCCATCGAGTCCAAGGCCGGCTACATGAAGGTCCTCGGCAACCCCTGGTTCGCCACGGTCGTTACCCTGCTTCCCGGTCTCGCTCTCGCTTTTGGTGGCTATGCCAACATCTGGCCGCTCTTTGGTGCTTCCAACCAGCTGCTCGGCGGCATGACCATGATCACCCTCGCCGTGTTCTGCAAGTGCACCGGCCGCAAGGGCTGGATGCTCTACGTGCCCGTCGCCTTCCTGCTCTGCTGCACCTTCACCTCGCTGGTCCAGAGCGCCATGGGCTGCATGACCGCCGTCCAGGCTTACGGCTTCTTCGGCACCATCCCGGCTACCGCCACCACGGCCGCCGTTTCCGTCGCCGCCACCAAGGGCCTGCAGCTCGTCTTCGCCGTCCTGCTGATGGTCCTGGGCCTCATCGTCGCCGTCAACTGCCTCAAGGAGCTCTTCGGCAAGGAGGCTGGCTCCATGCCTGATGAGAAGCCCGAGTGGTCCGAGATGGGCAAGGCCGAGTACGGTCGCGCCGCTGCCGCCGAGGCTCCCGCCGACGCCGAGGCCGCCAAGGCCTAGTCAGCTTGATGGACTAACCGTTCCATCCATATGACTCGGAAAGACCGGGTCCGCGACTTCGCGGGCTCGGTCTTTTTTTCATGCGAAAGCTGGTGACGCTCGAGTGTTCTCGCAGATGTTTTGCGTGGATAAGGGCGCGCGTTGTACCATATAGACGTATATGTGTACATATGAAAGGGGCCCCGTGGCCAAGACGGTATATTCCGATAACCAAAATAATGTCGATGCCCTGGCTGAGCGTCTGAGCAGCCAGACATCGCTTTCTGCTGAGCGTGCCAAGCTGGTTGCCTACGACCTGCTTTGCCGCAAGGCGCTCAAGATCAAGTCGAGCGCGCTGGCGCAAATTTTCCGCTCCGTCGATAAGGAATGTGACACCAAGGCGATGCGCGATGAGCTTATCGCGGCAAATATCGTGACCAAGATCGAGGGTAGCGGCATTAACGGGCGCCCGGCGTTCTATACCATCAATGCCGAGATCCGCGATGCCCAGGAGCAGCCTGCCGAGTCCGTCGAGGATTTTGTCGTCGAGGATCCCGCTGACGTGCCTGCTGTGGAAGAAGTTGCCCCGCGTGAGCATGTCGATACCGATGAGTTGCTCGATGAGAACGTCGTGCGTGCCTTTACGGCCAAGGCAGGACGCGGCGGTTTTGGCGGGGGTGGCAAGCGCGATGCTCAGCGCCGCGCCCAGCAGGAGCGCTTCCGTCGCGCCGTTGCTCGAAAGGGTGAGACGGATGCTGAGGCTGTTGAGACCGAGGTTGCCGCTGAGTCGCAGAAGCCCGCGAAGGAACAAAAGCCCGTGGAGGCCCAAGAGCCCAAGCGTCGTCGCGGTGCTCACTTCAAGGCTGCGCAGCAGGATGTCGCGCGTGAGGTTGAAGAGCCTTCCGAGGTTGCAGACGATGTTGAGGAGTCTGCCAAGAGGGCTCCGGGTTCGTGTCGTCCCGGCCGCGGTTTTGCAGGGCGCGCGTATCCCGTAAAGCGTCAGGAGAAGGGCGAGCCGGCTTCGACCGCTCAGGCCGATAAGGCCGAACAAACCGAGAAAACCGTTGAGCCGGCGGCTCGCGAGCAGCAACCTTCCGAGTCGCAGCCTGCGGCTGACACCGAGGTCAAAGTTCAACAGTCCGCTGATAAACAGGCGGGGGAGAGCGCTTCGAGCAAGCCCCGCCGTCGTCGTCACCGTGGCGGACGTGGCTCAAATGCCGAAACCGTGGCCGAGAAGGCGACAACGCAAAACAAGGATGTGAAGGCTGAGACCCCGGTGGAGCAGCCCAAGCGCCAGCCGGCGAAGGGGGACAAGCCTGAACGTTCGCAAAAGAGCTCGTCCGCGCCAAAGCAAGAGCGCAAAGCTCAGGCAGATTCCAAGCACAAATCCCAGGCGCAGCCCAAACCGACTGCAAACGATGCGGCCGCCCAGCAGCCTGAGCAGCCCGCTCATGGCGAGGTTTCGGCGTTTGCTCTGGCCCGTGTCCTGGGCAGGCAGCTGCTCAAGGTCGTTCCCACGCCAATGGCGCTCTCCAAGATTAAGGAGCAACAGACTCAAATCGTTAAGGTCGAGGGCAAGGACGGCAAAAAGGCTCCGCAGCGCACTCAGCACAACGAGATGTCCAACCGCAAGATTGCCGAGGAAATCGCAATCATCCAGGCTTGGATCGAGCAGAACCGAGGTGCCGATACGCCGGTTGCCTCGCGCCGCCAGCGTGCCTACCAGATCTTTAACGACGAGAAGGCTTTTGACGGCAAGCACGGTGAGCGCCTGATCAGGCGTATGACCGAAAAGGGCATCAGCATGCAGGCGATCAAGGTCGCTCCCAATCGCCCCGTGCACTTTACGGGTTTCTTTACGCTGGGTGCCGACAAGCCGTTCATTATGGTCGAGAACCTGGACACCTACGACGAGATCGTCAAGCTGCTGCGTGGCCGCAAGCACGCCAAGCTCTTTGGCATCAAGGTGGGCGGCGTGATTTTTGGCGGCGGATGCAAGGCAAGCGTCTCGCATGCCCTGGACGATTATCTGGCCGAGATTGGCTATCGCTTTAACTACGTCTACTATGTGGGCGATATCGACCGCGAGGGCGCGCGCATCGTCGAGCAGGCTCGCAATGCCAATGTGGTTGAGATTCGCCTGCATGCCGGCATGTACCGCGCCATGCTCGCCGAGCATAGGCGTCGCGTGAAGGCCGGCGGCGCGTGCGAGCCCGCTGCTGCCAACCAGGGCGTGCCGCAGAACCTGGCGGCGACGATTAAGGATCTGCCCATGGTTACGCGCGTGCAGTTCCGCAACGTGCTGCGCGAGGGCGGGCGTATTCCGCAGGAGATCCTGATGACCGCAGACTATCGGGATGGCGACTCGGGAAGCTTCGACCGCATGCTCAACAACTAGGGCGTTCGGCCCCGGGAGAGCGGGGACACCGGCTTAGGTTTCCTGCTCTACAGTCCTGCTCACGACGGAGGCCACATTAAGTGGCCTCCTGTTCGTGCGGAACTCGCGATAAACCTAAGCCGGTGTCCCCGCTCTCCCGGGGCCTGTGGTTACCTGGTTGTTGCATGCGGCTCGCTTTTCGGAACTGGGCTGATATTTTCTAGATGAAAGGCGCTCTTGGTCCTTATGGGCCTGGGGCGCCTGTCTTTTAAAGGTAGATTTTTGGGAGGCCGGCACTTGGAGACGTTCCTTTAGTGCCGGCACTTTAGGAACGTCCCCAAGTGCCGGCTGTGGGACGGAGGGATTCCGCGTCCGCCTTTTCGGCGGCCGCGCCCCGCTGCGTCGCTTCGCTCCTTGCGTGCTGCGCTGGAAAACGCTTCGCGTTTCCTCGGCTTCGCACCCTTGCGGGTTCGAATCCCTCCGCTTGCCCACAAGAAAGCGCCCTGGGCCGTTATGGGCTCAGGGCGCTCAATTTTAATGGCTGGGACGGAGGGATTCGAACCCCCAACAGCCGGCACCAAAAACCGGAGTTCTACCGTTGAACTACGTCCCAATGTGTGGTGTTGCCCAAAAGCAACTCGTTTAGTTTACCTAATCTGCGAGGGCATCGCAAACGCCGTCGAGCAGGCGTACGGCGAGTGTCTGCGCGTCGCTGGCCGTGAAGGTGCCGTTGTAGCGCGTCATGCCCGTGAGCTCAATGCGAATGCGTGCCGGCTTCTGCTGCGCGGCGACATTGGCAGTGCGGATGCGCTGGGCTAGGTTGTGGCACTCGGCGAGGGCGATCGTGGCGCGCGGCGCTGCATCTGCGGGCAGCTCGTCGCTTGCGATCTCGAGCACCAGGTCAACGTCGGTTGGGACCTCGGAGTCGCAGAGCATCATGCCGCTGTTGTCGGTCGTTGCCGTGGCGATATTCCACATACGCGACGCAACACTGCGTGCGATGGGGTCCTCGCCGATAACGGCAATCTGAAAGCGCTCGAGCACGTTGGCGGCGCGAGCAAAACCGATGCGGGACTCGGCTTCGGTGACCGAGGGCTTGCCCTCCCACACATGGTGCAGGCGGTTGATGTAGGCGTAGGTGTCCTGGAAGGCCATGCCGTCGGCAAACAGGCCGACATTTTCCTGGAACTGCTGCAGGGCGGCCTCGGTATGCGGACCAAAGTAGCCGTCGTCTTCGCCACAGGCAAAGCCCAAAACGTTGAGAGCGCGCTGCAGGGCCTGCACATCGGCGCCATGGAAATTGGGCATGCGCAGATAGAGGGTGCGGTCGCCCAGCTTATACGAAGCGTCTACAAGGGCGCTCCAACAGGGGATATCGACGGCATGACCGGCAGCAAGGCCGCTGTCGAGCCTGAAGGTGCTGACGGCCTGCTCAGTGGTGGCTCCAAAGTACTTGTCGGTGACTTCGGCGGCATCAATCGTGTAGCCGAGCTGCAGGAGACGAGACTGCACGTCCTCGACGGCTGCTCCTTGCATGCCCGTTGTAATAGGTTCCATGAACGAACCCCTTTCGGCGTACCATTCGTACTATTTGAGCGTCTGTCGGATAGACAACGCAAAGGGATGCATAAACATGCACTCAACAGTGTAGCAAGTTGTGCCTAAATACGCTGCTGACAGGTTTTATAACCCCCGTTAGTTAAGGCGCTCCACAAAGAAATCTGCCATGGAGAGGAACAGCTCGCGTGCGTGCGGATCAAGCTCAACGTTCTCGATGGCCGCTTTGGCCTTAGCGGTCAGGTCGAGCGCGTAAGTGTGGGCGTAATCGATGGAGCCGGTTTCCTGAAAGATCTCCACGGCGCGTGCGAGCTGCGCGGGATCATCGGTACCCGAGGAAAGAATCGCCTCGACCTCGTCGTGGTGGCGCTCGTCAGAGAGGGCGTGTACGGCGACAAGCGTGCGCTTGCCCTCGGTGATGTCGGTGCGGAAGTCCTTGTTGGCGGCTTCCTTAGCGCCGACAAGGTTGAGCAGGTCGTCCTGAATCTGAAAGGCAAGGCCCGTGTGCAGGCCAAAGGCGCGCAGCGCTTCGATTTGCTCATCGCTGCCGCCGCCGATAATGGCTCCGGCGGCAAGCGGCGTGGCTCCGCTGTAAAACGCGGTCTTGTGCGTCGCCATGTCCAGGTAGTCATCAACCGAGATATCAAAGCGCCCGTCACGGACCCAACCCAGGTCGAGCGCTTGACCCTCGATGGTGCGGACGATCATCTCGGTTAGCTCGTGGAGCACGCGCAGCTTCACGTCGGACTCCAGCGTGGGGTCGTCGAGAACGGTCTTGGTGACCATGGTGAGCGCCAGGTCGCCACAATTGATGGCAAGCCCCGTGCCCTCGGTAAGGTGCATGCAGGGCTTGCCTCGACGAAGCTGTCCGTTGTCGGCGATGTCGTCGTGGATCAGCGCGCCCGACTGGAAATGTTCGATGGCTGCCGCAGCGCTGCGGGCACTCTCAAAGCTACCGCCCACTGCGGTTGCGGCGAGCATGCAGATAAGCGGGCGGTGGCGCTTGCCGGCGTTGGCCGTAAAAGCCGAGAGCGGCGCGTACAGGTAGCGCTCGATATCGGCAGAGGTCGCCTGTCCGTCAAAGAACGTGGCCAGATAGTCGTTAATCTGGTCAAAGTGCTGGGCTAAAAAGCTGGTAAACGGACTGGACACGGGTTCTCGCATTCTTTCTGAGGTTGCATTGGTGCAATATGCAGACAACATATTGCCACATCAGGGCGTTTGGCGCGGCAGTTTTGGCGATTTAGGACAACGGGCGTGCGTTTGATGGAGCGCGCCTAAATCAGCCTAAAATGCTCGAGCGCCGCAACGACACCGTCGTGATCGACGGTGTCGGTCACGTAATCGGCCTTATCCTTGAGATAGTCCGGCGCATTGCCCATGGCGATACCGACATCGACGGCGTTCATCAGCGAGACGTCATTGCTGGCGTCGCCGATGCCGTATACGGTTCCGTGGTGGGGATCGAGGGCATCGAGTACAGACTGGATGCCCCCGCGCTTCGTGCATTCGCGGGGCGAGATTTCGGTTACCTCGAGTTCGAGCTCGTTAAAGCACAGCAGCGGCTCAAGTGCCTTATCTTGGGCGATGCGGTTGGCGAGTGATGTAGACATCAAGATCTTGTAGACACTGTAATGTTGCAGCTGCGTGACTGCGTCGCCCAGGGTGCGCGCGTATCCGGGAGCATCGGGCGCATCGGCACTCATGCGCACGACGCCGTTGAGGCCCTCAAAGCGGATGACCTCGCCCGATTGCTCAAGGTAGGGGGCAAGATGCTGCAGCATACTGGGCGTCATCGACAGATCGCGAATTGCGTGTCCGTTGATCTCGGCGTAACCGCCCGCAAGACAGACGATGCCGGTCCAGGGCAGCTCAAGAAGTTTGGGGTGGATGCAGCTCAGGGTGCGTCCCGTGCAGATAAAGGCCATGTTGCCGTTGGCGACAAACTCGCGGATTGCCTGCGAAACCGCCTCGTTGGGATAGGGGGAGAGGTCCCGCTCGTCTTCGGGAAGGTCTTGGGCGAGCCTGGGGTCTTGCCAGGCGAGCGTTCCGTCGATATCGAAGAAGCAGATATCGCCGCGCTTATGGGCTGCGCTGGCGGCAGGGGAGGCCGAGGTGGTGGGCACAAATTCCGGCTCGAGGCCCATGATCTGGTCAAAATGCTCTTTAACGCGGGGAACGGAGATGCCGATGATCACCTGGGCGGTCTTGACCGTAATGATGAGGCCCTTGGCGCCCACCGCGACAAACGACGCGTTATCTGCAACGATGGAAGGGTCTGCGACCTCGACGCGCAGGCGCGTGGCGCAGTTGGTTGCGCCCACGATATTGCCAACGCCACCTAAAAGCTGAATTACCCGCTCAGCGAGGACGTGATCTTGATCGGATCGACTATCGACCTCGTCATTGGGAGATTGCTCTTTGGCAAAGTCGCTTCCCGTTAAACAATCGATTGCCGCGCGATTGGCGACATGATCCTCGCGGCCCGGAGTCTTAAGGTCATAGACCAAGATGAGTGCTCGAAAACTAACAAAAAAGATGAGGCTAAAGGCAAGGCCGATACCGAGCGCCAAAAGATAGGCACCGGCATGCGTGCGCATGAGCGGAATAAAGTTGAAGGCTGCCATCTCCATCAGGCCGCCCGAGAAGATGCCGACGATGCCAAAGAGATTCATGGTTGTGGCAAGGCAAGACGATAAGACGGCGTAGAGCAAAAAGAGCCCGGGGTGGGTGAACATAAAGAGAAACTCGAGTGGCTCGGTAACGCCGCAAACCACCGAGGCGATGATGGCGGGAACAAGGATGACCCTGAGGCCGGCGCGGCGCTCGGGTTTTGCGGTGGAGTAGAACGCAGCTGCGATGGCAGGAAGGCCAAAGAGCTTGACCCAGCCGGTGGCGGTAAAACCGGCCCACGGCGCAAGCTCATTAAGGGGGCGCGTGCTATGGGAGAGGATGGGGAGCAAACTGCTCCACGTGGCGTAGATGCCGTCGTTAATGACCAGGTTGTCGTAGTAGATCGGCATGTAGAGCAGGTGGTGCAGGCCAAAGGGCTCGAGTGCTCGTTCTAAAAAGACAAAGATGCCCACGCCAAAGGGACCGACGCCTGCAAGCGCGTGACGCAGCGTATCGGTTACATCGTATACGTAGGGCACGATGGCGGCCGAGATAGCAGCAAGGGCAAACACGGCAAAAAAGCTGATGAGGTAGACCAGCGAGGAGCCCGAGAAGGTGCCGAGCCAATCGGGAACCTTGGCATCGTAGAAGCGGTCATGGATGGCAACGACGGTTGCCGATACCGCCAGCGGGCCGATAATGCCGGTGTCGAGCGTCTTGATGCCGTCGATGACGGTGATACCGCTGGCGGAGGTCAAAGATGACGGGTACTCAAGTCCAAGGTTGTCTCCGCTCAGCTTAATGATCTCGCTCAAAAAGAAGCAGTAGGCAAAATAGGCGACGAGAGCCTCGAGACAGCAACGAGCCGGTTGTTTTTGGGCAAGACCGATGGGCAGCGCTACGGCAAAAAGGAGCGGGAGGCGTTTAAAGACCGTCCACGAGCCGCGCTGGATGATGGTCCAAAAAACGTACCAAGGGGTTCCGTATACGGCGAGATCGCCGACGATGTCCGCAGTCGTTGCGAGAGCGGAGACGCCGACCATGAGGCCTGATATAGAAAACAGCATGGCGGGCGCGAACATTGCCCCGCCAAAGCGTTGGATTTTTTGCAGCATGTTCTGCCTTCCGAATATCGAGGCGCGTTGCGCGTGGGGAAACGTTTAAACAATGGATTCATTGTAGAGGACCAGACGATTGTCGTACCGGCAGTTTTGAGCGAAACCGATTTGGGCATGACAGAAACCGTCAACGGTTAAATCCTGTCGCTTTACCGATATTCGGTTTAAACAACTTTAAGAAATGCTATCGTGCCTAGCCGGAAATGAATAATGTAGAGGTGAAACAATGCCAAAAGCGATATACGAAGGAATCTACCGAGAAATACGCTCGCGCATCATTAATGGGACCTATGCGTTTCAGGAGATGCTGCCAACCGAAGTCGAGCTGACCGCGGAATTTGGCTGCACGCGCAATACCGTCCGCCGCGCTTTGAGCATGCTGGCCGACCAGATGTTTGTGCAGCCCATACACGGCAAGGGCGTGCGCGTTATTTGGCTTAAGGGCGAAACCGACATGTTGGGCGCACTCGAAGAGGTTGAGTCGTTTGGCGAGTTTGCAAAGCGCAACAATGCCGTTGCATCGACGGACGTTAAGTCTTTCGAACATCTGGTTTGCACCGAGCAACTCTCTCGTCACCTGGGCTTTAAGGTGGGCGAGGAGTTGATTCGCGTAGTGCGTGTCCGAAGCCTCAACGGCAACGCGCGCCAAGTGGACCATGGCTATTTTTTGGCGTCGATCGCCAAGGGCCTGACTCCCGAGATCGCGGCAGATTCTATTTACGGCTATCTGGAGCACAAGCGCGGTGTCAAAGTGATGGCGAGCCGTCGTACGGTGAGTGTCGAGCTCGCCAACGATGAGGACTGCAGCTATCTTGACCTCGGCAAATACAACTGCGTTGCCGTCATGGAGAGTCAGTCGTACACCTCGGATGGCATCTTGTTTGAGGTGACGCACACTCGCACACACCCCGAGATCTTCCATTACCGCGTCAATTCCAAGCGATAGCCGGCTAGCTCGCAGCCTGACGAGACTCATGGCCTCAAAGAGAAAACGCCCGGTCAAACCGACGGTACATCGGCTTGACCGGGCGTTTTCTCTGCATTAGATAACAAATAATTGTTTATACAAAACTTGTCAAGTATCAAGTTGAAATTACCGTTCACCGAAGTTTTTCTACCGCTCTAGTAATACTTGTTCAAACAACTAGCCAAATAGCGTATCGTTCAAATCAGCAAAAGGGGCAAAGTCCCCGAGCCAATCTCCGAAGGCGGCGGCAAAGGGTGCCGCCACGGTGTGAAAGGGTGGATTGTAATGAAGAACGAAATGAGCAGAAGGCAGTTCTTGGGCTTTGCTGGTTCCGCGGCTGCAGTTCTTGGTCTGGGCCTCGTGGGTTGCGGTGGTTCTGCCGGCTCCGGCTCCTCTGCTTCTGGTGACGCTGCCGAGGTCTACTTCCTCCAATTCAAGCCCGAGGTCGACAAGGAGTGGAAGGAGATCGCCAAGGCCTATAAGAAGGAGAAGGGCGTCGAGGTCAAGATCGTGACCGCCGCTTCCAACACCTACGAGGAGAAGCTTAAGTCCGAGATGTCCAAGAGCTCCGCTCCGACCCTGTTCCAGGTCAACGGCCCCACCGGTCTTAAGAACTGGAAGGATTACTGCGCCGACCTGTCCGATACCAAGCTCCGCGGTGAGCTCATTGACGACTCCCTGGCTCTGCAGTCCGACGGCAAGGATGTGTGCATCGACTGGGTCCAGGAGAGCTTCGGCATCATCTACAACAAGCAGCTGCTCGAGAAGGCTGGCTACAAGGCCGAGGACATCAACTCCTTCGACAAGCTGAAGGCTTGTGCCGATGACATCCAGGCCCGCAAGGACGAGCTTGGTGTCGAGGGTGCCTTCACTTCCGCCGGCATGGACGACTCCTCCAGCTGGCGCTACACCACCCACCTTGCCAACATGCCGCTCTACTACGAGTTTGAGAAGGAGCACAACCAGGAGGACGACGAGATCAAGGGTGAGTTCCTCGACAACTACAAGCAGATCTTCGACCTGTACATCACCGACTCCACCTGCGATCCTTCGCAGCTTGCTTCCAAGACCGGCGACGACGCCACCAACGAGTTCGCAACCGGCAAGGCCGTCTTCTACCAGAACGGCTCTTGGGCCTACTCTGACCTCGTCAAGGCCGGCATGACCGACGATCAGATTGGCATGATGCCGATCTACATCGGTGTTGACGGCGAGGAGAACCAGGGCCTGTGCTCCGGCGGCGAGAACTACTGGTGCGTCAGTTCCCAGGCTTCCGAGGATGCCCAGAAGGCCACCGAGGACTTCATGTATTGGTGCGTCACCGCTGACACCCCGACCAGCATCATCGCCGACAAGATGGGTCTGACCGCTCCGTTCAAGAGCGCCAAGGAGACTACCAACGTCTTCTCGCAGCAGGCCGTTGCCATGGCCAAGGACGGCAAGAAGACCGTCGCTTGGGACTTCGTCTACATTCCCTCCGAGGAGTGGAAGAAGAACCTCAAGCAGGCTCTGATTGCCTACGCTGCCGATAACACCAAGTGGGACGGCGTCAAGAACGCCTTCGTCGATGGCTGGAAGACCGAGAAGGCCGCTTCCGAGTAAGCAGTTGCTGCCCAAGCTATCTGATTAGCGACAGGGGGCGGGCAGACGTTGGTTTGCCCGCCCCCTGCATATTGAAAGGACCCTTTTATGGGCAAAGCACTCAAGCGCTGGTGGCCGCTCTTTATGCTGCCCACGTGCCTGGCGTTTATGATCGGGTTCGTGATCCCTTTTATCCAGGGCTTCTATCTCTCGTTCTGCCAGTTTATTATCATTAGTAACGCGCGCTTTGTCGGTATCGAGAACTACGTGCGCGCGCTGTCCGATCCGCAGTTCTCCACGTCGTTCTTCTTTACCGTGGCGTTTGCCTTCCTGTCGACGGTGCTCATCAACGTGATCGCCCTGGCCATTGCGCAGGCGCTCACCCGCAAGGCGCTCAAAGGCACCAACATCTTCCGTACGATCTTCTTTATGCCTAACCTGATCGGCGGCATCGTGCTGGGCTACATTTGGCAGATTCTGATCAACTGCCTGCTCTCCAACGTGGGCGCCCAGCTCATCGCTCTTAACTCTGCTGCTGGCTTCTGGGGCCTTATCATCCTGACCCTGTGGCAGCAGGTCGGCTACATGATGATCATCTACATCGCTGGTCTGCAGTCCATTCCGTCCGACTACATCGAGGCCGCCAAGGTCGACGGTGCCACGGCATGGCAGACGTTTTGGAAGGTTAAGATCCCTAACCTGATGCCGACCATCACCATCTGCCTGTTCCTGTCTATCACCAACGGCTTTAAGCTGTTCGACCAGAACCTCGCCCTTACCGGCGGCGCCCCCGCGCACTCCACCGAGATGCTCGCCCTGAACATCTACAACACGTTCTATTCGCGTGCCGGTATCGCATGGCAGGGCATCGGTCAGGCCAAGGCGGTTATCTTCTGCATCCTGGTCGTAGCCATCTCCATGATTCAGCTTAAGGCCACGAGGTCCAAGGAGGTGCAGCAGTAATGAAACGCGATAAGGTTATCAACCGCGCGCTCTCGATTTTCTTTACGATTCTGTCGCTCGCGTGGATCTACCCCGTGTTCATGATTGCGCTCAATTCCTTTAAAAAGGCAACTGCAATCAGCACCACCACGGCATTCGATCTGCTCACGCCCGAGACGTTCAACGGCCTCGCAAACTACATGCACGCCCTTAACGAGCAGGGCTTTGCCTCGGCATTTATGTACTCGCTCATCATCACGGTCACGTCGGTCGTGCTGATTCTGGTGTGCTGCTCCATGTGTGCTTGGTACGTAGTGCGCGTCAACAGCAAGATCTCGAACTTCTTCTATTACCTGTTCGTCTTCTCGATGGTCGTGCCCTTCCAGATGCTCATGTTCACGCTGTCCAATTTGGCGGACCGCATCGGCTTCAACACACCGTTCAACATCTGCTTTATCTACCTCGGCTTTGGCGCGGGCCTGGCGGTCTTTATGTTCGCCGGCTTTGTAAAGAACATTCCGCTCGAGATCGAAGAGGCGGCCATGATCGACGGCTGCAACCCGGTCCAGGTGTTCTTTAAGATCGTCCTTCCCATCATGAAGCCCACCTATCTTTCGGTCGGCATCCTCGAGACCATGTGGGTCTGGAACGACTATCTGCTGCCCTACCTTACGCTCGACTCCACCAAGTACAAGACCATTCCTATCTTGATCCAGTACTTCCGCGGCGGCTACGGCCACGTCGAGCTCGGCCCCATGATGGCCTGCATCATGATGGTCGTTATCCCCATCGTTATCATGTACATCCTCTGTCAGAAGTACATCATCGACGGCGTGGTGGCAGGTGCCGTCAAGGGCTGATGCCGTAACTGTTTTGCAAGTTTCTGCGGCGCCCCTCAGCGCGGCGCCGCATATCGAAAGGTAGAGACATGGCCGAGATCGTTCTCAAACATGTTCAGAAGGTGTATCCCAACAACGAGTCAAAAAAGAAGGGCTTCTTTGGCAAAAAGAAGAAGACCGAGGAGAAGAAGCACAACCTCAAGGTTACCGAGGACGGTGTGCTCGCTGTAGAGGACTTCAACCTCACCGTTCACGACCAGGAGTTCATCGTCCTCGTTGGCCCTTCTGGCTGCGGTAAGTCCACGACGATGCGCATGGTCGCCGGCCTGGAGGACATCACCTCCGGCGATGTGTTCATCGATGGCAAGCGCGTCAACGACGTGGCGCCCAAGGACCGCGACATCGCCATGGTGTTCCAGAGTTATGCTCTGTACCCCAATATGACGGTGTACGAGAACATGGCGTTTACGCTTGAGCTCAAGAAGGTCCCCAAGGACGAGATCGACCGCAAGGTTCGCTCCGCTGCCGAGATCCTGGGTATTACCGAGTACCTCGACCGTAAGCCCAAGGCGCTCTCTGGCGGCCAGCGCCAGCGCGTCGCCATCGGCCGCGCCATCGTGCGTGACCCCAAGGTCTTCCTGATGGACGAGCCGCTGTCCAACCTGGATGCCAAGCTTCGTAACCAGATGCGCGCCGAGCTCATTAAGCTGCGTCACGAGATCAAGGGCACCTTCATCTACGTTACCCACGACCAGACCGAGGCTATGACCCTCGGCGACCGCATCGTGGTCATGAAGGACGGCGTCGTCCAGCAGATCGCCACGCCGCAGGAGGTCTTCAACCATCCCGCGAACATCTTCGTCGCCGGCTTCATCGGCGTGCCGCAGATGAACTTCTTCGATGCCCAGCTGGTGCGCTCGGGCAACGGCTTTACTGTCAAGACCGAGGATATGAACGTGGCGCTCGCCCCGGAGACTTGCGCTCAGCTTGCCCTCAACTGGGACGGCGGCGACGTGAAGGAGATTACGGCCGGCGTGCGCCCCGAGCAGATTCTGCTTGCCGACAAGGACGAGGAGGGTGCGCTCCAGGGCACCGTCGAGGTGACCGAGCTCATGGGCTCGACCGAGCATGTCCACGTGACTGCTCCCGACGGCCAGTTTGTCCTGATCATTCCCGTCGTCGACCTCGAGGCCAAGGGCGCGCTCAAGGCGGGCGACCCCATCTGGTTCAAGTTCGAGAAGAACGCGACCCACCTCTTCGATAAGGTCTCTGGCAAGAACCTTATCTAGGCCCGGTGCAACCAGGCCCTTCCTTTGGGCGACTGCGGCTTTGCCATCCTTTTGCCGCGGTCACATATAAGGCTCCCCTCCCGTCCACTGGGCGAGAGGGGAGCCTTTCTTTGTGTTGGGACTGTCTGACCGGTCGTTTGTCTCGATCTGTAACGGATAGGGCCGATTTCGGACGTTAGATGTTACAGATCGAGACGGTTCCGCTGAGCTAACCATTTCATCTAAATCTGTAACACCAAAGGCGAATTTCACCTGCTAGATGTTACAGATTGAGATAAACCCGAGGGGAGGGGCCGGTATGTCTCAATCTGTAACGGCTGGGACCGTTTTGGTTGAGTAATTGCTACGGATCGAGATTGTTTGGCCGAGTTGGATCACAGGGTAACGTGCGGGCACAAAAAACGGAGCCGTGTTGCCACGACTCCGTTCCTCAAGAGAATGGGTAAGGGGAATGGGTTAGTCCAGGTGCCAGATCTCGTCGTTGTACTGGGAGATCGTACGGTCGGACGAGAAGGTGCCGGCGTTGGCGATATTGATGAGCGCCTTGCGCATCCAGGCGTCCTGGTCCTCGTAGTCGGCCAGCACGCGCTCCTTGGTCTGGATGTACTCCTCAATGTCGAGCAAGGCCATAAACCAGTCCTTGCCCTTAATGTCGTCGTGCAGGCGCTGCAGGCGCTCGGCGTTGCCGGTTGCCATAAAGGCCGGGTTGGTGATGAAGTCCACCAGCAGTTTAATGCCGGGCTTGCGGTAGAGCGCACCGGCGTTGTAGGTGCCGTCGGCGTAGAGCTGCTCGACCTGTTTGGACGAGGCACCAAAGGTATAGATGTTCTCGTCGCCCACGAGCTCGGCAATCTCCACGTTGGCACCGTCGAGCGTGCACAGGGTTAGGGCGCCGTTGAGCATGAACTTCATGGTGGAGGTGCCGCTCGCCTCCTTGGAGGCCAGGCTGATCTGCTCGGAGATGTCAGCGGCGGGGATCACGCGCTCGGCGGCGGTGACGTTGTAGTTCTCGATCATGACAACCTGCAGGTAGGGAGCCACGTCGGGGTCGTTTGCAATCCACTGCGACAGCGTCAGGATCAGATGGATAATGTCCTGCGCGATAGTGTAGGCAGGCGCCGCCTTGCCGCCAAAGATGATGGTGACAGGGTGCTTAGGCCTGTTGCCGTTCTTGATATCGAAGTACTTCCAGATGATGTAGAGCGCGAGCATCTGCTGACGCTTGTACTCGTGGATGCGCTTGACCTGGACGTCGATGATGGCGTTGGAGGGAATGGTCACGCCCTGCTCGAGCGCCATGAACTGGCGCATGATGGCCTTGGCCTCGACCTTGGTGGCGGCCAGGCGCTCAAGAACGTCCTTGTCGTCGGCGAACTTGGCGAGTTTGCTCAGATCGCCGGTGCTGCGCCAGTCGGTGCCGATTACATCGTCGAGCAGGCTGGCGAGCGCGGGGTTGGCTCCATGGATCCAGCGGCGGAAGGTGATGCCGTTGGTCTTGTTGGAGAACTTCTCGGGATAGATCTCGTAGAACGGATGAAGCTCGGTGTCCTCCAGGATCTTGGTGTGGAGGGCGGCTACGCCATTGATGGAGAAGCCAAAGTGGATGTCCATGTGGGCCATGTGGACGGTGTCGTATTCGTCGATGACGGCGACGCGCGGGTCATCGTGCTCGGCCTTCGCGATCTCATCGAGCTTGACGATAATGTCGGCGATGGCAGGGGAGACCTTCTGCAGGCTGACGAGCGGCCACTTCTCGAGCGCCTCGGCAAGAATCGTGTGGTTAGTGTAGGCGACCATGGAGCGTACGATGGTCACGGCCTCGTCAAACTCGATGCCATGCTCGGTGGTGAGCAAGCGAATGAGCTCGGGGATGACCATGGTGGGGTGCGTGTCGTTAATTTGGACCACGGCGTAGTCGGCCAGATCGTGCAGGTTGCTGCCGCGCTCGATGGCCTCGTCGATCAGGAGCTGGGCGGCGTTGCTCACCATGAAGTATTCCTGGTAGATGCGAAGCAGGCGGCCCTGCTCGTCGGAATCGTCGGGGTAGAGGAACAAGGTGAGGTTTTTGGCGATCTCGGTCTTGTCGAAGTCGATGGAGCTGCCGGGGACCAGGCCGTCGTCGACGCTCGCCAGGTCGAACAGGCGCAGACGGTTCTTGGTGGGCTGGCCGTAACCGGGCACGTCGATGTTGACGAGCTTGGAGGTAACGGCAAAATCGCCGAACTCGACGGTGTAGGAGCGGTCGTCGTCGACTAGGATGTCCTGCTCACCGAGCCACTCGTCGGGGACGGCCTTCTGCTGGTTGTCGACAAAGCGCTGACGGAACAGGCCGTAGTGATAGTTGAGGCCCACGCCATCGCCGGTCAAGCCCAGCGTGGCGATGGAATCCAGGAAGCATGCGGCCAGGCGGCCCAGGCCGCCGTTGCCGAGCGACGGCTCGACCTCGAACTCCTCGATCTTGTTGAGGTCGTGGCCTGCGGCGGTGAACTGGTCCTTAACCTCGTCGTAGATGCCGAGGTCGATCATGTTGTTGATGAGCAGCTTGCCGATCAAAAATTCGGCGGAAATGTAATAGAGCTTTTTCTTGCCGTTGTTGAGCGGGCAGGCGGCGGAGCGCTCCTGCACGAGTTTGACCAGCAGCTTGTAAATGCGACGGTCGTCGAGCTGCTCGAGCGAGGTGCCAAAAGACTGCTCGGCGAGTTCCATGAGGTTAATTTGGGGCATGTTTCCTCCTGTAATGGGTTGATTACATGTCTGCAATTCATAAGAATCCCGCGCGAGGGGATTGGGGTGGCCTCGCGCGGGTAAGCAAGCGCGTCCGCACGGTGGGGAGGGGTCGGGCGCGGTAGCTCCTATTGAGGAAGCTCGATTTCGGCTTCCGACGGGATGCGGAAGTAGGTCTCGGTCCAGTCGGTGAGTTTGTGCTCGAGCTCGCGGGTGATGGCGCCGTCGAGCATGCGCCAGGTCCAGTTGCCGCCCAGCGTGGCAGGGGTGTTGATGCGCGCCTCGTTGCCCAAGTTGAGCAGGTCCTGCATGGTGTAGATGCACGTGTCGCTCACGCTGGCGGCGATGGTGCGGTTGAGTGCATCTGCCATGGGTTCGCCGGCCTGCTGATGGGTGTACAGGGCTGCCTGCTCGCGCTGACGCGGGGTGGCCGTTCCCTCAAACCAACCGCGCGCCGTCTCGTTGTCGTGGGTGCCCACATAGGCGACGGTGTTGGCGATGTAGTTATGCGGCAGGTAGTACGAGTTGGTGCCCTCAAAGGCAAACTGCAGGATCTTCATGCCGGGGAAGCCCGAGTTGTCGCGCATGTCGATGACGCCGGGGGTGAGGAAGCCCAGGTCCTCGGCGATGATGGGCAGCGTGCCGAGCTTTTCCTCGAGCGTCTTGAAGAACTTGAGGCCGGGACCCTGCGTCCACGAACCGTAGGACGAATCGGGCGAGGAGAACGGCACCCCCCAATAGGCCTCGAAGCCGCGGAAGTGATCCAGGCGGATGACGTCGTACATGTCGAGGGCGGCGCGAATGCGGTCCTCCCACCAGGAGAAGCCGTCGGACTCCATGGCGTCCCAGTCGTAGATGGGGTTGCCCCAGTACTGGCCGGTGGCCGAGAACTGGTCGGGCGGCGTGCCGGCGACGCTCACGGGATTGCCGGCGGCGTCGATCTTAAAGAGCTCAGGCGTCGCCCACATCTCGACGGAGTCACGCGAGACATAGATGGGCAGGTCGCCGATGATGAGAATGTCGCGCTCGTTGGCATAGGCCTTGAGGCGGCTCCACTGGCGATCGAAGAAGTACTGCGTCATCTGGTGGTAGAGCATACGCGCTGGATGGTCGGCGCAGACCTTGGCAGAAGCCTCGCCGCGGGTGCGGAGCTCCGCGGGCCACTCCCAAAACGCCTTGAGACCGCACTCCTCTTTGACGGTCATGAACTCACAGTAGGGGATGAGCCAGTCCTCGTTGGCCTGGATAAAGTCATCGAAATCGGCCGGCTTGTCGGCAGCAAAGCGCTCAGCGGCGCGGTCGAGAATCTGACGGCGGCCACCAAAGATAGCACCGTAGTCGACATTGCTGGGGTCGGATCCCAGATACACGCCATCGATATCGTGCTGCTCCAGATACCCTGCCTCGATAAGCTCGGCAAAGTCGATAAAGTTGGGGTTGCCTGCGCGGGCCGAGAACGACTGATAGGGCGAATCGCCATAGCTGGTCGTCGTAAGGGGCAGAATCTGCCAGTAATGTTGTTTGCACGAGGCGAGAAAATCGACGAAGTCGTAGGCATTCCAGCCAAAGCCGCCGATTCCGTATGGTCCGGGCAGAGATGAGACGGGCATGAGGACGCCGCTTGCACGCTCCATGAATGCGCTCACCAACCTTCTTGTTGTGGGGTCGGCCTGCCGATGGGTGTGCAGTCCGCCTCCGATGTTCTGATTCGATACGCCTATTGTAAAACATGTTGTTTAAACATGTACAGGCAAGATAAAAAAGTTGGTCGATTTTCGGCGAATGGTTACATGCCATGAAAAAGCCCCGACCTCACAACGTGAGATCGGGGCAAGAGCGGTATGTAGGTTTTTACTACTCGGCGTCGGCGAAGCCGTTGGGGTTGTGGCTCTGCCAGTTCCAGCTATCGCGGCACATGTCCGCGATGTCGTACTGGGCCTTCCAGCCCATCATGCGCTCGGCCTTGGAGGCATCGCACCAGTTGGCAGCGATGTCGCCGGCGCGGCGCTCGCGGATCACGTAGGGCAGCTCCTTGCCACAAGCCTTGGAGAAGGCGGCGACGACCTCGAGTACCGAGGTGCCGGTGCCGGTGCCCAAGTTAAAGATCTCGACGCCGGTCTTGCCGTTCATCCAGTTGAGGGCGGCCACGTGACCAGATGCCAGATCGCACACGTGGATGTAATCGCGCACGCCGGTGCCGTCGGGGGTGGGGTAGTCGTTGCCAAAGACCTGAACGGCCTCGAGCTTGCCCACGGCGACCTGGGCGACATAGGGCACCAGGTTGTTGGGGATGCCCTTGGGGTCCTCGCCGATCAGACCCGACGGATGGGCGCCGATGGGGTTGAAATAACGGAGTAGCACGACGTCCCACTCGGGGTCGGCGGTGTGGACGTCCATAAGGATCTGCTCGATCATCCACTTGGTCCAACCATAGGGGTTGGTCGCGGGCTTCTTAGGATCCTCCTCGGTGACGGGCGGGTTGTCCGGGTCGCCGTAGACGGTCGAGGAGCTCGAGAAGATGATGGACTTGCAGCCATGGTTGCGCATGACGTCGATGAGCACCAGGGTGTTCTCGATGTTGTTGTGGTAGTACTCGACGGGCTTGCTCACCGACTCGCCGACGGCCTTAAAGCCGGCAAAGTGGATGACGCGGTCGATCTGATGGGTATCGAAGATCTTGTTCATCGCATCGCGGTCGAGCACGTTGGCTTCGTAGAAGGTGAGGTTCTTGGCGGCCTCGTCGCCCACGATGGTCTTGACGCGGTCGACGGCGACGGCGCTGGAGTTGGAGAGATCATCGACGATGACGACCTGGTAGCCACCCTCGAGCAGCTGAACGACGGTGTGCGAGCCGATAAAGCCGGCGCCACCGGTAACGAGGACACAGGTGTCTTTGGGGTCGAGTGCTTTGGACATGTAGTCTCCTATCGAATCAGGAACACTTCTTCAGGGGAGTATAGCGCAGGCAGGGACGCCCAAATCGTGCGCCGTAGGAAAAGCAGAGGATTGTGCTAACGTACTCATAGAAGAGCTTGCGTACGCATAACCTGATCTTTGGCATTTGCTTACGAGCCGCTGACCTTGCAGTTTCCTGCCGTTCGTGGAAATCGTTGGGACGCGCCATATGTACGCTAATATGTATGAGTTGAGCGACATATAAATAAGCATGTAACGGAGTACATATGTCACCAAACAGCGATTCCATCCTTTCCCAGGAGCTCTCGCGCCGCACTGCCCTCAAGGCCCTGTTCGGCGCCGCTTCTGCGGCAGTTCTTTTTGGCCTGCCCGCTCGCGCCCATGCGGCGGAGGCTTCCAAAGAAACCACCGATAAACTGAATGCCGCCCAGGCCCAGCTCGACGAGGTTCAGGCCCAGCTCGACAGCATCGCAAATGAGTATGCGGCGCTGGCCAACAAGAATGCCCAGACCCTCAACGACATCGAGAATGTCCAGGGCAAGATTGACGACACGCAGGCCCAGATCGATGAAAAGAAGGCCGAGCTCAAGAAGAAGCGCAACGACCTTTCCGATCGCGTGGCCGCCAGCTACAAGTCCGGCGGCACGAACATCCTGTCGCTGCTGCTGGCCTCTGGCTCGTTTGAGGAACTCGTCGCCAACGCGCATTACGTTGAGAAGATCAACAAGAGCGACCGCGACGCCATCGAGGACATTCAGACCATCCAGGAAGAGCTCGATGCGCAAAAGACCGAGCTCGAGTCGCAGAAGGCCGACTTAGAGAAGCTCAAGGACCAGCAGACTGCCCAGATGCAGGACATGCAGGCCAAGCAGCAAGAAGTCCAGACCGTGCTGAACGGTCTTTCCGACGACGTCAAGGAGCTCATGGCTCAGCGCGATTCCGAGATCCTCGCTGCTGCCCAGGCTGAGGAGGCCGCTAGGAAGGCTGCCGCTGCCGCGGCTGCCGCGAACAAGAACAATTCCTACTCGGGTGGTTCGAGCTCGGGTGGTGGATCGTACGCGCCCGGAACTCCGCAGCAGAATGCCGGCTCGGGCAAGCAGCAGGCTGTCGTCAACGCGTGCTACTCCACGCCTTCGCCGGGTCAGAACTGGTGCGCGGCGTGGGTCACCAATGTCTTCCGTAACGCCGGCGTTGGCTACTTTGGAGGCAATGCGTGCGACATGTTTAACGCCTGGTGCTATAGCTCCGACCGCTCGGCGCTGCAGGTGGGCATGATCGTGGCCGATTCCTCGCACAGCGGCACGGGTGCTCCGGGCCTTATCTACGGTCATGTGGGTATCTACGTTGGCGGCGGCATCGTTATGAGCAACGAGGGTGCCATTACGTCTAAGTCGCTTGACTCGTTTATTAGCTTCTATGGCACTGGCTCTGGCGTGCGTTGGGGCTGGCTTGGCGGTATTGCGCTGTCGTAACGATAAGTTGGACCGGGACAGTCCGAGAGGTATAAGGTTGCCTGCTCGGACAGTCCTGCTCGCACGGAGAGCACATTAAGTGCTCTCCGGCTCGTGCGGAACTCGCGATCAACCTTATACCTCTCGGACTGTCCCGGCCCTCTCGGGTCCTGAGCGCGACTTACCGGACTGGTTGTCTGATATAAAGATGGCGAAGGCCCCTTTCGGGGCCTTCTTTTTTATTAGAGGAATTCGCCTACTCGGTGGACTTCGGGTTCTAGGTCTACGTTGAATTGGTCTTTGACGGTTGCCTGGATGTGGCGGATGAGTTCGTCGACATCGGCGGCGGTGGCGTGGTCGGCGTTGACGATGAAGCCGCAGTGCTTCTCGCTCACCTGCGCGCCGCCAACGGCGTGTCCTCGCAGGCCGGCATCCATGATGAGTTTGCCGGCAAAGTAACCCTCGGGGCGCTTGAAAGTGGAGCCGGCACTCGGCATGTCGAGCGGCTGCTTGTCCTCGCGGCGCTGGCGGTAGTCGTCCATGTCGGCCTTGATCATCGCGGCGTTGCCCGGGGCGAGATTGAAGGTGGCCGAAAGCACGATAAAGCCGTCATCGGCGATGCGGCTCTTTCGATAACCCAGGTTGAGCTCGTCGACATCGAACTCGATGATATTGCCGCTGCCGCGGGTGCCGTCGTCGAGCTGGCGAGCGGGTTTGTAGACGCGCACGGACTCCAGCACATCGGCCATGCAGGCACCGTAGGCACCGGCGTTCATGTAGCAGGCGCCGCCGACCGATCCGGGGATGCCCGAGATGGGCTCCATGCCGGTGAGACAGGCCTCGGCTGCCGCGGCTGCGACATCGGAAAGCAGCGCGCCGGCTGCCGCCGTGACGTGCGTGCCGTCGATCGTAATGTCGGAGAGGCCTTCGCCCAGCGCCACGACGACGCCGCGGATGCCCTTGTCGCCGACGAGTAGGTCGGAGCCGTTGCCCACGATGGTGAGGGGCAGATCGCAGCGATAGCAGGTATCGAGCGTGGCGACGAGGCCCTGCTCGGTATCGGGCGTGACAAAGACGTCGGCCGGGCCGCCGATCTTAAACGTGGTGTGCTCGCGCATGGGCTCGCTCATCAGTACGTTGTCCTCGCCGGCAACGCCAGCAAGCGCGCACAGCAGGTCCTCGTTAAAAAAGTCGTTCTCGTGCATACGAATATCCGCCTTTTGGTGGTCGTTGTCATCAATCGATTGCAATATACCCCACCCGGACGGATTTGGTGCGCTGGCGGCGATAAAACAGCCGTCTACCGGATTGGTAAAGTGTTTATCACCGAGGTAGAGGGGTAGTCGCTATACTTTCAAGAGATTGCGCGTAAACCCGGAAGGAGCGAGATGGCCAACAAAGTCACCCTCAAGCAGATCGCCCAGGAGGTGGGGCTTTCCCCCTCGTCGGTCTCGCTTGTGCTCAATAATCGGCCCTGTCGCATCTCGGAAGAAAACCGCAAGCTCATCAAAGAGGTCGCGGCGCGCAACCACTATGTTCCCAACCAGATCGCGCGCAGCCTGGTCATGCGCGAGTCGCGCACCCTGGGCCTTATCGTCCCTAACATTGAGAGCCGCTTTTTTGCCTCGCTCGCCGGTAGCCTGGAAAAGCGCTGCCGCGAGGATGGCTATGCGCTCTTCATTACCAGCTCGGGTGGAAGCGCCGATGACGATCTGGAGCTGCTGCGCCAGCTGGTGACGCGCGGCGTTGATGGCGTCTTCCTGGTCGTGGGCGACGAGTTCTCCGACGACCGTGCCCTGCGCGAAGAAGTCAGCCACCTGCCCATCCCGGCCGTAATGGTCGACCGTGCCATTGAAGGGCTCGAGTGCGACAAGGTGATGTTCGACCACGAGATGGGTGGCTACATGGCCACCCGCTATCTGATCGAGCAGGGCCACCGTCGCATTGCCTGCTTGGTTAACGCGCGCCGTTCCAATACGGGGCGTAAGCGACTTGCCGGCTATGAGCGCGCACTGCGCGAGGTTGGCTTGCCTATCGACGCGCGTTTGGAGTTTGAGAGCGAGTACTACATTCCGAGTGCCTACGAGGCCTCGGAGGCGGTGCTCGCAACTGATGCCACCGCCGTGTTCGCAAGCTCGGATAACATTGCCCTCGGTCTGCTCAAGCGCTTACACGAGATGGGGAAGAGCATTCCGGGCGACATCTCGGTGGTGAGTTACGACAACTCGGCCGCCGACGTTCTCTTTGAGCCGGCGCTGACCGCGATTGAGCAGGATCCTGGTGTCCTTGCGGAGCATGCTTTTGGCTGCATGTCCAAGCGCCTTGCCGGTAGGGGCGGTAGACGTGCCGAAGAAGTCGTTCTGGAGCCGGCGCTTATCGTGAAGGGCAGCGTGCTCGATCTTACCGAATGTAGCTAAGCGTACTTGTTTGTTTGCATAGATTGCATGCGGAGTGTCCGCTATTTGCCGGCGGGGCCGGGGTGCCTGCCTTGTTTTGAGAAGTGGGCTCCGCGAACTTCTCAAAACAAGGCAGGCACCCCGGCCCCGCCGGCAAATAGCGGACACTCCGCATGCAATCTATGCAAACAAACAAGTACGCTTAGCTACATTCGGTAAGATCGAGCACGCTGCCCTTCACGATA
>DBEZXW010000065.1:0-5281 GCA_048291725.1 Collinsella sp. | reverse complement strand
CTCCGCGTTTTCTTGACGCCCGCGCCTCGACCGAGGTTCGAATCCATGCGGCGTCCGCCTAAAAGAAAAGCCCCCGTTGCCGGAGGCTTTAAGTTCGATTGGTGCGGCGTATAGGATTCCGCGTATCCGCTTCGCGGATCCGCACCGGCTTCGCCCGCCTGCCGGCGGACTCGCCCGCGGGCTAAAAACGCTCCGCGTTTTCTTGACGCCCGCGCCTCGACCGAGGTTCGAATCCATGCGGCGTCCGCCTAAAAGAAAAGCCCCCGTTGCCGGAGGCTTTAAGTTCGATTGGTGCGGCGTATAGGATTCGAACCTATGACGTTCTGATTCGTAGTCAGACCCTCTATCCAGCTGAGGTAACGCCGCAGCGCAAGACATATAAAACCACTTTAGTTCGTTAGAGTCAAGCAAAATCTCAAACTTTTTTCGCGCGGGCCGCAATTTGTCACGCTGCACCACAAGCATCAGCGCTTCTCGTGCGGTCGATTGGCTTTTCGATCACATCGAACCCGGCGTCAAGCTCCCCCAGAAGCGACCGCGCCCGTTGGGCACAGTCGTAGTCGGCAAACGAGATGCTCAGCATTCGGGCCACCTGATTAGAAGTTCCAACGCCATAGAAGTGCTCAAGGACAACAAGCGCCTCATGCGCCACAAACGTCTCGACCACATGCGACGACTCCTCATAACACCATTGCGTCAATGGTCCCTCACTCGTCTGCCGAACCACCAAGCCACCCATACCCGACGGCTCGCACGTTACCAGCAGGTGCTCCCCACCCTCATCGCTCTGGAACAAAACAACCCGCTCATCGAACAGCTCCATCACATCCCCTTTCTCTTGCTCTTAGTTGGCAAAAGCATAGCAGGTAGATGCATGTATACAGAACATCCGTTCGTGTGTTTTCTATCGAGCTGTCCGCACGGCATGGTATAGCCGTACACAAAAAGGGCGCCCCTAAAAGGAGCGCCCTCGCAAATCGCCTATGCAGCTAGCTTACGCGACCGGCTCGATCTTCTCGAGGCCGCCCATGTAGGGACGCAGAACCTCGGGGATCGTGATGGTGCCGTCGGCGTTCTGGTAGTTCTCCAGAATGGCAGCCATGGTACGGCCAGCCGGCAGACCGGAACCGTTAAGGGTGTGCAGGTAGCGCGAGCCCTTGAAGTTCTCGGGGTCGCGATACTTGATGTTGGCGCGACGGGCCTGGAAGTCGCCGCAATTGGAGCAGGAGCTGATCTCCTTGTAGGCGTTGTAGCTCGGCAGCCAGACCTCGACGTCGTAGGTCTGACGGGCAGAGAAGCCCAGGTCGCCGGTGCACAGACTAATCACGCGATACGGCAGGCCCAGCTGCTGCAGCAGGTACTCGGCCTCGGCGGTCATGCTCTCGAGCTCCTCGTCGGACTCCTCCGGCTTGGCGAACTTGACCATCTCGACCTTGTCGAACTCGTGCTGGCGAATGATGCCGCGGGTGTCGCGACCGGCGGAACCGGCCTCCTCGCGGAAGCAGGGGGTGAAGGCAGTGTAGCGGCGAGGCAGAGTGTCGGCGTCCAGAACCTCACCGGCATGCAGGTTAGTCAGTACGACCTCGGCGGTAGGGATCAGGAAGTTGTCGCCCGAGACGTGATAGGCGTCGTCCTCAAACTTGGGCAGCTGGCCCGTACCGAACATGGTCTGACGCTTGACGACGATGGGCGGCCACCACTCCTTGAAGCCACGGCTCGTGTGCGTGTCCAGGAAGAAGTTGATAAGGGCGCGCTCCAGGCGGGCGCCGGCGCCACCGAGAACGGTGAAGCGGCTACCGGAGAGCTTGTTGCCGCGCTCGAAGTCGAGGATGTCCAGATCGGTGCCCAGATCCCAGTGCGGCTTAAAGTCGAAGTCGAACTCGCGCGGGGTGCCCCAGCGGCGACGCTCGATGTTCTCGTCCTCGTCCTTACCGTACGGGGTGGCCTCGCACGGAATGTTGGGCAGGTGTGCCATGAAGTCGTACTGCTCCTGCTCAAGAGCGGTACGGCGCTCGGCCAGACCGTCGATCTTCTCGTTGACGGCGCGCACGGCCTCCTTGGCGGCCTCGGCCTCGTCCTTCTTGCCCTCCTTCATCAGGGCGCCAATCTTCTTGGACTCGGCGTTACGCGTGGCCTGGAGCTCCTCGACCTCGGTGATGACGGCACGGCGCTCGTCGTCGAGTTCAAAGAACTTCTCGCGGTCCCAAGACGTCTGGCGATTTGCCATGGCGGTATCGATGGCATCGGGGTTCTCGCGAACAAACTTGATATCAAGCATTAGATCCTCCGGCGATATACATTCCATTTAGGTTGCAACCTTGTACATGTATGGGCAAGTATATACTTATGAGCGTTTACGACCCAACTCAACTACGCAAGAAGGCACCCAATGGACGCAGTTTTTTCCTTTTTGTTTGGCACCCGCACCGGTTTTGCCATCCTTTTCGCCGGCGGCATCCTGCTATTTGCGATTCTTGCCTTTGTGATGGAGAAGCGCACCCATAAGATGTATGTCGACCGTGGCCCCAAGTCCGAGGACGAAGAAGACAGCTTCTGGGACTAACCTGCCAAAAAGGACAGGTTATTTCTGGTCGGTTTTATCTGGGCAAACGCAAGCGTCCCGCAACTGGAATTGAGCCAGTTGCGGGGCGCTTTTTGCTCAAGGTACAAAACCGCAGGAAAACCCTGCAAAATAAACCTGTCCCTTATTGGCCAGTTTACTGGAGAGTAGCGTCGATGGCCTTGACGAGGGCGCTGCGCATGCCGGCATCCTCGAGCGCGACGACGCCCTTGATGGTAGCACCGCCGGGCGAGCACACGGCATCCTTCATCGCTGCGGGATGCTGGCCGGTTGCAAGCTGCAGCTTTGCCGTACCCAGCACCATCTGGCTCACAATGCGATAGGCATCGGCGCGCGGAATACCGTGTTTGACGGCCGCATCGCCCAGAGCCTCGATCGCCATGGCGACAAACGCCGGGGCGCAACCGCCCACGGTACCGCCCACAAACAGCAGGCTCGAATCGAGCTCGACCACCGTACCAAGCTTTCCGAGCAGATCGAGCACCGTGGCACGCTGCTCGCCGCTAAGCGTGGAAGCCTTCTCGCAGGCGATAACGCCCTCGCCCACCGAAACCGGCGTGTTGGGCACCGTCGAGATATGAGCGACACCTGGCAGGACCTGTTCCCACTTGGCACTATCCCAGGTCCAGGCGACCGAAAGGACGACCTTGTCGGCAAGCGTGTCCTTGAGTGGAGCGAAGACCTTCTCGATCATGTACGGCTTGACCGCCGCAACCACGATATCGGACGCGGCAACAACCTCCGTCGCATCGTGGCAGGCAGCCATGCCTCGCTCCTCGCAACGCTCAACCAGAGCATCGTAGCGGCCTGCGCAGGCGCACATGTCGCCCGCGGCCACGCCGGCGGCAATCCAGCCATCGGCCATAGCGCTCGCCATATTGCCAAAACCGACAAATCCGATCTTCATATCACACAGTCCTCTCAGATGCGTTCCTCAAAACGAAAGTCATTGTCCCACGCCATTGTTTCGTATTGCCGACCTACTTGTGATACGGCTCGCCACGGCTAATCTTGCAGGCGCGGTAGATCTGCTCCAGCAGCACCACGCGCGCCAGGTTGTGCGGCAAGGTAATGCGTCCAAAGCTGAGCATCTCGTCGGCGCGGGCGCGCACGGCATCGCTCACGCCGTCCGATCCGCCGATTACAAAAGCGATGTCGCTGTTGCCTCGCAGCATAAGATCATCGAGCCGCGCCGAAAGCTCCTCGCTCGAGCGCTCTTTGCCCTCAATGGCCAGCAGGATCACATGCGCTCGAGGCGGCAGGGCTGCAAGTATCGCCGCGCCTTCTTTGTTGCGCGCGGCATCCACGCCGCCCGCCTTGGCCGGATCGATATCGGCAACCTCGCGCATATCCACCTTGGCATAGGCGCCTAGGCGTTTGGTGTATTCGGCACACGCGTCCTTCCAAAAGCGCTCTTTGAGCTTACCAACGCAAACAACGGTATATTTCACGCGCGTCTACTCCTTTGACTCGTTCTGAACTTTGCCGGCGGTCAGCATCTGCTCGAACATCGAGGCCGACTGCGAGAAATCGCTCGGCAGCACGACCGTCGAGGTTTTGCCCGTGCGAGCGAACTCCGTCATCATCTCGGACCACTGCGTAAACATGAACAGCTGGTTGGCCTCATCGTTGCCGACGCCCGTCTCCTGGATGATCTCGAGCGAATCTTTGATGCCCAGAGCAATGGCCTTGCGCTGGTTGGCGATGCCCTCGCCCGCCTTTTCCATTGCCTCGGCCTCGGCGGTCGCCTCGGTAACGCGCTTGATGCGATCGGCCTCGGCGAGCTCCTGCGCAGCGGCGCGCTTTCGCTGGGCAGCGTTGATGTCGTTCATGGAGTTCTCGACCTCGGTCGGCAGCGCGATCTTGGTGATAAGTGTCGACACGAGGGTAAAGCCGTAGGCGGCCATCTGCTCGGACACGGTGGCGTTGACGTCCTTGGCGATATCGTCTTTTTTGGCAAAGACCTCATCGAGCGTGTAGACGGGGATAGAAGAGCGCAGGGCATCGGTGATGAAGTCACGCATTTGGTCGACGGGCTCCTGCAGCATGTAGTAGCTCTTGCAGATGCCCGAATCTGCCGGGCCGGCGCCCATGTCATAGCTCACGTGGTACTGAGCAGAGACCTCAAGGCCGATAGTCACGTTGTCCTGGGTCTTAACGTCGATGCCAAAACCGTTTTTCATGGTGCGCAGACTCACCGTGGCGGCTTTACGGTCGATTACGGGCACCTTCATGTGGAAGCCCGCGTTGACGATGCGGTTGAACTTGCCCAGGCGCTCAATGATCACAGCATGCTGCTGTTCAACGACATAGCAGGCGTTGGGGAGCAGTAGCAACAAAATGATGATGGGAAGTAGAAGGCTCGTAAGGGCAGCGATGATACCGGACAACAGCATGGTTTCTCCTCTGATAGGCACGCGTTGGGACTAGGATACCCGCACGAAGCAGCTGTGTGACACCAACAAGAGGACCCATGGTCAAAAAAGGCCAAATATGAGTACTGTTACCAGTTTAGTAACAGCGTATTTGGGTCAAAATCGCCTCTTTGAACCCGAAGTCTGGTAGCGCACAGAGATGTGGTGTAAGAGGCGGGGCATGCCCCGCCTCCGCCCTTTCTTGAAAGGGAGGGGACACCGCCTAGAATTCGTCGTTGGAGTAATGAAGGTGACGAATGGAAGGAAAGGCGATGCCCCAAGAAGA
>DBEZXW010000064.1:0-10328 GCA_048291725.1 Collinsella sp. | reverse complement strand
GCGTACTTGCCCAGGCTTGGGAGCTTTTGCTCGTATTTGACCATCGTGGAGCACTCGGGGCGGTCGCGATCCAGATGGATAGCGTCAAACGCGCACTTGGTGGTGCACAGGCCGCAGCCGATGCACTTGTTGGGGTCGACGATCGAGGCGCCGCAGCCCAGGCAGCGGGCGGTCTCGGCGCGCACCTGCTCCTCGGTAAAGGTCTCAACATACTCGCTAAACGGCGCAGCCTTCTCGCGTTCGCGGTCCACATGCGCAACCTCGCGGCTCGCGTTGTCGTAGCTCTCGAGCACAACGCCGTCGCGGTCGAGCGCGGTGTAGCGGCGCTGATTGCGGCCGATGGTGAGCGTGGATCCCGGCTGCACAAAGCGATGGATGGACACGGCGGCCTCGTGGCCGGCGGCGATAGCGTCGATGGCAAAGCTGGGGCCGGTATAGACGTCGCCGCCCACAAAGATGTCGGGTTCGGCGGTCTGGTAGGTCTGGGGATCGGCAAGGGCACCCTGGCCGCGGCCGAGCTCCACCTTGGAGCCAGCCAGCAGGTCGCCCCACACAATGGACTGGCCAATCGACATGACGACACGGTCGGCATCGACACGGCGCAGATCGTTCTCGTCGTACTCGGGCGCAAAACGGCCCTCGTCGTCAAAGACACGCGTGCAGCGCTTAAAGGTTATGCCGCACACACGACCGGCCTCGTCCAGGTGAACTTCCTTGGGGCCCCAACCGCAGCTGATGTGCGCGCCGTCCTCAACGGCCTCGCGACGCTCCTCCTCGCTGGCGGGCATCTGGGCCTCGCTCTCCAGGCAGAACATCTCAACGTGCTCGGAACCCAGACGGCAGGCGTTGCGGGCAACGTCGATGGCCACGTTGCCGCCGCCCACCACAATGGTGCAGCCGGACAGGGTATCGATCTTGCCGCTGTTAACCTCGCGAAGGAAGTCGACGGCCACGGTCACGTCCTCGGCACTCTCGCCCGGAATGCCGGCAAGGCGGCCGCCCTGGCAGCCAATGGCAACGTAGAAGGCCTTAAAGCCCTGCGCGCGCAGCTCGTCGAGCGTCACGTCGCGACCGACTTCCACGCCATAGCGGAACTCGGCACCCATCAGGCGAATGATCTCGACCTCGGCCTCAATGACGTCCTTCTGCAGCTTAAAGCTGGGAATGCCGTAGGTGAGCATGCCGCCCGGGCGCTCGTTCTTCTCGAACACGACGGGCTTGTAGCCCTTCTCGGCCAGATAAAAAGCGCAGGACAGACCGGCCGGACCGGCGCCGATGATGGCGATCTTCTGGTCGAAGCCGCCGGCACGCGTCGGGGTCACCACAGGTGGGACATAGCGAGTCGCGGCATCCAGATCGCGCTGGGCGATGAACTTCTTGACCTCGTCGATGGCCACGGCAGCGTCCACACGGCCGCGGGTGCAGGCATCCTCACAGCGGCGGTTGCACACACGGCCGCAGATAGCGGGCAGCGGGTTCTCGCGCTTGATGAGTGCTAGGGCCTCGTCATAGCGACCCTGAGCCGCGAGCTTCAAATAGCCCTGAACGGCAACGTGCGCGGGGCAGGCCGTCTTGCAGGGAGCGGTGCCGGACTCATGCGTCTCGATGCGGTTGTCGTTGCGGTAGTTGGGCGACCACTTGGTGTGATCCCATTTGGTGGCGTCGGGCAGCTCCTGACGCGGATACTCGGGCACCTGTCCGCCGGCCTTTTTGCTGCAGAGCTTCTGGCCCAGTTTGGCGGCGCCGGCCGGACACACCTCAACGCAGCGACCGCAGGCCACGCACTTGTCCTTTTCGACCTTGGCGACGTAGGCCGAGCGCGACAGGTTGGGCGTGTTGAACAGTTGCGAGGTGCGCAGGGCGTAGCACACGTTGACGTTGCAGTTGCAGATGGCGAAGATCTTGTTCTCGCCGTCGATATTGGTGATCTGGTGCACAAAGCCGTTGTCCTCGGCCTGGCGCAAGATGTCGTAAACCTCGTCGCGGGTCACGTAATGGCCACGATCGGTCTCAACCACGTAGTCGGCCATATCGCCCACGGCGATGCACCAATCGGCCGGGTCGTCGGCGCAGCCCTCACCCATCACGCGACGGCTCGCGCGACAACTGCAGGTGCTAGCGGCATATTTGCCATCGTATTTGTCGAGCCAATGCTCGATATGCTCGATCGGCACCGAGGTGCTCGCGGCGTCGATAGCCTTCTCGACCGGAATGACATGCATGCCGATGCCGGCGCCACCGGGCGGCACCATCGGCGTAGCCTTGGACAGCGGTCCCTTGGACGCCTGCTCAAAGAACTTGGCATAGACCGGGTGCTCCTCGAGCTGGCTCACGCGCATGTTGAGGAACTCGGCGGAACCCGGCACCAGCATTGGCAGCACCCACTGCTTGGCGCGCTCGGGGTTTTCCCAGTTGTACTCGAGTAGGCCCGTGTAGCTCATGTCGTCGAGCATCTTCTCGATATCGGCCTCGGGCATGCCGGTGAGCTTGACCATCTCGGGCAGCGTATAGGGACGGCGCATCTTCATCTTGCAGAGCACTTCGGCCTGCTCGTCGGTTGCGGCCTCGGCAAACGACCAGTACTCGTAGCCCAGCAGCTCGTCGCGGTGCAACAGACGGTTGGTGCAGTGCTCACACAGTTTGACGATGGCCTCGCGCGGATGCTCCGGTATCGGCGGCACGAACTCCGCGCCGATATCGGGCTCGGTATAGCTAATCCCCGGTCCGTTGAGAATCATGGTTGTCCCTTCTCTTGCCACAGCCCGGCGAGACCGCGGCGCCCCTCTTTTTTTGTAGGCCGGGCATGCCCCATGCCGTTCACCCGCCATTAGTTGACATTGTGTCAAAAATAGTATTGACGAACCGTCAACAATATTCAAGACTGTTAGGCGAACGGTCAGGCAAAAGAGGATGAAAGGCGGCAAGCACATGAGCAGTAACGCAGCGAACACCTCTGTGGCCGACGCCGTCCCCGCGCCCGACAGCACGGCAAAGCGCTTGACGGGCGACGAACGCCGTCGCGAGATCCTCGATGCCGTGCGCACCGTGAGCTCCGAGCTGGGCGTGTCTCATCTTTCGGTGTCGGCCGTGACCAAGCGAGCCGGCTGCACGCGCTCGCTGTTCTACCACTACTTCGCCGATATGGACGCCGCTGTCACCGCCGTCATGGACGAAGCGATCGACGGTTTTATCGCCGAGCTCGAGCAGTGGAACGCCAGCCGCACGGTTGGCGACATCGAAGGCGCACTCGACACCGTCGCCCCGCTCTTTAAGCACCTGGTCGTGAGCGGCCACGAGCTGCCAAACACGCTCACCTCGAGCAGCGGCGCGCTCTACGGCGGCTTTTTGCACAACGTGGTCCAGCGCGTGGCGCAGTATATCTGCGACACCACCGTGGTGGATTTTGTCGCCCATCATGAGCTACGCATCGACCATGTCTACGAGACGTTCTACACCCTCATCATGGGGTTGTTGATGTATATCCGCACGCACCCCGATGTGCCCGACGAGACAGTCAAGGAAATCATCGCCTCGACACTCCACATCGAGGGCTATACCGCCAAGTATCCGGAGCGCAAGCCCCAGAACTGACGACATTTGGCCAAACTGCCCGCGATCAGAAGAGGGGCCGCGGACGTGTGAAAGGAGAGCAGCATGCTGTTCGATGTTTGGGGTAGCGATACCCTTATCCACTGGGCCGGCTGGGCCATGGTCTTTATTGGCCTCATCGTGCTCAACGAGGTCGGCCGCCGCACCAAGCTGGGCGCGGCAATCATCTTTGGCGTGGCTCCGCTGGCCATGACCGTCTATTGCGTCGCCATCGCCGTGGGCGTTTCGCAGGGTGCCGAGTGGGCGCTCACCAACCCCACCCATGTGTACCAGAACAGCTGGTTCCACTACGCCAAGGTATACGCGGCGCTGGCCGGCTGCTGGGGCTTCATTGCCATTAAATACCAGTGGGGCAAGATCGGCAAGGCACATTGGTTCCGCGCATGGCCGTTTGTGATCGTCGCCATCAACATCATGATTGCCGTCGTATCCGACTTCGAGAGCGCCTATCACTTCTTTGTCCTGGGCGAGTCCACCTGGGTCACCTCCGAAGGTGCTACGCAGCTGGCCGGCTGGAACAACGTGTTCAACGGCATCGCCGGTATTATCAACATCTTCTGCATGACCGGTTGGTGGAGCGTCTACGCCTCCGAGGATCAGACCGACATGCTGTGGCCCGATATGACCTGGGTCTACATCATCGCCTACGATATCTGGAACTTCTGCTACACCTACAACTGCCTGCCCACCCACTCCTGGTTCTGCGGCTTTGCGCTGCTGCTGGCGCCCACTGTCGCCGCCTTTATCTGGAACAAGGGCGGCTGGATCCAGAACCGCGCCTTTACGCTGGCCATTTGGTGCATGTTTGCCCAGGTGTTCCCGTACTTCCAGGAGGAGTCCATCTTTGTGACCCACTCCACGCTCGACCCCGGCGCCGCTACCGCGATCTCGATCGCCGCGCTGGTCGCCAACATCGCCGCGATCATCTACATCGCCTACCGCGCCAAGAAGCTCGGCCGCAATCCCTACAAGCAGGATGTCTTTGAGGGCACCAGCGACTGGGAGAAGGCTACCGCCCGCCGCGCCAAGGTAGATTACGCACACGCCGAGTAACATGCCCGGCGCAAACGCCGCTTGAATGTGAAGTCGCCTGGCCGACTCCGCGCAATGCAACGTATTGCATGCCCCCGGAAAGCGATTTGTCCGCTTTCCGGGGGCTTTTTGCTGTTGCGCGCATCCACGCACACATTCAAAACCTCTCGCACAGATAAAATCAGATTTCCGATCGCCTGACAGCTCTATATGACCTTGTTTTTGGGTACATTGTTGTCCCGATATTGAGCTTGGGGGATATATGAAAGATGAGACGATGGGCCAAGAGGATGCGACCCAAGATGCAGAAGCTTGCGCTGAGGCCTTGGAGAGCTTAGACCGGATTTCACTCGATGAGATTGCGTTTGACGATTCGGGCGTTGATGTGCAGGATGAGCCGGAAGCCGAGGCGCAGTCCGATGATCAGGATGCAGACGACGTTGAGCCTGCCGAAGATGAGGCAGGTCACGAAGGTACCGAAAGCGAGGCCGGCAATCAGCCCGAATCCGACACGAGCGAGGAAACCATCTTGCTCGACAGCTTGCCGGCCGAGGATTCGCTGACCCGCGAGCTTCCTGGCCTGGGTTCCGCACCAGCCGTGGACGAGACCATCGCCATGGGCGATATTCCCCTGCCGTCCGTTCCCTCGGCACGCGAGGCCGAGGTTCGCCATCGCAAGATGTCGCCCAAGCGCCGCAATCTGATGGTCGCCGGTGTCGTGGCCGTCGCGCTCGTCGCCGGCGGTGCAGGCTATGCTGCCTGGAACGGATATCAGCAAGAGCAGGCTGCCACTGTCGCCGCCAATGCCCACACGATGATGTCAGTGCAGATTGGCGTGCATGCCGCGGGCCTCGACTGTTCCACCGGCTCCAAGATCCCCGTACAGGTGAGCGGTCAGGATTCTGACGGCACCTCCGTGAGCGAAACGCTCTATGTTGACGAGCACGGCCGCGGCATCAAACTGCTGCCCGGTGACTACACGCTCTCCATCGCTGCCTCCCCCATCGCGGCCGACGGCACCATCTATACCGTCCCGACCACCAAGACGCAGGTCACCGTTAAGAGCGATGGACAGGATTTAAGTGCCCAGGCCACCTTTAAGCTCAAGGTGCCTTCGGCCGACACGGTAACCGACGACCAGATCGATGCCGCCGCCAAATATGCCGAGGAGGGAGGCGCGAGCTCCTCCGCCACCGCCAAGGTGCTCCAGCAGGCGGCAACCGCGCGGCGCGACGCCGCCGTCAATGCCGTGAGCGCGCAAAAGGCACAGGCGGCCCGTGATGCCGACGCCCGTCACAAGGCAACCGACCTCTACCAGTTCGATATCCCCGTCGAGTGGTACGGCAAGGTCGAGACTTGGCAGAATGGCGGCACGCTATGCATCTATCTTGCCGGCGACAGCGATACGCCGATTGTGACGCTCGTCGCAGTGCGCGAGGGCGAGAGCTTTACGCCCGATGAAGGCGATGCGGTTTTGGGTGCGGCCAACCTAGGCAACGGTTATACCGTCTACGCCAGCGGCCCCGTCTATCCGTACGTGGTGCCCCAGACCATCAACGGGCGCACGCAAGACCCCGTGTCGACCTACCCCATGGACCAGGCTATTGAGCTTGTCGAGCTCACGACCGGCAACCGCTATACCTATAGCCAGATCAAGAACGTACTGGTCGGCAAAGACGGCAAGGCCGACGCTGCGACCAAACTCGAGACCGACTACCTCGCCCAGATTCTGCTGCCAAGCATCAAAGCCCAGGACTAGCTATCCGCAACACCCGGGGCAGTCTTTTTGGGACGGGGCTCTTTTAGCTACCCCGTCCCAAATCTTGATTAGCAGATAAGCAAGATTGATGTGCATCTTGATTAGTATCTAAGCAAGTTTTTCCGCTGCCGCTCCCCCGAAGAATGTCGAACGGCTGGGGCAAAGATGGATGGGATGATTTATCTGGGACGGGGATTTAATAATCATTGTGTACCGAATGATTATTAAATCCCCGTCCCAGAAAAATCATCGGGCAGGTAGAGCGGCAAAACTAGCTAAAAAAGCCCCGTCCCAAATGAGCTACTTAGCGCCAGGGGTCGGCTTCGAAGAGGGGCTCGCGCTCGGGGCGGCGATCGCTATAAGGGTCGTAGCCGTCGTCGTCCTCGTTCTCGGCACGGATATAGGGGTCGCGCGGCTTGGGTGCCGGCTTAGGCGCAGGCTTGGGTGCGGCGGGCGCGGCATCGGTCGCCGGCGTATTCGTCTCGTTCTTGTCTGTCATCTGCATAGCTCCTTGCATCGCATCCGTTCAACATCATCGATTGTCGCACGAAAAAGGGCGGCGGACCCAATTGGATCCGCCGCCCTTGGCGTTTAGAAACGACTAGCAGGTTTTAAGGCATGCCCTAAAGATCTACTTGGCGTCGGGGACCTCGTAGGTGGCCGCCGGCGTGTCGTCGCACACGACGGCAAAGCCGCCGTCCTTGTCGGCATCGACCGTCACCTGATCGCCCTCGCGCACCGTGCCGTCGATGATAGCGGCGGCGATGGCATCCACGACCTCGCGTTGAACCAGACGCTTGAGCGGACGGGCGCCAAAGACCGGGTCCAAGCCACCCACGGCGAGCATCTGCTTGGCCGCCGGGGTGATGGCAAGCGTCATGCGCTCCTTGGCCAGGCGTGCGCGAACGTCGGCAAGCTGGATGTCGACAATCTTCTCGATCTGCGCCATGCCGAGCGGATGAAACACCACGATATCGTCGATACGGTTGAGGAACTCGGGGCGGAAGGTCTGAGCCATGGCCGCGTCGACCTGATGGCGCATCTCCTCCTCGTCCTTGCCGGAAAGCTCGGCGATAGCCTTGGAGCCCACGTTGGACGTCATGATGATGATCGTGTTCTTGAAGGACACTTGGCGACCCTGACCGTCGGTCAGGCGACCGTCGTCGAGCACCTGCAGCAGCACGTTAAAGACATCCGGATGGGCCTTCTCCATCTCGTCGAGCAAGATCACGGAGTAGGGACGACGGCGCACGGCCTCGGTGAGCTGGCCGCCCTCGTCGTAACCCACGTATCCCGGGGGCGCACCGATCAGACGCTGGACGCTGAACTTCTCCATGTACTCGGACATGTCGATACGCACGAGCGCGCGCTCGTCGTCGAACAGGCACTCGGCAAGCGCCTTGGCGAGCTCGGTCTTGCCCACGCCGGTGGGGCCCAGGAAGAAGAAGCTGCCGATGGGCTTGTCCGGATCGGAAAGGCCCGCACGGCTGCGACGCACGGCCGCGGCCACGGCGGAGACGGCCTCGTCCTGGCCGATGACGCGCTTATGCAGCTCACCCTCCAAGCCCTTCAGCTTGTCGAGCTCGCCCTGCATCATCTTGGACACGGGCACGCCGGTCCAGGCACTCACAACCTCGGCGATCTCATCGGAGGTCACCTGTTCGTTGAGGCCCTCGCCGTCCTGCTGCTTTTGCGCCTCGAGCGCAGCCTCAGAATCCTGAATCTGCTGCTGCAGACCCGGAATCACGGAGTAGCGCAGCTCGGACGCACGGCCCAAGTCGCCGTTGCGCGTCGCGCGCTCCTCTTCGCTCTTGGCCTCGTCGAGCTGGCCCTTAAGCTCCTGCACGTGGTCGATGGCGTTCTTCTGGTTGAGCCAGCCGGCCTTTTGCACGTTGAGCTTTTCTTGGACCTCGGCAATCTCTTGGCGCAGGGCCTCCAGACGCTCCTTGGAGGCGTCATCGGTCTCCTTCATGAGCGCCTGTTCCTCGATCTGCAGCTGGGTGAGCTGACGCGTGGTGGCGTCGATCTCGACCGGCATGCTGTCGAGCTCCATGCGCAGACGGCTTGCGGCCTCGTCGACCAGGTCGATGGCCTTGTCGGGCAGAAAGCGGTCGGCGATGTAGCGATCGGAGAGATCGGCGGCGGCCACGAGCGCGCTATCGGTGATGTGCACGCCGTGGAAAATCTCGTACTTCTCCTTGAGGCCACGCAGAATCGAGATGGTGTCCTCGACGGTAGGCTCGCTGACCATCACGGTCTGGAAACGACGGGCGAGCGCCGCGTCCTTCTCGATGTACTTGCGGTATTCGTCGAGCGTGGTCGCGCCGATTGCATGCAGGTCGCCACGGGCGAGCGCCGGCTTGAGGATGTTGCCGGCGTCCATGGAGCCCTCGGTAGCACCCGCACCCACGATGGTGTGGAGCTCATCGATGAACAGGATGACCTTGCCTTCGGATTTTTGCACTTCCTTGAGCACGGCCTTTAAGCGATCCTCGAACTCGCCACGGTACTTGGCGCCGGCGACCAGCGCGCTCATGTCGAGCTCGATGAGGTCGCGGTCGCGTAGGGTGCTCGGCACGTCGCCGGCCACGATACGCTGGGCGATGCCCTCGACGATAGCAGTTTTGCCGACGCCCGGCTCGCCGATGAGCACGGGGTTGTTCTTGGTGCGGCGGGACAGGACCTGAATGGTACGGCGGATCTCGTCGGTACGGCCGATGACCGGGTCAAGCTTGCCGGCGCGGGCAAGGTCGCAGATATTGCGACCGTACTGCTCCAGCGCCTCAAACTGGGTCTTGTCCTCGGCAGACGTCACGCGGTCATCGCCGCGCAGCTCCTCGTAGACCTGCTCGATGCGTTCCTTGGTGACGCCGGCGTCGCGCAGTACACGACCGGCCTCGCCCTTGTCCTCGGCAAGCGCCATCAGCAAATGTTCAGTCACCACAAAGCTGTCGCCCATCTTGGTGGCCTTCTTCTCGGCCTTCTCGATGACGCGGACGAGCTCGTTGGACAGGCCCATCTGCTGGCCCTCGCCCGAAACCTTGGGCGCGCGGTCGATGGCATCTTGTGTGGAGCGTGCGAGCTGAGCAGGGTCGGCACCGATGCGCTCGATGATCACGGAGATATTGCGCTCGCCGGCACCGAGCAGGGCGGACAGCAGGTGAATCGGCTCCACCGCGCCGGCCTGCGCGTCGGCAGCCGTGCTCATGGCGGTCTGCAGCGCCTCGCGCGACGTCATAGCTAGCTTATCGATTCTCATGGAATCACCTCTCTTGGGGCGGCCGCCCTACGGGGCGGCTTCACGTTGTTCGAGAAGTATTGTTGCCAGCTTTGCGCAATCTTATACATAAATCTAAGTCTCTATATATAAGATTTTCTGAGTGATTGAAAGATAGGGAGCAGGTGCGCTCACCCGCTACGGCCTCGTCCCCTTACTATCTCAATCTGTAACATCTAGCGGCTGTTTATGGCTCTAGATGTTACAGATTGAGATGAAATGACCAGCGGCACCCGTTTATCTAAATCTGTAACATCTAGTCAGCAAATAGAGCTCTATCTGTTACAAATCGAGACGAACAGAAAACACCCGGATCAAAAATCTAAATCTGTAACACCAGGCCCACTTTTAACGGCCAAGATGTTACAGATCGAGACAGACCGAAAACCGCCACATGAGGACAGGCACCTTTGTGGTGGTCGCGGTCTCTACTCCTTCGCCGAACCCGTACTTCCCGATTCGACGATCCAGGGCATCTCATCCTCGAACAGCCATGTACGGGCAGACCCGCTATCGCGTGCAGTCTGCGGGTCAGGCAAGCAGGTCTGTTTATAGGCATCTTGGATACACTGACCCATAAAATCGTTGAGCTCGGTCTGGTCGCCCTCCATGACATAGGCGACATCGCCGTCCATGATGTAGATGCCCGGA
>DBEZXW010000063.1:0-5450 GCA_048291725.1 Collinsella sp. | reverse complement strand
GATTTGGGGGCAAAGCCCCTGGCCTCCCCGGCGAGTATACGGGACGGCGACTACAGGTATTCGATCTGGGCGCCTTCCGTGTCGCACGTCAGAATGTGCGTCTCACACTTGGGGAACTGCTCGCGCAGCTTGACCTGCAGGAACTTTGCCACGATGGTGTCGTCAGTTACGGCCATGAGGGTCGAGCCGGAGCCACTGATCCAGATGGTCTTGGCGCCTCCGTTAAGGCAGGTGTCGCGCACGGCGTTGTAGTCGGGGATGAGGCGGCGGCGATAGGGCTCCTGGATGCGGTCGTCGTTGGCGGCGGCAATCAGGTCAAGGTCGCCGGTCTCCAGGCCGCGCGTCATGCCGGCGATGCGGCCCATTTGCCATACGGCGGTGGAGAGCGGAATCTCCTGCGGCACGACCTTGCGCGCCTCGCTCGTATGTACCTCGTAGGGCGGAATCACGGTAATAAAACGCAAGCGATCGCTCACCTCGTAGCGCAGGCATTGGGGGAGCGAATCGGTCGGCGTAAAGGAGCAGACGGCGCCGCCAAGGATGGCGGGAGCGACGTTATCGGGATGCCCCTCGACCTCGGTGGCGATGCGGACGAGCTCGGCACGGTCGACGGTGTGGCCCGTCAGCGCGGCGGCCGCCATAATGCCGGCGACGACGCAGGTGGAGCTGGAACCCAGGCCGCGGGCGACGGGCACGTCGGTCTGGATGTCGATAGCGACGGGGAAGGCCGGCTCGCCCCATGCGGCCAGCGCATCGACAAAGCTCACGTAGACCAGGTTGTTTTCGTTTTGGAACTCCTCGGGGCAGCCCGTGATGGTGAGCTTGTCGGCGCGCTCGAAGGTGAAGTGCGAGTAGAGGCTGACGGCCATGCCGAGGGTGTCGTAGCCGATGCCTAGGTTGGCGCTGGTTGCTGGGACGGTGATTTTGATCATGTGGGTCCTCCTGGGCGGGTCTGACCGTTTAGTTCGCTGCTCGGGCAGTCCTGGCTCGCTCGGAAAGCACATTAAGTGCTTTCCGGCTCGTGCGGAACTCGCGACGAACTAAACGGCCAGACCCGCTCGCATGCTCGTCATCATCCCGAAAGCTAAATAGAAAGCTAAATAAAAAGAAGGTGCGCCGGCTTTCGCCGGCGCTTAATAAGGGGTCTAGTTGGTGCTCATTCGTTTTGCTGCAGACTCGACGTAGCTTGCCATCTCATCGACGTCGCAGACGTCTTCGAAGCGGACAGGCTTGGACTCGAGCTCGGCGAGCTGGGTCGGGGCGACCGTGTTGGTGGCCTGCTCGAGCACGCGCATAGCCTCAAAATCGTCCTCGGGAACGTTGAGGCCCAGGGCATCGCAGCAGGCGCGCGGGAACTTGTAGGGGCTGGCGGTCGAAAGCAGCACGCGGGCCTTGGCGCCCTCGGTGGGGGCGACCTGCTCAAAGACGTGATAGCCGCAAGCGGTGTGCGGGTCGATCACGTAGCCGTTGGCATCCCAGCAGCTCTTGATGGCGGCGCGAACCTCGTCCTCGCTGGCCCAGCCGCAGCCAAATACGCTCTGGATCTTGGCCAGCAGCTCGGCAGGCACCTCGTAGCGACCGGTCTGGGCAAGCTGCTCCATAAGGCCGGCAACGAGCTCGCAGTCGCCGTCGGACAGGAAGTAGAGCATGCGCTCCAGATTAGAGCTAATAAGGATGTCCATCGACGGCGAAATGGTCGTGAAGAACGGACGGTTGCGGTCGTAGACGCCGGTGGTCAGGAAGTCGGCAAGCACGTTGTTCTTGTCGCTCGCGACGATGAGCTTGGCGACGGGCAGGCCCATGCGCTTGGCGTAGTAGCCGGCCAAGATATCGCCAAAGTTGCCGGTGGGTACACAGAACTCTACGGCGTCGCCAGCCTCGATAGCGCCGGCGCGCAGCAGCTGCGCATAGGCGGCAAAGTAGTAGACGACCTGTGGCACCAGGCGGCCGACGTTGATGGAGTTGGCACTCGAAAGCACCGTGCCGGCGGCCTCAAGACGCTCGGCAAGCTCCTTATCGGCAAAGATACGCTTGACGGCACTCTGGGCATCGTCGAAGTTGCCGCGGATGCCGCAGACGGCGACGTTATCGCTCTCCTGAGTGGACATCTGCAGATTCTGCACGCGGCTGACTTTGCCTTCGGGATAAAAGACGGTGATGCCCGTGCCCGGAGCATCGGCAAAACCAGCGAGTGCGGCCTTACCCGTGTCGCCAGACGTGGCGGTGACGATCATGATGCGCTCGGCGCCGCCGTTCTTGGCGGAAGTGCGGGCCATCAGACGGGGGAGCATCTGCAGGGCGACGTCCTTGAAGGCGCTTGTAGGGCCGCCAAAGAGCTCCATCACATAGGTCTGAGGGGCGTCGGCGCCCGGCGCAGCGCCGAGTTTGACGAGCGGCGTAACCTCTCCACTCGCGAACGTGCCGCGGTATGCCTCGTCGACACACGCCGAAATTTCTTCGGCCGTGTAATCATTCAGTAACATTCCCAACACATCTTGAGCGATTTCAAAGTACGATTTAGCTGCAAGCGAGCTGATATCGACCTGCTGGGTGCCGAGCTCGTCCGAGACAAACAAACCCCCGTCGGGAGCGATGCCAGTGCGGATTGCCCCCTTACTTGAGCACGATAAAGTGCGTCCTCGTGTACTATGATAAGTTCCCATATAACACTGCTCCTCGGATGCCTTGGTCCCAATCGGTGAAACCATGGTATCAGAGCACGCAAAATAGGTTCGCAGAGGCTTTTAGAAAGGTAACCTCCAGCCCATGATTAAGATTGCCAAGTTTGGCGGCTCGTCGGTCGCCGACGCCGAACACTTCAAGAAGATCAAGGCCATCGTCGATGCCGACCCGGCTCGCCGTTTTGTGGTGGTTTCCGCCTGCGGTCGCCGTTTTAAGGGCGACACCAAGGTGACCGACCTGCTCTATCTGGTCAATGCGCACGTTAAGTACCACGTGTCGTGTGAGGAGCTACTCGAGGACATTGGCCAGCGCTATTTTGATATCGCTGACGAGCTGGAGCTCACCTATCCCATCCGTGAGGAGTTCGCGGCCTTTGCCGAGCGCGCCCGCTCGGGCGGCTACTCCACCGAGGAGCTTGTGAGCCGTGGCGAGTACTTTACCGCCCGCCTGATGGCCGAGTACCTGGGCTTACCGTTCCTGGACGCCGCGACGGTTGTGGCGTTCCATCACGACGGTACGCTCAGCATGAATCGCACCTCCGAGCTGGTGCAGGAGTACGGTCAGCAGGGCGGCTTTGTTATGCCCGGTTTCTACGGCGCGACGCGTGAGGGCCAGATCAAGCTGCTCGACCGTGGTGGCGGCGATATCTCGGGCTCGATCTTGGCTAAGTGCCTGGGCGCCGATCTGTACGAGAACTGGACCGACGTCTCGGGCTTCTATTCTGCCGATCCGCGTATCGTTCCCGAGGCTCAGCCCATTGCGCGCGTTACCTATGAGGAGCTGCGCGAGCTTTCGTACATGGGCGCAAGCGTCCTGCACGAGGAGGCCGTGTTCCCCGTGCGCGAGGCGGGTATTCCGCTGGTCATCAAGAACACCAATGCGCCGCAGGACCCCGGCACCATCATTAGCGAGACGGCTGATGAGGGCGAGGCGGAGCCCATCATTACCGGTGTGACCGGCAAGCGCGGTTTTGTCGCCATCAACGTTGCCCGCGACCGCACCAAACCCCGTGTCGGTTTTATGCGCCGCGCGCTTTCGGTCTTCGAGCGCTATGACGTTTCCGTCGAGCACATGCCCACCGGTGTCGACCGCTTTGGCGCCGTGGTGCAGGAGCAGGATGTGCACGACTCGCTGTACTCGCTCGTGGGCGACATTCAGCAGGAGGTCGAGCCGCTTGAGATCGAGGTCGTTGAGGGTCTGGCGCTCATCGCGACCGTTGGCCGCAACCTGCGTGGTCGTGCCGGCATCTCGGGCCACCTGTTTGGCATGCTTGGTCAGGCCGGCGTGAGCGTGCGCATGATTTCACAGAGCTGCGACGAGATCAACATCATCATCGGCGTGGAGGAGAAGGACTTTGACCTGGCGATTCAGACCATTTACCGTGCCTTCTCCGACGAGAACGGCATTGTGAAGGTCTCCGACCTGGAGGCTCCCGCGCCGGTCGATCCCGCCCTGGTCGCGCTCCACAAGTAGCTGCCATCCCGTTGATTTTTTTGGACATGTCTCATAAATCTACGGCGGGGCGTTTCGTTTCGGTTTCGTTTCGACGGGGCGGGTTTCGTGTCCGCCCCGTTCTTGTATACACTGGCAACAATAATCGGCCTGCTCGGCGTGCGGGCAAAAGCCACAACCTTTAAAGGGGGAAGCATGAAACAGTACACGGTTGCTATTTTGGGCGCGACGGGAGCCGTGGGCACCCAGATGCTCGAGTGCCTCAACGAGCAGGAGTTTCCGGTCGGTAAGCTCAAGCTGCTGGCGAGCGCACGCTCTGCGGGCAAGACCGTCGAGTTCCGCGGCGAGCGGATCGTGATCGAAGAGGCTTGCCCCGAGGCCTTTGAGGGCTGTGACATTGTGCTTGGTGCCGCCGGCGACGATATCGCGAAGGAACTGCTGCCCGAGGCCGTCAAGCGCGGCGCCGTCGTAGTCGACAACAGCCATGCCTTCCGCATGGACCCCGAGGTGCCGCTGGTCGTGCCCGAGATCAATGCCGACGATATCAAGTGGCATCACGGCCTTATCGCCAATCCCAACTGCGCGACCATTATCGGCCTGGTTCCCACCTGGCCGCTGCATCAGCTTGCCGGCGTAAAGCGTATGATCGTCTCGACGTATCAGGCGGCTTCTGGTGCCGGTGCTCCCGGTATGGCCGAGCTCGAAGCGCAGCTTGCCGCCCTGGGCCGTGGCGAGGAGATTCCCGAGCCGCGCGCTTTTGCCGCCCAGCTGGCGAGCAACCTGATTCCGCAGATTGGCGGCGTCAAGGAGGAGGGCTTTACCTCCGAGGAGATGAAGCTGCAAAACGAGGGCCGCAAGATCATGCACCTGCCCGAGCTGCGCGTGAACTGCACCTGCGTGCGCGTGCCCGTGCTGCGTTCGCACTCCGAGAGCATTACGCTCGAGTTTGAGCGCGATATTACGGTCGAGGAGGCCCGTGCTGCGCTGGCTGCCGCTCCCGGCGTCAAGCTGGTTGACGATATGGCTGCCGAGGATGCGCACGATCGCTTCCCCATGCCGATGGACACCTCCGACCAGGACCTGATCTGGGTCGGTCGCGTGCGCCGCGACATCTCGAACCCCGAGGCTGCGCGCGGCATCACCTTCTGGTGCTGCGGCGACCAAATCCGTAAGGGCGCGGCAACCAACGCCGTCCAGATCGCTAAGCTGCTCTGCGAGTAGTGTGACCTGTCCGGCGGGGGCCGGGCTTGGTTTTCAGAACACTCCGCAGACCAGTGTGGCGCCTTGTCCGCGGCTCCGAAGGAGCAGGACAAGGC
>DBEZXW010000062.1:0-73212 GCA_048291725.1 Collinsella sp. | reverse complement strand
TCTTCTTGGGGCATCGCCTTTCCTTCCATTCGTCACCTTCATTACTCCAACGACGAATTCTAGGCGGTGTCCCCTCCCTTTCAAGAAAGGGCGGAGGCGGGGCATGCCCCGCCTCTTACACCACATCTCTGTGCGCTACCTGGTTTCGCCCTTTCTGCGCCGAAGCGATACACTGTTGCCGTTTGATTTCTTCGCTCAAGGAGGATGCGCATGCCGTGCACAACGATTTTGGTCGGTAAGAACGCGAGCTACGACGGGTCGACCCTGGTCGCGCGTAACGAGGACTCGTCCAACGGGGTGTTTGAGCCCAAGCGTATGCGCGTGCTGCATCCCGACGAGCAGCCGCACGTCTACACGAGCGTCCTGAGCCACCTGACCGTTGAACTGCCCGATAACCCCATGCGCTACACGTGCGTCCCCGATGTTGTCCCGGGCCACGGCATCTGGGCCGAGGCCGGTTTCAACGAGCTCAATGTGGGCATGTCCGCAACCGAGACGCTCACCACCAATGAGCGCGTTCGCGGCGCCGACCCGCTCGTGGACTACGTGCCCGCCAAGGGTAACGAGGGTGAGGACGGCTATGTGCCGGCGCAGCCTGGTGGCTTGGGTGAGGAGGACATGGTGACCCTGGTCCTGCCGTACGCCAAGTCCGCTCGCGACGGCGTTCGTATCCTGGGCGACCTGCTCGAGCGCTACGGCACCTACGAGAACAACGGCATCGCCTTTAGTGATGTGGACGAGATCTGGTGGCTCGAGACCATCGGCGGCCACCACTGGATTGCCAAGCGTGTGCCCGATGACGCCTATGTGACCATGCCCAACCAACTGGGTATCGACAGCTTTGACCTGGATGACGCTGAGGGCGCCCAGGCCGACCACATGTGCTCCGCCGACCTGCGCGCCTGGATGGCCGAGTGGCATCTGGACCTGACGCTGGGCGTCGAGGGCGACGGCCCGGCGACGGTCTTTAACCCGCGCGAGGCCTTTGGCTCGCACAGCGACAGCGACCACGTCTACAACACGCCGCGCGCCTGGTACATGCAGCGCTGCCTCAACCCCAGCGATGTGTGGGACGGCCCCGACGCCGACTACACGCCCGAGAGCGACGATATCCCCTGGAGCCGCGTGCCCGAGCGTAAGGTGACCATCGAGGACATCAAGTACGTACTCTCGAGCCACTACCAGGGCACGGAGTACGACTGCTACGGCAGCAAGGGCACGCCCGCTACGCGTGGCGCCTATCGCCCCATCGGCATCAACCGCAACAGCCAGCTCGCCGTGTTGCAGCTGCGCCCCTATGCACAGCCAGCCTATCGCGCCGTGCAGTGGATGGCGTTTGGCTCCAACTCGTTTAACGCGCTGGTTCCGCTGTACGCCAACGTCGAGACCATGCCCGAGTACTATGCCGACACGCAGGCTCGCGTGACGTCCGAAAACTTCTACTGGGCCAACCGCCTGATCGGCGCGCTGGCTGACGTCCGTTTCCATGAGTGCGGCCGCGCTGTGGAGGACTATCAGGAGAAGGTCGGTAGCATGGGCCACAAGCAGATCCATGACGTCGATGCTGCCGTAGCTGCTCTGCCCGAGGCCGAGGTGCCTGCCGAGCTTGCACGCGCCAATGAGGCCTTTGCCGAGCGTGTTCGCGTAGAGACCGATGCTCTACTGGGCAAGGTGCTCTACACCACGAGCTGCGCCATGAAGAACTCTTTCGCGATGAACGACAACGTGAGGTAGGGATTTCCCGTCGATTGAATAGCGCTAAAACGCTTTGTCGCTTTCACTCAATCTTGGGTACAAGAACGCCAATGCAGTTGTTTGTGATTGGAGACAACCATGGTTATGAAACTCGATCAGCTTGTTAACGGCGCCATCAACGTCGGCTTTGGCGCTGCCGCCGTTGCTGTCGAAGGCGGCAAGAAGGTCCTCGACGACCTTAACACCAAAGGCGAGCAGGTCCGCAAGGACACCGCCACCCCCGATATCGCCCGCAGTGTGTCCGATATGTTCGAGCAGGCCGGCGGTACCATCTCCGATCTGACCGAGCGCTTGGGTACGCAGGGCGAGACCGCGGCCCAGCGCGTGCTCGACGAGCTTATCCTTGCCCGTGTCCGCGTCATGACCGCCCCCGAGCGCACGGCCTTCTTGGCCCATGTGCGCGACATCGTCGATTCGGTCGAGGACAACGTGACCTCGGTGCCCGTTGAGTCCGTTGAGCCCGACGATGCGAAGGATACCGAAGAGGCCGAGTAGCAGCGCAGATGGCAGATTCCACCACCGATTACAACAATCTAGATCCTCTGGGTGACGAGGCGGCGGTTGTCGATGAGGTCGACGCCGCCGTCTCGGGCGCTCGCAAGAAGCCGCGCGCTGTCGATATGGTGCCCGAGGAGCCCGACGCGATGGCGCCGGACGAGGAATACCAGCTCACGCCGGCGGGTCGTCGCGAACGCATCGGGCAGATTGTTCGCCTGGTCAAAAAGTACCGCGTGTGGGATAACCTCACGCCGGTTCGTTTGCGCCGCCTGCTCGAGGAACTCGGCCCCATGTTCGTCAAGATGGGGCAGATTCTGGCCAACCGGTCCGAGATTCTGCCGCAACGCTTTTGCGACGAGCTGCGTCGTCTGCGCTCCGACGTGGAGCCTGTGCCGTACGAGGTCGTACTCAGTTGTCTGGAAGAAGAATACGGCCTGCGCCTGGGGGAGATGTTCGATGCGATCGACCCCAACCCGCTTGGTAGCGCATCGCTCGCGCAGGTGCACCGCGCTCGTCTGGTGACGGGCGAGGATGTGGCCGTCAAGGTGCAGCGCCCCGGTGCGCAGCAGGTTATGGCGCAGGACATCGATATCATCCGCTCGGTGGTGCGTATCGTTTCCAAGTTCGTCAACACCGATCAATTCGTTGACCTGCACGGCGTGGTCGAGGAGCTGTGGACCTCGTTTCGCGAGGAGACCAACTTTTTGGCCGAGGCCAAAAACCTCAACGACTTCTACGAGTTCCATAAGAGCGTTCATGGCGTGACGTGCCCTAAATCCTATCTGGACCTGTGCACCGAACACGTGGTGGTTATGGACTACGTCGACGGCATTTCGATCGCCGATCCTGAACGCTTGGTGGCCGAGGGCTATGACTTGGAAAAGATCGGTGCCGCGATTGTCGAGGACTACTCGACGCAGGTGCTCGATGACGGCTTTTTCCATGCTGACCCGCATGCGGGAAACATCATCCTCAAGGACGGCATCGTTTACTTTATCGACTTGGGTATGGTCGGACGCATGTCGAGCCACGACCGCGGTATCGTCAAGGACATGATTTTCGCCGTGGCCGAGGGCGACGTGCCCAAGCTCAAGGATTCGCTCATGCGCTTCGCCGTGACGCGTGGCGACTCGGCCGAGCTCGATCATTCAGCGTTTTTGTCCGATTTGGACTTTATCGTGGCTGACTTTGCGGGCCTTGACCTTAAGGACCTAGATATCGGCGAGTTTTTGACCTCGCTGTTAAACCTCGCGCGCAAAAATGACGTTGAGCTGCCGAGCGTGGTGACGATGTTCGCCCGCGGCATGGTGACGCTCGAGGGCCTGCTGACCGAGTACATGCCCGACGTCAACATGATCCAGATCATTCAGGCACACATCAAAAACGAGAAGAGCACCTATGCGCGCGTGCGCGATATGAGTCGCGACTTTGCGGCGAGCAGTTATCGCGCGGCGAAGGGCTCACTCGAGGCGGCTGAGTATCTGGGCCTGGCTTCGCGTATGCTCACACGCGGCCAGCTTAAGGTGAACACGCAGATCATGAGCAGCGATAAGGCGCTGCGACAGCTGGGTGGGATTATCGACCGCATGTCGATGGCTATCGTTATCGCCGGTCTGTTTATCGGTTCGTCGGTGGTGTACTACGCGCGCATCGAGCCGGTTGTGTTTGGTATCCCGGTCATTGGCTTTATGGGCTACGTGAGCGCGCTGGTGCTGGCACTTATGCTGGGCCGCAATATCTGGCTCAACAGCCACGGCGGCAAGCACTAGAGTCTGCGACCGTCACCGCATTTTCCTATCGCAAACAATAGCTTTTACCTTGGGCTTCGCCTGCGTGCGAGGCCCTTTTGCGTGATAGCATATTGACGGTATTAATCGATGGCCTAGATGGTGGTGCGGAGACGCACGAATGCGCGGTTTTCCTGCGCGTTTGGGAGAATCGGGGTGCAAGTCCCCGGCTGTACCAGTAACCGTAATTCCTCTTGGCTCGGGATGCTCGCGTCGCAGATCGGACGACGTGCCCGAGCCGTTAAGGTTAAGTCGGATCGCCTCCCATCTTGCACGTTGCCGCGGCGTATGCCGCCGGTGTGCATAGGGCTCTGGAGGGAAGGAGGACCCCGATGGGGGAACTCGAGCGCAACATGCGCGATGACGTGGGGCAGCCTCAAGGCAACGCTCCAAGTACAGACAATGGGGGACAATTGGATATGTTTGAGGACGAGCGCGAGCGCGTCTCGCATCGCCGTGGCGCAATTGCGCGCGGCGTAGCCAAGCGCGGCCTGGTGGCATTCCTGGCCTTCGCGATGGCCTTTGGCACCACACCGGCTTAGCTGTGGGCCGAGGGCGCCGAGGGCATTGCCGAGGCTGTGGCTCAGGCGGCACCGCTTGCCGAGAACGGCTCTGGTGAGTCCGCGACAAGCCCTGCTGCCGACCTCAATGCGAGCGGCATGGTGGCGAATGGGGGCACTGCCGAGCAAGATGCCACTGCGACAGCTTCGGGCCCTACCGACAAGACTGAGGACGATAGCGCTGCCGGCAATGAGGCACCGGCTGCATCGACGTCCGATGCCTCGAAGCAGGACACCGCCGTTGTCTCTGCCGCTGGAGAGGCCAAGGCTCAGCCTGCCAAGGCAGAGAGCCAGGAGGTCTCTGCCACGTGCTCCGTCGTCGGCACCGACGCCAAGGGCGCCCAGCAGACCTGGGCCGCCGCGCAGCGGATCACGCTGAAGGAGGGCTCGACCGCGGCCGACCTCTCCGAGCAGCTGTTCAAGCGTGCCGGCCTCAAGGCCGATTACAACCCCAACGGCAGCTGGGGCTGGGCACTCAACTCGATCACGTCGCCCTTCGACTCCGGCCGCACGCTCGCCTACGACTCGGCGACCGGCGCTTACTGGCAGCTGTTCGTCAACGGCAGCGCCTCCGACGCCGGCGCGGGCGGCTACACGCTCAAGGACGGCGACTCCGTCGTCTGGTGCTACTCGAAGTACGGCGACCCCGCGCCCGAGCAGGTTTCCGTCACGATGGAGATTATTGGTGAAAAGGCTGGGATAGCTCAGCGTTGGACGAGCCCGTCGACCCAGGTGTTTGTTAAGGGCACATCGATTAAGGATGCCTCTGCTGCTTACTTCGATGCCCTTGGCATAAAGTCAAAAATGTACGACCAATTCGGCTATTGGGGCGTCCATAGCCTCGTTTCTCCGCTTGATGGTACCGAGCTGTCCGGCGCTTGGTCGTTCTTTGTCAACGGCGTTCCTGGAACTCAACTCGATAACGACTACGTGCTTAAGTCGGGCGATAAGGTCGTTTGGGCTTACGCCCCTGGGGATACTTTGCCCGGTGTCGACAACGTTGTTCTTAATCCGAGCGCTGCACGCCCTAACTGGGATAGCGACTGGTCGGGCTTTACAAGTGCCGACAAGGTTACCGACGCACCTGTGCCCACTAAGGATGCAGATGAGAAATGGGTAAGCGAGCTTAAGACGCGTGCGGACGGCAATAAGGGTGTTTCCGATGCGTTGCTGATCGGTGACTATCTCTATGTGGCAGTTGGTTCTAAATTGCTCAAAAAGGATGTCGAGACGGGCAAGACCGTTCTAGAGTCACCTTTGGCTGCTGCAATTGATTCCACCTCACGCATGGTATATACCAATGGTGTTGTGCTTGTTCCGCTTTCAGGCGGTCGTCTTCAGGCCTTAACGGTTGATGTGCTTGCGACGGTTTGGGTTACCGATGGGTTGCCGGCCGGTCCCGATGGCGCGCAGCAGTCGCTTGCTTCTGTTTCGGTTCGCGATGGCTATGCCTATTTTGGTACCGCTTCGGCCGATTGGATTGACTCGAGTGACGGCTACCTGCTTTGTGTTCGTATTTCTGACGGTAAAGTCATGTGGCAGCACAAGAATGAAAACAGCAAGGGCTATTACTGGGCTGGCATGGCGTTCTCGGGCGACTATGGCGTTATCGCGGATGATTCAGGCACTGTCAGCACGGTTGATCCTTCGACTGGAAAGACCGTAGCAAAGCTTAAGATCGCCGATCGCGTTCGCGCGAACGTACTTGTTGATGGGGCTACTGCTTACGTTGTGAGTGCCGATGGCACGCTCCATAAAATTGCTATCGCTAATGATGGGGCCCTTTCAGAACTGGGTAAAGTTACGTTTGGCAGCAGCTCGACCTCTACACCCGTGTTTGTCAACGGTAAGATTGTAGTTGGCGGCACGTCGATTGAGTCCTTTATGGGCGGTCCCCAAAACAGTCTTACGAGCCACTATGGTCAGCTTGCAATTATCGACGCCGATACGCTTACGGTCGATTATTCAATTTATAAGGCAGACGGTAACTTCATCCGCGAGGATTCTTCTGCAAGTGGTTTTACGGGCAGCGGCGATGTTAAGTCACAGCCTGTGGTTTCCATTCAAGATGGTCATACCTATGTATACTTTACGTCCAACAATAATCCTGGCGGCATTTATCGCTATCGCATAGGTGACGAAGAGGCTGAGCTGCTCTATAGACCGTCGGCCGAGAACCAGCAGTACTGCATGTCGTCGATTTCGGTCGGTTCTGATGGTTCACTCTACTACGCTAACGATTCGGGCAAGTTGTTCGCGATTAAGGGAAATGGCCAGAAGGTCAATCGCTATACTGTCTCGTTTGACGCAAATGGTGCAGATTCTATTGTGCTCGATTCCCAACGTATTAAGGCTGGTAAAACTGCTACGGAGCCTGCTGTAAAACCGCGTCGCAAGGGCTATACCTTCGGCGGTTGGTATACCGATGAGGCGTGCACGCAAGCATATGACTTCAGTACGCCGGTGACGGCCGATCTGACGCTGTATGCCAAGTGGACCAAGAATGCCACCAATTCTGGTGACAATGGCGGTTCTGGCTCCAGCGGCGGCAGCGGTTCTGGTACTGGTACCGGCACGGGCACTGGTACGGGTTCCGGCGCTGGTTCCGGCTCTAAGGGCCCGCAGGCCGGCGGCGCTATCGCCCCGGGTCAGAAGCCGGTGACCAAGACGACGGTGTCGACCAAGACCGAGACCAAGGAAAACAAGTCCGACAAGAAGGGCTCCGATAAGTCCGACAAGAAGGATGAGAAGAAGTCTGAGAAGAAGGACAGCAAGTCCGACAAGAAGTCCGATTCCAAGTCCGATACGGGCGCTGCTTCCACGACCACTGCTAAGAAGTCCTCTGGTGCTTCCGAGCAGGAGACGGGCACCAACCCGCTCGCCATCGTTGGCATCGCCGCCGGCGTGATTGGCCTTGCGCTCATCGCCGTCTTCGTGCTGACCAAGCGCGGCAAGGGTGACGGTAATGCCCGATAAGCCCAAGGAGACCAACGGGCAACAGCCCGACTCCTCGTTTATCCAGCTCGATGATCCAAAGCAAAAGGGCGCCGCTTCGGCGGCGTCCGCTCCTCGACGGAAGGCGCTCCTTGGCGTTCTGACTGCCGCATGCGTCGTTCTGATCGTGGTCTCTCTGGGCTTTGTTCATCCCTCCGAGAGCGGTACTTGGTCCATTGATTGGATCGTCCAGACCGTGGCGGGGGAGAGCATCGTCGCCAAGGATGGCAATGGGTCCGGCTCGACTGTCGCTTCGGGCAAGGCCGGGTCCAAGGATTCCAAATCTTCTGATGATACGAATGACGGGTCTAGGGGTTCTGACAAATCTGACTCCAAGAAAGATTCCGAGTCTTCGGACAAGGAATCGGACAAGAACTCGGATAGCAAGAAGTCCGGCGAAAAAGGAGCAGGAAATAAAAAGACTGACAACAGTCAGTCGGCTTCTCAGAATTCGGCAACGTCCGGTGGGCCTTCTGCCGTTCCTGATAACAGTAATGCCCCCTCGGGCAACCAGAGCGTCTCTCAGGAGTCTAGCTACGTTACCGTGACTGTCTCGGTTACTTCGAGCGCTGTGGGCAATCCTGTGTCCGCTGGTGGTACCTACACCTTTAATGAGGGAGCAACTGCCTACGACGCTCTCTGCGCGCTGGGTATTTCTATAAATGCGCATGGCTCGTCGTTTGGCACTTATGTTGCCGCCATCGGTGGCCTGGCCGAGAAGGATGAAAACTATGGAAGCGGTAGCGGCTGGTGTTATTCCGTCAACGGCACAACGCCCATGACAGCCTGCAGCAACTACGTTCTCTCAAACGGCGACAACGTGGTCTGGTATTACGTGACAGGCTAGGGGCCTCGACATATCGCATCAAACGGGCGGTTCGGACAAACATCCGAGACGCCCGTTTTTATACGAATGGGACGTCATTTCCCAATCGAGGCTCAACCGGAAATTGCATCCCGCCCTGTAGGCGAATTCCGGGACGCAGGGGACCTCGGACAAAATCTCGGACCCAATCTGGGTCCAGGAGGGAGTCCGATGTATACGAAAGAGGAGCGCGAGGGGATTCTCTGGGAGTTCCACCGGAGCGGCCTGTCCGCCCCCGCCGCCTGCAGGAGCCTGCCGCTTTTCCCGAACAAGGACAACCTGTATGCTTGGCTCAAGCTGGAGGAGGCGGGCGAGCTGACCGCCCGTGAGATGCCCGACCGGGCGGAGCGCATGCACTGCTCGCACGGCGAGGGCAGCCCCGCATTCGCCGCGAGGCGACCGGGCACCGAGCCCGCCTCCCCGCGGAAGCGTCGAGCCGAAGGGGGCGCGGGCAAGATGGAGAGGACCGGGCGCGGAGGGGCCGGCGGCGAGCCGCCCGAGCAGACCGACTGGCGGGACTGGGGCCTGGAGGGGCTTCCCGACGACCCCGCCGAGCGCGCCCGCGAGGCCGAGGTCAGGCTCGCCGAGGCCCTGGCGGTGTTGGACGTCCTAAAAGCACCAGGCCCTGGCTCTTTGACGAACGAGGAGAAGCACAGGGCGGGAGAGGCGGTGAGGAGGCTCTCGCCGGCGGTGAGGCTCGCGGACGTGACCAGGACCCTGTCGATCCCGAAGAGCACCTATCTTGACCAGGCGTCCAGGATCTCGAGGCCCGACCCCAAGGCCGCGCTCAGGGAGCGCGTGCGCGCGTCGTTCGAGGCGAGCGGCGGCGCCTACGGGCCTGAGTCCGTGACCGCCGACCTCAGGAGGGGACCCGGCGAGCCCGTCTCGTGGCGCGAGCTCGCGCCCGGGGACGCCGAGAGCCCCGTCGTCGCGTCCGAGAAGGTCGTGCGCCGGATCATGCGCGAGGAGGGCCTGGTCGCCCGCAAGGCGGCGCAGATGCGCCGGAGGGCGAGGTACCGCAGCTACCGGGGCGAGCTCGCGGAGCGCCCGGCCAACGTCCCACTGCGCGCGGACGGGACGCACGACTTCCGCGCGCCCGCGCCCGGCCTGCTCGTGGTCACCGACGTCACGGAGTTCAGGCTCGACGGGTACAGGGCGTACCTGTCGCCCGCGATCGACTGCTTCGACGGGTGGCCGATCTGCTGGAGGGTCTCGGTCCACGCCGACTCCGACCTGATGGTCGGCATGCTCAGGGACCTGGTGGGGATAGTCGGGCCGACCGAGGACCGGCCGCTCACGGTGCACACCGACGGCGGCGCCGTCTACATGGGGCGCGAGTGGCGCGAGGCGTGCGGCCCCGGGGTGGTGCGCTCGATGTCGAGGAGGGCCCGGAGCCCCGACAACGCGCGCGCCGAGGGGTTCTTCGGCACGCTCAAGTGCGACTTCTTCGAGGGCAGGGACCGGACCGGCGTGCCGTTCGACGAGTTCTCCCGCCTGCTCGGCGAATATATCGAGTGGTACAGGGACGGCAAGCTCAAGAAGGACCTAGGATGGAAGACCATTAGGGAGTATCGCGAGGAGAGGGGCCATGCGGCATAGCGCCGGGACATGGTCCGGAAAAACGTCCGAGGTCCCCAGCTTCCCGTTGGGGCGGGTTTCGGAAAGCGTGTTCCGCTCTGAGGGCTCATTCCGGGATAGACTTTCCGAAGCAGCGCCCATTGGGAAGCTGCGGACCGTATTGGGCATCGATTTTGGGATGCGCTTTCCGCTAGAGCCACGTTGCGGAAGCTGTGTCCCGTTCTGAGGCTGCAATCTGGGACGCGCTTTCCGCGGGGCGACCATGGGGAAACTACTACCCATTCCGACGCTGCGGCCCGCCTTGTGCGCTTTCCTCGGCAGGCTCTGCAAACAAAAAACCGGTTGGAATGGGAATTCCAACCGGTTATACATTCAAGCAAATAGTGAATCGACTATGACCGTGCGCCCTCGAGGAAGAAGCGGCGGCTGAAGTAGTTGTACCAGGTGACGAGGAACGTGGCGATGGCCTTCATGGCCTGGTAGCCGATGCTCAAAAACGTGACGCCCACAAACATGTACAGGTCGTTGAGGCCCAGGCCGATCACCGACAGGATGGTGAAGATCGTGAACTCGCGCTTGCGGCTCATGCCTTCGCGGTGGTCGAACACGTACTTCATGCTGAGCCAGTAGTTGACCACGACGGACGTGATAAACGAAACCGTGGTGCTCATCAAAAAGTCGAGGTGGAACAGCTCGACGAGCGCAATGAGCATGCCCCAGTCGATGCCAAAGGAGATAAGACCCACGACAGCAAACTTGAGGAACTGCTTGGTATGAGGTTGTGCCAGCGCCTTGCGCACGTAATCACATCCAATGCGTTGATGAATCAAGCAGAGGATACTTTAGAGCTTTTACAAGGGAAACGTAAGGTCTTTGCCAAGAACTATATGAACTCGCCAAATTTTCAAGAGCTAATCCGCAAACGTTGAAAATTTGCCCGTAAACGAGCGACACCCACGGACGATACTGCGCTGAGTGCGCGTCGTCCGTGGGTGCCGTAATGCTGCAGGGGTTTCGAGCTATTTTGTCTCGTCGCCCTCCAGGAAGATTTTTCGGGTCACAAAGTTGTAGACCATGACAAGCGCGGTGGCGCAGATCTTGGCGATATTGGCCTCGAGTCCCAGGCCGGCGTTGAGCGCCAGCACGATGCCGTCGTTGAGCACCAAACCGATCACGGACAGCACGACAAAGATGATGAACTCGCGGCGGCGGCTCATGCCTTCCTTGTGCGCAAACACGTACTTCATGCTTGCGAGGTAGTTAAAGATGAGTGAGATGATAAAGCCGCTGGTGTTGGCGATTAGGATGTTGAGGCCCAGACCGTAGTGAAGCAGATTCATAATGCCAAAGTCGATAACCGTGGCAATGACACCGACGACGCCAAATTTCATGATCTGCGCAAGGAGCTTTTGCATGGTACCTGCCTTAAGCTGGCGCCGAAGCGCCGCGGGGATGACTAACTCAGCAAGTTTAGCCAATCCCCGCGGGTGGTGCTAGGCGCGCTCCTCGATAGCACCGTTTCTATATGCATCGAGCAGCTGGCGCAGGTCCTGGATTTGGCTGCGGATCTTGGCGCCAGTATCGGTGTCGCTCACCATGCGGCGACGGTCCGCTTGGTCAAAACGGTTGGTCTCGCTTTCGATGTCCACGTTGCGCGTGAGTGCCTCGGCAACCGTCGTAAAGGCCCGGTGCGACTTGAGGCGGCAGCCGCGCGAGCTCGAGATAAGCGTATAGCCGGCGATGCCCGTCTTGGGATGGTAAGCGCGGCAGAAGCCGCCATCGATGACCAACAGCTTGCCCTCGGCGCGGATGGGCTGCTCGCCCTTGGTGGTTTTAACGGGCGTGTGGCCGTTGATGATGTGGCCGGTCGGCGAGCATGCCATGGGCGCGACGCCAAACTCGCGCATGATATCATCGCAGACCGAGGGCGACTTGGTAAGCGTAAAGTACGGGTCCATCGGCTCGACCCAGGTGCTCTTATCGGCGATATAGGCGCGCTCAAAGGTACGCACCAGGCGTCCGCTGGCGGGTGAATTGAAGCCAATCCACAGGTACCACATCCAGTCGAGGGCATCGCGGTCGCCCACGCGCCACGCGCGGCGGGCGATGTGGTCGCAAAAATCGAGATAATCACGGCCAGCGTGCCAGGTGCCCAGGCAGTTCATGCTGCTAAAGGTGCCGTCCTCGTTGAGCGGCACGCAGCCATGGAAGAGCAGGTTGCCGTTGGCGACCTTGTACATCGAGCCGTGGGAATAGAGGAAATCGATATGGCGATGCAGGTGATCGGCGGTGACAAACTCGGACACGAGCTTGTCGATGATGTGCTGCTCCTGAGACGTGAGCGTATAGGGGTCCGCCGGGTCGACGGTGGGGAAGTCGTTGGTCGTGAGCGGCCACACGCTGCCGTCGGCGAGCGTGACCGTGCCGGTGTCGTGGTCGATCTTGTCGAGTAACAGGCGGTCGGTCATATCGAACTCGGGGTGGCGCTGGATAATCTGGCCCTCGAGCTTAAAGAGCAGCACGTTGATGGCCTTGATCAGCGGGGTGATGGACTCACCGGCGGTGTAGGTGGCATCGGCAAAGGCGACAAGCTCACGCAGCGAGATGCCGTAGTCGTTCTCCAGGATCTCGTAGTTGTCGTAGCGTAGGTTGTTGCGCAACACCGTGGCGATGCAGGCGGGCTCACCGGTCGCAGCGCCCATCCACAGCAGGTCGTGGTTGCCCCACTGGATGTCGAGCGAATGGTAGGTGAGCAGACGGTCCATAATCTTGGCCGCGCCGCCGCCGCGGTCGAAGATGTCGCCCACCAGGTGCAGGTGGTCGACGGCCAGGCGCTTGATGAGCGAGGCGAGCGACTCGATAAAGTCGTCGGCGCTGGCGGTCTCCAGGATGGACTCCACGATGCGCTCGTGATAGCGCACGCGATAGTTGTTCTCGTCCGGGTGCGTGTGCAACAACTCGTCGATGATATAGGCGTAATCGCGCGGGATGGCCTTACGCACCTTGGAGCGCGTGTAGCGGCTTGAAAGTGAGCGAGCGACCATGATGAGCTGGTCAAGCATCGTCTTGTACCAGGTGGGCGAGTCCTCGCGCTGACTGCGGACCAGGTCGATCTTCTCGCGCGGGTAGTAGATGAGCGTACACAGCTCGCCCTTTTCGTCAAAGGAGAGCGTGTCGCCAAAGATCTCGTCGACATGTTCGCGCACGACGCCCGAGCAGTTGTTGAGGATGTGCATAAAGGCTTCGTACTCACCATGCACGTCGCTCATAAAATGCTCGGTGCCCTTTGGCAGGTTGAGGATGGCCGAGAGGTTGATAATTTCGGTAAATGCGGATTGTTCGGTGGGAAACTGTCTCGACAGCAGGCGCAGATACTTGAAGTCTTGCGGGTTGCGATCGAATGCGACCATGAAACACCTTCCGATGGGGCTGGTAAAACTGATAAACAGCATCAAACGTTTATCAGTATGCGCCGCTTTTGTTTCGATTTTGCGCCAGCGGCTGAATTGTCGGCTGAACGGTTTGGTAAATCGATTTAGTGAAGGTAGATGTGTCGGTTGGGTGGAGACGACAGAGGGTGTTTTCTCAGATATTTATGCATGGGGCCGGTGGAGACGATGGTGGTAAAGATGTTCACTATATTTGGTTCGATTTGGTAAATAGTGGACATGTGTACCGCATGTAGGCTCACTGTGCGATAATTTGCGCAGCAATGAGTAAGGAGCCTCATATGAGTGATTTTGTCCTGACCTGTGAATCCGCCGCCGACCGAACCCGTGAGTTCTTTGCGGCGCGCAATATCCCTGTCGTGTGTTTTCATTACGAGATCGACGATATTGTCTATACGGACGATCTGTATCAGTCGATTACGCCGGACAAGTTTTTTGCCCAGATTGCCGCGGGCGCCATGCCCAAGACGTCTCAGGTGAGCGTGGGTGAGTACGAGGAGTTTTGGGAGCCGTTTGTTGCCGAGGGTAAAGACGTGCTGCACCTGACGTTGTCGTCGGGTATTTCGGGCACGTATGGATCGGCCTGCGTCGCGGCGCAGATGCTCGCGGATCGCTATCCCCAGGGCGGCAAGGTGCGCGTCATCGATTCGCTGGGGGCGTCTTCGGGCTTTGGTCTGTTGCTGGAATATGCCGCCGACGTGCGCGATAGCGGGGCTTCACTCGACGAGACGGCCGCTTGGATTGAGGAGCATAAACTCAACCTGCACCACTGGTTCTTCTCGACCGATCTGTCGAGCTACCTGCGCGGCGGTCGCATTTCGGCCGCGAGCGCGATCATTGGCACGGCGCTTAAGATTTGCCCGCTTATGACGGTCGATTGCGAAGGTAAGCTGTCGCCACGTGAGAAAATTCGCACTAAGAAGCGCGCGATTTCCGAGATGGCTAAGACCATGATGGCACACGTGCAGGGCGGTACGGATTATTCGGGTAAGTGCATCATGTCGCACTCGGCGTGCCGCGAGGATGCCGAGGCAGTTGCGGCGCTGATTGAGGAACAGGTTCCGCAGCTTAAAGGCAAGATTGAGATCAATGACATCGGTACTCTGATTGGCTCGCATACCGGACCTGGTACGGTGGCGCTCTTCTTTATGGGCGACAAGCGCGTGGATTAATTTGCCCCATCACGTTGCTGCATGATTGCTCAAACGAAAACGGCCCGTCTCACGTTTGTGGGGCGGGCCTTGCTGTTGCGGCTAGCGTTTCTTTCCGCGGAAGAAAAAGCCGTGCAGTGACGGCTTGAGGCCGCGATTGGCGCGATGCTCCTCGACGCGCTCGTGGATCGAAGCGACGCGCTCGATGACTTCGTCGGGAATCGGCACGTCGGGATTCATGTTCTCGACCTGGCTGACTTCGGCGGCGGCGACCTGGTCGATAATGGGCACATCGTCGCGCGAGATGACAGGTGTGGCGTCTTCCTTCATCTTGCGATAACGCTGCATCATGTCGGCCTGTAGCTGCTGGGCCGAAGGCGGCGTCCAGATGATGGCGTTGGCGCCGGCGGCGATGGTCTCGCGAATGCTCTCGGGCGTCTTGCCGCCCGGTGCGATGAGCGGCAGGTTGGGATAGTGCTCGCGCAGTTCACGCAGGACCTGGGGTGTGTTTTTGCCGGCGGCGATGTTGAGAATCTTGGCTCCGGCGCGCACTTTGGCATGCGCATCATCGTCGCAACGTACGACCGTGGCGATGACGGGGATGTCGGCGATGTTGGTGATGTGCTCGACCATCTCGGCAGTGGCGGGGGAGTTGACCACGCAGCCCGCCGCGCCCTGCATCTCGGAGACGGCTGCCATCTGCACGGAGCGCTTGCCGGTCGTAGTTCCGCCGCCCACGCCTACAAAGACCGGGCACTCGGCGACGGTCAACAGTGCCTGCGTAATGGCGGGCTGCGGCGTGAAAGGGTAGACCGCAAAGACGGCGTCGGCGTTGGAGTTGCGGATAACCGCGACATCGGTGGTGTAGATGAGCGATTTGATACGACGGCCGAAGAGCGTAAAGCCGCTGGCCTCCTCGATCTCGTCGGGCATGCGGAGGGCCGCCTTGCGCAAACGCCCGTCGATGGGCAGCGGCTCCATGGGGAGCAGTCCGTTGGGAGTCACGGCTACCTGGGGCTCGGTGAACTCGTCTGCGAGCTCGACCTCGGAGAAATCGACCGAGGCGACGATGTCCTCGTGAACCTCGGCGGGCACATCGATGGGAGCTTGGTCGTTTGCCGCGGCAGGCGTGTCGAAGGAGCTGGTGCCGACAAAGGCGTCGACGCGCTCGTTTAGGTCGTTGAGGGTGTCCATGGAGACTCGATTCTGTGTGACGACGGCCGGCACGATGCAGCCGGAATTGCGAATGCTAAATCGTTTGACGAGTTGATTTTTCCCCGCCGCGCCATCCGTTAGACCGAAGGACAGGCGAACGTGAAGGAGCTGTGGTGGCGGGGATCGAGGTGCTATCTTGAAAGTCCCGTTTAAAAGAGAGGTGACGCGGTATGGAATTGACAGCAATGTTTGGCTCGATTGGCCTGTGTGTGGGCGCAATCGTTGCCGCCACGGTCATCTACTTTGTGGTCACGGCCATTAAGGGCAAAAGGGCCGAACGCAAGGAGCGCGCGATGCTTAAACAGCATCGCGACCAGCAGGGCAAACGCGCACGGAGATAGCTTGTTGAGTTTTGGATCCGTGCGCTAGCTGCGTTTTCGGATCAGGGCAATGTAGAAGCCCTCAAAATCGCGGCTAGGCGGAATGGTCAGCGTGCCGGGCATACCGTTGGCGACGGCCGAGACATGGCCGGCAGCGATGGCCTCGGTGAGGGCGTTGCTCTCGACGCGTGGCTCTTCGCCAGCTTCCTGGGCACGGTGCGCTTCGCTTTCGCTCGGCGTGCCGTCGAGGGGGATAAGCTCGCAGTCCATGTGCTTGTCGAGGGCCTCTTGCAGGGCGTCCTCGTTTTCCTGCGGCAAGATCGAACAAGTCGAATAGACGAGCGTGCCGCCCGGTTTGAGGGCACCCATGGCGCGGTCCAGAAGCGCGCGCTGCGAGCGAGCGCACTTGCAAAGCAGCTGCTCGGTGAGCCCGCGCAGACTTTTCTCGTTGCCGCTGATGACGGTGCCCGTGCCGGTGCAGGGAGCGTCGAGCAGGATGCGGTCAAAGCGGAAGAACTCGTCGAGCTCGCGTGCGTCGATGCGCATGACGGGCACGTTTTTAGCACCCTGGCGATGGAGGTTCGACTCGAGCTTTTCGGCGCGGGGAATGCTCATCTCACAGGCGGTGAGGTGCGCCTGTCCCTGGGTGAGGGCGGCGATCTGCGTCGTCTTGCCGCCGGGGGCTGCGCACATGTCCAGGATGTCCTCGCCTGCCTGGGCGCCCAGGACCAACGGCGGCATCATGGATGACAGGCTCTGCAGGTAGATCTTGCCGTCGCGGTAGATGTCGAGATCCCACAGATCGGAAACCTGGGCCTCGGGCAGGATAAAGGCGTCTGGGTACCAGGCGACGGGGTTGTGGGCGATGCCGGCGGCACCGAGCGCCGCAGCGATGTCCTCGGCGGTCGCCTTGAGCGTGTTGGCGCGCAGCGTGACCGGGCGTGTGGCCGCGGCGCCGAAGCCCTCGATCATGAGCTTGGCATCGGCGGGCGCATAGGCGCCGGCGACCGTGTCGACCATAAAGCGCGGCAGGTCGGCGGCGCAGGGAAGGGCGGCAAGCTGGTCGGAAAGCTCGGTAGCAGCAAACTGCCTGAGCTTGAGCTCGGCCTTGACCTGCTTTTTCTGCTTATGACGACGCGGCTTGGACATCCGTCTTTCCTTCCCGTCCCAAATTGACTACTTTCCGGGCACGCCGCTGCAGGCGTGTTTTTAGTACTGGCTCTCGTGCTTGCTGAAGAAGTCGAAGCGCGGGGGCAGCGGCTTCACGCGGTGCTCGCCGGCCTTCTCGCCCAGGCTCTCCACAAACTCATCCGTGGAGGCGAAGATGTTATCCCAGCTAAAGAAGGCGACCGGGTCGACGTCGAAGTACTCGCAGATGAGCTCGCAGCCGGTCGGCACAATACCGTGCATCAGGACGGTTGCCACGCGCAGCTCGGTAAAGGCGTCGACAAGGGCCTGCGTCATCGCGGCATTGGCCGGCTCGCCCTCGAGCTTGTTGGCGGCCTTGGAGGCATCGCTCCAGCGCTTGTTGGCGGCGCGCAGGTAGTCGTCGCACACGGCAAGCGCGCGGTGCGTCTCGAACTTGTACATGGCCTGCTCAAAGGCGAGGGCGGCCTGCTCGGCAGCCTCGACCACGGCGGCAGAGGCGGCACCGGCGGGGATGCAACCGTTGCGATAGGGGCTCTCGTCGCCCTCCTTGACGGCGACGCCGTAGAAGCAGCTGCGGGCCAAGCGGTTGAACACGCCGGTCAACAGCGCGCTCTCCTTAAGGGCCGGATCGATGACGCGCTTGTCGTCGCAGGCGTGCACCTCGTTGCCGTCCTTGCCCTTGCCGGTCACGCGGGTGTCGTATGCCTTGGGGCTAAAGCTCACCGGCTTCTCGGACAGGCCGAGCGACAGCCAGTGCGCGCGCATCTGCTCGCAGGTGTAGTGGTTGAGCAGGTCGTCTGCCGGCGGGGGAGGCGTCTGCGAGGACGAGCTTGCCTTTTTGCCCATGTAGAGCAGGTGGTAGCAGGCGCTGACGGTGCTCTGCGTGAGGTTCCAACCCAGGGCCTCCCACATGGCGGTCTGCGCGATGCAATAGAAGTAGATGTTGTCCTGGCCAATGAACTGGTAGATCTGTGCGTCATCCGAGCACCACCAGTCGCGCCAGTCGAGCGAGCTGTGCTGGTAGGTGGGCGCGGGGACCTGCGTGGAATCGGCGGCGGGCTTGCCCATGAGGGCGGCATCCTGGGCGGCGACGCCCTCGGTCACGCCGGCGGCCTTGGCATCGCGTGCGAGCACGGTGCGCGTATAGCTGATGGGAGCCCACAGGCTCTCGGGCCAGCACCAGCAGGTGACGTCGGAGACGCCATCGACCTCGGGCACCGGAGCGCCCCAGTCGATGTTGCCGGTGATGCGGAAGGGTACGAGCGCCTTGCCGCTGCGGAAGCGCACGCCGCCGTTGGCGAGCACCGCGTGGGCATCGTCGCGCTCCTTCCAGCTGGGGAAGGTGACGGTAAAGCTGCTCTTGTTGCCATCGGGCTCCAGCACGGTGTGCTCGGGAAGCTGGTCCTCGACGGCGTCGAAAGCCTCGCGGAACTTGTTCTGGATGTAGAGCTGAGCCGGCAGCAGCCACTCTTCCATGGTCTTGGAGACCACGGAGCGAACCTGCGGGTTCTGGGCGAGCTTGGCGGTATAGGTTTTCATAAAGTCGAGGTAGGCCGGCAGGTCGAAGTAGAGGTTGTCGACCGGGCGCAGCTCGGGCACCTCGCCGGTGAGCTGGCTTTTGGGCGCGATGAGCTCCTCGGGCTCAAACTGGTGGCCCAGGTCGCACTCGTCGGCATAAGCCTTCTCAGACTTGCAGCCCTGGATGGGGCAGCGGCCAATCACCTGGCGGCCGTTGAGGAACGTGCCGGCCTTGGCATCGTAGAACTGCAGCGTGGAGCGCTTGGAGATGGTGCCCTGCTCGTGCAGGCGCTTGATAATCTCGGCGGTCACCTCGTTGTGAATCTGCGCAGCCGGCTCAAGGCCCGAGCCGCCGTAGATGTCACAGCTGATGTTGTAGTTGTTGAGGGTCGCGGCCTGGCGGGAGTGATTGGACTCGACATACTCGCCGATGGACTTATCGTAGCCTTCGTTCTCCTTGAGCTTGCGGTAACTCTCCATGATGGGCGAGCCATAGCAGTCGGTGCCCGAGGTGAAGATGACGTTCTCGCGGCCCAGACGGTCGCGCAGGAAGCGGGCGAAGAAGTCGGCCGGGACAAAGACGCCGCCAACGTGGCCAAAGTGAAGGCCCTTGTTGCCATAGGGCTCGCCGGCGGTAACGATGGCGCGGCGAGGCCAGCTGGGACGGTCGTTCATGGAGTATTTGGATGCCATGGGACTCCTTCGCATATGGTGAGAGCGCGGCCGGGCGCAAGGCCTGGCGACGCGGTGGTCAATTCGTGCATATCGTTCGACATTATCGCACATGCGGACGGGTACGTGGCAGGGGCGCTATCCTAAGATGCTATGAATGAGATTTCCAACATACATGCGTTTGAAGACGAGGATTTTCTGCACGCCTGCTTTGTGTGGGGGATGGCCGTGCTCGGCGCATTTGCCGTGTGCTTGGTGCCGGTGTTTATGCTGATGGGCGGGCCTGCGGACTTGGATGCGGCTGACGCGGGCGGCTGGACCACGGTCTTGGGCTGGATAGTCGGCTTGGCTGCGGTTTCGGCGGCGTCATTTGCCGTGCACGAGCTGGTGCACGGTGTGTTTTTTAAGCTGCTGGCGCCTGCGGGCGCGCAGGTGACCTTTGGGGCGAATCGCGAGACGGCGATGATCTATGCCTGCGCCGAGGGCGTTGTGTATTCGCGCCGGCGGTACATGGCGGTTTGCCTGGCGCCGACGGTTGTTGTGACGGCGGCGTTTGCCCTGGGGTTTGCGTTTTCGGGCTATCCGCTGCTGTGCTACCTGGCGGCCGGCTTGCATTTGTCGGGCTGTGTGGGCGACTGGTATTACGTGCGGACCATTTTGCGCGACCGCCGCATTGTCGCCTGCGAGGACACGTCCTTTGGCGTGCGCTTTTTCGCAAGGTAGTCTTTTTGGGATGATTTTTCTGGGACGGGGATGTAGATGAAGCCGTTGCTGCTGCATGCTTGCTGTGCGCCGTGCTCGCTTGAGCCGGTTCGCCTGCTGCGTGAGGAAGGGTTTGAGCCCACGATTTGCTGGACCAACCCCAATATTCAACCGCGCGATGAATGGCAGCGCCGCTTGGACGAGCTGCGCCGGTGGTGTGCCGATGGCGACATCGAGCTCATCGAGGCAGGGGAGGACCGCGATCGCTGGGAGACCGGCGTGGCACCGCTGGGGGCCGATCGGCCCCGTCGCTGTCGCGCGTGCTATGCCCTGCGTCTGGCCGAGGCGTGCCGCGTGGCCCAGGAGCGCGGGTTCGAATATGTGGGTACGACGCTCGCCGTCTCACCGTATCAGCTGTTCGATACCTGTAATGATGTGCTTGAGCGCTTGGCGGCGACACATGGGCTCACCCCGGTCATTCGCGATTTTCGCCCGTATTACCCCGAGGCCACGCGTCGTTCGCGCGAGCTTGGCATGTATCGGCAGAATTACTGCGGCTGCCGGTTCTCGGCCGTCGAGGCAGCCATGGACCGCGCCCGCATCCGCGACGAGCGCAAAGCTGCCAAAAAGTAGTTCATTTGGGACGTCAGCCTGCTAGGATGTAGAGCGGACTTTAGCTATATAAGGAGTATCCGACGTGTCTATGCGTACCGATGATTTTGACTATAACCTTCCTGAGGAACTGATTGCCCAGGCGCCTGCCGAGCCGCGAGACTCCTGCCGCCTGCTGGTGGTGGATCGCAAGGGCTCCCGGGCGGGAACGCCGCTGGAGCACGGCGGTACCGTCGAGCACCGCATCTTCCGCGACATCATCGACTATATCGAGCCGGGCGACGTGCTCGTCATCAACAAGACGCGCGTGATGCCGGCCCGCCTGATCGGTCGCAAGGCCGGCTCGGGCGGCGTGGTCGAGACGCTGCTGCTCAAGCGCCGCGAGGATGTGGATTCGCTGGGCCATGTTTGGGAGTGCCTGGTCAAGCCGGGCAAGCGTCTGAAGCCTGGTGCTCAGATTGAGTATCGCGCCGGTGGCGCCCATGCGCCCGAGGGCGCGCCCGTGGTGCTGACGGCCGAGGTCATCGACTTTGTCACTGATAGCCGCGGTGGCCGTCTGGTGCGCTTTGAGCCGGCCGGTTGCAATGCTGCCGGCGAGCCGCGCACGCTCGACGAGGCCATTCACGCCGCCGGTCACGTGCCGCTGCCGCCCTACATCACCGATTACGAGGGCGACCCCGAGAAGTACCAGACCGTTTACGCCATGAAGGAGGAGCACTCGGCTGCCGCTCCCACGGCGGGTCTGCACTTTACGCCCGAGCTCATGGCCGCTATCGAGGCCAAGGGTGCCAAGTTTGCCGCCGTTGAGCTCGAAGTGGGCATCGATACTTTCCGTCTGGTGGAGGAGGACGATCCTACGCAGCACGTCATGCACACCGAGCGCTACCACGTGTCGCAGGAGGTTGTCGACGCCGTGCATAAGGCCAAGGCCGAGGGCCATCGTGTGATCGCCGTCGGCACCACCGCGGTGCGCTCGCTCGAAAGCGCGTTTGACGCGGACGCGCCGGTGTCCGATCCGGCCGTGACGGCGCGCTATTTTGAGGGCCGCGAGGACGGGGCCGACACGCTCGGCCGCGGCGACATCGTGGTGCGCGAGAACGCGACAACGCAGCTCTACCTTATGCCCGGCTCGACCTATCACGTGGTCGACGCGCTGATCACCAATTTCCACGTGCCGCGCTCCACGCTCATGATGCTCGTGAGCGCACTTGCCACCCGCGACCAGATCATGGATGCCTACGCCGCTGCTATCGGGGAGCGCTACCGCTTCTTCAGCTTTGGCGACGCCATGCTCATTTGTTAGTTACGCGGTTCTACGAACCGCGTAACTACTCGACGCTGCGCGGGCCGCATTTGGACAATCTGACGTTCAACTTCAAGAGCGCGACCAGAAGGTCAGCGCCCTTTCGTTTCACGTCACCTTGTCTCAAATGCGACCCGCTCGCTGACTCTGCCATAACATCGGCATTTCTTTGGTTGTCGATGTAGTCATTGGGGACGTTCTTGTTCGACTGGTCGTTTAAGAACGTCCCCAATGACTACCTTGCATCAATCTAATAAGTTGCGGTGAGATAGTTCTTGAATTGGCTTTTTGAGGGCTAAACAGGAACTATCTCACCGCAACTGCGTTGAGCGTTTTTTTGGCAGCTAGTTTACTTGCTCGCGAACAGCCAGATCAGGATGATCACCAGGATTGCGGCGACGATGCAGACGATGGCGCCGGTGAATTTGATGCGTGAGTCGCGGGTACGCTCGCGCACCGCGTCCTCGGTGGCCTCGAGCTGGGCAACTTCTCGCTCGGTCTCGGCGTGTTCGGCTTTGTCTCGGGCCAAGGATCCTGCAAGCGACTCAGTGATCTCTGGGTGGTCGTGTACTTCGGTCGCCTGCTCGATGATCGACTGCGCATGTGCGGTATCTGCTTGGGCGTTGGCGATGGTCTGCTCCTGGTCGCGGCGTGCCTTGTCCTCGGCGGCGATCTTCTCGCGCAGTTCGCGCTGGCGCGTCGTGGCGGCAGTTTTCGCTGTCTGCAGCTCGTCTCGCGCGGCATCGGCCTCAGTCGTCACGGCTTGGTGTGCGCGTTTGGCTTCGGCAATGGGGGCTTGAGCCTGTTCGACGGCCTGCTCGGCTGCGGCAAGCGAGTGCTCAAGGTCGGCGGTGATGCGCGGGACATCTTCTTCGGCTTTTCGCAGGGCATCTGCCGTGTCGGAGATCTGCATCGAGAGCTCGCTGGTGCGCACCGTATAGTTGGCGGGATTTGCCGAGGGATTGCGTTGCAGCTCGGCATACTCATGACGCAGCGTCTCGAGCTGGGCGCGCGTGGCGTCGACGGTTTGTTGTGCGGCGGCAATGCCGGCGTCTCGCTCGGCCTGCACCTTGTCGCGGATGCGCTTGGAATCCTCAAGACGGCGAACGAGGCGGTTGCCGGTCTCGCGCGAGCTCGCCTCGCGGGCCTCCACGGCATCGAGCGCGGCCTTCAGGCGGAGCTCAGTCGCGTCATCCTCTGTCTTCATTTGTTCGAACTGCCCCTTGAGCTCTGTCGCTTTGGCGGTGTGGGCATCACGGTCAATCTCGGCTGCCGCAGCGGTCTTTTGCGCTGTGGCGATCGCCTGGCGCTGGTCGGCGACGATCTGGTCGTAGCGGCCTGCGATATCCTGGCGCGTCTCGAGTTCCTCGGCCTGATCGGCAATGCGCTGCTCAAGTTCGGCCAGGTGGGCGCGGGCATCGGCAAGTGCCTTTTTCGCGGCGTTCATCTCGCGCATGGCCGAGGCGCCCTGGGCGATAAAGGTGCCCACGGCGTTCGCAGTGTTCGAGACAGCGGTCCCCAGATCGCGGCTCGCGGCGGGGGAGTGCGGGGCGGTCGGGCGAGCGGTGTCGGCAGCGTCCGCATCGGCAGCCTGCGGCGCGGCGATATTGCCGGTACCGCCCTCGACCACAGAAAAGCCTGCTGCGTGCGGATCGACCGCATCGGCGCCAATCGTTGGGTGCTCGAGCTGCAGAAACGAGGGCATGGTGCTGCCCTGGTCGGCAACCGGAGTCTCGCCGGGCACAAAGGTCGAGGCCGCCTCGGCGGCCTCCTCTTCCTCGGCATCGATATCGGCATCGGCGACGGCGTCTTTCATCGCTTTGACAGCATCCATCATGGAGTCCATGACGGCATCGAGCTCTTCTTCCGAAGACACCTCGATGGGGCCCGCTGCTTGCGGGGCGTCGTCCTGTACAGGGGCGTCGTCCTGAGCGGGCGCATCGTCGTTTTGCTCATCGGCGTTTTCTGTTTCGGGGGTTTCCGCCGTAGCGCTTTCGTTCAAGATGGGGTCGTCGATGTCGATACCATCGCAGGTCACAGCGTCAGTATCTGCGGTGACGTCTGCGGAATCATCAATATGCTGTTGAGTCTGGGGGTCCAGCTCGTCTGTCATAGGCATGTGCTCCTCATCGTTGTTTGTCACCCTATGATAAAGTCTCGCGCCGACATCCCGCGCGCCGCAGCAAAGTTTCAAAACGTGTTCGATGGCTCGATCTGATAGCAATAACTCGATCGCTTTATTCAGTTTGTACTTGACAATCCCTTCGCCGAACGACGTGGTGCCGTTCGCCTGCCATGGGCTTTATTTTTCACTTGAAGAAGCTAAAGTTGCATTTCAGCTTTTGGCGCGTGAAGTTGGATGCGCGCAGTCGGCGGGCGTGCCCGTCGCGATTTGAAAGGACTTTGTATGGGACTTTTCACTGGTAAGACCGTGATCGTCACCGGCGGCGGCAAGGCCACGCTTAAGGACGGTTCCGCTGGCTCCATCGGCTACGGCATCGATATCGCATTTGCCAAGGAGGGCGCGAACCTCGTCATCACCGGCCGCAACGTCGCCAAGCTCGAGGCCGCCAAGGAGTCTCTCGAGGCCGAGTACGGTGTCAAGGTTCTGCCTGTTCAGGCCGATGTCTCGGCTGGTCAGGACAACGAGGCCGTCGTCCAGAACGTCATCGACAAGGCCATTGAGGAGTTCGGCCGCATCGACGCCGTCGTCAACAATGCTCAGGCTAGCGCCTCGGGCGTGACCATCGCCGATCACACCATGGATCAGTTTAACCTGGCCATTTACTCCGGTCTGTATGCTACCTATCTGTACATGCAGAAGGCCTATCCGCACCTGAAGGAGACCAAGGGCTCCGTGGTCAACTTCGCTTCGGGCGCTGGCCTGTTTGGCAACTATGGCCAGTGCAGCTATGCTGCCGCCAAGGAGGGCATCCGCGGTCTGACCCGCGTTGCCGCCAACGAGTGGGGCAAGGACGGCATCAACGTCAATATCGTTTGCCCGCTTGCTTGGACCGCTGCGCTCGAGAACTTCCAGGATGCCTATCCCGAGGCGTTCAAGGCCAACGTCCACATGCCGCCGGCGGGTCACTACGGCGACGTCGAGAAGGAAATCGGCCGCGTGGTCGTTCAGCTCTGCGGTCCCGACTTTAAGTACATGAACGGCGAGACCGTCACCCTCGAGGGTGGCATGGGCCAGCGGCCGTAGGGGTTACGTCTCAGGTTCCGCCGTTCTAACGAACGGCGGACCAGCCGACGCTGCGCGGGCCGCATTTGGACAATCTGACGTTCAACTTCAAGGGCGCGACCAAAAGGTCAGCGCCCTTTCGTTTCACGTCACCTTGTCACAAATGCGACCCGCTCGCTGACTTATGCTCAACCTGCGGCGCCATTTTTCTTGAAGGCACCTTGCTCGATCTGGCGGGTTTTCGCTGTCGGAAATGATCCGTTGGGGACGGAGGAAAACGGATCATTTTTATCCTGGTGCATTGGTGCAGGGGGCAGGTTTCCTTTGCACTAGTTTCTGTCGAGTCGGTGCTCTTTGCGGGTTGCCCGTATAATGGTTTGCGTATGAACCGCAACCAAGGAGTTCCAGTTTATGGACCAGAGTCTTTTTAAATTCGACCTGATCGCCGAGGATCCGACGACGCACGCGCGTGCCGGCGTGCTGCATACCCCGCACGGCGACATCGAGACGCCGATCTTTATGCCCGTGGGTACCAAGGCAAACGTCAAGGGCATCCCTACCGAGACCGTCAAGCAACTCGGCGCCCAGATCGTGCTTGCCAATACCTATCACCTGTCCATGCGCCCCGGCGAGGACACCATCGCCGAGCTGGGCGGCCTGCACAAGTTTATGAACTGGCATGGCCCCATTCTTACCGACTCGGGCGGCTTCCAGGTGTTCAGCCACAACGACGCCGTCAAGCTCACCGACGAGGGCGTGCGCTTTATCGTCAATGACTACGACGGCCGCCACGTGTTCTGGACGCCCGAGGACAACATGGAAATCGCCATGAAGCTCGGTTCCGACATCTGCATGCAGCTCGACCAGTGCCCGGGCTATCCCGCCACGCGCGCCTACGTCGAGCGCGCCGTTGAGCTGTCGAGCATGTGGGCCGAGCGCTGCTATAAGGCTCATACCCGCGATGACCAGGCGCTCTTTGGCATCGTCCAGGGCGGCATGCACCTGGACCTGCGCCTGCGCTCGCTGCGCCATCTGGAGGAGTGCGGCGACTTCCCGGGCTACGGCATTGGCGGCTACTCGGTGGGCGAGGACCACGAGACCATGTTCGAGACGCTGGCGCCGCTCGCGAGCGAGTATATGCCCAAGCACAAGCCGCGCTACCTGATGGGCGTCGGCAACCCCACCACCCTCGTGCGCGGTGTGGGTGTGGGCATCGACATGTTCGACTGCGTGCTGCCGACGCGCACCGGCCGCATGGGCACGGCGTTCTCGAGCGAGGGTCGCCTCAACTTCCGCAACGCGCGCTTTGCGCACGACGACGGTCCCATTGATCCCACCTGCACCTGCCCGGTGTGCATGGGCGGCTACAGCCGCGCGCTCATTCGCCACATGGTCACGCAGAAGGAGATGCTCGGCGGCATTCTGCTGTCGATGCACAACATCTACTACCTGCTCAACCTTATGCAGCGTGCCCGCCAGGCCATTATCGAGGGCCGTTACGGCGCGTTCGTGAGCGACTGGATGAACAGCCCTGCCGCGGTGGATTACTAAGAGCTACGACCGCTGACCGATAGCTTGCAAGCACTTGATACATCGTGGGTACCATACCGAATAGTTGATGTTCGGGCGGGTGTTTGGCGCATGGCGTCGACCCCGCCCGTTTTTCTTTTTCTCGATAGGAGTACCCCATGATTAAGAATGAGAACGTCGAGGGCGAGCCGGCCTACGACGAGACGTACCGACGTGGCCCCGTGGTCATGCGCGGCCCCATGATTCCTAAGGACAATACGTACGCCAACCTGCTGGCGCCCGAGGATTCGACCGACTGGCTGCACGCCGATCCCTGGCGCGTGCTGCGCATTCAGGCGGAGTTCGTCGATGGCTTCGGCGCGCTTGCCGAGCTTGGCCCTGCGGTGACCATCTTCGGCAGCGCCCGCACGCCCAAGACCGATCCGCTCTACAAGGCGGCCCGCGTCGTTGGCCGCAAGATCGCCCAGCGCGGCGTGGCGGTTATCACCGGCGGTGGCCCTGGCGTCATGGAGGCGGCCAACAGGGGAGCGGCGAGCGCGAACGGCAAGTCGGTCGGCCTGGGTATCGAGCTTCCGCACGAGCACGGGCTCAACAAATACGTGAACCTCGGCATGGACTTCCGTTACTTCTTTGTGCGCAAGACCATGTTCGTCAAATACAGCTCGGGTGCCATCGTGTTTCCCGGTGGTTTTGGCACGCTCGACGAGATGTTCGAGGTGCTCACGTTGGTGCAGACGCACAAGGTCAAGCGCATGCCCCTCGTTTTGGTGGGCACTGAGTACTGGCAGGGCCTGTTCGACTGGCTCAACGGCCCGGTGATGGACGCCGGTATGATTAGCCCGCTCGATCCGGAGCTGGTGCACATTACCGACGACCTCAACGAGGCCGTCGACATCGCCCTGAGCGGGCTGATGTAGATCAATCGTGCCCACGCGACATGAATACGCATGGCAATCTGATGTTATTTAACATCAGATTGCCATTTATATTGGGTATACTTGTGTAAAAGACGAGGGCGAGGAGGTCGCAAATGTCTACAGCAACAGTTAAGCCTACGACGGTTCGAATCGAAGAGGGGCTCAAGGAGCAGGCGACTGAGTTCTTGGATTCGGTCGGCCTCAGCCTCAATTCCTATCTCAATCTTGCCGTTCGGCAGCTGGTAAATCAGCGAAAGATTCCTTTTGAGATTGTAGGAAGGGCGGAGGTGCCCAACGAGGCGACGAGACGCGCCATGGTGATTGCCGAGGCGCATGAGTTGGGGATTCTGCTAGACGACAGCCCGTCATTCAATAACGCTGATGAGCTTATATCGTTCCTCGATGAGGGCTAGCGATGTTTGAGATTAAAGTCGAGGCTCAGTTTAAGGCGGATTACAAACGGACGATGCGCATCCATCCGCAGCTAAAAAGTGAGTTTAAAGCGGCGGTTGCAGAGCTTGTGGCTCATGGGTCACTTCCGGCGGAGTATGGCGCCCACGAGCTCTCAAACCCGGGCGGAAACTACAACGGCCACATCGATTTCCACCTATCCGATGGTTTGGTCGATGTGGTCGTTCTGTACTTGCCGCATAAGACTAATCCTGTGATCCGACTGGTCAGAATGGGCTCGCATGAGGAACTGTTCCAGGGTCCGCTGGGCTGATCGCCGATTTCCAAGTTGCGGTGGAATAGGGATTGATTTGCGGCTGATAAGCCAAAAAAAGTCCCTATTCCACCGCAAGCGGTAAAGGTGCCCCTAGTGGATGGGCTGGTAGCGGGGGCAGTAGCTGATGGCTATGGCATCGACGCCTACATGGGTGGCGATGGTGCAGCCGATGGGGCCGGTGCCGGCGTCTACATAGTCTTGGCCTGCGAGCGCTTGGCTGACGAGCTCCTGCTCCTCGGCGGCGCCGGTCGTGAGCACGCGCACGCTGGAGCCCGGATGCTCGGCCAAAAATGCGAGGCAATCGGCCATGGTGTTGGTAACGATGCGTTTGGCACCGCGGCCCTTTTTTATGGCCTTGATCTCGCCCGATTTCCACTCCGGCGAAACGGCCAGGCGAATGTTGAGCATTTGCGTGAGCTGGCCGGCGAGCTTGGGCGCGCGGCCGTTCTTAACGAGATTCTCGAGCGTGCGGGGAATCAGCAGCAGGTGGGCGTCGGGCAGCGTCGCGCGGATCTGCGCCTCGGTCTCGTCCAGGCTGCGGCCGTCCTCGCGCATGGCCAGCGCGTACTCCACCAGCAGGCCCTCGGCGCCCGAGCCGGTGCGCGAGTCGATGCAGCGCACGTCGAGCTCGTGCGTTTCGGCCGTCAGGCTGGCGTTGGCATAGCAGGCGGACCACTCGCTGCACAGCGAGATAAAGATGGCGCTATCGTGACCGTCGGCGCGCACGCGGTCAAAGAGTTCCTTGAACTCGCCGGCACTCGGCTGCGAGGTGTGCGGCAGCTGCTCGGAGCCGGCCATGCGCGCGACGTACTCCTGGGCGGTAATCTGCACCTGGTCGAGCAGGTCCTCGCCCTCGATAATCACATGCAGCGGAATCACGTAAATGCCGAGCTCTTGAGCGCGGGCGGGGGAGATGTCCGACGTGGAGTCGGTTATGATGGCAAAAGACATAATTGCACCTTTCGTTGGGGCGCTTGCGCGCCGCCTTCTGAGAGCAAAGTGCGACAAGTATAGTGGAGTTGCTCTACATTGCTAGGTTCAATTGTTGAATAGTCAACAGTTTGAAGTGTCGGTGTGGAAATCATCAACTGGGGAAGAGGGATGCCGATGGAGGCACTGGCGATATACAGGCGGCCGATTGTGCTGTTTGATTTTGACGGCACGGTGGCAGATACGGGTCGGGCGGTGATGACCTCGACGCGCAAGACGCTTGCCGCGCGCGGGTTTTCGGAGGCGCAGATGGGTGACCTGCGCCGCATGATCGGGCCGCCCCTGTGGAAGAGCTTTCACGACTTTTATGGCTTCTCCCGCGAGGAGTCGCTTGTGGTGGCTGACGAGTACCGTGCCTTTTTTGATGAGCTGGGACCGGAAGAGTATCCCGTGTTCGATGGAATCCCCGAGCTGCTCGATGGCCTTGTCGCGCAGGGGCATCGCTTGGCCGTGGCGACGTCACGCATGGAGGCAAAGTGCATTGACATGGTGGGCGAGCTGGGGCTTTCGCAGTTTGAGGCGGTGGTTGGCATGAATCCACCGCAGGGGCGCGAGACCAAGGCCGATTCGGTTCGCGACGCGTTGGCGGCCTTGGGTGCGGCCGCGGACGATGCCGTGATGATCGGCGATCGCTTTAACGATGTGGAGGGCGCGCACGCAATGGGCGTACCGTGCATTGGTATCTATTCGGGCGCGGCGGCGCCGGGCGAGCACGAGGCGGCGGGTGCCGATGCAGTGGTGCACTCGGTGGCCGAGCTTGCTAAACTTTTCGCTATCTAATAGACGTAATGTGAGGGGCGGGCGTACCCGTCGCTCATTGGTAAGGAGGTCGTCCATGAATCAGGTGGAGCAGAGCGTTACCGAGTATGTCGACGAGGTCTGGGAGGACGTCGTCGCCGATATCGAGCAGCTGGTGAGTTATCCGTCCGTAGCCGTTGCTGCCGATGCGGAGCCTAGCGCGCCGTTTGGCCGCCCGGTTCGTGATGCGCTCGATTGCGCACTCGGCATTGCGCAAAAGCTCGGCTACCAGACGAGCGACGACGAGGGCTATGTGGGCATTGCCGATATCCCGGGTCGCGGCGACAAGCAGCTCGCGACCATCTGCCACGTGGACGTGGTGCCCGCCGGCCCCGGCTGGAACACCGACCCGTTTGCGATGGAGCGTCGCGAGGGCTGGCTGCTCGGCCGTGGCGTGATTGATGACAAGGGTCCGGCGGTGTTGTCGCTCTACGCCGGTGCCTACCTGCTCAAGCACGGCATTGTGCCGCGCTATACCTTCCGCGCGCTGCTGGGCTGCGATGAGGAAGTGGGCATGTCCGACGTTCACCATTATCTGGAGAATCACGCAGACCCCGACTTTTTGTTTACGCCCGATGCCGAGTTCCCGGTCTGCAATGCCGAGAAGGGCCAGTTTGGGGCGACGTTCGTGAGCCCCAAGATCGACGGCGGGCGCATCGTGTCGTGGAGCGGCTCCGAGGCGAGCAATGCCATTCCGTCGCAGTCCATCTGCGAGCTCGCGATTGCCGCCGATGAGCTGCCGGCGCCGGTCGAGAACGCCGATCGTCTGGAGATCACGGCGCTTGATAATGGCCATGCGCAGATTTTCGCCCACGGTATCGGTGGCCATGCTTCGATGCCCGAGGGAACGATCAATGCCGTCGGCCTGATCGTGTCGTATCTGCGCGAGGCCGAGGACGCGTTTGGTGCACGCGACGAGCGCCTGCTGACGCCTGCCGAGCATGAGTTCGTCAAGTTCCTGGCCTTTGTGCATGCGGACGCCTATGGCCGCGGCCTGGGTATCGACGCGACGAGCCCGGCGTTTGGCCCGCTTACCTGCAACGCTGGCGTCATCCGCGTGGCGGATGGCCATATTGAGCAGGTCATCGACGTGCGCTTCCCCGACAGCACGAGTGCCGATACTATCCGCGAGCAGCTCGACCCGCTCGTGGGCCGTTTTGGCGTGACGTGCCAGCTGGGTCGCGCGAAGGTGCCGTTCTCGGTGTCTGCCGACGATCCGGCCGTGAAGGCGCTTATTGATACCTATAACGAGTTTACGGGCAAGCATGCTGAGCCCTTTGCCATGGGCGGCGGTACGTACGCGCGCAACTTTGCCCGCGCCGTGTCGTTTGGCCCCGAGGAGACCGGTCTGGAGCTGCCCGCATGGGGCGGCCAGATGCACGGTCCCAACGAGTGCGCCAGCGAAGAACAGCTCAAGCAGGCGCTCAAGATCTACATTGTTGCGATCCTCCGTTTGAATGAATTAGAGCTTTAAGGTTTCGCGGTTTCCCAATCTAAGTTGCGGTGGAATAGTTCCTAGAATGGGCCATTTGATGGCCAAGCAGGAACTATTTCACCGCAACTTTGTTTTTATTGGTGTAAAAGGCGGGTCATGCTTGGTGGCGGGTTTGTTATTCGTTTGTAAAGGCCGTGCTGCGCTTGCGGTAAGGGTCTATCAAATGACCGTAAGAAACCGCAGTTGGCGCTGGTGCTGCCCGATCGGGGTCGTATCTTTCCAAACAGCAAAGCGGGCAGGGTGCCCGCGAGTCGCATGTATGAAAGGAAGATCATGCTCGATCAGGCTTATTCTCGTCGTCAGTTCCTCGGCCTCGCTGGTGGTCTTGCCAGCTTCGTGGGCCTCGGCCTCGTTGGCTGCGGTGGCGCGGGTGCTTCCAACGCCGCCGACAAGGGCAGCGCCACTGCCGCTGCCGAGTCTGTCTCCGGCGAGGTGACCTACGACGGCGCCTCCTCGTTCCAGGCTCTCGTCGAGGCCGCTGCAGAGAAGTTCATGGACGCCAACCCGGACGTCTCCGTCTCCGGTTCGGGTAACGGTTCGGGCAAGGGTCTGACCGCTGTCGCCGCCGGCACCGTTACCATCGGTAACTCCGACGTCTTCGCCGAGACCAAGCTCGAGGCCGACCAGGTCAAGAACCTCGTCGATCACGAGGTCGCCGTCGTGGGCATGGGTCCCGTCGTCTCCAAGAACGTGACGGTCGACGACCTGTCCCTCGAGCAGCTCAAGGGTATCTTCTCCGGCCAGATCACCAACTGGAAGGAGGTCGGCGGCGACGACGTCAAGATCGTCGTTCTCAACCGCAAGGCCGGCTCCGGTACTCGCGCCACCTTTGAGGCCGCCGTCTTTGGCGACGAGGCCGTCGACTTTAAGGGCGACGCCGAGCTCGACAAGTCCGGCGACGTCCAGACTCAGATGTCCAGCACCGACAACGCTATCTCCTACCTCGACTTCTCGCACTTCGATGACTCCAAGTTCAACGCCATCAAGGTCGAGGGCGTCGAGCCCAAGAGCAAGAATGTCACTGATGACTCCTTCAAGATCTGGGCTACCGAGCACATGTACTGCTCCAAGGACGCCGACGAGGCCACCAAGGCCTTCCTGGAGTTCATGCTTTCCGACGACGTCCAGGGCAAGCTCGTCGAGGAGCAGGGCTTCATCCCCGTCTCTGCCATGAAGGTCGTCAAGGACGCCAGCGGCAAGGTCTCTGCTAAATAAGTAATCGCCCCGGAAAGGTTTGCAATGGCAAAACAGCTGCCAAAGCGCGACCTTGAGAACGTGGGCCTGGGCGTCACGGGCGCGTGCGTAGCGCTCGTGACGCTTGTCGTTGCCGCGCTCATCTTTATGGTCGCCCAAAAGGGCCTCTCGGCTTTTGTCAAGGACGGCGTCTCGGTCGTCGAGTTTTTCACCGGCACCAAGTGGGACCTGGCCAACACAGCCGAAAACGGCCTGCCCTATACCGGCGCCCTGCCCCTGATCGTCACCTCGTTTGCGGTCATGGTGCTCTCCACGCTTATCGCGCTGCCCATCGCCATCGGCTCTGCCATCTTTGCGGTCGAGATTAGCCCTAAGTTTGGCTCTAAGATCTTTCAGCCGCTCATTGAGCTTTTGACCGGCATCCCCTCGGTCGTCTTTGGCCTGATCGGTTTTCACGTGGTCGTCGGTCTTATGAAGAGCGTTTTCCATGTGAGCACGGGCCTGGGCATCTTGCCCGGCGCCATCGTGCTGGCGGTCATGATTCTGCCGACGATGACCACGCTTTCGGTCGATGGCCTGCGCGCCGTGCCCGACGGCTACCGCCAGGGCTCGCTCGCGCTGGGCTACACCCGCTGGCAGACCATCTGGCACGTGGTGCTCAAGTCCGCCATGCCGTCGCTCATGACCGCGGTTATCTTGGGCATGACCCGCGCCTTTGGCGAGACGCTCGCCGTGCGCATGGTCATCGGCGGCATCGAGGCCATGCCGACGTCGCTGCTGTCGCCGGCTTCGACCATCACCACCACGCTCACCACGTCCATGGCAGTCTATGCCGAGGGCTCGGCCCAAGACGATGTTCTGTGGGCGCTCGGCCTGCTGCTGATGGGCATGAGTCTCATCTTCATCCTGATCATCCACCTTATCGGCCGCAAGGGGGCGAAGGCTCGTGGCTAGCACGCGTATCCACATCGACGAGGCGAGGCTCGGGCGTGTCCAAAAGCAGGACCGCTTCGCCACGGGCGTGTTGACGGCGATCGTCGCCATCGTCATGCTCATCGTCGTCTCCATGGTGGCCTATATCCTGTTCGAGGGCATCTCGACGCTGTTCCAGCCGGGCTTTCTCACGGAGCCGTCGCGCGCCAACGGAACGCAGGGCGGCGTGCTCTACCAGCTGTTCGACTCGTTCTACCTGCTGCTGATCACCCTGATCATCTCGGTGCCCATCAGCCTGGGCGGAGCGGTCTTTTCGGTTGAGTACGCGCCGGACGGACCCATCCGCGACATCGCCTCCACCGCCATCGAGACGTTGTCCTCGCTGCCTTCCATCGTCGTCGGCATGTTCGGTTTTCTGGTGTTCTCGGTGCAGCTGGGCTGGAAGTACTCCATCATCTCCGGCGCCGTCGCGCTCACCATGTTCAACATCCCCATCCTGGTGCGCGTGATCCAGCAGGCGCTCGAGGACGTGCCGCAGGCCCAGCGCGATGCGTGCCTGGCCATGGGCCTCACTCGCTGGGAGGCCACGCTGCACATCCTGATCCCCGAGGCCATGCCTGCCATCGTGACGGGCATCGTGCTTTCGGCCGGCCGCGTGTTTGGCGAGGCCGCAGCACTGCTTTTTACCTCGGGTATGAGCTCGCCGGTTCGCCTGAACTTCTTGAGCTTTAACCTGTCGAGCCCCACCTGCGCTTGGAACGTGTTCCGTCCCGGCGAGTCGCTCGCCGTGCACATCTACAAGATCTATGGCGAGGGCAGCCCCGAGGCCCAGCAGATCGTCTGGGGCACCGCTGCACTGCTGATGATTTGCGTGCTGCTGTTTAACGTAATCGCCCGCATTGTGGGCAAGCAACTGGCAAGGAAGATGACGGCCGAATGAGCGAGATGAATGTAACGCCCGAAACCGAAGCGGCATCGTCCGACACCCGGGACTTCCTGTCGAGCGTGGGGGAGAGCGAGAAGCGCGTGCGCGTGAGCGGCAAGGCCGTGAGCGACGAGGTCGTGCTCTCCACCAAGGACGTCAACGTGTACTATGGCGACCACCATGCACTGCACAATACGTCGCTCGACTTCCACAAGGGCGAGATCACGGCGCTCATCGGGCCTTCGGGCTGCGGTAAGTCGACCTTCTTGCGTAGCCTCAACCTCATGAATCGCGAGATTCGCGGCTGCCGCGTGGAGGGCGAGATCAACTATCGCGGGCGCAACGTGAACACCAAGACCGAAAACACCTACGAGCTGCGCCGTTCCATTGGCATGGTGTTCCAGCAGCCCAACCCGTTCCGCAAGTCCATTCGCGACAACATCACGTTTGCGCCTAAGCGCCACGGCATCACCGACCGTGACGAGCTCGACCGCATGGTCGAGGAGAGCCTGCGCGGTGCGGCGCTGTGGGACGAGGTCAAGGACAAACTCGACAAGAGTGCCTACGCGCTTTCGGGCGGCCAGCAGCAGCGTCTGTGTATCGCGCGCACGCTGGCGCTCAACCCCGACGTGATCCTGTTTGACGAGCCCTGCTCGGCGCTCGACCCCATCTCGACGTTGGCGATCGAGGACCTTATGTCGTCGATTGTGGCCGAGCGCGCCATCGTCATCGTGACGCACAACATGGAGCAGGCGTCGCGCGTGTCCAACCGCACGGCGTTCTTCTACATGGGCGATATGGTCGAGTACGACGAGACCGACGAGATTTTCCAACGGCCCAAGGATAAGCGGCTGAATGATTACCTCACCGGCATGTTCTCCTAGTCCGGGACATGCTTGAGGCCCGCGGCGGCCACGGTTGCCGCGGGACTGATTGGAGAGGCGGGTCATCTCTTGCGGGAGATGGCCCGCCTTTTTGTGTCGTGTGCGGCCTGCCTTTTCGCTGCTATCATGGACAACGTTGAATTTCTACGAAGGAGCAGGGCATATGGCGATTCTTTTGGGATGCGATTCCGTCAGCCTAGAGTTTCCCACCAAGCATATTTTCGATAGCGTTACGCTCGGCGTGGGCGAGGGCGACCGTATTGGTATTGTCGGTAAAAACGGCGACGGTAAGTCGACGCTGCTGAGCGTGCTCGCCGGCACGTTGGAGCCCGACGACGGCCGCGTGACGCACCGCCGCGGCACCACGATCGGTCTACTCGGTCAAAAGGACCAGCTGGCCGATACTGATACCGTGCATCATGCCGTCGTGGGTGACACGCCCGAGTATGAGTGGGCGTCGAGTCCGCGTACGCGCCAGATCCTGGCCGGTCTTATTAGCGACGTGCCCTGGGAGGGCACGGTGGGCGAGCTCTCGGGCGGCCAGCGCCGTCGCGTGGACCTCGCGCGCCTGCTGATCGGCGACTACGACGTGCTCATGCTCGACGAGCCTACCAACCACCTGGACATGCGCACCATCAACTGGCTCGCGCGCCACTTAAAGGCCCGCTGGCAGCGTGGTCAGGGCGCCATGCTCGTGGTCACGCACGACCGCTGGTTCTTGGACGAGGTCTGCACCAGCATGTGGGAGGTCCACGACGGCCAGGTCGACCCCTTCGAGGGCGGCTACTCGGCCTACATCCTGCAGCGTGTGGAGCGCGACCGCATGGCCGCCGTTACCGAGGAGCGCCGTCGCAACATGGCACGCAAGGAGCTCGCGTGGCTGAGCCGCGGTGCTCAGGCGCGCTCCACCAAGCCCAAGTTTCGCGTGGATGCCGCTCGCGAGCTGATCGCCGACGTGCCGCCCGTGCGTGACGAGCTGGAGCTCAAGCGCTTGGCCGTGAGCCGCTTGGGCAAGCAGGTTATCGATGTGGTCGACGTGGATGCCGGCTATGCCGATACCGACGGCGCGCCCAAGCAGGTGCTCACCGATGTGACCTGGCTCATTGGTGCGGGCGACCGCTATGGCCTTTTGGGCGAGAACGGCGCCGGTAAGTCGACGCTGCTCGACGTGATCCAGGGCAAGATTGAACCCACGCGCGGCCGCGTGAAGATTGGCCAGACAGTGCGCTTTGGCGTGCTGTCGCAGCAGCTCGAGGAGCTCAAGCCCTACATGGGCGACACGATTCGCGAGGTGCTTGGCAACTATAAGAAGTACTACGTCATCGACGGCAAGGAGACTTCGCCCGAGAAGCTCTGCGAGCGCCTGGGATTTACGACGCAGCAGCTCTGGAGCCGCATCGGCGATCTTTCGGGCGGCCAGCGCCGTCGCCTGTCGCTGCTGCTGACGATTCTGGACGAGCCCAACGTGCTCATCCTGGACGAGCCCGGCAACGACCTGGATACCGACATGCTCGCGATTGTCGAGGACCTGCTCGACGGCTGGCCCGGCACGTTGATTCTGGTGACGCACGACCGCTTTTTGATGGAGCGCGTGACCGACCAGCAGTGGGCGCTGCTCGACGGCCACCTGACACATATGCCCGGCGGCGTGGACCAGTACCTGCGCCTGTGCAACGCTACCGCCGAGGGCGAGCCCGTGGGCGCGCCGAGCGCCAAGACCGGCACGTTCGACACCGGTGCCGCGGCAGCTGCGGCCGAAAAGCCCAAGTCGAGCGGTCAGCCCAACGGCCTGTCCAACGCCGAGCGCCAGAAGCTCCGCCGCGAGGTGAGTTCGCTCGAGCGCAAGATGGAGACGCAGCGCACCCGCGTTGAGGAGGCCGAGGCAGCAATGGCCCAAGTCGATCCCACCAACTACACGGCGCTCGGCGAGCAGCAGGCAAAGATCGACGAGGCTCACGCTGCCATGGACGAGTTGGAGATGGCGTGGCTCGAGGCGAGCGAAAAGCTCGAGGGCGAGGAGTAGGCGAGGATGATCAAAGCCGCGTTTTTCGATATCGACGGCACGCTGCTGAGCTTTAAGACCCACCGGATTCCGGCGTCGGCGCAGCAGGTGCTCGACAACTTTCACGAGCAGGGGATTGCGTGCGTGATCGCCACGGGCCGCCCGACCTACCAGATGCCGGACTGGCTGCTCGACTTGGGATGGGATGCGTACATTACGCTTTCGGGCCAGCACTGTTTTGACGCCAAGGGCGTTTATCGCAGCTGCCCGATCGATCCGGACGACGTCGCGGTGATTGTGGACCAGGTGGCGCAGGGGTGCTACGACTCGCTGTGCATGCAGGGCGAGAACTCGTTTGTGAACCGTCTGTCCGAGCGCGTGGTGACGGCCGGCAGCAACGCGGGAATCGTCTACCACGAGGAGCCGTTTGAGCACGCGTTTGACGCACCGGTCTACCAGTTTTGCGCCTTTGTGGACCCGGCCGACGAGCATATCGTGACCGATGCGGTGTCGCATTCGCTCACTACGCGCTGGTGTGACCTGTTCTGCGACATTATCCCCGCTAACGGTGGTAAGGACCTGGGCGTGGCGGCGACGCTGGAGCGCCTGGGTGTCGATGCGAGCGAGGCGATTGCCTTTGGCGATGGCGAGAACGACCTGTCGATGTTTTCCGCCGTGGGCACGAGCGTGGCCATGGGCAACGCGCAGGACACGGTGAAGGCTGCGGCGACCTATGTGACGACTGCCGTGGACGACGACGGGATCTACAACGCCGCGAAGCACTTTGGACTGTTATAACTGCGGCTCGGCACTTAGGGATGCTCCTTTTCTGCCGGCAGCTGGGGGACACTCCCTGCGGGGCGTCCCCATTTTGTTTTCGTCCCGCACGTTTTGTGAAACACGGCTAACTTTTAGACAAAGTAGTAAGACATGGGCAACTTTTGCGGTAAAGTTAGCCGTGGAAAGTATCCAAAGGCTAACTAGCAATCATCGCGAAAGGCGGCCCATGGCCCTACGTGAATCCGGAGAAGACTATCTCGAATCGATCTACGTTCTGTCGGAACGTCAGGGCATCGTGCGCTCGATCGACGTTGCGGAGTACCTCGGCGTAACCAAGGCGAGCGTTTCCAAGGCCATGGCGACGCTGGAAAGCAACGGCTATGTCGAAATGGGCAAGCGCGACGTTCATCTGACGGAGCGTGGTCTGGAAGTCGCTCGCCAAATGTGGGAGCGTCACTGCTTTTTCGTGGGGCTGCTGGAGGATGCGGGTGTTTCGGCTGAGGTCGCGTCGCAAGAGGGCTGCCACATGGAGCACTGCCTGAGCGAGGAGAGCTTTGAGAAACTGAGGGCGATGCTGAACCGGGGCGAGGCGACGGGCCAAGCGGCGGAATCCTAACGAACCCCCAGTAGCGCGGAGTTCGCGCAAAGCGCGAACCAGCGACCGGGACCAGCGGTCCTTTCGGCCAAGTCCATTTCAGCAAAGGAACCCCGCCAGCAAGCGATGCCCAAGAACTGCCACCTACGTCACCGCAGGCCGGGGCCGGGCTTGGTTTTGAAAACATTCCACAGCGCGAGGCCCGCCTTTCCGTTGCTCCGCAGGAGCAGGAAAGACGGGCCTCATGCGCGAGGACGTTTTCAAAACCAAGCCCGGCCCCGGCCGGACAGCCCACGAACGCTACAGGTTCTTGACACCCATCGCGCGCATGGCATTCAGGATGGCGATAATCGCCACGCCTACGTCGCCGAACACGGCAAGCCACATGTTGGCGATGCCCAGTGCCGCAAGCACCAGAATCAGCAACTTAATGCCCAGCGCAAAGATGATGTTCTGCCAAACAATCGACATGGTCTTGCGCGCCACGCGGATCGCGCGGGAGATGTTGGACGGCTTGTCGTCCATGAGCACGACATCGGCGGCCTCGATCGCAGCGTCAGAACCCATAGCGCCCATGGCAATGCCCACATCGGCGCGCGTAAGCACGGGCGCATCGTTGATGCCGTCGCCCACAAAGGCGAGCTTGCCCTTGCCCGATTCGGCTGCCAGCAGCGCTTCAACACGCTCGACCTTGTCGCCCGGCAGCAGCTGCGCGTGGAACTCGTCGAGCCCCAGCCGCTTGGCCACCGCAGCAGCCACTTCCTCGCGGTCGCCCGTGAGCATGACGGTGCGCTTGACGCCGGCGGCGTGCAGGTCGCGGATCGTCTGCTCGGCATCGGCCTTTATGGTGTCGGCAATTACAATGTGGCCGGCATAGATGCCATCGACTAGCACGTGGAGGATGGTGCCGACGACCTCGCAATCGGGCGCTTCGACTCCGGCCGCGGCGAGCATCTTTGCGTTGCCAACGACGACGTGCTTGCCGTCGATGGTTGCCGTCACGCCATGGCCCGCGTCGTTGGTGGAGTCGCTTACGCGCTTGGGGTCGACCTCGCCCTGGTAGGCGACACGTACGGACTGCGCGATGGGGTGATCAGAGAACGACTCAGCAAGGGCTGCGACTTCGAGCAACGACTGCTCGGTATAAACGGCCTCGGGGTGTACCGCGACCACCGAGAACGTGCCGTTGGTGAGGGTGCCCGTCTTGTCAAAGACGACGGTGTCCACGTCGGCGAGCGTCTCGAGGTAGTTAGAACCCTTGATGAGAACGCCCAGCTTGGATGCGCCGCCGATGCCGCCAAAGAAACTGAGCGGCACGCTGATCACGAGCGCGCACGGGCAGCTGACGACCAGGAAAGTCAGGCCGCGCAGAATCCAGTCGGGCCAGGCACCGGTGACCAGGCCGCCGCCGAGCGCGAGCACCGCGGCAGCGCCGGTGACGGCGGGCGTGTAGACGCGGGCAAAGCGCGTGATGAAGTTCTCGGTGCGCGCCTTCTTTTCGCTGGCATTCTCCACGAGCTCCAGGACGCGTGCGACGGTGGACTCGCCAAAGGGCTTGGTGGTGCGCACGTGGATGAGCCCCGTCATGTTGATGCAGCCGCTGATGATATCGTCGCCGGACTTGGCGGGGCGGGGGGCTGACTCGCCCGTGAGCGCGGCGGTGTCGAGCTGGGTTTCGCCCTCGACGATGACGCCGTCGATAGGCACGCGCTCGCCGGGCTTGACCACGATCACGGTGCCGACGGCGATGTCATCGGGAAAGACCTGTTCGAGCGTGCCGTTGGCTTGCTCGACGTTAGCGTAGTCGGGCGCGATGTCCATCATGGCGCTGATCGATTTACGGCTCTTGCCCACGGCGTATGCCTGGAACAGCTCGCCGACCTGGTAGAACAGCATGACGGCGGCGCCTTCGGCCATGTGCGGGTCGGTATCGGGGAAAAGCACCATGGCAAACGCGCCGATGGTCGCGACGGCCATAAGGAAACTCTCGTCGAACGCCTTGCCGCGGCGGATGTTGTTGTATGCCTTTTGGAGCACGTCGTAGCCGGCAATCAAAAACGGCACGAGGAACAGTGCGAAGCTGGCGTAGATGTCGCCCGGGGTATCGAATGCGGCAGTGAGGGTGCCGAACTCATCGAGGGCGTACACCACGGCAAAAATGCCCAGCGCTACCAGGATGCGGTTGCGCTTATGCTCAAGGGACTCTTTCTTCTTACGCTTCTTCTTTTTCTTTTTGGGATCGGCGGTGGTCATGACTCGTATCCTCCCATTTGAATGAATGAACACTCGCTCATATAATTTCGCGAGCAAAGGCCGCGGCAAGCGCGGCCTTGCAGGTTGGCGTAAACCCGGGCTAGAGAATGATCTCGCAGTCCGGCTCGGCGTCGGCCGTAAACTCTACAACGCGGTTGAGTACCTCGTCGAACTCGGCGTCATCGGCTTCGAGCGTCAATTTTTGGGTCATAAAGTTGACGGACACGGATTTGACGCCCTCGAGCTTGGCCAGCTCGTCCTGAAGCTCACGCGCGCAGTTGGCGCAGTCGATCTCGTCGAGTTTAAACTGCTTTTTCATGGTGGGTTCCTTTCTCTGTATTTGCGGCTTGGGTGCAGGCCGCGCTGGTACCGTGGTTGGTCGCTATTCGCAGATGTGGCTCATGCCTTGGTTGAGCATGGTGTAGACGTGGTCGTCGGCGAGCGAGTAGAGGATATTGCGCCCGTCGCGCCGGAATTTAACCAGGTGCGACTGCTTGAGTGTGCGCAGCTGGTGCGACACCGCGGACTGCGAGGTTTCGGTCGCTTCGGCGATGTCTGCCACGCAGAGCTCGCGGCCCATGAGGGCATAGAGGATCTTGATGCGCGTGGTGTCGCTGAAGACCTTGAACAGGTCGGCGAGGTCGTAGAGAAGCTCCTCGTCGGGAAGGTCCTCGGGCGAGCAGGTGGTCGGGATCGCGGGTTCGGTGGCCTCGATGTCGAGTTTCGTTTCATCAACGCGGATGCTCATTGCAATATCCTTTCATATGAACATGCGCTCATATAATTTACTTTCGATTATATGAGTGCATGTTCATATGTCAATGACGTTCAGGTAATTCGTTGTACAAAATGATGGGGAATAGTGGACGAGATCCCGGACTGAGCGTTTTTTGATAGTCGATGCCAAGGTGGGCACCCTCGTGCCGTGCAAAAAATGGAGTATTCTGCAACTATGGGGGGTCCGCTAATTTATTGCAGGTCATATAATGCAGTTCAAGAGTTATCTTAGGGTGTTAATCAGATGAGTTCTTCCTCAAATGTTGCCTAACGCTCTCGCGCAAGAGTGATTTCGCTTCACATTTGGATCCACTCGAGGGTGATAGACACCCGACCCTGCTGAATACTCGCAATTTTGCACGTCGCTAGGGTACCCACCTTGTTAGCCGGCCTAGTCTCCGGCCCCGAAGACCCTGCCCTCGGGCGCGAGGCTGCTTGTTTGGGCAAATGATGGGCTGTCGGATTCGACAGTCTGCATGTCATCGATTGCCGGAACTTCATTAATTGTCGGGTCATCCAGCGTGATGCCTTCGAGCGTTGCTTTTTCGAGGTCGATTCGTTGACGCTCTTCGGAATCCTGGCGAAGCTGCTTCTGAATTCGCTTTTTCTCTTCTATAAACCTTCTGAGCACAAACTGTCTCAGGTCCTCTTGCATGATTTGAAAGTCTTTTGGCAGACGCGAGGGGCGTACGCCCTCTTTCCGCTGGATTGCTTCCATGACCCTAACAAAAGAGCTGGCATGCATAAAGGAATAACGGCTGACGGTGATGATTCCGTACCCCATGGACGCAAGTGCATTCTTGCGCTCCTCATCGATGGCGCGGTCTTCTTCCGCGTCATGATAAAAACCGTTGTATTCAATGTCTGTGCGAGATTTCTTTAGATACGCATCCATAAAGAACTTTTTGCGTCTCGTGAGATTCTTTGCGGCAGTGGTGACCTGCACCTCGTAATCGGTCTCAATTCCCTTAATACCAAGCCCTCCTTCGCTTTTGGGCAGCGTTAGCATCATGACAAAGGCCGTTTCCATGGGAGACCGGCATCCGTCGCGCACACATTGGATTGCCTTTCGGGCAAGGGCCAAACCGTCGCATCTGATAATGGAATTAAAGAACTGCTTTAACCTCTCGGTCGAGGTGAGCGCGAAACGCTCGTTATAAGAGGTGGAAGAGCCGGTTCCAAGGGAGTAAGCGCTGCACAATTCAAAGTAGTACTCCACCAGTTCGCGAAAAGGGAGATAGGTGGCGGCCTGAAGTGCGCAAAGCTCAACGCTAACAATGAAGATGCCATCTTCAAGCTCTATAAAGCGTGAGTTCGAGAATCGTTTTGACGAAACGTGGCATTGACAGTTCATTGCATAGCGCGCATTCCTGCGATCAAACACCATCACCTCGAGGGAATCATTTGCGTCGAAGGAAACATCATGTTTGGTGAGCCATTCTGCGGCTGCGTCAAGGAGCGTTCCGGTGGGACATGATCCGTAAATCGCGGCAGGGCTACAGGACTCGATGCCTTTCGCAGACACCGAATGCGCGGCCTGGTAGACCGCTTTTGCAGTGGTATGTGACAATACGATACTCATGGTATATATCGTGCCAGCTAATGCCGTGTTGATGGCGCTGAGTGAAAAAGTCGTTTTAGAGGTCTAACCAAATGCTGTCCAAAAGCTTGACGCAATTATGGGACCGTTCACCCTAAATCAATGTTTTCACTGCTCGGCTATAGCATAGAAATACTCAATTGCCGCACATTTGATAGTGATGCATCACCATCCGACAACGAATTACGTGTCGGGAATTGGCCGAAATCGTTCGCAATGAGTGTTCAGAATTTGTGATGGCAGGTTTATTTGTGGAACGTAGGGCGGCCCCGCTGCGGGGTTTCCCGCTGCGAGGCCGCTCGTGATCTACGCCGGAGTTTGTCGTAGACGTTTCTACTTGGCAAACAGGTTCTTGAGGTTGAACTCGGCCTGAACCGTGCGGAGCATGAGGTCGGTGTCGTCGAGGCCCAGATGCTGCTCGTTGGCGTCGGCGGCGAGGGTTCCACGGCGGCGCGCCCAGTTCTCGAGCGCGGCGGGGGCGGATTCGCGGGGGAGCGAGCGGACGTCGGCATCCAGGCTGCGGCAGATCTGGCGCGAGTCGATGACGATGATCTTGCCGGCGCGGCGTGCCTCGGCGTAGCCGTCCAGGTGGATCTTGAACCAGCTGTCCTCAAAGGCGGCGTTGTGTGCCATGTACGGGTACTTCTTCATAAGCTTGAGCAGCTGCTTCTGCAGTTCCTTGTTCTCGCGGAAGGGCGTTTTGCCGTCGATGTCGTCCCAGGTGATGTGGTGGATATTCGACAGCGGCACATCCTCGCCGCGGTAGATATCGGGCAGGCCGCAGTAGTGTGCCTCGGCGTCATGCGGCACGGCGTCGCTGGTGAGATCCATGATCTCCCAGCCGACGTTGATGATGTAGCCGCGCTCGGGTGCACGGCCGGTGGTCTCGATGTCGATGCCGAGCACCGTGCCCTGGATAGGCTTGCGGGCGTACGCCACGCCGAGCGCGTCGCGGTCGCCGCGGATTTCGCGCATAACGGACGCGGCGGTGCGCTTTTGCATCTTGCCGATGGCAGCGCAGGTGTCGGCATCGGACAGGCCGCGCGAAAGCGTCGCGGGCGTCACGTTGCGTAGACGCGCCTCGCCGATCTGGTCGCACAGGTCGCGGTTGCGGTCGGCCAGGTCGCGCACGGTGGCAAAGTCGAAGCCGGGGTCGCCCTCAGCGGTAAAGTACTCGGTTTCGAGCACCTTGAGGGCCTCTTCGCCCTTCTGGCGCTCGGACTCCATGGCACCGTGATCGCCATAGATAAACATGGGGATAAACGGCTGGCGCTCGTATTCGAGTGCTTGCGAAACGTTCATAGGCTGCTCCTTGGACGGGCCGCGTCGCGCGGCTCGGGGTTACTGAGTTGTGGCGAGATGATAGTTTACCATGGGCAACTATTGGCACCGCGCCCGGGACAACTACAATACCCTAGTTGACCGCTAGGACTTTTACAATGCTGCCGAAAGACACGAAAGGTTCCATCCGTCATGGATTTACTGATAGATATTCTGCTCGATGCCGGCAAAGACACGCTCTCGCTGGTGCCGTTTTTGTTGGTGACGTACCTTGCGCTCGAGACGCTCGAGCATGTTGCGGGCGACCGCGTTAACGGCGCCATCAAGCGCGCTGGTGCTGCGGGCCCCGTGGTTGGCTCGTTGCTGGGCATGGTGCCGCAGTGCGGCTTTTCGGCAATGGCGGCCACGCTGTACGCCGGTCGCGTCGCGACGCTGGGTACCCTGGTGGCGGTGTTTCTCTCGACCTCCGATGAGATGCTGCCGCTGTTGCTCGCCGAGCAAGTTCCCGTGCAGACCATGGCGATGCTTCTGGCTTCGAAGGCGCTGATCGCGCTGGTCACGGGCTTTATCGTGGACGCCGCCATTCGCGGCCTGCGTCGTAACGCTCGCGCACATGCGGCGATTCGCCGTACCGTGCTGGGGACCGCTGCTAATCCGGCTCATGTGAACTGCGCGCACGACGACCACACTGGCGGTGACATCATCGACGAGGTGGCCGAGGCGGGCGTGAGCGCCGACCACATCCACGAGCTGTGCGAGCGCGACCATTGCGGTTGTGATGAAGACGAGGACGAGCACGACCACGGACACAACCGTGACCACGGTCACACGGGCGAGCATGAGCACCACCACGGCCATGGGCACGACCACGGTCACTCCCACGAAGGTGCGCCCGTCCTGTCGATTATCCGCAGCGCGATCTCGCACACCGTGCAGGTTTCGGTTTTTATTTTCCTGGTGACGCTGGTCCTGGTCGCCGTGCTTGAGACCTTCGGAGAGTCCGCGATCGAGCAGTTCCTGCGTGGCAACGAGACGCTCGCCGTCTTGGGCTCGGCACTCGTCGGCCTGATCCCCAACTGCTCGGCCAGTGTCGTCATCACGCAGCTGTACCTGGAGGGCGCGCTGCAGCTGGCACCGATGCTCGCCGGCACGCTCATTTCCGCCGGCGTGGGCTATCTTGTCCTGTTCCGCACCAACCGCAGCGCTCGTGAAAACGCCGTGTTCCTGATTATGATGTACGTTATCGGCGCGGGCTGGGGTCTTATCCTTTCTGCCTTTGGGCTTTAAGTAGGCCTAACAAACGGGCTTCAAAATAGCCATGCTGGGCACCAGCGCAATGCGGCGACGCATGGCATTTTGAAGCCCATTTTTTTGTTGAGCCATGGATTCCGAGCGCTCACGCCGCTCAAAACAAAAAGGTAGATTTTTAGGCATGTCCCAAAAATCTACCTTGGTTAGTGCAGCAGCTCAGTGAGGTTGCGTTTAAAACGGGCGCGATCTTCGCTGGTAAATGCTGCCGGTCCGCGGGTGCGTCCCCCGGCGCGGCGTACCTTCTTTTCCTCGTGGCGAATAAACAGCTGCATGTCGATGGTCGCTTTGTCGTAGACGCGCCCGCGCACGCCGATGGCGGCGGCATCGCGCCCGAGCGCCATGCTCGCCAAGCCAATGTCCTGCGTCACGACTACGTCGCCCGCCTGCAGGCGTTCGACAATGGCAAAGTCGGCGCTGTCGGCGCCCACGCTCACATCGAGCGTTGTGACCCAAAAGCCGCGTCGCGCGTGCTCGGCATCGCGCGGGTCGTCGCGGCGAATGTGCCGTTCCAGGTTTTGCGTGCTGTTGCCGGCGATAACAACGGCGACGCCCGCCCGCCGCGCGCAGTCAATCGACTCGCGCGTGACCGGGCAGGCGTCGGCATCAATAAAGAGCGTTCGCGGCATCTAGTGCACCAGTTTGCCAAATTGAATAGCACGAACAATCAGCGTTACGCCAAACACCAGCAGCGCGGCGCCGCTAAAGATGACGAGCATCTTGGCCGACCACAGCGGATAGATAAACACGAACATGCCGGCGATGATGGAGAGTGCACCGCTCAGGATGGCGAGGGCACGGTTGGACGAAAGCTCGGACTCCAGAATGGACATGACACCTTCGACAATCCAGCCAAAGCCGGCCACGATAACCACCATCGTGGTGAGCGTCGCGGTCGAGAAGGCCTGGTTGCGCAGGATTATGACGCCGCCCAAGATAATGAGTAGGTTGGAGATGATGCTCGTCACGCGCCAGCCGGTGGGCAGCAGCGGCTCAAAAATGGCAGTGAACAGCCTGATGGCAGCAGTGATTACAAAGTAAAAACCCAGGACAGTCGTCAAAAAGACGAGGGACTTGGCGGGTGCAAAAAGCAGCGCGATACCAGCAATGAGCGCTAAGACGCCCGTGATGGCGTAAATCCAGCGTACGGCCTTGACTGCTTTGCCCGCCATGCTTCTCTCGTCAAATCCAAACTGGCTCGATTTTTGGTCATCGTTCTTAAAGATGCCCATAATGTCTCCTTTCCGTGCGGCGTAAGTCTTGATCGTTACAACCAGTATCGCCTAAAGGCGCTGGCGTATGGGTCGGGGAGGGCGAAACGTAACCAAAAGGCCCCGAATTGTTTCCGTTGTTCCCCACGTCGCGATTTTCTATTCAACAGGTGTAGAACATTGCAGCCCTGTTCGTTATTGCCTACGTTTTAGGTTAGATTTTCCTAAGGACAATTGGCTTGTATTGGGGGTTCCCTATGAACGAAGCAGTTCCCGAGGCACCGTCGAGTGTCGAATCGATGGCAAAGCAGGGTTGCGAAAAGCTCGGCTTGGACGCGTTTGATGCGTTGGTTCGCCGCGCCCGCACGTGCCGTCGCTTTGACGAGTCCATGCGCGTGCCGCGTGAGTTTTTGCTTGAGCTGGCGGAGCTGGCGCACCTGACCCCGTGTGGTGCCAATGCTCAGCGTCTGCGTTTTCATGCGGTAAGCGGTGCAGAGGACTGCGCGCGCGTATTTGATGAGCTTGCGTGGGCCGGCGCGCTTAAGGATTGGCCGGGTCCCGATGAGGGCGAGCGCCCGACCGGCTACATCGCGATTCTTGCTGAGCGCGCCGTTCCGGGCAAGCCCGCCGCTCCCATTACCGAGGTCGACACGGGCATTGCCGCGCAGACGATGATGTTCGCCGCCCGCAGCGCCACGCCCGAGGTGGCAGCCTGCATGTTCAAGGCCTTTACGCCCCACGCGATCGATGCCATGGGGCTCGATAACGACAGGTATGAGCTCAAGCTGATCATGGCGTTTGGCGTTCCGGCCGAGACACAGGTGATCGATGCGATCGATTCCAACCCCGACGGCTCCATCAATTATTGGCGCGACGAGGCGCAGGTGCACCACGTACCCAAGCGTTCGCTCGCCGACGTGCTGGTGTAGTTGAGTGTCACCGCGGTGCAATCCGGCGGCAAAATCACCACAAAGGCTCCTGTCCCCTTTGTGGTGGCACGAGGGGAGGGTGTGTGGCAGATCTGTATTTGGTGCGGCATGGGCAGACTGAGCTCAATGTGCAGAGCATTTTGCAGGGCTGGCACGATTCGCCGCTTACGGCGCGCGGGCGCGAGCAGGCGCTAACGGCGCGTACGGCGTTTGCGGCGCGTGGCGTGGCCTTTGATCATGTGTATTCCTCGCCGTTGGGCCGGGCGCGGCATACGACCGAGCTTATCGTTGGCGAGGGCCGTTCCATTGAGCTGGTCGATGACCTGCGTGAGTGGCATTTTGGCTCGCTGGAGGGCACATCAAATCGCGAGATGCCGCCGCAGCCCTGGGGCGATTATCCGGTGGCCTTTGGCGGCGAGTCGGAAGTGCAGCTTCAGTCGCGCATGGTCGCGGCGCTGTCCCGCATCATGGCCAGGCCGCGGCACGACTGCGTGCTGGCGGTTTCCCACGGCTCAGCCTGCCAGGAGTTTCTTGAGTATGTGACTGGCAGGGGAGAGCTACCCGACAACGGTGCCGTGCTTCATTTTGGCTATTGCGACGGGGCGTTTTCGCTCCTTGATTGGTAACGAACGAAAGGACCCCTATGAATAAAGATCTGTATCTGGTCCGTCATGGACAGACGATATTCAACCTTAAGCGTATCATTCAGGGGTGGAGTGATTCGCCGCTTACGCAGTTGGGTTGCGACCAGGCGGCGCGCGCCGGCATGTTTTTACGTGCGCGCGGCATTGAGCCCGATCATGCCTACACCTCCACGCTTCATCGCACCGAGCAGACTATCGCCAACTTGTGGCCGGGCTTGGCGTACGAGCGCCTGGACGGCCTGCGCGAGTGGTTCTTTGGCGATTTTGAGGCTGAGCGCGTGGTGCTCATGCCCGAGCGCCCATGGCGCGACTTCTACCGCCAGTTTGGCGGCGAGGGACAGATGCAGGTGCGCGAGCGCATGGTGGCGACGTTGACCGATCTTTTGCGTCGCCCGGACCACGAGTGCGTGCTCGCGGTGAGCCACGGCTCGGCCATCAAGGAGTTCATGGACCATACCAAGGGCGCGGCGGCCGATGAACGCGATCGCGTTCCGGGCAACTGCTCGGTGCTACATTTCGTGTTTGACGACGAGGCCGGTACGTTTGAACTGGTTGAGATTTTCACGCAGGAAGACTACGCGCGCGAGCTGGGGCTTGAACCGCTCGTGGCTACTGCGGGTCCGCAGCGCGGATAACGCGAGCGCGGCGGCACGGGTCGCCGGCTAATTTCTCGACGCAAAAGGGGCGGAGATGCATGTACCTGCTGCATCTCCGCCCCCTGTTTGTTGAGCTGCCGATTTTTGTGCCGGGCGGTCTGGTCTTGCTAGAACCGCGCGACCTGGTGCGTGAGCAGACCTGTCGGAACCTGCGGCGCGGCGCCGCTGACCTGCGCGGCGGGGAAGAGCACGGCAACGGTAAAGTTGAACGGCTCCTTGCCGGTGTACGTTCCGGCGACACGGGCCTCATCGGCCAGCAGCTGCGACGCCCCGGTCAGAGCGGCGGCGTAGGCGGGGTCGTCGGCCAGTGCCGGCTCCGGTGCTTGGTCGAGCATGGCGCGGATGGCCCCGACGGCGTCCTCGCGCTTGACCTCCCACGCGCGGTGCGTAATGCCCGCGGGGTCGGTGACGGCGTAGAGCGACGCGCCCTCTTTGGCGGCGCCCAGGATGATATCCATGACGGGCGAGGCCTCGTAGGCGAGCGATACGGGGCGCGGCTGCACCTTGAGCTCGGCGATCGCGCGCGCGGCGGCGGCCACGTCGGCGCTGGCATCGCCCTTGCCGCCCGCAAGTACACTCGTCGGGCAGATCGCCACGACACCCGTCACACGTCCCGGCTCGCCCGAGCATTCGTACACGTAATACGCCGCACCCGGGTCCTTGAGCATCAGGCCATCGGCAATGGCTCCGCGCAGAGCATCGTTGCCGCTCAGGATGCTGCCCATTGCAGGCAGCGCCTCGAGCACGCGGTCCTGAGCCGGGCGGATGCAGGGAAACGGAAGTGCTTTCATGGGCGGTCCTAACGCACGAGTCGGTTTGTTCGCGGCTTATTATGCCCCAACTTGGCCGCTCGCGTCCCAGAGCACGTTATCGGCGAGCGCGATTAGCACCTGCTGACAACGAACGATATCGGCATGGGGCACATATTCGTTGGGCTTGTGCGCGAGCGCGAGCGACCCGGGACCGTAGCTCATGCAATTGCGGTTGCCTGTCTTGCCGGCAATGACGGCGGTGTCGGTGTAGCCGGTAAAGAAGCCGACGGTCGTGTCCGCGTCCGTCACGTCATCGGCGGCACGCTTGAGCGCTGCTAGAAGAGGAGAGTTCGGGTCGCGCTCGATGGCGGGGCGGTCGCCCGTCACGGTGTAGCTGCCATGGCAACCGGGAACGGCGGCTTCGGCGACGGTGATGGCCTGCTCTACCATGCGCGTCGCGGCGGCCGTATCGGTCGGCGGGGTCAGACGCATGTCGACCCAGACTTTGGCGCGGTCGGGCACGACATAGGGGCGATATCCGCCCTCGATTTGGCCAAACGTGATGGTCGAAGACCCCAGCTCATCGTGCGCGGGCAGCGCCACAAACGCGCGACGGAGCGAACACACGACCTCGGCCATGGCGGCGACGGCATCCGCGCCCTTCCAGGGCTGGCTCGCATGCGCTGTCACGCCAGCCATTTCAATCTCGAACCACGTACGCCCCTTGTGCGCCACTTGAATCTGTCCGTCGGTGGGCTCGGTATCCAGCACCCATTCGCGCGAACCGACCCAGCCGGCATCGATGGCTGCCTCGGAGCCTCGCATAAAGTCTTCCTCGTCGACCGAGCAGATGAGCGAAAAGCCGCGGCGGGGCAGCGCGCCATCCGTCGCCACGCGCTCGAGCGTATGGACCAGTGCGGCAATGGCGCAGGCCAGGCCACCCTTCATATCGCAGGCACCGCGGCCATAGAGCTTGCCGTCGCGCACAACCGTCCCGAGCGGCGGAATGTCCGCGTCCCAGCCATCGCCCAAGGTAACGGTATCCATGTGGCAGATGTAGACGAGCCGTGGCTCGTCGCTTTGGCCCGGCACGGTGACCATAAGGTTGCGGCGCCCGGGGAGTACTTCGAGCTCTGCAATCTGCACGGCATCGAGTACCGGATGGCTCAGCTGCGCCAACCGTTCCTCAACCAACGCTTTGATATAGCGTTCAATCTCGCCCTCATACACACCTGGGTCGGAACTGTCGATCCGCACGAGCCCTTGCGTAAGCCGCCAAGCAAAATCTGTATCAACCATAGGTACCTCACAGATAGTTAGGTCAACATACAGATTGTATGCCAAGAAGCGGCTCGGTGCATTTAATGGAGTGCTCACAAAAACGGGGGCGCCTCTCGTGCGAAAGGCGCCCCCGCGGGCATTCAATGTCAGTGACGGGCAGGCCACATGGGGAACTGCCCGTCAGATCAGCCGGCGCTATTTGATCACGCGCACGCGATACATCGACGGAATCTGCTTAAGCGCCTCGATCGTGCTGCTGTTCAGGTGCTCATCGGTGTCGAACATGGTGTAGGCGTTCTCGCCGGCAGACTCGTTGGTCATACGCTGCACGTTGGCGTTGTCCTTGGCGAGAATGGCCGTGATCTGGCCGATCATGTTGGGCACGTTGGCGTGCAGGCAGGCGATGCGGCTTGCGGCGCGCGCCTTGCCCATGCTGCAGGCGGGGTAGTTGACGCTATGTGCGATGTTGCCGTTCTCCAGGTAATCCTTGAGCTCGCTGATGGCCATGTCGGCGCAGTTGGCCTCGGCCTCGCCTGTGCCGGCGCCCGAGTGCGTGGTGATAAACGTATTGGGCATCTTGACGGTCTTGGGCGTGGCAAAGTCGCAGCTAAACCAGCTCAGTTTGCCCTCGCGCAGGGCGGCGTCGACGGCGTCTTCGTCAATAATGGTCTCGCGCGCGTAGTTGATGAGCACGGCGCCCGGGGCCAGCAGGTTGATCTGCTCGGTACTGATCATGCCGATGGTGTCGGCCTTGCTGGGCACGTGCACCGTGAGGTAATCACAGCCGCGGCAGAGATCTTCGAGCGTGCCCACGCGCTGCACCTCGCGGCTCAGCACCCACGCGTGCTCAACGGAAATGAACGGGTCGTAGCCGTAGACATCCATGCCCAGGTCGACGCAGGCGTTGGCGACCTTGGAGCCCACGTTGCCCAGGCCGATGACGCCGATGCGCTTGCCCTTGAGCTCGCGGCCCACAAAGGCCTTCTTGGCTTTCTCGGCGTCGACCTGGATTTCGGGGTCGTCGGCGTTGTCGCGCACCCAGTTCATCGATTGCACCACGCCGCGGCTCGAGAGCACCAGCATGCCTAGGACGAGCTCCTTGACGGCGTTGCTGTTGGCGCCGGGGGAGTTAAAGACGACGACGCCCTTCTTGGCGTACTCCTCGACGGGGATGTTGTTGACGCCGGCACCGCAGCGGGCGATGGCGCGGATGCCCTCGGGCAGCTCGTAGCCGTGCAGGTCGGTCGAGCGCATCAGGATCGCGTCGGCCTCTTCGGCGGTGCTCACAAATTCGTAGCCCTCGCCAAACTCGACTTTGCCGTCCTTGGTGATGTCGTCGATGGTCTTAATCTTGCGCATGAAAAACTCCTTAGCAGGTTTTAATCTAAACAGGGTGGTTTGAGATGGCTGGTCGGCCCGCGTGCTGCGGGCTAGTTAGATCGCGGGCTCAAACTATGCTGCGCTTCGAAGTCCTTCATGTACGAGGCCAGTGCCTGCACGTCTTCCATGGTCACGGCGTTGTAGACGCTGGCGCGCATACCGCCCACCAGGCGATGGCCCTTGACGTTTTGAATCTGGTGCTCGGCCGCGCCTGCGACAAAGGCCGCGTCGAGTTCGGCTTCGTCGGTGCGGAAGGTGACGTTGGCGATGGAGCGACTGTCTGTCTGCGCGGTGCCGTGGAATAGTTTGCTGTTCTCGAGCAGGTCGTAGAGCAGGTTGGCCTTGGCCCAGTTGCGCTCGGCCATGGCGGCAAGTCCGCCGATCTGCTCAACCCAACTGAACACCTTGCCGCACACGTAGATGCCAAAGGTGTTGGGCGTGTTGAGCATGGAGCCCTTGGCGGCCTGGGTCTTGAGGTCCATATACTGCGGCGTCTGCGCAAAGGCGGGGCCTTCGGCGATCAGGTCGTCGCGCACGATAGCCACGGTCACGCCAGCTGCGCCGGCGTTCTTCTGCGCACCGGCGTAAATGAGCCCGTAGCGCTCAACGTCGAGCGGCTGCGACAAAAAGCAGCTCGAGACATCGGCGACCAGCGGCACGTCGCCGCAATCGGGCAGCTCGTGGTACATGGTGCCAAAGATGGTGTTGTTCTGGCAGATGTAGACGTAGTCGAGCCCGTCGCCCGCGGCCTCGGCGGCAATGCGCGCGTTGATGTCGGCCATGTCGGGGATGCGGTCGAAGTTGGTGTCCTCGGAGCTCGCGAGCAGCACGGCCTCGCCGTACTTGGCGGCCTCCTTGTATGCCTTGTTGGCAAAGTTGCCGGTCACGACGTAGCCGGCGCGGCCGCGGCGCATGAGGTTCATCGGGATGCCCGCAAACTGTAGCGTGGCGCCGCCCTGCAAAAACAGGACGCGGTAGTTGTCGGGGATGCTCAGCAGGCGACGCAGGGTTGCCTCGGCGTCATCGATGATCTGCTGGTACATGCTAGATCGATGGCTCATCTCGAGCACGGACATGCCGCAACCGCGGTAGTCCATCATCTCGTCGGCGATCTCGGCGAGCACGCTTGTGGGCAGTGCAGCCGGGCCAGCTGAGAAGTTGTGCACACGTGCCATCTTCTAGTTCCCCCTCGTAGTCGTTTGAACGTTCGGGATACTTTAGCACAGTGGAGCGCCAGGCGCGACCGCATCACGGTAAAACTCGAGTGTGCCGCTATGATTTACAGGATGGTTACATGGGGGAGGGGTGCTTTACTCCTCAGGCAAATCCAAATCTGCGAGCGAAGGCATGAGGTTCTCTAGGCGCTTGATCTCTTCGCCGCAAATTAGCTACCTCCTGGTCACTACGACGCCAGCGTGGCGATGACGGCTTCGTCGCCGGCGTATATGAGGGTGTTGCCGTCGGGGATGATCGTCTGGCCGTCGCGTTTGAGCATCACGACGATAAAGGGATGCTTGCCTTGCGGCACATCGCGAAGACGCTGGCCGGCCAGGCGACCGTGGGGGGTTACGGTGACCTCGCGCAGCGTAACCTCGGCACGCTCTTCAAACGTCGGCGCGGCCATCACCAGCAGGTCACCTTCCTCGATGACGGTATCGCCGTTGGGCAGCACCGGGTGCGCCCCGTCGCGCAGCACCAGGACCACGAGCATGTCTGTGGCGCTGCCAATGTCCGCGAGCGAGCGTCCGGCAAACGGATGTCCAGCGCCCACCTTGAGCTTTACAAACGACATGCCGTCCTCGTCGCGGTAGTCGTTAAAGGTGCGGCGCACGTCGCCGGTCGCATCGATCATATCGAGCTTCTTCGCCAACGCCGGCAGCAGCGAGCCCTGCACCACAATGCTCGACACGGCAATCACAAACACCAGGTCAAATAGGTCGTGTCCGCCGGGAACGCCGGCCACCACGGCAAAGAGACTAAAGACGACCGAAGCTGCTCCGCGCAGGCCCGCCCAGCTTACGAGCGCGACCTGGCGGGGGTTCGTCTTAAAGGGCGCCAGGAGCACGCCGACGGCGATGGGGCGGCTCACGAAGAGCATGAACGCCATGAGCGCCAGGCCCGGCAGCAGCATTTGCGGCAGGCGTGCGGGTGTAACGAGCAGGCCCAGCAAAAAGAAGATGGTCATCTCTGCCATCTCGGTGAGGGTGTCAAAGAAGTGCGCCATCTCGACTTTGCCGGTGATGTCGCTGGCACCCAGCACAATGCCGGCCAGGTATACAGCCAAAAAGCCGTTGCCGCCCAGGTAGCTCGGCAGCGCGTAGGTGACGATGGCCACGGCGAACAAAAAGATGGTCTGCGCGTCCTTGGCCGTTGCGTGCGCGCGTTCAATCAGGCGGCCCGCCGCCCAGCCGATGGCAAGGCCCAGGCCCACGCCCAAGATAATCTGCTTGGTCAGCAGTGCGGGAATGTTGATGTCGCCGCCGGCCGCGAGTGTGGCGAGCACGGCGGTGAGCATGTAGGCGACGGGGTCGTTGGAGCCCGATTCGACCTCGAGCAGCGAGTCGGTGCCACCTCTCAGCGACAGGCTGTGCTCGCGCAGAACGCTAAAGACGCTGGCCGCGTCGGTGGACGCCACGACCGATCCCAACAGCAGGCCGCCGATCCAGTCGAAGCCCAGCACAAAGTGGGCGAACACGCCGGTGATGCCTGCGGTGATGACGACGCCGAGCGTGCTCAGCAGCACCGCCGGCGCGGCGACGGGCTTGGCGCGGTCGATATTGGTGTTAAAGCCGCCGTAGAACATGATGAATAGCAGCGCCGTGCTGCAGACGGTTTCGGTGAGCGCGTAGTCGCTAAAGTCGATGTGTGCCGGGCCGTTGACGCCCAGCAGCATGCCGAGTGCGATAAAGATGAGCAGGGTGGGGAAGGGGAGTTTTTTGCCGACGGGTTTGATGGTCAGGCACAAAATGATGACGAGGCCGATAAAGAGAAGGATCTGGTTCATGGATGGTGTCCGCTCCTGGGTGGTTGGCGTGGCACGGTCAGTTGTCTGCGGTTATTTGTACCCAAAGATGGTGGGTTTATGGGGTTGGATTGCGGGCGTGCGCGATATCGTCATAGACGGCTGCCGTCTTTGCCTCTGCTCGGAAACCCTTTCCAGCTTTATTGCAACGGAGTACAATGAGTAACATTTAAGTTCAACTTGAAGTTTTAGTTGCGGCGCCGGGCTTCGGCCGCAATGCAAGGAGAGGCGTACCATGGCGATCTATGTGACATCTGATGCTCACGGGCACGTGCGTGCGCTTGACGAGGCCCTGTCTAAGATCTCGTTGACGTCCGACGACACGCTGTACGTGCTGGGCGACATGATCGATCGTGGGCCCGATCCGGTCGGCGTTATTAAGCTCGTACGCTCGCTGCCCAACGCCCGCGTGCTCAAGGGTAATCACGAGCAGATCATGCTCGATGCCATCATTGGTCAGGATCCGCTCGATGCCGAGACCTGGGATATCAACGGTGGCTGGACGACGCGCGAGCAGCTCAACGACATGGAATTTGAGGCATACGAGGAGCTCGTGCGATGGATGGCCGCGCTGCCGCTCTACGCGGTGGTCGAGACCGAGGAGCGCCCGTATCTGCTGGTACATGCTGGAATCGAGATGAAGGCGGCGCGCGCGTTTTTGCTTGAGCATGGTGTCGATTGTGCCGATGGCGTCGGAGCGGTGGGTGCCGATCGCGAGCTGCTGCAGCAGATGCTCGCAGTGCAGTCGTCCGATGACCTGCTGTGGATTCGTCACGGCTATTGGGATGTGCCGACCGGGCTGCTTTCTGCCGAGGGCAAGGGTCCGGTCGTGGTGAGCGGTCACACGCCAACGGTGTCGCTCGGGCGTTATTGCGAGGTCGGTGGTCTTGCGGGGCTCGATGAGGAGTCGGGCCGCGGGCAGATCGTGCGCCTGGGCGGCGAGGATGCCGCCGGTGTGCCCGATCGCATCGACATCGACTGCGCTGCCGCCACCGGCTCCGAGTTCGGTCGCGTGGGCATCCTGCGCCTGGACGACGGGGCGGAGTTCTACGCGAACATCAACCCGGGCGAATAACCTTGTTCCGCCGATCTACCGTAGTTAATTTGGGACGGGGCTTTTTTGACTACTTTCGGAGAGTAGCGCCTTCTTGCTCGGTAAGCGCTAGAAATGAGGAGCGTCTGCGTCCTTGGCAGCGCGAAAATGCTCGAAAAACCGTCGCAACGGAGTCAAACGACGTCGCGGCGGTTCTTTTTTGGCTGCCCGCTGGCTAAGTGAGTAGACTAATTTGGAAATGCTGAGCACCCAACATGTTTGCTTCAACAAAACCGCAGGTCATAGGCTTGTGCTCTGTTGGTGTGGTCGGGGATTCGGTAAAAGTCTACTCACTTAGTTTTGCGTGATGAATATTGTCCGCAACGAGACCCCAGACGGGGTGATTCCATCGCAAATTCCGGTGACCGGGCAGCCAATTAGGCGCCGTATGGGTTGCGGTCGCGTTCGATGCGTTGGCGGATGTGGGCGTACTCGATAATCAGTAGCACCAGGAGTAGGGCCATGATGGCTAGGTAGCTCACCACAGCGCCCATCAGACCTAGCAGCTTAATCAGGATCACCGGCAGCACCACGCTTACGGCGAAGCAGATCAGGTAGATCTTGGTGACGTCTCCAGCGTGGCGCAGCACCGTGATGATGGCGTAGATAAAGTCGATGGCCGCGGTGACGCCGCCGGCGACGACCATTAGCAGTGCAAGCGTTCGGTAGCGCACAAAGTTGAGGCCGTACATAAAGCTCATGAGGGGAATGCCGGGGCCTGCCATAAATGCGGCGCACGCGCCGGTGATGACCACGATCAGCGCCATAACGGCAACAATAATCAGGTCAAAGCGATGACGCTTGCGAGGATTAGCCCAAATGCTCGATAAGCGCAGGAGCTGCGGTTTATAGATAAATCCAATGCTCAGCAAAATAGCCTGCGCCGGAAAGAACAGGGCATTAAAGTACAGCTGATATTTGTATGCCAGTGTGCCTTCCATCACAAACTTGGGCATGCTCTCGATAAGGTTGAACAAGAACAGTGCACCAAAGAGTGGAGCGCACTGGACAAACAGGTGGCCGACCTCGCGAAGGCTCACGCGGCGCGATTTTTCGGTCTCGAGCAGGGCGAGCGGCGCGGTGACCAGCACGAGCGAGGCGATCGCGGCGACACCCATGGCCATGGCCGCGATGGGCATGCTGCGCGTGAGGAACAGCGCCACGCTGAAGACCGCGATGACGCCGACGGAGCGTAGCGTTTGGCTCATTCCAGCCAAGTAGAGTTTGTCGGCCTGCTGCAGGCGGCCTTCGTACACGTCGGCGACGCCGTCGATGACCTTATACAGGTAGACGCCCAGGCCGATCGTCGCCATCTGCGCGTCATAGCCGCGGGCGCTGCTGTAGAGCAGGCCGCAGCCTAGGGCTAGGGCTCCGCAGATCCAACGATTGAACTGGTAGGAGGCGAAGGACGTCTTTTCGTCGATGTCCGATACCTGGAAATTGCGCACGCCGTAGTTGCATGCGATCATGATGAGCGTACCGGTGACGAAGGCGATGGAGAACTTACCGGCCTCCTCGGCACCCGCGAGCTGTGTCGACACGATGGTGAGCAGAGGAAACGCCATGCCCCACACGGCGGTGCCCAGGGTATTCCAGAGATAGTCGCGGCGGGTGGCGTGCTCTTCGTATTCCGCTTCCTGCATGGAGAAGCCGCCGCCGTAGACGGCGCCGAGCAGGCGGTTCCACCAAGCGTTGACCATGCGGCGGACGGGGCCGGGCTCCCGATCGCGTTCGCGCCGGCGACGTGTGGCTTGGTAGCTATCGGGTCCGCCGGCGTTGCGCTGACTCAGCTCCTGGATGCGTGCGAGCTCTTCGGCCGTGTGGGAGGCAGGGAAGAGGCCGTTCTCGATGCGGCCGCCCTGGGCCTTCGCGGCGCCGTCTTTCGATGCAGCGGGGTTGGAGATGCCGTTGCGGCGGGCGATGGCGCGGCGAATGCTATCGAGGGGCGTGATGCTCAAAGTAGGTCCTTTCTATTGCTGCGCTCTAGTATAGTCGCGGTGGTATCCATTCGTGTTTTTGAACAGGTTGTTCAATAATTTTGGCGGCGCCATTCAGTAGTCGGCACTTAGGGACGTTCCTTATGTGCCGGCACTTTGGGAACGTCCCTAAGTGCCGGCATCCGGGGACGCTCCTTGAATGTTGCCTGTTCAAGAGTGTCCCCAATGACTAGTCGTTTAAGAACGTCCCCAATGACTGGGCCGCTTGCGTGCGATTTTTGACCGTTGGGCGGGCGCTTCGCCGTTGCCGCAAAAACGTTTTTGCATATCGGGTACAACGGGCTTTACGTGAGTAAAGTGCGCGCCGCGTCCACGTGCCGCGTTTTTAAAGGAGGCCCCATGCCTGGTGTTACCCCTGCAGAAGTTCTGTCCAACTTTGGCATTACGCTGGTCGAAGACCCCGCCGAGAACCAGCCCCGCCTGCTGGTTGACCTGCCGGCAGCCGAGCTCGTCGAGTATGCCATTCGCCGCAACGAAGGCCGCATGGCCTCAAACGGCGCACTGGTGATCGAGACGGGGGAGCGTACCGGACGTTCGCCCAACGACCGCTTTATCGCTGACACGCCCGACGTGCACGACAAGATCGCCTGGGGCGCCGTCAATCGCCCACTGCCGCTCGAGAGCTACGAGGCCATCAAGGCCGGCATCGTCGACTATCTCAACGAACGCGATGTGTTCGTCACCCGCGGCATGGCCGGCGCCGACCGCAACCACACGCGTCGACTGCTCGTCGCCTGCGAGCTCGCCAGCCAGGCGCTCTTTATCAAGCAGATGCTCGCCCGCCCGCTCGCCCGCGAAATCGCGCGCACCGGCGAGCCGGACTTTTGCGTGCTCGCAGCGCCCGGTTACCAGTGCGACCCCGCCATCAAGGGCCTCAACTCCAGCGCCGCGGTGGTCATCAACTTCCAGGAACGCGTGATTCTGGTCGCCGGCACCGGCTACTCCGGCGAGATTAAAAAGTCGATCTTTAGCGTCATGAACTATCTGCTGCCCGTCGAGGACGACGTGCTGCCCATGCACTGCTCGGCCAGCATGGATCCCGTCACGCACGAGACCGCCGTGTTCTTTGGCCTGTCCGGCACCGGCAAGACCACGCTTTCGGCCAATCCCACGCGCCTGCTGATCGGCGACGACGAGCACGGCTGGTCCGACATGGGCATCTTTAACATCGAGGGCGGCTGCTACGCCAAATGCGAGGGCCTGGACGCCTTCCACGAGCCCGAGATCTTCAACGCTGTCCGCTTTGGCGCGATCTGCGAAAACGTGGTGCTCGATGAGAACCGCAAACCCAACTACGACGACATCTCGATCACGCACAACACGCGCGTGGCCTATCCCGTGGAGCACATTCCTAACGCGTGGACTAAGGGCATGGGCACCACTCCAAGTGTCGTGCTGTTCCTGACTTGCGACGCTTTTGGCGTGCTGCCGCCCATCTCACGCCTGACGGCCGATGCCGCTATGTACCACTTTGTGACGGGCTTTACGGCTAAGATTCCCGGCACCGAGGTCGGCGTCACCGAGCCCACGCCCACGTTCTCTTCGCTGTTCGGCGAGCCGTTTATGCCGCTCGACCCCATGGTTTACGCCAAGATGCTTGGCGAGCGCATTGCCGACGGCCGCACGCGCGTGTACCTGGTCAACACCGGCTGGATCGGCGGCGGCTACGGCGTGGGTCATCGCATCGAGCTGGCCTACACGCGCTCGCTGGTCGCGCGCGCCCTCGACGGCACCATCGAGGACAGCGAGTTCGTGCACGACGACATCTTTAACGTCGACATTCCCACGACGTGCCACGGCGTGCCCGATGGCATCCTGGTGCCGCGCCAATACTGGCAGAGCACCGCGCGATACGACGAGGCCGCGCACAACCTGGCGGTGATGTTCGAGGAGAACTTCGAGAAGAAGTACTCTCACCTGCCCGAGTCCGTCAAAGCCGCCGGCCCGCACGCCCAGGTGTCCGCCGAGGCCCGTCATCGCGGCCGCGGCCTGCTGGGGCTCCGCCGCTAGCGTCGCCTCAGACTCAAAACCATCATAAAGGGGGCACCTTTGTGGTGGTTTTGCTCGTGTGGATGACTCGGGTTACAATACGCCTGACATATCGTCCCCTTCTCCGGATGGGGACAGCGCAAGCGTTCTTGTGACGGCACCGTAGGACTTTGAAGGTGGCCGTTGTAAGGGCGCTTTTTGTTTAGGCGCCCTCACTCGGGCGCGCACAATGAAGGGAGAGCGTATGAAGGGCTTTGTTGCCGAGAATTCGTTTTGGGAGCTGTTTCCACAGGCGGCGGTCGGCGTCGTGGTCGTAAAGGGCATGAAGCCCGCGGCTCAGATTCCCCAGGAGGACGTGGATGCCATTGCCGCGTTGCTCGACCGCGCCAATATCGATGCGGAGCGTCACCTGACGAGCGATACCATCAGCGAGAACGCGCCGGTGAAGGCTTGGCGTGACGCGTACCGGCTGTTCAAGACTAAAAAGGGCGCCCGCTGCTCGATCGAGAACTTGCTCAAGCGCGTGCTCAAGGGCAAGCCGGTCGGTCATATCACACCGGCGGTGGATATTTACAACACGGTGTCGTTGACCTATGCGCTGCCCGTGGGAGGCGAGGATCTGCATGCGATTGAGGGAGACCTTCGCTTGAAGGTGACCGACGGCGGCGACGCGTTCTTGCCACTTGGCGAGGAGGCGGATGATCCGACGCTGCCCGGTGAGCTTGCTTATATCGATGATGCGGGCGCCGTGTGCCGTTGCTGGAACTGGCGCGATGGCGTTCGCACGGCGCTGTCCGACGATTCGGCGGACGCATTTCTGGCGATTGAGTGCGTGGAGCCCGAGCGGATGGGGGATTGCCAGGCCGCCATCGATCGCTTGGCCGAGCTGCTCGAGCGCTATCTGGGAGCGACGGTTGTCGTTAAGACGCTTGTGACCCGCGACAATCCCTGCGTGGAGCTGTAGCGGCGCCTAGAACCTATTGATGCCCCAGACCACCACAAAGGTGCCTGTCCCCTTTGTGGTGGTTTTTATGTTGATGGGTTAACAATTGGGTCGCGTGGAGGCGGCAGTCGCTGAGTACGGCTAAGATGTTTACCCGTTAGCATCATGCAAGCGAAAGGCGGTCGTCTCCCATGCAGCAGAACGACGAGACACGTTTCGAGGATTTTGTCGGACTGATTAGCGGGCTGTACAAGGAGATTCAGCGTATCAAGACGTCCGAGGGCGCAAGGCTGGGCCTCAAGGGCTCCGACGTTATGTGCCTGTACTACCTGGAGCGCAGCAAGGACGGCATGACCGGCGCCGATCTGGCTCGCGTGGCCGGCGTGACGCGCGCTGCCGTTTCGCGCACGCTGGCGCACCTGGAGGAGGGCGGCTTTGTCGAGGTTGATGACTCGGGCGATGCTGCCGTCAAGTACCGCGCACCGGTTCGCCTGACCACGCTGGGTGGCGAGAGCATGAACGAGGCGGACCGCATCATTCGCGAGGTGCTCGATACCACCGGTAAGGCTATGGGTGTGGAGCAGCGCGAGCAGATGTATGCGTCGCTGCGAACGATTCTCAACACCCTGCGCGAGATTTAAGGCCGCCAAGGCATTTGCTTCTAATTAACAACTGCATAGTCCCGTTTGAGCGCGTATGCCGTGCCGGGGCATTGCTGTCAAAATTCCCTGCGAGAGGTCCGCGCAAGAAAGGATTCGCTATGTCCATTCGTATTATTACCGATTCCGCGAGCGATATGTCGCCGACTGAGCACCCCGCTCTGCGTGTTCTGCCGCTGTCCGTCACCTTTGGCACCGATGTGTACATGGATGGCGTCGACATCGATCACCAGCGCTTTTACGAGATGCTCGTGGAGCGCGATGAGCTGCCCAAGACCGGCCAGGTCAACCCGTACGCGTTTTCGCAGGCGATTGCCAAGGTTCGTGAAGCCGGCGATGAGGCTGTGATTATTACCGTGGGCGCTAAGCTATCAGGCACCAATCAGAGTGCCCGTACCGCACTTGCCGAGGCGCCGGGCGGCGACGTGTACGTGGTGGATAGCAATAACGTCACTCTGGGCGAGCGTGTCCTGGTCGAGTATGCCCTGCGCCTGGTGAACGAGGGCCGTAGTGCGGCCCAGATCGCGGCGGCCGTCGAGGCCGTCCGTGACCGCGTGGTCGTCATCGGCCTGCTCGAGACGCTGGAGTACCTGGTGCGCGGCGGTCGTCTGTCTGCTGCGGCCGGCGCCGTGGGCACGCTGCTCAACGTAAAGCCTGTGGTGGCTGTCGAGGACGGTCTGATCGTGCAGCTGGGCAAGGCGCGCGGTTCCAAGAACGGCCGCAACCTGCTGAACCAAAAGGTCGAAAAGGCGGGCGGCATCGACTTTTCCATGCCGCTGGCGCTCGGCTATACGGGTCTTTCGGATGCGGTGCTCAAGAAGTATATCGAGGACAGCGCGGCACTTTGGGCTGGCCACACCGAGGGCGAGTTGCCCGTTCACACCATCGGCGCCACCATCGGTACCCACGTAGGCCCTGGCGCCGTAGCCGTAGCCTTCTTCCAGCCCGCCAACTAACTGACCTGCCATAAACCACCACAAAGGTGCCTGTCCCCTTTGCGGTGGTTTATGCTTTTCAGGGTGGAAGGGAGCGAGCAATGGCGTCTGAGGGCTTTTTTGAACGGGTGTACGAGGTGGTCGAGCAGATCCCCGAGGGGATGGTCGCCACGTATGGTCAGGTGGCGCTGCTTGCCGGTCGACCACGAAGTGCGCGGTATGTGGGGTATGCCCTGCATAGCAATCCGCGCCCCGGCGAGATTCCCTGTCACCGCGTGGTGTTTGCCGACGGGCGCATATGCGAGGGTTTTGCTTTTGGCGGTCCCGATGCTCAACGTGAGCTTTTGCTAGGGGAGGGTGTGGCGTTTAAGGACGACATGCACGTCGACCTGGCCGTCTGTCGTTGGCCTGCCGGACTCTAACAGCTCTGCCGTGGCCAGAACCACCACAAAGGTGCCTGTCCCCTTTGTGGTGGTTTTCTGTTGCAGGTTTACCGGGGCTAACTTATGGAGAAGCTATGGCGGCGAATATTGATGCTGCAAAGTAAACCACGGTGAACTATATTGTATTCAACAACGGAGCAGGCAATAGGCGATGAAAAAGCCTGCCCTGTTGAGTTTGATTCGCATTCCTCCCCTCTGTGCGATTCAACGGTGTACTTCGGGAACGGGCCCGCCGGCAACTGACTGCCGGCGGGCCCGTTCCTGTTTATCGGGGGAGTGCAATGGGCGGAGCCGAAGCAGTCCGGCTCCGAAAAAGGCGGACGTCGTAGCGCCCGCCCTAAAGCAATCGAAAGCTCAAGCCGGCAAATCGGTCTAGTACACCATGCCCATGGCGTCCTGAACCTCTGCCAGGGTCTGATCGGCGATCTCGTTGGCGCGACGGTTGCCCTCGTGCAGGACGTCCTTCACATAGTCCAGATCGTTCTCGTAGCGCTGGCGACGCTCGCGGATCGGTGCGAAGTACTCGTTGACGGCCTCGGTCACGTACTTCTTGAGCTGGCCGGAGCCGCCCATGCCAATCTCCTCGGCAATCTCGACCTCGGAACGGCCAGTGCAGATGGCGGCCGTCGAAAGCAGGCCGGACACGCCGGGGCGGTTCTCGGGATCGAACGTGATCATGCGCTCGGAGTCGGTCTGGCTCTTCTTGATGCGCTTGGCCGTCTCCTCGGCGGTCATCGAGATGTTGATGGCGTTGCCGTAGCTCTTGCTCATCTTGCGACCGTCCAGGCCGGGCAGCAGCGGGGTCTCGGACAGCAGCGCGTCGACCTCGGGGAACACCTTGCCGTAGCGGTTGTTAAAGCGGCGGGCGATGGTGCGGGTGAGCTCGATGTGCGGCAGCTGGTCGCGGCCGACGGGCACCACATTGCCCTTGCAGAACAGGATGTCGCAGGCCTGGTGCACCGGGTAGGTGAGCAGAAGGCCGGTGAGCTCGTGCCCCGAGGCCTCCATCTCGGCCTTGACCGTGGGGTTGCGCGCCAGCTCGGCCTCGGACACCAGCGACAGGAACGGCAGCATGAGCTGGTTGGCGGCGGGCACGGCGGAGTGCGCGTAGATCATGGTCTTGTCGGGGTCGATGCCGCAGGCAAGGTAGTCCATGACCATGTTGTACACGTTGTCCTGGATGTGCTCGGTCGTGTCGCGGTCGGTGATGACCTGGTAGTCGGCGATGAGCACGTTGGTCTTGGCGCCCATGTTCTGCAGCTCAACGCGGCCCTTGAGGGTGCCAAAGTAGTGGCCCAGGTGCAAGCGTCCGGTGGGGCGGTCACCGGTAAGCATGGTGAATTTCTCGGGCGTCTTGGCCAGGCCCTCGCGAATGGCGTTGCTCTTTTGCAGCGCGACTTCGTAGCTGTTCTCGTTTGGCATGATTGCTCCTAACGTATGTTCATGGGTCAAGATGATAACGCGTTTATTGGAGGGGCGGGGCGTTAGCAGGAGAGGGGCGGGAGAGAGGCGGCTTGCGCGATGGGTGCGGCGCGGCTGCGCTTGGCTAACGGTGCCTGGGCACATCCTCGGCAGCTTACCTTAGAGCTTGTGGTGGCGCTCTTCCTTACGTTCCTCGGCTGCCTGCTCCTCCTGCTTAAAGGCGGGGTCGTCGGGGGTTACCAGCTCGTCCTCGTGCGTGCGCTTGTTGTAATGGTGGCGCAGCACGGGCTCAAACAGGTGCAGGTGCTTGGCGAAGGCCGCCGAGCCAATGGCGAGCACGGTAAAGATGAGCACGCGCATGGGAACCTCGACCTGATTGATGGCGGCGGCGCCGGCCGAAAGCATGATGCACCAGGCGTAGATGAGCAGCACGGCCTGCTTTTGGTTGTAACCCTCTTGAATCAGGCGGTGGTGAATGTGGCCCTTGTCGGCCTGCCCAATGCTAATGTGGGCGCGCTTGCGGCGCACGATAGCGCTAAACGTGTCGATGATGGGCACGCCGGCCACGATGAGCGGGATGATGAGCGAGGTGAGCGCGGCGGTGCGGCTCACGTTGAGCAGCGAGATGGAGCCCAGCGCAAAGCCCAGCAGCAGCGAACCCGAGTCGCCCAAGAAGATAGTCGCGGGGTTGAAGTTGTAGCGCAAAAAGGCCAAGCAGGCGCCAAACAACGCGATGGAGAGCGCGGCGGCATCGATGCGGCCCGAGAGAACGGCCATCGAAAACATGGTGAACGACGCGATGCCGCAGATGCCCGTGGCCAAGCCGTCGAGGCCGTCGATGAGGTTAATGATGTTGGTGAATGCCACCAGATAGATCACGGTGATGGGGTAGGCGAGCCATCCGAGCATGATCTCGCCGGGGGCAAACGGGTTGACGATGACGCCGATTTTTAGGCCGCCGATACAGGCGATAAGCGCGGCGAGGACTTGTCCGGCCAGCTTTTGCTTGGGCGTGAGCTGGAAGACGTCGTCGATAGCGCCGGTCGCAAAGATGACGGTAAAGGAGAGCGCCAGCATGGGATAGCTAATGTGAAGGCGCGGGTGCGGCACCAGGACGGGTGGCCAGCCTAGGTACCAGGTGCCTAGGATTTGCACAATGCAGGCAACGACCAGGCCCAAAAACACCGCCGCTCCGCCCAAACGTGGGATGGGCTTGGTGTTGATGCGGCGCTTAGAAGGATAGTCGACGGCATCGAGCTTAATTGCCAAGCGCTTGACCAGGGGCACCGCGAGGAAGGTCGTGATAAAGGCCGCCGCTGCCACGCATAGGTACGGTATGTAGCTCGGGGATGAAGCCATGAATCTAAAAACCGCCAAGCGTCGAAGGAAAAGGTCAGAAGAACGCCATGCGCAAAGGGCATAGCCGAACCATAATACTCGACCAAGGGGGGTGCATGTAATTGCACGCAGCGATAATCACGCGCTTACCAGATATTGGGATGTTGTCGATGGCTTGTCGGGATGCCGGCGGGGATCCATATGGACTGTATGGTGATTTTCGGCAAAAGAAAACCACCCCCCACGTTACGAAAATGAACCCACCTAAAACAGGTGGGTGCCCTCATCGACTGTTCCAGCGTCCTTAACAACGAAGGATACCTGTACTAGGTACGACTGTGTGGGCTCCCTAAATAAACGCGACGGTTCACCCAGTTGCTCCGCGGGGGGCGGAATACCTACATCATAAAGCGGCACTTTATCGATTCCAGTCTTGACATTACAAAAATCGTGTCGGACGATTACGGCGCCTTAGGGACGGAGCCGTCTACGCGGTCTGGCCCTTTACGTTTGAGCTGCTGAATCGTTGTTTTGGAGCATGTTTTTATGCCGACGTCGTTGACCGAACTTTTTTCGCCCGCCTGCCATTTGTGTCCGCGCCGTTGCGGTGCGGCGCGCGATGAGGGCGCGCGCGGCGTATGCGGTGCTAACGACACGCTCAGGGTGGCCCGCGCGGCGCTTCATATGTGGGAGGAACCGCCCATCTCGGGCGAGGCGGGCTCGGGCACGATCTTTTTTAGCGGCTGTTCGCTCAAATGCGTCTACTGCCAGAACCACGAGATCTCGACCGGCAATTTTGGCCTTGAGATTTCGCCTGAGCGCCTGGTCGAGATTATGCTGGAACTGCAGGACCAGGGTGCCAACAACATCAATTTGGTGACGGCGACGCACTACGCGCACCTGTTGCCGGCTGCGATTGCCGCGGCACGGGCGCGCGGGCTGGTCATCCCGATCGTCTGCAACACGAGTGGTTACGAGCGCGCGAGTGCCGTGGCGGCGCTCGGCGATCTAGTCGACGTGTGGCTTACCGACTTTAAATATGCCGATGCGGCGCTTGCGCAGTCACTCTCTCATATAAAGGACTACCCACGTGTGGCTGTGTCAGGCCTGGCTCAGATGGCGTGCGAGATCGAGCGCCGCGGGGGAGAGCTGGTGGACGAGGACGGGCTCATGAAGCGCGGCATCATTGTGCGCCATCTGGTACTGCCGGGACATGCAGACGATTCATGCCGCGTGCTGGACCTGGTGTGGCAGACGGTGGGCGACGTGCCGATCTCGGTCATGAACCAGTACACGCCCAATGCGCTTATGCGCGAACAAGGCGGCGATCTGGCGCGCGCCGTGACGCGCGAGGAGTACGAGCAGGTGCTCGACTATGCCGACGACCTGGGCTTTACGACAATGTTCTGGCAAGAAGGCGGCGCGGTAGACGAGAGCTTTACCCCGGCCTTCGACACCACCGGTGTTCTTACCAGCGCAAAGTAGAGCGCACGCTGATGATTTTTCTGTGACGGGGATAAAAAACATCGAGAGGATCGCCTGCTCGAAAAGTTGTCAAAATAGCCGCGCCCCAAAAAGACTGATTATTGGGCGTTGACAGTTGGCGAGCCGTAGGTAAAATATCGACTTGTCCTGGGGACGTAGCTCAGTTGGGAGAGCGCTGCCGTCGCATGGCAGAGGCCGAGGGTTCGACTCCCTTCGTCTCCACCATTGGATTATTAGGCGAACCCTTTTCGGGGTTCGCCTTTTTTTGTTTAGGCTGGAAGTCATCGCCCCAGTAGTCGAAAGCGAAATAAAGCTTAAGTTCATCCCCGTCTACTTCAATGAGTCTCACGAACGTCTCGATGATTTCTGCTGCATCTGGTTCCTGCGCAATGCTATCGAGCCAAGCGGCTATGGCTTCTCCAGACAGATTCGCTCCTTCGCTAGCTTGAGCCTGCCGCAGATCGGCTTCTAAGGCCGCTTTCTGTTCGCGGAGCATAGCAACGCGCTCTTTACCGCCGGGCGGCGCAATACCGTCCTCGATAGCCTGCCAGATACGCTCAAATGCCGTGTCGATGCGTCTGATTTCGCGCTCAATGCGCTTGCTCTCCGGTTCTTCCTTCTCTTCATTCATTTCGTTGTAAAGAGCCATTACATCAACGATACGTTGACGTATATCCGGCTTCTTAATCGTTTCGAGGACGGTATCAAGCACGGCTTCTTCAACGGCATCGCGCCTAAAGGTGCGCTTGCATTTCTTGCACTTGTAGTAATGGTACACACGGCCTGTTTTAGATGTTCCGCAGGTGCCAACGTAGTATTGGCCGCACTCTGGGCACCACATCTTGCCCGATAGCGGGTAATCGTTGGTGTCACGTGTCTTGTTGTGCTTGCGCCCGTTTGAGCCCAAGATGCTGTTGATCATGTCCTGGTCTTCGCGCGACCACAATGCGGGCATGCCATCTTCGATTCGCACACCCGCGTAATCATAAACGCCGCAGTTCTGTTCGCGCCTAAGCAGCTTTGTTATCACGCCGTGCGTTAGCGGTTTGCCGCGCTTGCCGCGTTCTCCTGCGACAGCACGCTTGATTTCGGCAACGGTCGAGCCGGCAAAGAGCATATTTTTCATACGGTGCATCACGGCGGCTTCGCGCTCGTTGACCTCGTAATACCCGTTAACAATGTCCCAGCCGTAGTGCGTGCGACCGTTTGCCATTCCGCGCTGGGCGTTCTTGTTGATACCGTCGCGGATACGCTCGCTGTCTATCGCGCTTTCCCATTCAGCAAGCACTTCGAGCATTCCAAGATTCAAGACGCGCGTTGAGCCTTCACCAAGGCTTTCACCGGCGTAAAGGATTTCAACGCCTGCTTTGCGCAACCTAATTCGCGCGAGCGCCATTTCGTCGCGGTTACGCATAATGCGCGTGACCTTATAGATCACCACATAATCAAATATCCCTAATTTCGCGTCTTCCATCATGCGCTGAAAATCAGCGCGTTTAACATTACGGCCTGTCTGCGCGTAATCGCTATATACGCGCACTACATCAAGGCCATTTTGTGCGCAGTACTCACGTGACTTTTCTACCTGAATATCGATTGATTCGCTTCGCTGGTTATGCGAGCTAAAACGTGCATAGATGGCGGCACGCGTGCCCTTTGGCATGATAAAATCACCTTGCCTTTTCTAGGTATGCCCCTGCGAGACTTTGGACGGTAGCGCTGGGGCTTTTTTATTTTCTTTTTGATTCAGATGCAGCAGCTCTGGCGGTCATCGAAATGTTCTGTTGCCATTCCGGCGAGCTGTCACGGTAGTTATCGACGATTTCACGTTCATCGCTAGTGATTTTGTCACCTTCATTATCTTCACCATCCCAACTCAATATCTCATTCGGCGAGCAACCTAACGCCAGAGCTGCGTTCCAAACCTGTTCGGCGTTTGGGAATGATTCGCCACGTTCCCATGATCCGACTGTGCGCATGGACACGCCAACGGCTTTTGCGAAGTCCGCTTGTGAAATGTGCAGCTTTTTTCGCAATCCCTTTATGGCAAGCTTCATTTCACACCTCCTGTTTTAGCAACTATCTGCCGTGAATTCTATTCTATTGGACGAGAATAGGCAAATATTTTCATATTTCCCTCTTGCAATAGGAAGAAACTCGCCTATACTGCAATGCGTGTTAGGAAGAAACCTTCCTAAAGCCGTATGTTTAACGGGTAAACCCGCTAAACATACGGGTGCAAACCTTGACAAGCAAGGTTTGCAATCATCGCTCAATGAAAGGAGGTGAACCGTATGAAGTTCAACAAAGAGGTTTTCGCCGCAAATCTTCGTGCCGCTCGCGCCAAGCTCGACATCACGCAGGATGAATTTGCTAGCCGTGTTGGTATCTCCAAAGATTCCGTTGTCAAGTACGAGAGCGGCGAGGGCTATATCCCCGGCGCTGACAAGATCATGGCTATCTGTGATGTTGCCAACATCAGCCCTAACGATTTGATGGGATGGGAGGAAATCGCGTAATGGATGAATTTATCAATGTATTGACGCTCTGGTTGTTCATAGCAACTGCCGTTGCCGTCGGCAACATGATCGGCAAGTAAGAAAGGAGGGGTTTCAGATGTATGAAACCCAATCGCAAACCAACGGTTTGCATCGTGGTTTTGACGAGTGCGAAATGTCGCAAGCTCGATGTTTCGCAGGCGGCATTTTGCCGGCGCGTCAAAGCTATGACGCAAGCTTGCGAAACAAAAGCGCCCGCACCTGGCGGCAACCAGACACGGGCTGTGTCAAAACTTCCTACGGTAATGACAACGAGAATTTTACACCACTAGCAACGGTTAAGCGGTGGTTTTGCGGCGCTATTGCCGTACTGGCGGCAACTGGAATCCTGCTCATTGCCCTGGCTGGTGCCATCATCTGGCTTACCGAAGCATGCAACCTGCCTTGGTTACCGTTCGTCCTTGCCGGGCTTGAGCTTTGGTTCATCGTCCGTATGGTCGACCGATGAGGGGCTATCTCGACCGTGACGCAAACGGTTTCTGGGTCGCGCGGGTGATCATCGAGGAAGCCCGACGACCGGGCGTTAGCGGCGTTGGAGACGTGCGCACGCGCCACAGGTTGCCCGTCCCGCCATCGGCACCGCGAGAGGTCGCAGAGGTGGCATTCAGGCGCTTTATGAGCCGCGAAGCAAGGAAGCGCCATGGATGTTGACGATTACACCCAGCCGCTCGAATCCGTGATGCGGCAGGAACGGTTGGCAACGTACCCGGTGCCGCTCAAGCTGCGAGACCGGCAGGAGCTTTTCAAGCTCTGGTGCGAGCTCAATCCAAGGGCGCTGCGGCAGATCGAGCTTACGGCGCTCGCAATCGACCAGCGAGGTATCCGAGTAAGCGCCAAGTACCTCATTGAGAAGCAGCGCTACGAGAGCGCTGTCAAGCTCGTCGGCGTTCCGTTCGTGGATGGCAACGGCGTTGAGCACATCTACGGCATTAACAACACGGATACGCCGCTTCTAGCGCGGTGGCTTCTAAAGCGGCATCCGAAGCTGAACATCAAGCTTCGCAATTCCATCTATGACAAGGAGAACAATCATGAAGCGTAAGGAAGCAATCAAGTTCCTCGATTCCGTTGCCGAGTATATCAGCGGTGCCGACGGCACCATTACGCTCTTCAACCCCAAGAGCAATGAGAGCGTCGAGCTTGATACCGACCTGGCTTTCTGTTTCATGGGAACACCCATCGTAGCCATGAAAGACATGCTCGAGAGCGACAAGCTCGACGATATGACACCCGACATGTTTGTCCATCTGATGACCAAATCGGCGTGCAATGCATATGCGCAGCAGCTTACAAAGCGCTGAGCAGCTGGCGCTCGATCTTTTTGGTGAGCAGCCGATGCCAACGCCCGGGCAATGCCAGTTCGAGCTTCATCTACTCGAGCACGGCGAAAAGCCCAAGAGCGCGTGTGGCTTTCGCGGAACGACCGTCTGGACTAACTGCCGCGAGGTCGGCAAGTGCCTTTGGGACGGCTGGCACCAGCAGGGGACAAGCGATGGATTAACGACGGGAGGTGATGACGATGACGGCGATTCCTAAAGACGTGCACGATCAGGCGCAGGAACCTATGGCGTGGTTTCAGCACGACGCTAACGCGCAGCGGGACATCAAATGCCAACGGCTGCTCATGCGTCGCGGTAACGAGGGCTACGGCGCTTACTGGCGGCTCTGCGAGCTTCTGGCGAGCACCAAGCATCACTCAATTGCGGTGGACACCGATGAAGACTGGCTCATTCTAGCCGGCGCAATCGGTATGCGCTCGATGGGGGCTTTCGACGAGACGGTGAGCATCGCCGAGACACAAGATTTCATCGACTGCCTGCTCGAGATCGGCTTGCTCGTGAGAGACGGAAAAGGCCGAATCGAGAGCGAGAGGATGTGCAAAAACGCCCTTTATTTTGGCAAGCAGCGCGTCAACGGAGCCAAGGGCGGCAGGCCGAAAAAGAAGCAGGAAAACCCGCAAAACTAGCAGGTCAGAGCGTATGTTTGTGTTGTTGCGGATTGAAACCAGCGCGAAACCATCGGTTTTAGGTTGGGCTAAGCCTAACAATACATAACATAACAGTACAGAAGCGGGTTTTTGGGTTTGGGTCATAAAACCCAAACCCAAAGCCAAAAACCCGCACTTGCTTGTTATGTTGACTTACAAGCAAGGTTCTTATTTCTTGCTTCTT